>NZ_AP025637.1:2604253-3323507 GCF_022846615.1 Roseomonas fluvialis
GACCGTCTCGGGCAGCGGAATGTCGCGTGGCGGGGCCGCAACCGGCATCGCCGCGGGTGCGCCGGCCGGGGCCGGCGCGCGTGCCGGGGCGGCGCTGCGCGCACCGGGCGGCGCGTCCAGGCTCTCGGCGGCCACGGCAGCGCGTGGCGCGGCCTCGATCGGCAAGGGCGGGCGCTCGGCCGCCGGCGCTGATTCGGCCAACGCGCGGCTGCGCTCCTGGTCCACCGCCACGCGCACCTGCGCAACGCCGCCCGCCGGGATGCCGAGCAGCGTCGCCGCGCGATCCGACAGGCCGATCACGCGGCCTGGATTCACCGGCCCGCGGTCATTCACCCGCACCAGCAGCGTGCGGCCATTCTGGAGGTTGGTCACTGCCACAACCGCGGGCAGTTGCAGCGTGCGGTGCGCAGCGAGCGCTCGGCTGTCGCTCCAGGCCTCGCCATTGGCGGTGCGCGCGTTCCAGCCCGGCACGGCGTGGCGCGTCGCAAGGCCGGTCTCGACGCTGGAGAAATCCTCGCGCGGGTACGACCATGTGCCGCCCATCCGGTACGGATCGCCGACCACGTAGCGCGCCGGCGGCGTGGCGCAGCCGCCCAGGAGCGCCAGCAGCAGCAGCGCGATGCGCGTCATCCCACGCGGTCCGACAGCAGGCCCACCGCCAACGCGTAGTTCACAGGCGAATTATAGCGCCGGATCACCCGCAGGTTGTGGTGGCCGAGGAAGACCTGCCCGGCCCCGCGCGAGGGCAGCACCACGCTGGCGTCCGGCCCGTCGGGCAGCGCCCCGCCGGCGGCGGTGCGCCAGCCCATACGTGCGAAGTCGCGCATCGGGCGGCGGGATTCGGTGTCAGCGCCGGCCAGCGTGAAGCCCGCGGGCGGACGCGCCTCGAGGCCCCAGGACTCGCCCTCGCGCCAGCCATTGCGCTGGAAGTAGTGCGCGATCGACCCGAGCGCATCGGCGCGGCTGTCCCAGATGTCGCGCCGCCCGTCGCCGTCGAAATCCACCGCCAGGCGGTCGAAGTTGGACGGCATGAATTGTGGCTGGCCCATCGCGCCGGCCCAGGACCCGCGCATGCGCTCGGCGCGGATATGGCCTTCGTCGATGATCTTCAGCGCGGCGAACAGTTCGTTGCGGAAATACGCGGCACGGCGGCCTTCCCAGGCGAGGGTGGCGAGGGCCTCGATCACGCCGAAGCCGCCGGTATTGCCGCCGTAATTGGTCTCGACCCCCCAGATCGCGACGATCACGCGCGGGGAGACGCGGTAGCGCTGTTCGATCCGCCGCAGCAGGTCGGCATTCTCGCGGTACAGGCGCTGGCCGTTCTGGATGCGGGTCGGCGTGACCATGATGCGGTCACGGTAGTCTTCCCAGGGCAGCCCGCCCTCGGCCTGGCGGCGGTCGAGTTCGATCACGCGGCGGTTCGCCTGCACGCCGGCGAAGGCCGCGTTCACCGTGGCCTGCGAAATGCCGCGCCGCCGTGCCTCGGTCTTCACGCCGTCGACGAAGCGATCGAAGGCGACGGAGGATATCGGTTCGACCGGCAACGGCGCCGCCGGCGCCGGCGTCGGCGCGGCGGGCACGGATGCGGGGGACGGCACGGCGGCCGCGCCGCATCCGGCAAGGGGGACGGCGGCGAGCAGGGTTCGACGGCGGATCATGCGACCCACCTGCCATGTGCGTCCGGGCGATGCAAACGCTGGTTGCTGCCTTGGCCGGGGCGCGGGGAATGCTACAACGCACGCACATCCAGGAGGACAACGCCATGGCCGCCGTCACGCGCGAACTTGCAGCCTTTACCGCCGCGATCCGCTTCGAGGCGCTGCCCACCGAGGTCCAGGAGCGCACCCGCTTCCTCGTGCTCGACCTGGTCGGCAACATGCTGCGCGGGCGTCACGATGCCGAGAGCACGGCGCCGTTGCTGGCCGCAGTGCGCTCGCTGGGTCTGGCGGCGGGTTCGGCGGCGGTTTTCGGCGATTCGGCGCGCTACACGCCGGCCGGCGCGGCGCTGGTGAACGGCACCACCGCGCATTCGCTCGACTTCGACGACACCCATGCCGCCGGCACGCTGCACCCCGGCGCGCCGGTGATCCCGGCGGCCCTGGCGGCGGCCGAGATGGTGGGCGCGGATGGCCGCACCGTGCTGGCCGCGATCGTCGCCGGGTATGAAGTGACTTGCCGGCTGGCGCTGTCCCTGCCCGGCGGCGACCATTACGACCGGGGCTACCATCCGACCGCGACCTGCGGCGCCTTTGGCGCTGCCGCGGCGGCTGCGCGCGTGTTCGGGCTGAGCGCCGCGCAGATCGAGGACGCCTTCGGCATCGCGCTGTCCCAGGCCGCGGGGTCGCTGCAGTTCCTGGCGAACGGCGCCTGGACGAAGCGCTTCCAGGTCGGCTGGTCGGCACTGAACGGCCTGACCGCCGCGTCGCTGGCGCGCGAAGGCTTCCGTGGCGCGGGCGAGGCGCTGGAAGGCCGCGCCGGCTTCCTGCGCGCCTATGCCCCCAACCCGAAGCCCGAGCGCGCGCTACAGGGCCTGGGCACCGAGTGGGAGCTGATGGAAACCGCGGTGAAGCCCTACCCGTCCTGCCGCTACGGGCATGCCAACGTGGATGCGGCGCTGGCCCTTCGCGCTGAGCTGGGCCTCAAGGCCGAGGAGATCGAGAGCGTCACCATGGGCCTGCCCAACAAGGGCATGCTGCTGGTCGGCGCGCCGACGCAGTACAAGCAGAACCCGCAGAACATCGTGGACGGGCAGTTCTCCGGCCCCTTCGTCGTCGCCTGCGCGCTGGCGCGCGGGCATTTCGGCTGGGACAGCTACGCGTGGCTGCAGGATGCGGACCTGCGCGCGTTGATGAAGAAGATCCTCCCGGTCGAGGATGCCGAGGTCGAGGCCGACTTCCCCGACTACATGTCCGGCAAGCTGACGGTGAAGGCGCGCGGGCAGACCTTCGTGAAGAAGATCCAGGTGCCCAAGGGCGAGCCCGCCAACTTCCTGACCGAGGCCGAACTGCGCGCGAAGTTCCATGGCTTGGCAGACGCCGTGCTCGGGGCCGATCGCGCCCGCGCGCTGGCCGATGCGGTGCTGAACCTGGACAAGGCGGCGGATGTGCACGCGATGCTGCGGCTCGGCGCGCCGATGATGGCCGCACGCCTCGCCGGCGAGTAGCGGCACGACATGCGGAAGGGTGGCCGAGCGGTCTATGGCAGCGGTCTTGAAAACCGCCAGGGTGCAAGCCCTCGTGGGTTCGAATCCCACCCCTTCCGCCACCTGACCAGGCCGCGGCCTTGACCCTGGTTCTCACGGTCCTGCTGGCCCTGGTCACGCTGGGTGCCCTTGGCGTGGCCGTGGCCGCGGCGGCGGCGGCGCGGGACTGGCACCACGTGCCACGGCGTTTCCAGGTGGCTGTCCTCGCCGCACTGGCCTGCGGGGCTGTCGTGATCCTGGGCGCGGATGCGTTGCTCGGCGGCGGTGCCGGGACGGGCGGCTGGCGCACGGCCCTGCGGCTGTTCGCCGATGCCGTCCTCGCGCTCACCGTCGTGCTGCTGGTGCGGGCGTACCGGCGCGCCGACGCCGATCGGCTGAAGGCGCAGCAGGCCGCGCCGGTGAACCAGCAGACCAACCTGCCCAACCGCGCCACGCTGCTGGGCCAGGCCGTGCCCGCCCTGGCGCGCTGCCAGCGCGACCTGCTGCCGGCATCGGTCGTTGCCGCCACCATCGATGGTCTCGCGCAGATCACGCAGGACCGCGGCCCGCAGGCCGCCGAGACGCTGTTGCGCGACTTCGCCAACGTGTTCCGAGACGCCACGCGTGCGGGCGACGTGCCGGGCCACGCCAGCGCGCTGGTGCTTGCCGCGCTGCTGCCCTCGGCAACCACCGAGGCCGCCGCGGGTATGGCCGACCGTCTGCGGCGCGAGGCCTCGACGCGGCTCGCGCATCCGGGGATGGACGGCACCAGGCTGACGGTGAGCGTTGGCATCGCCCCGGTCGGCGACGGCCCGACCCGCGCCGTGCTGGATGAGGCGATCGCCGCGGCGGAGGCCGCGCTCGCCTCGGCACAGGCCGGCGGCGGGGACCGCGTGCTGGCCTCCCCGGCACCGCCGCTGCGCACGGCCGGGCGGCCCCTGTGAGGGCCGCGACGCGGTTCCACTCACCCCGGCGCTGCCCTAGGATGGTGCGGTGAACATCCTTGCCCCACCGCGCGCCCGTCTGCAGATCGAGGTCGTCTTCGACCTGGTCTGCCCGTGGTGCTACCTGGGCACGCGGCGGCTGCGCCGCGCGCTGCGCACGAGGCCGGACATCCTCGCCGAGATCCTGTGGCGCCCCTTCCTGCTGAACCCCGACATCCCGAATGGCGGGCTGCCGCGGCAGGAGTTCCTCACGCGGAAGTTCGGCGGGGAGGAACGCGCGCGCCGGCTGCACGCCACCATCGCCGAGCTCGGCCGCACCGAGGGCGTGCCCTTCCGCTTCGACCGTATTCGCCGCATGCCATCGAGCCTCGATGCGCATCGGCTGGTGCGCTACGCAGCGCGCGAGGGCCTGGCGGACGCCATGGTGGACACGCTGTTCCACGCCTATTTCGCCGAGGGCGCCGACCTCGGCCATGCCGACACGCTGGTGGCGCTCGCCATGCGCATCGGGATGGAGACGTCGGGCGTGCACCGTTTCCTCGACAGCGGCGCGGAGACCGATGCGGTGCATGCCGAGAACCTTCGCGCGCATCGCCTGGGTATCAACGGCGTGCCCTGCTTCGTGATCGGCGGGCGCCACGCCATTGCCGGCGCGCAGGAGCCCGAGGTGCTCGAACGCCTCATCGACGTCGCGCTGGTCGAAGGCTGAACGACCTGCCGCGCGGGGCCTTGCGCAGCCGGCGCGCCGCGTCTAATCAGGCGGCCCCGCCGGGGGGCCTTGTTTGACCTGGCGGCACCCTCGGGGCCGGGGGGCGCATAGCTCAGTGGTATGAGCGCCTGCTTGACACGCAGGAGGTCCGTGGTTCGATCCCACGTGCGCCCACCATCCGCCGCTACCCGCACCATCCACAGTCTACCTCCATCTGCCGGCCCGCATGCTTTGACACGCGTCGGCGGGCACGCGCAGGATCGTGATCGTCCTCCCGGCGATACGAGGTGCGCCGTTGCCGACACGCCGCGATCTGCCTGTCGCACTGGCGGCCCTCGGCCTGGCGGGCACGCCTGCGTGCCGCACGCTGGCGTCGCCGGGGGCGGGCAGCGTGAACCGCCTCGTCGTGCCCTTCCCGCCCGGTGGCGCCACCGACATCTTCGCCCGGCTGGTCGCGGACCGGCTCTCCGTGTCGACGGCTTCGCGCATCGCGGTCGACAACCGCCCCGGCGGCGGCACCGTCATCGGCTCGCTGGCGGTCGCGCGCTCTCGCCCCGAGGAGGGCGTGTTGGGCGTCGTGGTCAGCGCGCACACCATCAACGCCGCGCTCCGCCACGACCTGCCCTACGACACGCTGACGGAGTTCAGCCACATCACGCAGCTCGCGCGGGCGCATATCGTGATCGTTGCCGGCGCGGCGTTCGAGGCCACGACCCTGGCTGAGGTCGTAGCGCTGTCGCACCGGCGTGACGGCGGGCTCAGCGTCGCGACGCCCGGCATCGGCACGGTCATGCACATGACCTTGGAATTGCTGGCGCGCGACAGCGGCGCGCGGCTGGTCCATGTGCCCTATAGCGGCGCCGCCCCCGCGGTCGGCGATGTCGCGGCGGGGCGCGTGGACCTGATGATCGACCCCTGGGTGTCGGCGCGCGCGGGTGTGGATGCGGGCCGCCTCAAGGTGATCGCGGCGACCGGCGCGGCACCGGTGCCCGGCGCCGCGTGGATCCCGCGGGCGGCCGAAACCTGGCCCGGCCTGTCGACCTATTCGATGGTCGGGCTGGTCGGCCCGGCCGGCATGGGCGCGCTGGCGGTCGGCGCGCTTGCCGCGGCGACCCGCACAGTGCTGCTCGACCCCGCCATCGCCCCCACGCTGACCGGCATGGGATTGGAGCCGGTCGCGTCCAGCCCGGCCGAATTCCGCAGTTTCGTCGAAGCCGAGGTGGCGCGCTGGCGCGACGTCGCGGCGTCACGCGGCATCCGCCTGCTGTAGCGTCAGGCGCTATCGCGCGGCGCCGCGCCGGGCCGCGCCTGCCTATCGCGCAGCACGCGCCGCAGCACCTTCCCCATGGCGTTGCGCGGCAATTCGGCCAGCAGCACGATCGCGACCGGGGCCTTGCTGCCCAGCCGCCGGCGGCAGAAGGCAAGCAGTTCGGCGCTGGCGACCGGTTGGCGCGCCACCACGGCCGCATGCGGCAGGTCCTGGTGCAGTTCGGATGCGACCGAGAAGGCAGCCGCATCGGCCACCGCCGGATGCTCAAGAAGCACCGCCTCGATCTCCTGCGGGGAGATCAGCACGCCGCCATAGTTCATTGCATCGTCGGCGCGCCCCTGCAGGATGATGCAGCCCGATGCGTCGATCCGCGCGAGGTCGCCCGGGCGCAGCCAGCCATCGGCGAAATGGCGGCCAGCCGGACCATCCGCGCGAAGATAGCGTTCCACCACGCCCGCCGAGCGGACCGCGATCTCGCCACCCTCGGCCGCTGCGCCCGCCCCGTCCGGGGGCAGCAGCCTGACCGCGACGCCGGGCAGCGGACGGCCGCAGCACGTCGGGTCCCGCCGCAGATCCCCCGGCGTGGCGACGGCGATGATACCGGCCTCGTTGGTGCCGTAGCCGACGTAGATGTTTGGCGTGAGGTGCGCGAAGGCGTGCTGCAGCCGCGGCGTGCTGACCGCCGCGCTGCCCACGCGCAGCACGCGCAGGGCGGGCAGCGGAAGCCCGGCGACCTGGTTGGCCGCCGCCAGCGCGTACAGATGCGCCGGCGCGGTCGAGACGTAGTTCACGCGCCGTTCGGCGATCCGCCGCAGGTTGCCGGCCATGCCGGACTCGGCGTCGGCGGCGATCGCCGTTGCGCCCGAGCGCAGGCAGCGCAGCACGTAGCTCAAGCCGATGTAGTGCTGCGGGTCGACGAAGCCGAGGAAGACTTCATCCCTGCGGATCGCGATCTCGCCCTGCTGGGCCGCGTGCCGGGCGGCCTCATTGGCATGGGAGATGAGGAACGCCTTCGGCGCCCCGGTCGTGCCCGAAGACCGCGCCAGCAGCCAGGCCAGGCCAGGATCCGTGGCGCGGGGCGGCGCGGCCGCCGGCGGCGCGCGCAACAGCGCATCGAGATCCAGGCGCAGCGCGACGACGTCCGGCGGGACGTCATGGAGCGTATCCCCGATGACGCAGCGCGCGCCTGTCTGGCGGCACAGGGCGGCCAGGTCGGCCCCTGCGGCGCCCGGCGCATAGATGGCCCCGATGCGCGCCAGCGCGATCGCGCAGGCGAGCTTCAGGCGGAAGGCCTGCGCCTGGAACACCCCGTGCACGACGTCGCCGGGCCGGATGCCGGCGTCGAGCACCCGCAGCGCCAGGGCATTCGCGGCGGCGCGCAGGTCCGCGTAGGTCAGGTCGCCGGTGGCCTCGGACAGTGCGGCGCGGTCGGGCGCTGCATCGGCATGGGCGTAGAAGCGGTCCGTGAGATTGGGTGCCGCATCGTCCACCGCCGCGGGCATGGCGGCCGTGACCGTCGCTGCGCCGCGCCTGCGCGCCTCAGAACCGGTAGCGCAGCCCCAGCACGAAGCTGTTCGCGCCCTCGTAGACGCCGTTGTAGGTGCCGAAGATGCCGCTGCGGTGCATGTAGCGGAACGCGACCTCGTATTGCGGGTATTCGGGCAGCGCGAAGGTCAGTTCCGGCGAAAAGAAGTTCAGCCAGCGCGACTGGTTGGGCTCGGGCCGCGCATCCGTGCCGCGTTCGACCTGCGGCAGGCGCGTCACGTAGTCAGGCCCCATGGACAAGCCGAAGGTCGTGTAGACGTAGTTGGTCCAGGGGAAGCCGTCGTAGCGCAGATAGGCCGCGGCCCAGAACTCGCCGCCATTGGTGTCGCCCGAGCGATAGACCGCGCCACCTTCCAGGTCGACCATGAAGAAGCGCCAGAAGCGGCCCAGCCGGTACTGCACCGCGCCGCCCACCAGCGTGTCGTCGCCCCAGGACCCGGTCCAGGGCGCGAAGACCAGGTCGCGCAGCTTGCCGTCGGCGACCGAGGACCCGATGAACAGCGTGCCCGACCAGCGCCGCGCATCGGCCAGAGCGCGGGCGCGGTCGCCGGGCGACAGGTGCGACAGGTCGGGGGTGGCGACGGCAGCACTGGCCGCGGCAGGAGCGGTCATGGTGCCTGGGACCGGGGCGGGTTCCGAGACGGGCGCAGGTGTGGGCGCGGGCGCGGGCGCGGCGGCCGGCGGAATGGCAGCGGCGCGCGGCACCGTGCGGCGTTCGGGCGCCGGCCCCCCGGCCACGAGGAACAACGCAGCCGCCGCCAGACAGGACAGGCGGATCACCGGGGGGGCAGTGAGGGGCATCGGGTCACCTTGGTCGGAACGGCTTGGGCTTACGGCCCCGATGCTGTCCTGGCAACTGGCCGGCTGGACGACTCGGCACCGGGTCGGCCGCCGGGTGCTGGCGTCGCGCCGCGCCGCGCGGGCAATCCGCGCACCTAGGCCGCGCGCGCCGTCCGCGCGCCTAAGCGGCGCGCGCTGTCCGAGCGACACGCGCGAGCGCCCCGAGTAACTCCCGCGCCGCTTTCACGCGCGCTGCCAGGTCCATCTCGCGCAGCAGCGCCAGCTTGTGGTCGGGCCGCAGCTTCACCGCGGTCTTCTGCGACGTCACCCAGGCCACCAGCCCGGCGGGGTTGCTGAACCGATTGCCGCGGAAAGACAGCACGATGCCCTTCGGTCCGGCATCCAGCTTCTCGACGCCCGCCTCGCGGCACAGGCGCTTGATGGTGACGACCTGGAGCAGGTTCTCCACCTCGGTCGGCACCGGGCCGAAGCGGTCGGCCAGTTCGGCGCCCATCGCATCCGTCTCGCCATCGGACGCGAGGCCGCCGATGCGGCGGTACAGGCCCAGGCGCACCGGCAGGTCGGCCACGTAGGTCTCCGGGATCAGCACCGGCAGGCCGAGATTGATCTGCGGCGTCCAGTCCCGCTCACTCGCGCCGCCATCCCTGCCCTGCCCGGCCTTGATGTCGGCCACCGCTTCCTCGAGCATCTGCTGGTAAAGCTCGATGCCGACCTCGCGGATCTGGCCCGACTGCTCCTCGCCCAGCAGGTTGCCCGCGCCGCGGATATCCAGGTCGTGCGAGGCCAGCGTGAAGCCGGCGCCAAGATTGTCCAGCGTCTGCATCACATCGAGCCGCTTCTGCGCCGCCGCCGACAGCCGATGCGATTCCGGCCAGGTGAGATACGCATACCCACGCAGCTTCCCGCGGCCCACGCGGCCGCGCAGCTGATATAGCTGCGCCAGCCCGAACATGTCCGCGCGGTGGATCAGCAGCGTGTTCACCGCCGGCATGTCCAGGCCGGATTCGACGATGTTGGTGGACAGCAGCACGTCGTGCTTGCCGTCGCCGAACTCCGTCATCACGCGTTCCAACTCGGTCGGTGACAACCGCCCATGCGCCTGGATGGTGCGCGCCTCGGGCACGATCTCGGCGAGCCGTTCGGCCACCTTCGCCATGTCCTCGATGCGCGGCACGACGCAGAAGATCTGCCCACCGCGGAAGCGTTCGCGCTGTATCGCCTCGCGCAAGACCACCGGGTCCCAGGGCATGATGAAGGTCCGCACCGCAAGCCGGTCGACCGGCGGGGTGGCGATGATGCTCATCTCCCGCACGCCGGTGAGTGCGAGTTGCAGCGTGCGCGGGATGGGCGTGGCCGTCAGCGTCAGCACATGCACGTCGGATTTCAGCGCCTTCAGCGCTTCCTTGTGCTTCACGCCGAAATGCTGCTCCTCGTCCACGATCACCAGGCCGAGGTCGGCGAATTCGATGCCCTTCGCGAGCAGCGCGTGCGTGCCGACCACGATGTTGATGCGGCCATCCTTCAGCCCCTCGCGGACCTCGGCTGCCTCTTTCGCGGTGACCATGCGCGACAGCTGTGCGACCACCAGCGGGAAGCCCGCGAAGCGCGCGGTGAAGGTGCGCGCATGCTGGCGCGCGAGCAGCGTGGTCGGCACCACCACCGCCACCTGCGCACCCGACATCGCCACCACGAAGGCGGCGCGCAAAGCGATCTCGGTCTTGCCGAAACCGACATCGCCGCAGACCAGCCGGTCCATCGGGCGACCGGCGGAGAGGTCTTCCAGGACATCCGCGATGGCGCGGGTCTGGTCCTCGGTCTCAGCGAAGGGGAAGCGGGAACAGAATTCGTCCCACACGCCCTCGGGCGGCGTGGCCAGCGCGCCGTCTTTCATGCGGCGCATCGCGGCGGTGCGGATCAGTTCTCCTGCCATGTCGCGGATGCGCGACTTCGCCTTGGCCTTGCGGTTCTGCCACGACACGCCGCCGAGCTTGTCGAGCGCCACGCCCGCGGTCTCGGTGCCGAAGCGCGACAGGATCTCGATGTTCTCGACCGGCACGAACAACCGGTCGCCGCCGTCGTAGGTCAGCTTCAGGCAGTCATGCGGCGCGCCGTTCACCTCGATGGTGATGAGGCCCTCATACCGGCCGATGCCGTGGTCCTGGTGCACAACCAGGTCGCCATCCGCAATTTCGGTGGCATCGGCGATGAACTGGTCGGCGCGACGGCGCCGGCGCGGCGGGCGCGCGATGCGTTCGCCCAGAATGTCCTGCTCGGCGGTGACGCAGATGCCATCGGCGACGAAGCCGCGCTCGAGCCCCATCACCACCAGGGCGACGACGCCATCCGGCAGCGCGCGCGCGGCCTTCCAATCCTCGGCCGGCGCGGCGGCAACGCCGTTTTCGCGCAGCAGGTTCGCCATGCGTTCGCGCGAACCCTTGGACCAGGCCGCCAGCAGCGGCCGGCGCCGGGCCTTCATCTGTCCCGCGACCATCACGGCATAGGCGGCAAAGACATTCTCGCCGGCGGTGCGCGCCTCGGTCAGCAGCGGGCCGGGGCGGCCACCGGCCTCGATGCCTTCGGCCGCATCGGCCAGCGCGAAGGGGATGAACTGCAGCACCGGCCCGCCGGAGAGCATCACGTTCCAGTCGTCGCGCGTGAGGTGCAGCGTGGCAGGCGGCGCCGGGCGATAGGGCACCTCCCCTTCGGCGATGCGCACCGGGACGCGTCGCGCCTCATAGTGGTCCGCCACCATCTCGAAGCGCGCGGTCGCGACATCCTCCGCCTGATGGTCGAGGCTGACCGAGGCTCCCGGCAGGTAGTCGATCAGCGTCGCCATGTGCTGGTGGAACAGGCCGGCCCAGTGCTCCATGCCCGGATGCTTGCGCCCCGCGCTGACGGACACATAGAGCGGGTCCTCTGCCGCCGCAGCGCCGAACAATTCGCGGTAGGCCGAGCGGAAGCGCGCGCGCGACGCCTCGTCGAGGAACACCTCCCCCACCGGCCGCAGGCGCAGTTCCGGCACCACCTTGCCGCTGCGCTGCGTGGCCGTGTCGAAGCGGCGCAGATCCTCGATCTCGTCGCCGAACAGATCGAGGCGTACCGGGTCCGATTCGCCGGCCGGATACAGGTCGATGATGCCGCCGCGCACCGCGTATTCGCCGTGCTCCATCACCGTGCCGGTGCGGTGGTAGCCGTTCGATTCCAGGAAAGCCGTCAGCGCCTCGGGCTGCACGCGCCCGCCCTTGCGCAGCGTCATGGTGGCGTCCTGGAAGGTCGCCGGTGGCGGCACCTTCTGCGCCAGCGCATTCACCGTGGTCAGCAGGATGCGCGGACGCGTGGGCGCCTCCAGCAGGCGCGTCAGCGTCGCGACGCGCTCGGCGACGATCTCGGGATTGGGCGAGACGCGGTCATAGGGCAGGCAATCCCAGGCCGGGAAGCGCAGCACCTCGACCTCGGGGGCGAAGAAGCCGATCGCCTCCGCCATTCGCGCCATGCGGGCGTCGTCGCGGCAGACATGCACGACCGGCGCGTCGGTCTCGGCGCGGCGCCGGCACAGCAGCAGGGCGTCGAAGCCCTCCGGCGCGCCATGGACCGCGATGGGCTTCAACGCTCCGCCCCCGGCGGCACGCCGGTTCCGGTGCGCCCGCATTCGGCGACCATGCGGCGCAGCATCGGCGTATCGGAGTCTGGCGGGATGGGGCGGCGGCCCGACAGCCAGTCCGCCAGGTCGACGTCCCAGTGTTCGAGCACGGCCTCGATGGCATCCAGTTCGTCCTCGGTGAAGCCATGGATGTTGCGTTGGACGAAGCCGCCGATCATCAGGTCGGCCTCCTTGGTTCCGCGATGGAGCGCGCGGAACACGAGGCGGCGGCGGCGCGGGTCGAGATCCTGGGGTTCGGTCATGGGCTCTGCGCTGGCATATAGAGGCCGATGGGAATCGTGTCAGCCCGACCGGATGCGAGCCTGCCGCAGGGCGCCGATGCGCTCACGGCGTTGCTCGCCCCGATTGCCGACCTCAAGGGTGTGAAGGAGGCCGAGGCGCGCCTGATCGCCAAGGTCGCCGGCGGGCCGCGCGTGCTGGACCTGCTGCTGCATTTGCCCGAACGCTACCTGCTGCGCCGGCGGATCGAGCATCCCTCGCAAGCCTTGCCGGACACCGAGGCGCTGGTCCCGCTTGTCGTCGGCTCGCACAAGGCCGGGCGCAGCGGCCAGGGCCGCCCCTATGTGCGCGTGCGCGGCGAGGCCGGCGGCGAGCCCCTCACCGCCTTCCTGATGAACTGGCAGAAGCCCTGGGCGGAGAAGGCCCTGCCGGTCGGAACGACGCGCTGGCTGGCTGGGACGCTCAAGGAGGAGGACGGCGACTGGGTCATCGTGAACCCCCTGGTCTCCGCGCGGGAGGACGGCATACCGCTGGTGCAGCCGGTCTGGCCGCTGACTGGCAATCTCGGCTTGCCCACGGTCACGCGCGCCATGGCGGCGGCCGTGGCACTGCTGCCCGAGATGCCCGAATGGCAGGATGCACCACTGTTGCGGCGGGAGGGCTGGCCCGCCTTCACGCCCGCGCTGCGCGCCATCCAGGTGCCCGAGACGGAACCCGGCGAGGCCCCGCGCAAGCGGCTTGCCTATGACGAATTGCTCGCCGGCCAGGTGGCGCTGGGGCTGGTGCGGCGGCGCTCGCGTGACCGGCCTGGCCGCGCGCTGCGGGGCGACGGCGCGCTGCGGGACCGCGCGCTGGCGGCCTTCGGCTTTCCGCCGACGCTCGCGCAGACCCAGGCGATCGCCGAGATCGACGCCGACCTGGCCGCGCCGCGGCGGATGCTGCGCCTGCTGCAAGGCGATGTTGGCGCCGGCAAGACGCTGGTCGCGCTGATGGCCATGCTGCGCGCGGCGGAAGCGGGCGCGCAGGCCGCGCTGATGGCGCCGACCGAATTGCTGGCGCGCCAGCATCTGCGCGGTTTCGAACGGCTGTGCGGTGCCGCCGGCGTGCCGGTGGCGCTGCTGACCGGCAGCGTGAAGGGTCGCGAACGCAAGCGCGTCCTGGCTGGGCTCGCGGATGGCTCCATCCCGTTGGTACTCGGCACCCACGCCCTGTTCCAGGAGGGCGTGGCCTTCCATGACCTGGCGCTGGCCGTGGTGGACGAACAGCACCGCTTCGGCGTGGCGCAGCGCCTGATGCTGGCCGAAAAGGGCCAGGCTGTGGACATGCTGGTTATGACCGCCACCCCCATCCCGCGCACCCTGCTGCTGACGAATTGGGGCGAGATGGCTGTCAGCCGCCTCGCCGGCAAGCCGCCGGGCCGCCAGCCGATCACCACCCGGGTGGTCAGCCAGGACCGCCTGCCGGACATCGTCGCGCGCCTGGGCGAGGCGATCGCGCGCGAGGACCGCGCCTATTGGGTGGTGCGCGCCATCACGGGGTCCGAACGCGACGATTCCGTCGCCGCCGAGGACCGCTTCGCCGAGTTGAACGCCCGATTCCCCGGCCAGGTCGGCCTCGCGCACGGCATGCAGGACATCGACGTGCGCGAGGCTGCGCTGGCCGATTTCGCCGCCGGGCGCACGCGCATCCTGGTCGCGACCACCGTGATCGAGGTCGGCGTGGACGTGCCCGAGGCCACCATCATGCTGATCGAACAGGCCGAGCGCTTCGGCCTCGCGGCCCTGCACCAGCTGCGCGGGCGTGTCGGGCGCGGCACGAAGCCGTCCTCCTGCCTGCTGGTGCATTCGCCGGGCCTGACCGAGGGCGAGAAGCGCCGGCTGATGGTACTGCGCGACTCCGACGACGGCTTCGAGATCGCAGAGGAGGATCTGCGCGCACGCGGCGGCGGCGACGCGCTGGGCGCCCGCCAGGCCGGGCTTCCCGGCGCCCGGCTGCTCGACCCGCGCGAGGACCCCGAGGAATATCGCCGACTGGTCGAGACCGCACATGACGACGCCGAGGTGCTGCTCGAACGCGACGCCGCGCTGGCCTCACCGCGTGGGCGGGCGACGCAACTGCTGCTGGCGATCTTCGGCCACGACCTGTCCATGGCGCCGCTCGAAGCCGGCTAGCGCCGCTGCAGCCCAGGTGAACCCGCCAAGGCTGCCTAGCGACCGCCCGGACACGGCGACGGCCGTGGGGGCTTGCATCCGGGCCGCCGGCGGGTCAAATCGCCCCGCCTCTGGCGTTGGCTTCCATTCCGACCCGGGCCGCCGCCGATCCGGCGCGTTGTCCCGCACGACTGAACAAGGGGAGACCGGCCTTGGCCGCGTTGATCGAGATCGAGCGCCTGACCAAGCGCTTCGGCGCCTTCACCGCCGTGGACGACGTGTCGTTCACGGTGGGGCGCGGCGAAGTCGTGGGCTTCCTCGGCCCGAATGGCGCCGGCAAGTCCACCACCATGAAGATGCTGGCGGGCTTCGTCACACCGACAGCGGGGACGGCGCGGATCTGCGGGAAGGACGTGGTCGACCACCCGGTCGCCGCCAAGCGCAGCCTGGGCTACCTGCCCGAGGGCGCGCCCACCTATCCCGAAATGACCGTCAGCGCCTTTCTGGCCTTCTGCGCCCGCATCCGGGGCTATCGCGGGATCGAGCTCGGCGAGCGGGTCGAGGATGCGGTCCAGCTGACGCAGCTCGAGGGTGTGCGCTTGCAGCCGATCGAGACACTGTCCAAGGGCTTCAAGCGCCGGGTGGGTCTGGCGCAATCCCTGCTGCACGACCCGCCGGTGCTGGTGCTGGATGAGCCCACCGACGGTCTGGACCCCAACCAGAAGCATGAGGTTCGGCAGCTGATCCGCCGCATGGCGCCGGAGAAGGCCATCCTGATCTCCACCCACATCCTGGAAGAAGTGGAGGCGGTCTGCACGCGGGCTATCGTGATCGCGCATGGGCGCGTGCTGGCCGATGCCACGCCCAAGGCGCTGGAGCAGCCGGGCAAGACGCTCGACCAGGTGTTCCGCGAATTGACGACAGCCCCGAGGGAGGCCGCGTAATGGCCGCCCTCACCGTCGCCCGGCGCGAACTGGCCGGCTATTTCGCCACCCCCGTTGCCTATGTGTTCATCGTCATCTTCCTGATGCTGGCCGGCGCGCTGACCTTCACGCTGGGCGGCTTCTTCGGCCGTGGGCAGGCCGATCTCGGGCCCTTCTTCACCTTCGTGCCGTGGCTGTTCCTGTTCCTGGTCCCGGCGCTGACCATGCGCCTGTGGGCCGAAGAACGGCGGCTTGGCACCATCGAATTGCTGCTGACGCTGCCGCTGCCCCAGTGGCAGGCGGTATTGGGAAAATTCCTGGCTGCCTGGGCCTTTTGCGCCATCGCGCTGCTGCTGACCTTCCCGCTTGTGCTGACGGTCAACTACCTGGGTCGGCCGGACAACGGCGTGATCGCTGCGGGGTATGTCGGCTGCCTGCTGGTGGCGGGCGCCTACCTTGCGGTGGGTGCGGCGATGTCCGCCATGACCAAGAACCAGGTCATCGCCTTCGTGCTCGCCGTCGCGGTGTGCTTCCTGTTTGCAGCGGCGGGGTCACCCATCGTCACCGAATTCCTGTCCCAGCGCATTCCGCTGCTGGCGGAAGTCGCGCGCGGGCTGTCCATCACCGAACGCTTCAACAGCCTTACGCGCGGGGTGATCGCGCTGCGGGACGTGGTGTTCTTCGCGACCTTCATGGGCTTCTTCCTGTTTGTGAACGCGGTGGTGATCGACCACCGGAAGGCGGATTGATCCGATGAGCGGCATGACTTCCCCGCGCGCCGGGTCGCGGCGCCTGTGGTCCTCGGCGCTGGGCGTGCTGGCGGCCGCCGTGCTTGCGATCGGCGTCAACATGCTGGTGGACCGGTTGGCGCCGCGCGCGCGCATCGACCTGACGCAGCAGCGGCTCTACACGCTCTCGGCGGGTACGGTGTCGGTGCTACAGAACCTGCAGGACCCGGTCACGCTGCGCCTGTTCTATTCGCGCCGGCTCGGTTCCGCGGTGCCGGCCTATGGCGCGTATGCCGAGCGCGTGCGTGCCATGCTCGAGGAATACGTCGCCGTCTCCGGCGGCAAGGTGCGCCTCGAAGTCTTCGACCCCGAACCCTTCAGCGAAACCGAGGACCGCGCCCTCGCCTACGGCCTCCAGGGCGTCCCGGTCGACCAGTCCGGCGAGCAGATCTACTTCGGCCTGGCGGGTGTGAACCTGTTGGATGACGAGCGCACCGTCCCGTTCTTCCAGCCCGAGCGCGAGCGCTTCCTGGAATTCGACCTGACGCGCCTCGTGTTCGAACTTTCGAACCCGCGCCGGCCGGTGGTGGGCGTGATGTCCACCCTGCCGGTCAACGGCGACCCGCGCATGATGATGATGATGCGCGGCGGACCGGCCGGGCAGCCCTATGCCTTCATGCAGACGCTGCGCCAGTTCTTCACGGTGCAGGATGTCGCGCTGGACGCGCAGCGCATTGCCGATGACGTGCAGGTGCTGATGGTGATCCATCCGCAGGGCCTGCCGGACACGACGCTGTATGCCATCGACCAGTTCGTCATGCGCGGCGGCAAGCTGATCGTCTTCGTGGACCCACATTCCGAGGGCCAGGCCAGCCGCCCCGGCCCTGGCGGGCAGCCGCCGCGGCAGACCTCCTCCAACCTCGACCGGCTGTTGAACCCGTGGGGCATCGTCGCGCCGCATGACGGCGTGGTGCTCGACCTGCGCGGCGCCTGGCGCGTACGCGCCAACCCGAACGACCGCGTGCAGGCGGTGGACTATGTCGCCTGGTTCAACCTGCAGGGGGATTCGCTCAGCCAGTCGGAAGTGGCGACGGCGCAGCTCAACCAGGTGACGGTCGCCTCGGCCGGCTGGGTGCAGCGTGGCGAGGGCGCGACCATCGAGATGGAGCCGCTGCTCACAAGTTCCGACCGCTCCATGCGCGCCTCGGTCGAACGCGTGCAGAACAACCCGGACCCGGCGCGCATCCTGGCCGAGTTCCGCGCGGACGGGCTGCGCCGCACGATCGGCGCGCGCTTCCGTGGTGCGGTACCCTCCGCCTTCCCCGAAGGCCCGCCGCCGCCCGCCGAGGGCGCCGAGCGCCCCGCCGACCTGCCCCCGCATCGCGCGCGCAGCGAAGGCCCCGCCAACCTGGTCGTGATCAACGACGCCGACGTGCTCGAGGACCGCTTCTGGGTCCGCGTGCAGGATTTCTTCGGCCAGCAGGTCGCCACACCGTTCAGCGACAACGGCGCGCTGGTGGCCAACCTGGTCGATGCCTTCGCTGGCGGGGATGCGCTGATCTCGTTGCGCTCGCGCGGCGAATCGCTGCGCCCCTTCACCGTGGTCGACGACATCCGCCGCGACGCCGATGCCCGCTTCCGCCAGACCGAGCGCGAACTGACCGAGCGCCTGCAGGCGACCGAACGCCGACTGCGCGAACTCCGCCAAGGCCAGGGAGCCGCCGGTGCCCAGGCCTCCGCCGTCATCACCGCCGAGCAGCGCGCCGAGATCGACGCGGCGCGCGCGCAGATCCTGCAGACGCGCCAGCAGCTGCGCGCCGTGCAGCTGGACCTGCGCCGCGACATCGAGGGCATGGAAACCTGGCTGCGCGTGCTCAACATCGCCGCCGTGCCGCTGCTGCTGACGCTGTTCGCGATCGGCCTCGGCGTCGCGCGCCGCCGCCGCCGCGCCGCGGCGCGGGCGTGACGGAGGCGCCGCGATGAACCGACGCACCCTGCTGCTGCTCTCCGGCGCGGCGATCGTCGCGGTGGGCGGGGCCTTGCTGATCAAGCCCGCTGCGCCGCCCGCGCCGCCGCCCTCCGCCGCTGCGCTCGCCTTCCCCGGCCTTCAGCAGCGCCTGCAATCCGCCGCGCGCATCGTGGCGACCCGGCACGACGGCACGCTCGAGATCGCGCGCCGCGGCGAGACCTGGGTGCTGCCCGCCAAGGCCAACTACCCCGTGCGCCAGGAGAAGGTGCGCGAATTGCTGGTCGGCCTGACCGAACTGCGCCTGACCGAACCGCGCACGGCCAATCCCGAGTTGCTGGACCGGCTCGGCGTCGAGGACCCGACGCGCCCTGGCGCGACCTCCACCCTGCTGCGCGTGCTCGATGCGCAGGGCGGCGTCGTGGCCGAACTCATCATCGGCCGCCGCCGCGTCCGCACCCAGGGCAACGTGCCGGAATCCGCCTATGTCCGGCGGCCGGGCGAAAACCAGGCCTGGCTCGCGGAAGGGCGCATCCCGGTCGATTCCGACCCGCAGCTGTGGCTGGACCGCGACATCGCGAATGTCCCGCGCGAGCGCGTGCGCCGTGCCACCATCGCGCGTACCGGCCAGCCGCCGCTGGTCATCGCGCGGAGCGGCGAACCCGACGGCACGCTGCGCATCACCGAACCCGCCGACGCGCCGCCGGCCGACGAGACCGCGCTCGATGAAGTGGGCCGCGCCTTCGAATTCCTCACCTTCCTCGATGTCCGCGCCGAGGCCGAGGCCCCAGGGGAGGCGCTGGGCGAGGCGCGCTTCGACCTGACCGATGGCCTGGCGATCGTGGTGCGCCCGCGCCGCGACGGCGCGAACCTCTGGATCACCCTCGCCGCCGAGGGCGATGACGAGGCGGCCCGTCTCAATGCGCGCTGGCGCGGCTGGGCCTACCAGGTCGGCGACTGGAAGGAGAAGGCCTTCGCGCCGCTGCTGTCGGACCTGCGCGCCCAGGAACCCCCCGCCCCCGAAGCGCCCGAGACCCCGGCCGAACCGCCGCGCCCGCAGTGACCGGGCGCGAATACCCCGACCGCCCCTGGGTCGGCATCGGCTGCATCGTCTTCCGCGGCGACCATGTCCTGCTGGTCCGCCGCGGCAAGCCCCCGCGCCTCGGGCAGTGGTCGCTGCCCGGCGGCGCACAGCACTTGGGCGAAACAGCCGAGGAAGCAGCCCGTCGCGAATTGCGGGAGGAGACCGGCATCGAGGTCGGGCCACTGGCGCTGGCGATCGTGGTCGATGCCATCTCGCGCGACGCTGACGGCCGGGCGCTGTACCACTACACGATCATCGACTTCGCCGCCGAATGGCGCGCGGGCGAAGCCCGCGCCGGCGACGATGTCAGCGAGGTGACCTGGGCGCTGCCGGCCGACCTCGCCGCCCATGACCTGACCGACGCGACGCACCGCGCCATCGCGGACGCGCGGGCGGCGCTGCGGCGTGCAGGCGCTACAGGATGAAGTCGCTCAACAGCGGCGTATAGGTCGTGGTGGTCAGCACGATGATGCGGAACTCGAAATCCGCATCCGCGTCGGTCGAACCGCTGATCGTCGTGGCGCCGATGCCGGTCTGGTAGCGGAGGCTGCCGGCGCCCACCGCCGTCTGGCTCGACGCCGCGAGCAACTGGCTGAAGGCCTGGTCGCCCAACATGGCCGTGTTCGCGTCGATCAGCGACAGGTCGAACTTGTCGCCGGAGAGGCGGTTGAAGTCGGTGATGGTGTCAGCCCCGCTCAGCACGCTGCCGCTCAGTATGCCGCTCTCGCCATCGTCGAAGGCGAAGGTGTCGGCACCGGTGCCACCCGAGGTGCGATCCGCCCCGGTGCCGCCGCGGATCAGGTCGCCGCCGCCCCCGCCCAGCAGCGTGTCATTACCCGCTCCGCCGAAGATCCGGTCGTTGCCCGCGCCGGTCAGGAACGTGCTGTCGCCGGTGATGGAATCGTTGCCGGTGCCGCCCAGCAGGCTGTCATTGCCCGCGAGGCCGGTGATGATGTCGTCGCCCGCCCCGCCATCCACCGTGTTGGCGCCGGAGACGGCTGGCTGCGTCGCAAGGGACAGCGTGTCGTTGCCGCCGCCGAGGAAGACGATGGCGTTGCCCGCGCCGATCGCGACCTCGTCGTTGCCCTCGCCGGCCAGGATCGAATCATTGCCCGCGAATGAGATGATCTCGTCATTGCCGCCGAAGGTCTGGATGGTGTCGTTCGCGGCGGCCGTGGATGTCCTGATCAAGTCGTCCGCGAAGCCGACCGCGCTGTCGCGCCCCCGCAGGTCCCAGGTGCCGTCGCGCAGTTGCACCGTGAACAGGTCCCCTGCCTGAAAGTCGTAGACCAGGCCGCCGAGGTCCACGACGCCCCCGCCGACCAGCTGCAGCCCGCCAAGGCCCACCGGATCCGCCTCGGTCCGGCGCAGCGTGGTGAAGGCGTCGATCTGCGCGGTGGTGACGCGCAGGAAGACGGCCGGGTCGATCCATTGCAGGATCTCGAAGCCGCTCAGCGTCGCGAGAAAGGTGCCTGTCCCGGTCAGCACCACGTCGTCGCCGCCGCCGCCTTCCGCGACCAGATTGGCGTCGAAATTGCCGCGCAGCACGTCGTCGCCCGCGCCCAGGTCGACCACCCCGCTGCTCGCCGAGGCCGTGTCATTGCCGTTCCCCCCCAGGATGGACTCGACGCCGCCGCCGCCGACCAGCGAATCCTGCCCATCGCCGCCGACCAGCGTGTCGTTGTCGAGGCCGCCCACCAGCGTGTCGTTGCCGAAACTGCCGACCAGGCTGTCGTCGCCCGCTCCGCCCACCAGGCTGTCGTTACCGTTTCCGCCCAGCAGGCTGTCGCCCCCGGCATTGCCGAGCAGCGTATCGGCTCCGCCATAGCCGTTGATCAGGTCGGCACCCGACGCGCCGACCGCGCTGTCGCCGAAGCCGAACAGGAAGGTGTCGAGCGTCGCCTCGTTGCTGCGCAGCAGGGCCGCGCCGACGGAAATGCCCGTCACCGTCCAGGTCACCGCCACACCGTCCGCCCGGAACGTCAGCGCGGTAACGGTGCCGGTGGCCGGCAGGGCCAGAAGGTCATAGGTAAAGCCGGTGCCGGTCAGCGTGACCGTTCCTGGCCCGCCGCCGATCAACAGCGTGGTGCTGGTGGCGCCGCCGGCACTGCGGGTGGCGCCCGCCAGCGACGCGATCGGCACGCTACCGGGCTGGGAGACGCTGACCGTGATGGTTGCCATGTGTGCCGCTTCCTCGTGCCTGGGCGGCATCCCATGCCGCATCCGGATCGATCAGACGCCCTTGCGGCCGCCGGACTCAAGGGCCGATTTCGACCCGCCCCTGGGCGCCCGACGATGCGGTGAGCCAGCGCACGGCCTGGCACGACGCCCTTCCCCTCGCAGCGGCATAGCGGCACGTTGGCGCAGCACGCCCCTGTCGGAGACCGCCCGATGCGCCACGCCCTGCTGTCCCGCCGCGCCGCCCTGCTCGCCGCCGGCGCCTGCCTCGCCGCCCCCGCGATGGCCCAGCCATTGGCCGGCGGGCGCACGGTGCGCGTGATCGTTCCCTTTCCGCCCGGCGGCGCGGTCGACATCACCTCCCGCCTGCTGGCCGACCGGCTCGCACCCGTGCTCGGCCAGACCGTGGTGGTCGAGAACCGCGCCGGTGCCGGCGGGCTGATCGGCGCGGACGCGATCGCGAAGGGGGATCGCGACGGCACCGTGCTCGGCCTGGTCAGCGCCACATCCTATTGCGCCATGCCCTTCATGCATGCGCGCATGCCCTTCGACCCACTGCGCGATCTGACACCGGTCACGCAGCTCACGGACGGCGTACTGCTGTGTGTGGTGAACGCGCAAACCGCGCAGGCGCGCGGCTGGACCGACTTCCGCGCCCTGGTGCAGTGGTCGCGCGCCAATCCCGAGCAGGTGAAGATGGGCTCCTCCGGGACCGGCACCTCATCCCACCTGAACATCGCGGCGATCAACCGCTTCGCCGATGCGAAGATCCTGCACGTGCCCTATCGCGGCGGCGGGCCGGCCATCAACGACCTGCTCTCGGGCACCATCGACATGATGTTCGATGTGATGCCCGCGCTGATGCCGCATGTGGAGGCGGGGCGCTTCAAGGCGCTCGCGGTCTCCTCCGGCGACCCGATCGCGCTGCTGCCGCAGGTGCCGGGGATGAGGGCCTTCGCCGATCTCGGCCTCGGGCAGCACGAACTGATCAACTGGAACGTCGTGACCACGGCGGGCAACACGCCCGCCCCGGTGGTCGCGCGCATCTTCGACGCCATCCGCACCGTCGCGCAGCAGCGCGAATTCATCGACCGCATGCGCCCGCTCGGATACGGCATCATCCTCAGCGCCAGCCCGGACGCCGCGGCGCAGATGATCCGCGCCGAGACGCCCCGATGGCAACGGATGGTTGAGATTTCCGGCGCGCGCGTGGAATAGCGCGCGCTCGCGTTTTCCGACCTGATGCGATCGGCACGGCCCACTTTCAGCACGTTGTCGTTGCTGGGGTGGCCGGGTGCGACCCGGTCGGACAGCGCCCTACCCACGCTGCGCCCAGGCCTCACGCTTGCGATACAGCGTCGAGGGGCTGACACCCAGGAAAGCCGCCGCCTTCGGCACATTGCCGCCGCATAGGCGGATGGCGTCCTCGATCACCTCGCGCTCCACCTCGGCCAGCGGACGGATGCGCCGCGCGGGGTCGGCCTGGCGGGGGGCGGCGGGCGGTGCGACCGGCTGGCCCGCGCCATGCACCGTGACCGGCAGCATCGCCGCCGTCACCGCCTCCCCGTCATGCAGAACCACCGCGGTGCGGATCGCGTTCTCGAGTTCGCGTACATTGCCCGGCCAGCGATGGGCGCGCAGCAGCGCCGCCGCATCCGGTGCGAAGCGCACGAAACGCTTCGCTTCCTCGGCGGCGGAACGCGTGAGGAAGGCCTCGGCGAGGAGCATCACGTCCTCGCCGCGTTCGCGCAGCGGCGGCAGTGGCACGGGCACGACATGCAGGCGGTAGTACAGGTCCTCGCGAAACCGCCCGGCCTGCACCTCGGCCAGCGGGTCGCGGTTGGTGGCGCAGACGAAGCGCACATCGGTGCGCAGCGGCTTGCTCGCCCCCACCGGCACGAAGCTGCCGGTCTGGATGAAGCGCAGCAGCTTGCCCTGCAGCGAGAGGTCCATCTCACAGATCTCGTCGAGGAACAGCGTGCCGCCATCGGCTGCGCGCGCCGCACCCGGCCGGTCCGCCACCGCGCCGGTGAAGGCGCCGCGGACATGCCCGAAGATCTCGCTCTCGATCAGGTCCTTCGGGATGGCAGCGCAATTGAGCGGCACGAAGGGCCCGGCTGCGCGCGGGGACAGCGCGTGCACCGCCTCGGCCGCCAGTTCCTTGCCGGTGCCGCTCTCCCCCGTGACGAACACCGTCGCGCGTGACGCCGCGGCATTCTCGAGGATGCGATAGACCGCCTGCATGACCGGCGCAGCCCCGATGAAGCCGGCCAGGCCGGTGCGCGTCGCCCCCGCTGCCAGGGTCGCGACCTCGCGCCGCAGGCTGGCGCGTTCCAGTACGTTCGCCAGCGTGACCACCAGGCGCTCCGCCGCGAAGGGCTTGACCAGGAAGTCCGAGGCGCCGGCACGCATCGCCTCGACCGCGGTGGCGACCGACCCATGCGCCGTCATCACCACCACGGGAGGCGGTTCGGCCATGGCGCGGATTTCCGCCAGCAGGCCAAGGCCATCGCCATCAGGCAACCGCAGGTCGAGCAAAACAGCATCCGGCGGCGCGGTGGCGATCGCGGCGCGCGCCTCGCGCAGCGTCGGCGCGTGATGGATGTCGTGCCCCTCGTCGCGCAGGTATTCGCGGTAAAGGGTGGCGAGGGAGAGCGTGTCCTCGACCAGCAGGAGCCTGGCCGGGGCCACGGTGTCAGCCTCTGTTCCGAACGCCGGCATGCGGCGACGTCCGGCGCCGGTCACCCGGTCCCTGATCCCAACGGTGCGCGTGGCGCGCGCACGCGGCGCGACGGTCAGCGGACGGGGCTGCGGGCCGCTGCCGGACGTTCAAGGTGGCTCTCAGCCCTTGCCCGGCCGCATCGCCGCGATCAGCATCAGCACGACGCCGAAGAAGGCCGGCAGGCCCCAGGCGGGCAGGGTGAGCAGCGGCGCGAAGGCCGCGTTCCACACCGTTGGCCCCACCAGGCGCTGCAGGCCGAGCTCCCGCTGTGCGAAGCCCGACGGATTGGCACCCTGGAGCATCGTCCCGAGCGGGTAGCCCCAGCCCAGGAAGATGCCCATGCACAGGGCGGCGCCGAACAGGACGAAGGCTATCGTGCGGAGGACCATGTCATGCCCAAAGTCGCTCGTTCTGCAGCCCGCTGTAAAGGTCTGACACGAATTCGCCGTAGCCGTTGAACAGCTGGGTGGGGATGCGCGCATTGCTGCCCAGCGTCCGTTCGCTCGCCTGGCTCCAGCGCGGGTGCGCCACCTCGGGGTTCACATTCGCCCAGAAGCCGTATTCCTGCGGCTGGATGCGTTCCCAGAAGGAGACCGGGCGGCGGTCGGTCAGGGTGATCTTCACCAGGGACTTGCCGGCCTTGAAGCCGTATTTCCAGGGCTGGTGGAAGCGGATCGGGCCGCCATTCTGCGGCGGCAGGGCCTTGCCATAGGCGCCCACCACCATGAAGGACAGGTCGTTCGCTGCCTCGGCGATGGTGCAGCCCTCGACATAGGGCCAGGGGTACCAGGATTGCCGCAGCCCCGGCATCACGGCCGGAAGCGCCGCTGTCTCGAACGCCACGTAGCGCGCCGAGCCGAGCGGCTTCACTAGCGCCAGCAGGGCGCTCAGCGGGAAACCGGTCCATGGCACCACCATCGACCAGGCCTCGACGCAGCGCAGGCGGTAGACGCGTTCCTCGACCGGCATGGTGCGCAGAAGGTCGTCGATGGCGAATTCGCGCGGGGTCTCAACCATGCCGTCGACCTTCAGCGTCCAGGGGCGCTGGGGCAGGCGCTGCGCCTCGCGGCTGATCGACTTGCTGGTGCCGAATTCATAGAAGTTGTTGAAGGTCGTGACGTCGCGCTCGGGGCTGATGTCCCGGCCCGGCACGAAGCGCGTGTTGCGCATGGCGGCCGGCAGCGCGGGCACGCCCTGCGCCTGCGCGGTGCCGGCGAGACCGGCCAACGCGGCACCCAGGCCGAAGGCCTTGCGGCGGCCCATGACCAGGTGCTCGGGCGTGGCCGCGGAATCGGGGATTTCCCAGCCGCGGGGGATTCGGATCTGCATCATGGTCACTCCGTCTGGCCTGAAAGATCGGCGGTCCTGCGCCGGCTTCAAGCGGTTCAGTCCTGCGGGCGCGGCAGCAGCACGGCGGGCGGCTGGCCAGGCCCGGTCGTCACGCGGAACAGGCGATAGGCCTCCGCCTCCATCCCGTCCCGGCTACGCACCAACCGGCCACCCTGCACAGGTACGGCGCCGGGCCAGAGTGGCGGCCCCTCCCCTCGTCTTTCGCTGCGCACCAGCAGTCCGGTTACGCCCGGTGGCGGGGCCGGCAGCGCGAAATGGGCCCAGCGCGGGTCCATCGCCACCACCAGGCCGGCGGGCAGCCGGAACGCGAGCACCGAGGCGAGGCCGTATTCCTCCGCCGCGACGAAGCCGGCGCCTTCGCGCGCCGCGGCGGCGGCCACGGCCGCGGTGAAATTTGGCCACCCGGCGAGCCGGGCCAGAGTCGGGTCGTTGCGCCGCGGCAGGGCCAGGGGCGCGGCAACCGCCTGCAGGTACACCCCGCCGGTCATCACCCCACCCAGCACCAGGGCGGGTATGCGCAGCCGGAGCCAGCCCGGTGCGCGCAGCAGGGCCGCGGCACCGATGGCCGCGGCGGGGTAAAGCACGGCCGGCCAGTTGCCCTGCACCCGGCTGCCGGTCGCCTGCCACAGGAACAGGGCCGCGCCGGGCAGCACCAGGGCGGTAACCAGCAGCGACGCTGCGTCCCGCCCGCGCCACCACGCGATCGCCGCGGCGCCGGCCCCTGCCACGCACAGCACGAAGACCAGCGGCGTGGCGAGCGCCGCCTGCGCGCCGACCAACTCGCCCAGGAAGTGCAGCGTGGCCCCAGCATCGCCCGTGCCGGCTCGCCCGCCCTGCTTGACGAAGGACGCCCAGCCATGCGCGGCGTTCCACGCCAGCACCGGCGCGAAGGCCAGCACCGCCAATGCGCCGCCGGCCCAGAGCTGCCAGCGTGCGAACCAGCCCCGCATCGCCGATGACAGCAGCAGCCACAGCACCATCCCCGCACCGAACAGCACCGCGGTGTACTTGCTGGCCAGTGCAAGGCCCGCGAAGCCACCCACCGCAAGCCACCACCGCCCATCGCCCGTCCGGTGCAGCCGCGCGGCCGCCCACAGTGCAGCGGTCCAGAAGAACAGCAGCGGCGTGTCGGGAGTCATGGTAACGCCCCCCAGGCCCGCCAGCAGCGTCGCGTTCAGCAGCGCCGCCGCCCAAGGGCCGGCCTGGCGGCCGGGGAACAGGTCCTCCGCCGCGCGCGCCAGCAGCACCGATCCGACCGCGAGGGACAGCGGGGCCAGCAGCCGCACGCCGAGCGCTGTATCGCCCGCCACCGCCGTGCCGGCGGCGATGAACAGCGCGACCATCGGCGGGTGGTCGAGGTAGCCGCCCTGCAGGGTGCGCGACCAAACCCAGTAATAGGCTTCGTCCGGTGCCAGCGGCAGCACCGCGGCCAGCACCAACCGCAGCGCCGTCAGCGCCGCCAGCGCGGCAAGCCAGCCCATCAGCGCGCCCGCCACACCAGCGTGGAGGAGACCGCGTAGTTCCACACCACCGTCAGCAGCGCGCCAGCCGCCCCCGCCAGGCCCCAGCCCAGCAGATCATCGCGCACCAGCAGCCCGGCGATGCCCACATTCGCCGCCGCGCCGATGCCGCAGACCAGGTAGAACAGCACCAGGCCGCGGAGCAGCACTGGGCCGCGCAGCCGCCGGTCGCGATAGGTGATGCGGTTGTTCAGCAGGAAGTTCGCCGTCATCGCGACGAAGGTCGCGGCCCATTGCGCCGCCCCGAAGCCGAGCGGCCCGATGCCGTGCAGCAACCCGAGCACCGTGAGGTGCACCAGCACGCCGATGCCCCCTACCAGCGCGAACGCCATGAAGCGCAGCGGCACCACCCCGCCCAGCGCCTTGTCCGCCAGCAGCCCGCCGAATTCCAGCAGCACGCCGGCATCGAGCTTGCTCTCCCCCGCCTCGCGCGCCCGGAAGGTGTAAGGAATTTCCGTCACGCGCAGCGGCCGCCCGGCCGAGAGCAGCACGTCCAGCAGGATCTTGAACCCCGTGCCGGTCAGGCGCGGCGCGACCTCCTCGAACAGCGCGCGCGGCAGCGCGAAGAAGCCGCTCATGGGGTCGCCGACGCGCACCGGCAGGGCAGCATTCGCCAGCGCCGCGCCGCCATCCGAGACCAGGCGCCGGATCGGCGAAAGCCCCTCCCCCTTCGTGCCGCCATCGACGTTGCGGCTGCCGATCGCGACATCGGCCTCGTTGGACTCCAGCGCTGCCAACATGGCCGGCAGGATTGTCTCGTCGTGCTGCAGGTCGCCGTCGATCACCGCCACGTAGCGTGCCGAGGTCGACAGGATTCCCTCGATGCAGGCAGAAGCGAGGCCACGACGACCGATGCGGCGGATGCAGCGCACCCGCGGGTCGGTCGCGGCGATCGCGCGCGCGCGCGCGGCGGTGCCGTCCGGGCTGTCGTCGTCGACGAAAATGGCTTCCCAGCCAATGCCCGCGAGCGCGGCATCGAGCCGCGCCACCATCGGCGCGACGTTGGCGGCCTCGTTGTAGCAGGGGATCACGACGGCGAGTCGTGGCGGGGTGGGCTCCGGCATGGCAGGGCTTCCTGCGCCGGCCGGGGCGGGCTGTCCAGCGCGTCGGAGAATCTGTCCCGAAACGCGCCACGCGGCGCCGTTCGGTCGCCGACGACGGGCCTGCCGTCAGGCCCCGGGCAACGCCCCCGGCCGGCCGAACAGGTAGCCCTGGCCGAAGGCGACGCCGAGGTCCTGCATCAGCTTCGCCTGCGCCTCGGTCTCGATGCGCTCGGCCACCGCCTGGGCGCCCACGGTGCGCGCCAGGTCGACCATGGCGGCTATGAAGCCGCGGTCGCGCTCGCTCTCGACTGCATTGGTCACATAGACGCCATCGACCTTCACGAAATCCACGCGGAAGGCGCGCAGGTAGCGGAACGCCGCGGCCCCCGCGCCGAAATCGTCGATGCAGATGGGCAGGCCGAGCGCGCGCAAGGCATCAACGGTGCGGCTCGCCTCGGCTTCGTCCTCGATCTCGGCGGTCTCGGTGATCTCGACCAGCAGGCGGCGCGCGAGGTCCGGGGCAGCCTCCAGCATGGCGCAGAGCCGTTCGCGGAAGGCCGGCGATTGCAGCGACAACCCCGACAGGTTGCAGGCGATGCGCGCGCCGGCGGCGGCGCGCGCCGCCTCGCAGACGGTCTCGACCACCGCCCAGTCGAGCGTCTCCGAAAGGCCCACCGTCTCGGCCAGGGCGATGAATTCCGAAGCTTCGCCATAGGGCGTGCCCGGCGTGGGAATGGGGCGCAGCAGCGCCTCGTAGTGGTGCGCCCGGCGGTCGGCGAGCATGACGATCGGCTGGAAGGCCATGCGGAAGCGCCGTTCCGATATGGTCCGTCGCAGCGCCGTGGCGCGTTCTGCCGCACTGGCCACGAAGCCGGTCAGCCCGCCCGAGAAGCCGGCCTTTTCCAGCGCCTCGTCGCCGCCGCGGGCAAAGGCCGAGAGCGCGAAGCGCAACGCGCGCGTCGCCTGCACCGGTGACAGCCCGTCCGACGCCAGCGATACGGCGCGCGCGCCGATGCGCCCTGGCAGCCCGTGCTGGGCCAACAGTAGCGCCACCTGGTTCGACAGCGCAGCGAGGTCGGGCAGGCCATCGCCGGGCAGCAGCCCGAAGCGGCCAGAGCCGAAATCCGCCGCGACCGCGCCCGCACCGCCCTGGGCCGAGAGCAACTGCTGGATCCGCGCCGCGAGGTCGGCGCGCGGCGCCAGCGCCCCGCCATCGCCCATCAGTTCGATAAGCCCGAGCGCACCGGGTTCGTCGCCGCCCCGCAACGCTTCCTCCGCGGCGCGCGCGAGGCCCGGCCCGCCCGGCAGCGGGCCGCCCGGCAGGTCGTTGGGCAAGGGGGAGAAGGTCAGGCAGAAGCGCCCCGCATGGCCCGGCGCGGCCAGCCCCGCGACGCTGAAGGGCGACCGCGCGCGGTCGGCCAGGCGTACCGCGGTGGGGCGGATGCGCCCTGTGGCCTGCAGGAGTTCCAGCGCTGTGCCCATGCCCGAGCGCTGGTCGCGCGCGACGAGCTGCTGCACCGGCTTGCCCAGGAAGCTGCGGCCCGCACGGCCGAAGCGCGCGGGAAAGGCGCCCTCGGCGAAGGTGATGCGCCCGGCGCCATCGGTCTCGACCAGCAGCTCCGCCGCGGCGAAGGCGAAGGTCAGGAACCGGTCCGCCGCGGTCATGGCGCTCGGCCGCACGATCTCCTGCATGGGTCCACCTGCTGTAGGGGAACCATACTGGTTCCCCCGGCCTTAAGCGCAGGTGAAGCGCCCGCGGTTCAGCGCGCCTTGATCGGGCGTGTGCCGTGGCTGTCCTGCGGCACGCCCCGGCCGAGCGACATGTGGCTGTGCACCCCCACCCAGCGCCCGTCGGGCTGCTTCTGCAGCATGATGGTGGCGCGGCCCGGGCGGTCGAATTCGGTGCCATCCGGGTGCCAGCCGATGCTGGTCCAGGGCGTCACCGCCACCGCCGTGCCGCCATCGGTCGAGGCCAGCACCTCGGTATTCGCCAGGTCGAAGCGGAAATCCTTGGTGCGCGGCCAGACATTCGACCATTGCGTATCGGTCCAGGCGACGCGCGATCGCACGAGTTCCTGGTAGGTGCCGAAGATGACGATGTGGTCGTGCCAGAACGGGTATGCCGATTTGAAGTCCACGTCGCGCACGCAGGCGGCGAAGCGGTCGAGCCAGTCGAGGATCTCGGCGCGGGTGGCGGCGTCGGCTTCCGGGATCGGCAGGTTGGTCATGCGGCGTACCCTTGATGCGAATGCGATTAGCCAGGCCTGAGCGTCGCCCTGGGTCCTGCGCCGCCTGGAATTGCGCGAGGTCTCATGCCAGCAAGACGGGGTGCCGCAAGGCTCCGGCTGCCTCCGCGCAAACATGCGCCAGCTTCGGCGATGGAGGAATATCATGGAAGCTGACACGCCCGCGGTCCGCGGCATCGACATCCTGCCGATGTCCCGCCGTCCCAGCCGCGATGCGGTCAGGCGCGAGACGCGCACCCCGGCAGCTGCCCAATCCCCTGGACCGGTGCGTGACGGCGTGGCTCGGTATCAACTCGGCTCGATGCCGGCGGCCCTGATCAGCGGCTGCCACTTGGCCGTATCGGACGCGAGCTGCGCCGCCATCGCGGCTTCCGTGGTGGGCCAGGGCACCAGGCCGCGCCGCGCGAAATCGGCAACCACTTGCGGGTTCGCGAGCGTTGCGCGAACGACCTCTCCGATACGGGCGCGGATGGGTCCGGGCGTGGCACTCGGGACCACGATGCCGTCCCAGTTCAGCACCTCGAAATCCGCCAGGCCGGCTTGCTCCATGGTCGGCACGTCCGGCAGGTCGGTCGCGCGCGTCCGTGTCGCGACGCCAAGCGCGCGCAGCGTACCGGCCTGGAAATGCGGCAGCAGCGTCCCGAGTGGCGAGAAGCCAAAATCATGCTCGCCGGCGACGGCCGCAAGGATCTGCGGCCCGCCGCCGCGATAGGGCACCGCGACCGTCTTCGTTCCAGCGATGTGATCGAACAGGATGCCGCAGAGATGGCCGGGCGAACCGACGCCGCCGGTGCCGTAGGTGATCGTGTCCGGCCGCGCCTTGGCCGCTGCGACGAGTTCGGCCACCGAACGCCAGGGGCGGTTGGAGACCACGTAGAGCGTGTTCACGGCATTGAAGATCATCGAGATCGGCGCGAGCTCCGCCGTCTGGAACCCCATGTTGCGCAGCAGCGCAGGGTTCACGGCCAGCGTGCCCATATTGGCCGAGCCGATGGTCGAGCCGTCGGGCACCGCCCGGGCGACAGCCTGCGCGCCGAGGTTCCCGCCGGCGCCCGCGCGGTTGTCGATGACGACGGGTTGGCCGAGCGCTGCCTGCAGGTGCGGCTGGATGATGCGCACCGCAGCATCGGACGCGCCGCCAGGCGGAAAGCCGATGACCAGCGTGACCGGCCGGGCTGGAGCCCAGGCCTGAGCGAAGGCCGGGCGGGTTAGGGAACCGCCGGCGATGCCGGCCAGTAGGGTGCGTCGGTTCATGACGCGACTCAAGCAAGCCGTGCGCCAGCATTCAAGCGCGTTGCGTCCGCGGTGCGGAGAGGTTCATCTGCGCGTCGGCTCGCGGCCGCCGATCGGCGACCACCGTCCCGCTGACCGGCACGCTTCCGTCACGCACCGCGCAGCGTCCGCCGGAGGCTGGTCCCGACACGGAGACCGCGAGAGACCAGCCCCCCGAGCCGGCGATGCTACGACGTCATTTCACGACAGAGAACGCGGTCGGCTTCAGCGCCATGACGGTCTGCTGCTTCAACGCGCCCATCTCGCCGACCTTCTTCATGAACTCGCCCCATTGCGGGTCGGCGGCCATGGCGGCGCGGCGGCGGTCGCGGTCGCCGAAGCCCTCGTACAGCCAGCAGAACACCACCTGGTTGATCGGCCCGATCTCGGTCACGCCGAACATCAGCAACTGGCCGAGCAGGCGCTTCTGGATCGGCAGGCCGATCTCCTCATACGCCTTGATCCAGGCCGGCATCTTGCCCGGGTGGAAGTCGTAGGTGCGGTGATCCACGATCATGCCGGTGCCGGGGATCTCGCGCTTGAAGGCAAAATCCTTCGCGGAGGTGATCGGCGAGAACGGGGTCGGCTTGAGGAACTTCACCTCCTGGCTCGCGATGCAGCCGGCGCCGAGCTTCATGAACTCGCCCCATTGCGGGTCGGCGGCACGCGCCGCGATGCCGGCGTCGCGGGTGTCGATGTCGTCCCAGCCACGCATGAACACGAAGCGGTTGATGGGGCCGACCTCGACCGTGAAGGTGCCCATCGAGGGCGCGCCCAGGTTCCGCACCGAGGCCGGGAAGCCGTGGCTGCCGAAGGCGTCGATCCAGGTCGGCTGCTTGCCGGGATGGAAGGTGTACTGGCGGTGCTCGATATACATCGCGGTTCCTCTGCGTGGACGGCGGCGCACCTTCCGCCGGCCGCGCCGGGGTGGCAACCCTCGCGCCCGCCACGGCCGCCTTGCTGCGTCGCAACAAAAAGGTGGTGGTCCGCGGCGGGCTTTCTGTTCTAGGTCAAGGTGCGGGGCGCGCGGACATGGCACCCCCGCTTTGCCACGACCGCCAGGAGCAACGCCATGTCCCCCACGAGCCGACCGACCGACCCCCTGCCCCGCGTGTGGGACCCCGACAGTCGCGTGGGCGACATGCTGAAGGGCAAGCGTGGCCTGGTGGTGGGGATCGCGAACGCCGATTCGATCGCCTATGGCTGCGCCGTGAAGCTGCGCGCCTTCGGCGCCGACCTCGCGGTCACCTACCTGAACGAGAAGGCCGAGAAATACGTCCGCCCGCTGGCCGAGCAACTCCAGGCGCAGATCATCGCGCCGCTGGATGTCCAGCAGCCTGGCGCGCTGGAGACGCTGTTCGAGCGCATCGGCCGGGAGTGGGGCAGCCTCGACTTCGTCATCCACTCAATCGCCTTCGCCCCGCGCGAGGACCTGCACGGGCGCGTGGTGGATTGCTCGGCCGACGGCTTCGCCCAAGCCATGCAGGTTTCCTGCTGGTCGTTCCTGCGCATGGCGAAGCTCGCCGAGCCGCTGATGGACAAGGGCGGCGTGCTGGTCACCATGTCGTACTACGGCTCCGACAAGGTGGTCGGGAACTACAACCTCATGGGGCCGGTCAAGGCCGCGCTGGAAGCGAGCGTGCGCTACGCCGCGGCCGAACTGGGCGAAAAGGGCATCCGCGCCTTCGCCGTCTCGCCCGGCCCGCTCAAGACCCGCGCCGCCTCCGGCATCGCGCAGTTCGACGAACTGGTGCAGATGGCGCAGGAACGCGCGCCCCAGCACCGCCTGGTCGACATCGCCGAGGTCGGCCGCGTTGTCGCCTTCCTGGTCGGCGGCGCGTCCAGTGGCATGACCGGCGACACCATCTATGTCGACGCCGGCCTGCACAACGTGGCCTGACCCCGGTGCGCGAGGCGATTACCCCGGCCGCCGCGGCGGCCCTGGTGCCGGACGGCGCCACGGTGATGATCGGCGGCTTCCTCGGCGTGGGCACACCGCGGCGGGTGATCGACGCGTTGGTGGCGCGCGGCGCACGCGGCCTGACCGTGATCGCGAACGACACGGCGCGGCCGGAGCTCGGCATCGGGCTGCTGGTCGCCGCGGGCTGCGTGGCGCGTGCCATCGTCAGCCACATCGGCACCAACCCCGTCACGCAGCAGAAGATGATCGCGGGCGAGATGCAGGTGGACCTGGTGCCGCAGGGCACGCTGGCCGAGCGCATCCGTGCCGGCGGCGCCGGGCTCGGCGGCGTGCTGACGCCGACCGGCATCGGCACCAGCGTGGCGGAAGGCAAGCAGGTGATCACGGTCGAAGGCCGCGACTACCTGCTGGAACTGCCGCTGCGCGCCGATGTCGCGCTGCTGCACTGCTACGAGGCCGACCACCACGGCAACCTGACCTACCGGCTGACCGCGCAGAACTTCAACCCGGTCATGGCCATGGCGGCGGATGTCGTGATCGCCGAACCGGACGAGATCGTGCCGATCGGCGTCATCCCGCCCGACCATGTCCGCACACCGGGCATCCTGGTGACCCACCTGGTGGAAAGGCCGCGCTGAGATGGACGCGAAGGAGATCATCGCGCGCCGCGTCGCGCAGGAATTGCGGGACCGCACCCTGGTCAACCTCGGCATCGGGCTGCCCACGCTGGTCGCGCGCTATGTCCCCGAGGGCATGCTGGTGGCGTTCCAGAGCGAGAACGGCATCATTGGCTTCGCCGCCCGCCCACCCGAGGGCATGGAGGATCCGAACCTGACCGATGCCGGCGGCGGCTTCATCTCCGCCCTGCCCGGCGCCTTCGCCTTCGACAGCGTGACCTCCTTCGCGCTGATCCGCGGCGGGCACCTCGATATGACCGTGCTGGGCGGGCTGCAGGTGGATGCGACCGGCCGGCTGGCGAACTGGATGGTGCCGGGGCGCATGGTCGCCGGCATGGGCGGGGCGATGGACCTGGTGGCCGGCGCGCGGCGCGTGGTCATCGCCATGCAGCACGCCGCGAAGGGCGAGGCGAAGATCGTGCCCGAACTCACCCTGCCGCCGACCGCCGCGCGGTCGGTCTCGCTGGTGGTCACCGACCTCGCGGTGATCGAACCCACACCCGCCGGCCTGGTGCTGCGCGAACGCGCGCCGGGTGTCACGGTCGAACAGATCCTCGCCGCCACCACCGCGCCGCTGGTCCTGCCCGACACCATCCCGGAGATGCGCCTGTGACCCTCACCGCCCCCGCCACCATCGGCCGCGCCTGGGACGAGATCGCCCTTGGCGAGAGCGCCAGCGTGACGCGGGTGTGCACGCCCAACGACCTCATCGTTTTCGCGCACGCCTCGGGCAATCTGAACCCGGTCAACTTGCCAGGCGAATCCGAACAGGAAACCGGGCGCCCCGCGGTCGCGCCGGCGATGTGGTGCGCGGCGCTGTTCTCGGCCGCGCTGGGCAACCGGCTGCCGGGGCCGGGCACGGTGTACCGCGCGCAGGACCTGCGCTTCCACGCCCGCGTCGAGGCCGGCGAGGCGGTGGTCGCGACCGTGACGGTGCGCGAAAAACTGGCCGGCAACCTGCTGGTCATGGACTGCCGGCTCGACAAGCAGGACGGCACGCTGGTGGTGAGCGGCACCGCCGAGGTCAGCCCCCCCCTGCAGCGCCTGGTGACCGATGGCGTCGCCATCCCGGCCCTGACGCTGGTCCCGCGCGGCAAGTTCTCGCGACTGCTGGAAGCCTGCCGCGGCCTGCCCGCCATGCCCACCGCCATCGCCGCGCCGACCGATGAGAATTCGCTCGGCGGTGCGTGGGAGGCGACGAAGCAAGGCCTCATCGCCCCCATCCTGGTCGGCCCCGAGGCCGAAATCCGCGCCGAGGCCGCCAAGATCGGCTGGGACCTGGCGGGTGTCGCGATCGACCATGTCGCGTCGGCGCACGACGCACCCGCGCGCGCCGTCGCCCTGGTGCATGAAGGCCGTGCCGAAGCGGTGATGAAAGGCAACATCCATTCCGACGAGGTGCTGCGCCACGTCACCAAATCCGATGGCGGGCTGCGCGCGGGCCGGCGCGTCAGCCACGCCTTCGTGCTCGACATCCCGGGGCACGAGGGGCTGATGATCATCTCGGACGCCGCCATCAACATCCTGCCCGACCTGATGACCAAGGCAGACATCGTGCAGAACGCGATCGACCTGGCGCGCGCGATAGGCATCGAGACGCCGCGCGTGGGCGTGCTCTCGGCGGTCGAGACGGTGAACCCGGCCATCCCCTCCACCGTCGATGCCGCCGCCCTGTCCAAGATGGCCGAGCGCGGGCAGATCAAAGGCGGGCTGGTGGACGGGCCGCTCGCGATGGACAACGCCGTCGATCTCGAGGCGGCGCGGACCAAGGGCATCCAGTCGAGCGTCGCCGGGCGGGCCGACGTGCTCATCGCGCCGAACCTCGAAGCGGGGAACATGCTGGCGAAGCAGCTGGTATTCCTTTCGCAGGCCGATACCGGCGGGCTGGTGCTCGGGGCCAAGGTGCCGGTCATGCTGACCAGCCGGGCCGATGACGAGCACGCGCGCCTGATGTCGGCCGCCTTCGCGGTGCTGTACGGGTATTGGCGGCGCACCGGCCGGTCGCGCCTTGCGGAGATGGCGCCGTGATCGCGACCGGCGATGCCGTGCTGGTCATCAATGCGGGATCGTCCTCGATAAAGTTCGAGTTGTTCGACGCGCAGCAGGTGCCGGGCGCGCTCTATGCCGGGCAGGTCGAGGGGATCGGCGCCGCACCGCGCTTTTCGGCCAAGGATGCCGCGGGGGCACGCCTGGCCGACCAGCGTTGGTCGGAGGGCGGGGCGCCTGGCGACCATGGCGCCGCGCTTCGCGTCATCATCGGCTGGCTGGCGGGCGTGCTGGCAGGCCGGCGGATCGCGGCGATCGGCCACCGTGTCGTCCATGGCGGGCCGGACCTGGCTGCGCCCGTGCTGGTCGATGCCACGGTGATGGAGCGCCTGGGCGCGCTGGCGTCGCTGGCGCCGCTGCACCAGCCGCACAACCTGGCCGGAATCGCGGCCGCCGCCGAACACTTCCCCGGCGTGCCGCAGGTGGCCTGCTTCGACACCGCCTTCCACCGCGCCCATGCCTGGGAAGCCGATACCTACGCCCTGCCCCCGGAATTCTACGCCCGCGGCATCCGGCGCTACGGCTTCCACGGGCTGTCCTATGAATACATCGCGCGCAGCCTGGCGCAGACCGACCCGGCGCTGGCCGCAGGGCGCGTGGTGGTGGCGCATCTGGGCAACGGCGCGTCGCTCTGTGCCATGCACGACGGCCGCAGCATCGACAGCACCATGGGCTTCACCGCGCTGGACGGCGTGCCGATGGGCACGCGCAGCGGGCAGATCGACCCCGGCGTGCTGCTGCACCTCATGGCCTCGGACGGCATGGACACGACCGCCGTGCAGAAGCTGCTGTACGGCAATGCCGGCCTCAAGGGCATGTCGGGTATCAGCCAGGACGTACGCGACCTCGAGGCCAGCGCCGACCCGCGCGCCGCCGCCGCGCTGTCGCATTTCTGCTGGCGTGTGCGGCGCGAGGTTGGTGCCCTTGCAGCGGCCCTGGGCGGCATCGACGCGCTGGTCTTTACCGCGGGCATCGGGGAGAACGCCGCTTCCATCCGCGCACGGATCTGCGCGGGGCTGGGCTTCCTCGGCATCGAGGTCGATCCTGCGCTGAACGACGCGAATGCGCCCGACATTTCGGCTCCCGGCGCCACCACCCGCGTGCTGGTCCGCGCCACCGACGAGGAAGGCATGATCGCCCGCCACGTCCTGGCGCTGTTGCAGCGCAGCGAAAAGGCTTGAAGCCCCGCCGGACGGGGCGCACTAGAACCACTTGAGGACGGAGAGACCGCCATGCCGCCGATCCCGAATGCACCGACCCGCGAACTCGCCGAGAAGGCGCAGGAGACCGCGACCCGCGTGCTCGACCAGGTCCGCACCCTGACCGAGGTGATGTCCCGCAACGCCAGCGCCTTGATGCAGCCTGCCCCGGGCACCGGCAGCGCGCAGGCCATGAAGGACATGGCGGCGCGCTTCACCCGCAGCCCGGCCGCGCTGATGCAGGATGCGCAGGCCTACGCCACCGACGCCGCGCAGCGCTGGGTGATGTTCTGGGACGTGATGCGCCAGGCGGGGAACAACTTCGTCGAGCACGAGCGCGCCGGCTGCCCGCCGGTGCTGTTCTTCGACTACGAGACGATCGTCGATGGGCGCACCCTGCCACGCCCGGTGAACTACGCGCTGGTGCGCATCACCCCGCCCGAAGGCACCCGCCCGGTCGACCCGAAGCTGCGCCCCTTCGTCATCATCGACCCGCGGGCCGGCCACGGGGCGGGCATCGGCGGCTTCAAGAACGACAGCCAGGTGGGTGTCGCGCTGCGCCGCGGCCACCCGGTGTATTTCGTGATCTTCTACCGCGAACCCGAGAAGGGGCAGACCATCCTCGACGTGACGGCGGCGGAGGCGACCTTCCTCGGGCGCATCGCCGAGGATCATCCGAAGGCGCCCAAGCCCGTGGTGATCGGCAATTGCCAGGGCGGCTGGGCCACCATGATGCTGGGCGCGGCCGCGCCGGATGCGGTGGGCGCGCTGGTGCTGAACGGTGCGCCGCTGTCCTACTGGGCCGGCGAGAAGGGGCGCAACCCGATGCGCTACCTGGGCGGCCTCGCCGGCGGCGGCTGGCCGTCCTCGCTGATGGCGGACCTCGGCAACGGCAAGTTCGACGGCGCCGGGCTGGTCGCGAACTTCGAGAGCCTGTCGCCCGGCAACACCTGGTTCAAGAAGTACTTCGACCTCTATGCGAGCGTGGATTCCGAAGCCGACCGCTTCCTGGAATTCGAGCGCTGGTGGGGCGGCTACTTCCTGATGACCACGGACGAGATCCGCTGGATCGTCGACAACCTGTTCATCGGCAATCGCTTCTCCTCCGGCACCATCTCCTCCGGCGGCGGCGAGACCTTCAACATGCGCGAGGTGAAGGCGCCGGTCGTCGTCTTCGCGTCGTCCGGCGATAACATCACGCCGCCGGGCCAGGCGCTGCGCTGGATCGCCGACGTCTATCGCGACGAACAGGAGATCAAGTCGCTCGGCCAGACCATCGTCTACCTGCTGCACGACCAGATCGGGCACCTGGGCATCTTCGTCTCCGGCGCGGTCGCCAAGAAGGAACACAACGAGATCGCGACCACGCTCGAGATGATCGAGGCGGTCGCACCAGGCCTGTACGAGATGCGCATCACCGGCCACGAGGGCTCCGGCTCCAACGAGGAATGGCAGGTCGAACTGGTCGAACGCAAGATCGCCGACATCCGCACCCTGTCGGGCGAGGCGAGCAACGAGGCCTTCCCTGCCGTCGCCAAGATCAGCGAGATGAACCAGCATCTGTACGACGTGCTGGTCAGCCCGATCGTGCGGCAATTCGCCACCGAGGCGGGTGCCGAGGCGCGACGCCAGCGCAGCCCGATGCGCATGCGCCGCTACATGTTCAGCGACCTCAACCCCTTCATGATGCCGGTGCGCGCGCTGGCCGGCATGGCGCGCGACCACCGCGCCCCGGCTGCGCCCGACAACCCCTTCGTGGCGATGGAGAAGGCTTGGGCCGACAGCGTGGAACGCAGCATCGGCGCCTGGGCCGACATGCGCGACGCGGCGATGGAGACCGCCTTCCACGCGATCTATGGCGGCCTGGCCGCGATGGGCGTGACCGGTGACGACACCGCCGCCGAGGCGGAGGCCGCGCGGCGGTCGATCGCCATCGAGCCGGCCCAGCATGTCGACGCCCGCGCCAAGGTCGCCGAGGGCGGCTACGCCGAGGCGGTGATCCGCATGATGATCCTGCTCGCCGATGCGCGCGGCGGCGTCCGCCGGTCGCGCCTCGCACGATCCAATGCGCTGCTGACCACCGAGCCGCCCTTCGTGGGCATGAGCCCGACCGCGCGCCAGGCCATGATCCGCGAGCAGACGGTCATCGTGACCCTGATGCGCGAGGAAGCGCTGGCCACCCTGCCGACCCTGCTCAGCAATGCCTCGGACCGGCGCAAGGCGCTCACCGCCGTGGAGCATGTGGCGGGCCCCGATGAGGAACTGGGCGACAAGGCGCGCGAGATGCTGCAGGCAATGCGCCGCACGCTGGGGCTCGGCCCGAAGGCCGCCGTGGCCTGACCACGGAAGGCTTTCCAACGGCGCGCCATCGCGGTCTAGGATGGCGCGCCACTCCACCGGCGATGACCATGGCCGCAGCGGCCGCGACGAACACGGATGTTCTCGGCTTTGCGCTCGACCAGGGCGCGGCCGGGCTTGCGGCCGGCGCTGCCGAAGACGCGCTGATGGCGCTGCGTGAACGGGCTCCCGACATGCCGGCGGCGGTTGCGCAGGCGCTGACCGACGCGACCGGGACGGCGGATGGCGACACGCCCGCCCATCGGACCGCGCGGGCCATCGCCGCCGCGGTCGAGCGCCACGGCGCGGGTTTCCCGCCCGGCACGGAGCCTCCCTATCACGACCGCCTGCACCAGGCCGAGGCGACGCGTGCGCTCGGTTGGCTGCTCGGTGCCGCGCGACGCCTGGGTCACGTGACGCCGGCCGACGCCGCGCTCGCCATCGCCGCCATGGCCGCGCACGACCTGCTGCATGACGGGCGCGTGCATGCCGAGCGCGGGCTGCTGGAACGCCGATCGGCCGAAGCCGCCGCCACCATCGCCGCCGATCAGGGCATGTCGGCAGCGGACATCGCGACGCTACGGCGGATCATTCTCGCCACCACCTGGCCCTGGGATGATGCCGAGGCCCCCGACCTGCCCTGCCGGCTCGCGCGCGAGGCCGACCTGTTTGCCAGCAGCCTGCCGCGCCTGGGCCCACGCCTGAGCCGGTTGCTGGCCCGCGAACTCGCCATGGCGGGGCAGGCCGTGCCCGAGGGCGTGGCGACGCATGTCGCACGCGTGGCACTGCTGCGGCTGCTGCCGCCGGCCAGCGAGGCAGCGCGTGCCCTGGGGCTCGATGGGGTGCGTGCGGCGCAGCTCGACGCCTATGGCGAGGCAGCGCGGCGGCTTGGCCTGCGCATCGCGTCGGCGGAGGCGGGTGCAGCGGCGCTCGATGCGATGGATACCGCGGATGCCGACGCGCTGCTGGCCTGGTCGGGGCTCACGCCATGACCACGCGCGGGCCTTCGTTGATGGTGCTGCTGCTGTTGCTGGTCGCGGCGACGGGCGGGCTGATGCTGGGTGCGTTGGCGTTGACGGCAGCGGCGACCCCGACCGGCGCGCCGGTGGCTGCGCTCGTGCTCGGCGGCACGGGGCTGGTGCTCGGTGCCGCGGGGGCGATGCTGGCCGCGCAGCGCATCGCCGCGGCACTGCGGCGCCTCGTGCGCGAGGCCGAGGCGATCCGCCGCCTCGACCTCGCCGATCCCGTGGCGCCTGCGGGTGGTACGGCGGAAGTGGCCGTGCTGGCCGAGGCGATGGGCGGCATGAAGTCCGCGCTGCGCCTGTTCAGCGTCTATGTGCCGCGCGACCTGGTGCGGAAGTTGATGGCGGAGGGCGCGGAGGCCGCGCTGGGCGGGGAACGGCGCCGGCTGACCGTGATGTTCTCTGACGTGCAGGGCTTCACCACCATTGCCGAGCGCATGGACCCGGAGGAGCTGATGCGCATCACCTCCGCCTATTTCCAGGCGCTGACGGACGACCTGTTGGACCACCACGCCACCATCGACAAGTACATCGGCGATGCGGTGATGGCGATCTGGAACGCGCCGAAGCGCGACCTTGCGCATGCGATGCACGGGTGCCGCGCCGCACTCCATGCGCGCGCGCTGACCCTGCGAATGGAACAGGACTTCGCCGCGCGCGGCTGGCCACGCCTGCACACCCGCTTCGGCGTGCATACGGGCGATGCGGTGGTTGGCAATGTCGGGTCGTCGGATCGTATGGCGTATACCGCGATCGGTGGCATGGTGAACCTCGCCTCGCGGCTGGAGGGCATGAACAAGATGTACGGCACGCAGATCCTGGTGAGCGAGGCGACGCGCATCGGCGCGGGCAGCGGCTTCGTGTTCCGCCCGGTGGATGTCGTGCTGGCCAAGGGCACGCAGGACCCGGTCGAGGTGCACGAGCTGGTCGGGCTGTCGGTGGCATCGGACGCGAAGGATGCGCCGCTCCTGGCTGACCGGGGGTTGGTGGGCCGCCTGCCGGCCTGGGGTGAGGCGATCCGCCGCTTCCGCGCCGGCCAGTTCGGCCCCGCGCGCGAGGCGCTGCGGGACTGCGGCGATCCGGCGCATGACCCCTTGGTTGCGGCCTATGCCGCGCGGCTGGCGATGCATCCGGACGGTCCGCCGGAGGGCTGGTCGCCGGTGACGCGGCTCGACAGCAAGTAGGGCGCGATGGCCAGACGCAACCGCAAGCGGATCAAGCTGGCGTTGCAGGGCGGCGGTTCACACGGCGCCTTCACCTGGGGCGTGCTGGAACGTCTGCTGGCGGATGACCGGCTGGAGATCGAGGCGGTGGTCGGCACAAGCGCCGGCGCAATGAACGCCGCCGTGCTGGTCGATGGTCTGATCGCCGGCGGGCCGGCCGAAGCGCAACGCCAGCTCGACGTGTTCTGGGAGGGCGTGGGCAGCATCGCTGCCTTCTCACCGGTGCAGCCCACGCCGTTCGACCAGATGTTCAGTCCTGGCAACATGGATTTCTCGCCGGCCTGGCGCATCGCGGACGTGATGCAGCGGCAGTTCTCGCCCTATGAACTGAACCCCGCCAACCTCAACCCGCTGCACGAGCACATCGAGGCGGTGGTGGATTTCGCTCGGCTGCGGGCCGCCGCCGGGCCGGCGATGTTCGTCTGCGCCACCAATGTCCTGACCGGCCGGCTGCGCGTGTTCGAACGATCGGAAATGAGTGCAGCGGCGGTGATGGCCTCGGCCTGCGTGCCGCTGATCCACCAGGCGGTCGAGGTCGATGGCCAGCACTACTGGGATGGCGGCTATTCCGGCAATCCACCGATCTTCCCGCTGATCTACATGGGCGGCACGCCGGACATCGTCATCGTGCAGCTGAACCCGGTGAACATTCCCGAGGTGCCGCGCGACATCCGCGCCATCGTCGACCGAATGAACACGCTGGCCTTCAACGCATCCCTGATGCGCGAGATGCGGATGATCCGCTTCGTGACCGACCTGATCGACCAGGGGCAGTTGCCGAAGGAGAAGCACCTGCGCTGCTTCATCCACTGCATTGATGCGGAGGAGGAACTCGCAGCACTGAACGCTTCGTCCAAGATGAACGCGAGCATGGGCTTCTTGCAACATCTGCGCGCGCTGGGCGCGGCAAAGGCGGAAGCCTTCCTCGATGCGCATTTCGCGGCGATCGGGGTACGTTCCTCCACCGACGTGGTGGAGAAGTTCCTCTAGTAGGTGCGTTCGTTCGCGCCGATGCGGCTGTTCTGCCCGCCCCGAGCTGCGGCCACGGCGCGCGACACCGATTCCACATACTCCGCTGCGTAGTCGCGATGGATCGGGTTGAGGTGCAGGTGGATGCCGTCGGGTTCCTGCTGGCGTCCGACGAGCCAGCCCTCCGCGTCCAGCGCGGCCGCCACCTTGCCGATATCAAGCGCCGGGTCGGTCGCGCGCCAGACGAAAATGCCAAGATCGCTGGGCTGCAGGACGTCGAGGCCCGGGATGGCGGCGATGCCTGCGGTCATGATGGCCTTGGCCTCCATGATCAGGCGCGCGCAGCGCAGGTAGCCCTCGTCGCCGAGATGGTTCATCGCCGCCCAGGCCGCCGCCACTGCGCCACCCGGGCGCGTGCCCTGCGTGGTGTAGGCGGAATAGGGCCCGCGCTGCCAGGCACGGCTGTCGAACTTGTGCCACTCGCGATCCGCGGCATCCGCGACCAGCAGCAGGGACGCACCCTTCGGTGCCATGCCGTGCTTGTGGATATCGGCCGACATCGACGTGACACCCGGTACCGACAGTTCAAAGGCCGGGATGTCGTGGCCGAGCCGGCGGACATACGGTGCGAGAAACCCGCCCACGCAGGCATCGACATGCATCCAGGCGCCGTATTGCGCGGCCAGGGCGGCGATCTCGGTGATCGGGTCAAAGGTGCCGAAGGGATAGTTCGGCGCGGAGCCCACCAGCACGACGGTGTCGCCATCCATGCGCGCCGCCATCGCAGGGACGTCGGCGCGCAGGTCGGTTCCGACCGGCACCCGGCGGATCTCCATGCCGAGCGCCTCCGCCGCACGATCGAAAGTCAGGTGTGCGGAATTCGGCAGCACGATGTTCGGCCGCGTCACGCCACGCTGCGCCCGCGCGCGGTTTCGCGCTGCCATCATCGCGAGGAAGATGCTCTCAGACCCGCCGGAGGTGAAGGTGCCCCCTGCCCGCGCCCCGCCGCCCAGCAGCGACAGCGCCATCGCGATGACCTCGTCCTCCAGCGACTTCAGGCTGGGGAAGGCACGCTGGCCGAGATTGTTCTCGGTCCAATATGTGAGGTAGGCCTGCTGCTGGACGCGTTCGAGCTCCTCGTCCAGCCAGTAGAAATAGACAGCGAGCCGGCCATGACGCCAGTCGCGGTCGCCTTGCTTGCGGTCGCGCAACGCCGCAAGAATCGCATCGGCCGGCGCGCCGGTGGCAGGGATGCTGGTCATTCAGCGCAGCGCTGCGTTGATCGATTCCAGCGCATCGATGCCGGGGTTGAGATCGGCATCGCCCAGCGCATTCAAGGGCCCGGCGATGGTGCCCAGGTGTTCGTGCAGCGCGGAGGGTTCCGGGTCCACATAGATCAGCCCGGTGACGATCTCGCCCGCCGCCTTGCGGTCCAGGATGTGATGCATGGCCGAGGCGCGGTTGGTCGGGTCGTGCCCCTCATGGAGCTTGCGCAGACGCAAGATCGTGCCGTCGTGCTGCGTCACCTCCGTCACCTCGCCCGGTGCGTATTTCACGGTGATCTCGTCGCGGCGGAGCATGATGTCGAGCTTGTTCAGCGCCTCGTTGTGTTCGCGCACGTAGTCGTAGGACTTGGTACTGCCGGGATGATTGTTGAACGCCACGCAAGGGCTCAGCACGTCGATGAAGGCGGCGCCCTCATGGACCAGCGCGGCCTCGATCAGCGGCACCAGCTGTTCCTTGTCACCCGAGAAGGACCGAGCCACGAAGGTCGCGCCGAGCTGCACCGCGATGGCCGCGAGGTCGATCGGCTGGTCCGTGTTGATGGCCCCCTTCTTCGCCACCGACCCCCAGTCGGAGGTCGCGGAGAACTGCCCTTTGGTCAGGCCATACACGCCGTTGTTCTCGACGATGTAGCACATGTTCACGCCGCGCCGGATCGAGTGGGCGAACTGCCCGAAGCCGATCGAGGCGGAATCCCCGTCACCCGACACGCCCAGGTACACCAGGTCGCGGTTCGCCAGGTACGCGCCGGTCAGCACCGATGGCATGCGCCCATGCACCGAGTTGAACCCATGCGCATTGCCGAGGAAATACGTCGGCGTCTTCGACGAACAGCCGATGCCCGACATCTTGGCGATGCGGTGCGGCGGCAGCGAGAGGTTGAAGCAGGCCTGGATGATGGCCGAACTGATCGAGTCATGCCCGCACCCCGCACACAGCGTGCTGATGGCGCCTTCATAGTCGCGCCGCGTCAGTCCGATCGCGTTGGTCGGCAGCTTCGGGTGGTGCAGCTTGGGCTTCGGCAGGTAGCTCATGGCGTCGCCTTGCGGAAGGGCAGGATGTTGGCCGCCGAGGCGCGTTGCGCGACGGCCGCGTGGATGAAGCGCGCGGTGATGGGCGTGCCGTCGAAATGCAGCACCGGGATCAACCGCGCGGGGTCGATCTCCTCCTCGTTCACCAGGAGCGTGCGCAATTGCGCATCGCGGTTCTGCTCGACCACGAAGACGCGCTCGTGCGCCGCGACGAAGGCCGCCACGTCATCATGGAAGGGGAAGGCACGGATGCGCATGGCATCGAGGTGGATGCCGTCCGCCTCCAGCCCAGCCAATGCCTCGTGCATCGCGGCCGACGACGACCCGTAGAAGATGACACCGTCGCGCGCCGGCTGCTTCGCCGGAATGGTTATGGGGCGCGGGACGATCGACTTCGCGGTGCCGAACTTCTTCAGCAGGCGCTCCATGTTGTCGACATAGGGCGCGCCTTCCTCGGTGTAACGCGCGTAGCGGTCGCGTGACGTGCCGCGGGTGAAGAAGGCGCCCTTCTCGGGATGCGTGCCAGGCCAGGTGCGATACGGGATGCCGTCGCCATCCACATCGAGGTAGCGCCCGAAGGACTTCGCTTCATCGAGTGCGGCGGCATCCAGCACCTTGCCGCGATCCATGCTGCGCGCCGGGTCCCACTTGAAGGGTTCGCACAGCCAGTCGTTCATGCCGATGTCGAGGTCGAGCATGACGAAGATCGGCGTCTGCAGCCGGTCCGCCAGGTCGAAGGCGGTCGCGCCGAACTCGAAGCACTCGGTCGGATCCTCGGGCAGCAGCAGCACGTGCTTGGTGTCGCCGTGGCTGGCGTAGGCGGCCGACAGCAGGTCGGATTGCTGGGTGCGGGTGGGCATGCCGGTGGACGGGCCGGCGCGCTGCACGTCGAAGATCACCGCGGGGATCTCGGCGAAATACGCCAGGCCTACGAATTCCTGCATCAGCGAGATGCCGGGGCCGGAAGTCGCGGTGAAGGAACGCGCACCGTTCCATGCGGCGCCGATCACCATGCCGATCGAGGCGAGCTCATCCTCCGCCTGCACAATGGCGTAGCGCTTGGCGCCTGTCTCGGGATCCTTGCGCAGCTTGCCGCAGTATTTCTCGAAGGCTTCCGCCAGAGAGGTGGACGGCGTGATGGGATACCAGGCGCAGACCGTCGCCCCGCCATAGACGGCGCCGAGCGCGGCGGCGGCATTGCCTTCTACGAAGATCCGGTCGCCCACCGCATCGGCGCGCTTGAGTGTCAGCCCGATCGGGCAGGACAGATTCTCCTGGGCCCAGGCGCGGCCCTTCTCGAGCGCGGCGAAATTCGCCGGCACCAGCTTCTCCTTGCCCTTGAACTGCGCGGCAATGGCCTGCTGGACGGCCTCAACTTCCATATCGAGAAGCGCGGAGAGCGCGCCGAGATACACGATGTTCTTGAACAGCTGCCGCTGCCGCGGGTCGGAATAGGCAGCGTTGGTGATCTCGGTCAGCGGCACGCCGATCACCGTGATGTCGTCGCGGAAGCGCGAACGCGGCATCGGCCGTGTCGAATCGTAAAACAGGTAGCCGCCGGGCTCGATCTCGGCCACGTCGCGGTCCCAGGTCTGCGGGTTCATCGCGACCATCATGTCCACGCCGCCGCGCCGGCCCATGTGGCCGGCCTCGCTCACCCGCACCTCGAACCAGGTCGGTAGGCCCTGGATGTTCGAGGGGAAGATGTTGCGCGACGCGATGGGAATGCCCATCCGCAGGATGGATCGCGCGAACAGGCCGTTGGCGGATGCCGAACCCGACCCGTTGACGTTGGCGAACTTGACGACGAAGTCGTTCGTCGCGGTTATCGGCTGTGGCATGCGTGCGCCTTCGGCTTCGCGGTCTCGAGCAGGAACTTCTGCATGTCCCAAGCACCGGTCGGGCAGCGCTCGGCGCACATGCCGCAATGCAGGCAGACATCCTCGTCCTTCACCATCACGCGCCCGGTCTTGAGACCGTCCTGGACATACAGGTCCTGGTACAGGTTGACCGCCGGCGCCTTCAGGCGCGTGCGCAGGTCGTCCTCGTCGCCATTCTCGGTGAAGGTGATGCAGTCCGTCGGGCAGATGTCGACGCAGGCATCGCATTCGATGCAGGTCTTGGCGTTGAACACCGTCTGCACGTCACAGTTCAGGCAGCGTTGCGTCTCGAGATACGCCATCTCCCGGTCGAAGCCGAGTTCGACCTCGACCGTGATATCGCGCAGCGCCTTCTCGGGCGGAATGTGCGGCACCTTGTAACGCAGGTCGGGCGAGACCGCGTTGTCATAGGCCCATTCGTGGATGCCCATCTTCTGACTGGCGATGCGCACCTCGGGCGAGGGCCGCTGCGCCACGTCGCCGCCCTGGCAGAAGATGTCGATCGACACCGCAGCCTCGTGGCCATGGGCCACGGCCCAGATGATATTCTTCGGACCGAAGGCGGCATCGCCGCCGAAGAAGACGCGCGGATTGCTCGATTGGAAGGTCGTCTGGTCGAGCTTCGGCAGGCCCCAACGGTCGAACTCCACGCCGGCGTCGCGCTCGATCCAAGGGAAGGCGTTCTCCTGGCCGATCGCGACCAGGACCACGTCGGCCTCGATGGTCACGTCCGGCTCGCCGGTCGGCAGCAGCTGGCGGCGGCCCTTCTCGTCGTATTGCGCGGCGACCTTCTCGAAGACCATGCCGGTCAGGCGGCCATTGTCGTGCAGCACCTGCTTGGGCACGAGGAAGTTGAGGATCGGGATGCCCTCGTTCATCGCGTCCTCCTTCTCCCAGGGGGACGCCTTCATTTCCTCGAAGCCGGAGCGGACGACGACCTTCACCTCCTCGCCGCCGAGGCGGCGTGCGGAGCGGCAGCAATCCATCGCCGTATTGCCGCCACCCAGCACGATGACCCGCCGCGCGACCTCCTTCACATGGCCGAAGGAAACCGACGCCAGCCAGTCGATGCCGAGATGGATATGCGCCGCGGCTTCTGCGCGCCCGGGCACGTCGAGTTCACGACCGCGCGGCGCGCCGGAACCGACGAAGACCGCGTCGTAGCCCTCGTCCAGCAGGTTCTTGAGGCTGTCCACCCGGCGGTTCAGGTGCGAGACCACGCCGCCGCGGTCGAGGATGTAGCCGCATTCCTCGTCGATCACTTCCTCCGGCAGGCGGAAGCGCGGGATCTGCTGGCGGATGAAGCCGCCGGCCTTGGCCTGGCTGTCAAAGACATGCACCTCGTAGCCGAGCGGAGCGAGGTCGCGCGCCACGGTCAGGCTGGCCGGACCGGCGCCGACGCAGGCCACGCGCTTGCCGTTGCGCTGTTCCGGGATGGCCGGCATCCGGTGCGACACGTCGCCCTTGTTGTCGGCCGCCACGCGCTTCAGCCGGCAGATCGCGACTGGTTCTTCCTCGACCCGGCCACGCCGGCAGGCGGGCTCGCAGGGCCGGTCGCAGGTGCGCCCGAGAATTCCCGGGAACACATTCGAGTGCCAGTTCACCATGTAGGCGTCGGCGTAGCGCCCGGCCGCGATCATGCGGATGTATTCCGGCACCGGCGTGTGCGCCGGGCAGGCCCACTGGCAATCCACCACCTTGTGGAAGTAGTCCGGGGACGAGATGTCCGTCGGCTTCACGTGTGCGACCTCCCTGGGGCTTGATGCCGAAACAGGGGAAGTACGCCGCCGGTCACGCGACCGAGGCCTTCTTGCAGTCAGGATGCGGCGGCTGAACCGGCGCCGGTGTCATACCTGGTCGTCACTCCCCGCCGTTCAACGGCTTGGGCAGAAGCCTGCACCAAGGCGGTGGTGGCGGCAATGCGGAGATTTGCACCGCAACCATCGGTTGCGCGTCACTCCTGCTCGCGCATCATGCGCACGGTCGCCAGAAGCGCGCTTTCGTATCGTTCGCGCGCGCGCGCCGTGACCTCCGGCGGCCAGTCGCGAAAGCCACGACCGGTCTTCGGGCCGAGCCGGTTCTCAGCAACCAGGCGTGCGAGCGTCGGACTCGGATCGGGGCTGTTGCACAGCGACGGATAGATGGTGCGCCCCGCTTCCAGTTGCGTCTCGAGCCCCGCCAGTTCCTTCTGCAGGATCGGCCCGGCGGCCAGGTAGCGGAAGCCGAAGCAGTATTGCACGGCGCGGTCGACATCCTCGGCGGTCGCCAGGCCTTGGTCGATCACCGCGAAGGCCTCGCGCATCAGCGCGTGCTGGATACGGTTCGCGAGGAAGCCCGGCACGTCGCGCGCCACGCGGATCACCTTGCGGCCGAGCCCGTCCATGATGGCGGCGACCGCGTCGCACACCGCAGGGTCGGTGTATTCGCCCTGCACGACTTCCACGCCGGGCACGAGATGCGCCGGCAGGAAGAAGTGCAGGTTCGCGCAGCGCGCGCGCGTGGCAAGCCCCCCCGCGATGTCGGTGATGCGGTAGCCCGAGGCATTCGAGACCACCGGGATATGCTCAGGAACCAGCGTATCGAGCCGCGCGAAAACCTCCTGCTTCAGCGCCAGTCGTTCGGGCACGGCTTCCACCACGATCTCCGCGCTCGCGTAGTCCGGTGCCTCCATCGCATCGACCAGCGTGAGGTGCGCCGCATCATCCGGGTTGCCATCGAGCTGCCCGATCGAGGACCGCACCCGCGCCTCCGCGTCGGGCCAGCGCACGCGGTTCGTCTCGACCGCGCTGACGCGCCAGCCGCCGGCGAGAAAGATCGCGGCGATATCGCATCCCATCAGCCCCATGCCGAGGATGACGGCGTGACGTTGCGCGCTCATGCCGCGACGCCCCTCTGGCGCCGCACGAACTCCGAGATATCGGTCACGCCCTTGTTCTCCCTCAGGTGAGTTTGATGCGCAGGTCTGCTGCCCGCGCATCTTCCGGAAATCGCGGTCGAACAAGCCTTAGGTCTGCACCCACCAGCGGTGCCAGGCCGATCGTGTCGGTCACCAGCAGATCCGACAGAGGGAAACCAGGGCTGCCCATGCGCGAGATCCTGTCCCCGGCGCTCACGCAGATCGTCATGTCCGCGCGTGGCGGACTGAGGGGCGCGGCCAGTTTGTCCAGGGCGCTTCCGACGAACAGGCTCTCGAGCCGCGGAAGTTCGTCCGGCATGTCGTGCACGGCGGCAGGGTGGGTCGAGGTATCCTCTCGGATCGTTGTATGCGGGCAACCGCTCGTCTCAACACCGGCGATGGGTTTCGGCGCGAGCGCACCGGCACGCGTGACGAACTCCGCATTCTCGTTGGCGGAGATATCGTTGGTGATGGCAGCGATGCCTTGCCGCTCGCGCGGATGCCGGCACAGCCGTTCGGTCAGCGCCGCCTGAACCGAACCGCCGGTACCGCCGATGCCGACGCGGAACGGACCAATGGCCGCCCGGAGACGCGAGCACGCATCACGCGCGAAGGTCTGAACCGACCAATCCGAATCGGATGCGATCGTCATCGGAAGGGCCGCATGCGTCGCGTGATTCCGGGACAACAGGTCGAGAGCCGTGCTGCCTGGGGCGAGACGATCGAAGTCGGAACCAGGCACCGCCGTAGCCCTTTGCCCGTGCGTCTGCCCAAGGGCACAACGGCCGAGACAGGCTTCGCCGCGAAGGGGCGCAGGTCGCCGAAGGCCGCTTCGCGCAGCGCCACGCCCTGCGCCCAAGCCGACCGCATGCACGATGCGCCGTGCATGTCGCGCGGCGAACACCGCCAGGCGCACCCGGCCTGTCTGCCCCGGTCCCAACCACACCGCATCGCCGCCGGCCGGACTGCCCGCCGTGTGCTCCCGAGCGGCGTGTGGTGCCTCCCCCGGTTCGGGCGAGCCAACCACGATCCGCGCGACCGATGCCCGATACCTGCGCGCGATCCGGGCAGTATCACCGCTGCACAGGACGCGCTGTTCCGCCCCGCCGCGCGCACGCTGGTGGGCCGGGGCAGCAAGGCGGGGAGCAACCATCACCACAACCGTCGCACGGCAAGGCCACCACGCAAATCAGCGCGCCAGGGCATGGCTCCGCCCAAGGATCGCGCAGCGCCTGCACATCCGTTGGGCGAGACCGGATCGCGGATGACGCGCGTGTCATCGCGCCGATCATGCCATCCCAGCGGCCAGGCGGCGGCGCCGGTGACGCAGCGCTTCGCCCACTGCATGCCGCCAAGCGATCACCGCCGTGGATCACCGCTCGCGCATGTAGCATCACCGCCGTGGCACGGTTCTCGCTGTCCCGTGACCGGATCGCGCAAGCAGCCGAACGCGGCCGCCTGCGATCCGGTCAGGAGGATCTGCATGAGCAACACCACCCTTACCCGGATCGGCCGCCGCGCTGCCCTGCTCGGCGCCGGCGCCGCCCTTGCCGCACCCGCGCTGCGACCGGCCTTCGGCCAGGGCGCGCCGATCAAGGTGGGCGTGCTCCACTCATTGTCCGGCACCATGGCGATCAGCGAGACAGCGCTGCGCGACACCGTGCTGATGATGGTCGAATGGATCAACGGCCGCGGCGGCCTGCTCGGCCGGCGTGTCGAGGCGGTGGTGGTCGACCCGGCGTCGAACTGGCCGCTCTTTGCCGAGAAGGCGCGCGAGCTGATGCAGGTGCATCGCGTCGACGTCACCTTCGGCTGCTGGACCTCGGTCTCGCGCAAGTCCGTGCTGCCGGTCTTCGAGGAACTGAACGGCCTGCTGTTCTACCCCGTGCAGTACGAGGGCGAGGAACAGTCGCGCAACGTGTTCTACACCGGTGCGGCGCCGAACCAGCAGGCGATCCCGGCGGTCGAATACCTGATGTCCGCCGATGGCGGCGAGGCCAAGCGCATCGCGCTGCTCGGCACCGACTACGTCTATCCGCGCACCACGAACCGCATCCTGCGCGCCTTCCTGAATTCCAAGGGCATCGCCGATGCCGACATCATGGAGGAATACACCCCCTTCGGTCACAGCGACTGGCAGGGCATCGTGGCGCGCGTGAAGCGCTTCGCCGGCGAGGGCAAGAAGACCGCCATCGTGTCGACCATCAATGGCGACGCCAATGTTCCATTCTACCGCGAGCTCGGCAACCAGGGCATCAAGGCGGAAGACATCCCGTCGGTGGCCTTCTCGGTCGGTGAGGAAGAACTCGCCGGCATCGATGCCCGCCCCCTGGTCGGCCACCTGGCTGCCTGGAACTACTTCATGTCGGTGCAGTCGCCCGCGAATACCGAGTTCCTGAACATGTGGCGCGCCTTCATCCGCAACCCGCGGCGCGTCACCAACGACCCGATGGAAGCCACCTACACCGGCTTCAAGATGTGGACGCAGGCCGTGGCCCAGGCCGGCACCACCGCCGTCGATGCGGTGCGCGAGGCGATGTACGGCCAGAAGGTGGATGCCCCCGCCGGCTACACCGAGGAAATGCACCGCAATCACCACCTGTCCAAGCCGGTGATGATCGGCGAGATCCAGGCCGACGGGCAGTTCAACATCGTCTGGAAGACTCCGACGGCAATCGTCGCCGAGAACTGGTCGCCCTTCATCCCCGAAAACGCGGCGCGCCGCCGCGGCTGATGGACCGCGCGGCGCCGGGAGTATCCCGGCGCCGCGCTTCCCTCCCATGAAGCTGATTCTCGCCCTGGTCCTGGTGTTCGCCGCGCTGCTGCCGGCACGCGCCCAGGATGCCTTCCTCGCCAGCCTGCCGCGCCTGGGTGCCGGCTTCGCCGAGCAGGCCGCCGCCACCGAGGAGATGGGCGCCGCCGGCGACCCGCGCGCCCTGCCGGTGCTGCAGGCGCTCTCCGACGGGCGGGTGCTGCGCCGCCCCGACGGCGCGCTGCTCATCCAGACTGCGCCCGGCCAGGCGGTCGAGGCCGCGACCGGCGCCACCGCCAACCCGGCCGGCGCCGAGACCGTGCGCATCAACAACCGCGTGCGTGCAGCGCTGCGCGTGGCGCTGGGCCGACTGCAGATCGTCGCGACCGACCCGGATGCGCGGCTTGCAGCTGTGCAGGGCGTGCTGCGCAGCCGCAGCGCGTCCGACATTCCGATCCTTGAGACCGCCCTGGCACGCGAGAGCGTGCCGCGCATCCGTGCGCAGATCGAACTCGCCCTGGCTGCCTCGCGGCTGGCAGCCGACAACCCGGACGTGAAGCGCGCGGCGATCGCCGCGCTGGCAGCCAATGGCAGCGACACCGCACGCAGCATCCTGCTGGAGTCACGCTCCGCCAATCCTGGCCTGTCGGACGAGATCACGGCCGCCGTCGCGTCCATCGACCGCAGGCTGGCGCTGCGCCGCGCGGGCGAGACATTGTTCCAGGGCCTCTCGCTCGGCTCGGTGCTGCTGCTTGCCGCGCTCGGGCTTGCGGTGACCTTCGGCGTCATGGGCGTGATCAACATGGCGCATGGCGAATTCGTCATGCTCGGCGCCTACACCACCTTTTTGGTGCAGCAGGCCTGCCGCGACATTCCCTGGCTGCTGCCTTGGTCGCTGCCGCTGTCGGTGCCTGCCGCCTTCCTGGTCGCGGCGGCGGTCGGCGCCGTCATGGAGCGCGGTCTGATCCGGCACCTCTACGGCCGCCCGCTCGAAACCCTGCTGATGACCTTCGGCGTCGGCATGATGATCCAGCAGGCGGTCCGCATCGCCTTCGGCGCGCAGAACCGCGAGGTACTGAGCCCGTCCTGGATGCAGGGCACGCTGGAACTCCCCGGCGGGATCATGGTCACGCAGAACCGGCTGTGGATCATCGTCTTCGGCATCGCTGTGCTGCTGCTGGTGATGGCGGCCATCCGCTACACCCGCTTCGGGCTCGAAATGCGCGCAGTGGTGCAGAACCGGCGCATCGCCGCGACCATGGGCATCCGCACCGGGCGGGTCGATGCGCTGACCTTTGCGTTCGGCTCCGGCATTGCCGGCATGGCGGGCGTGGCGCTGTCGCAGATCGACAATGTCTCGCCCAATCTCGGCACCGGCTACATCGTGGACAGCTTCATGGTGGTGGTGTTCGGCGGTGTGGGGTCGCTGGCAGGCACGCTTGTCGGCGCCTTCACGCTGGGCATCGTCAACAAGGTGCTGGAACCCTATGCCGGGGCGGTGCTCGCGAAGGTCGCGGTGCTGGTCGGCATCATGCTGTTCATCCAGCGACGTCCGAAGGGGCTGTTCGCCCTCAAGGGCCGGGCAGCGGACCAGTGAGCGCCATGGCGGAAAGCGCACCTTTGGTGCCACGCCCGCGGCCCTGGTCGACCATCGCCCTGGCGGCAGCGCTGCTGCTGCTGGCGCTGCTACCGATCCTGAACGGGCTGCCCGAGGCGCATGCGCTGCACGTCTCGGACTTCATCGTCTCGATCGTCGGCAAGTGGATCTGCTACGCGATCCTCGCCCTGGCCATCGACATCGCCTGGGGCTACGCCGGCATCCTGAGCCTTGGCCACGGCGCCTTCTTCGCACTGGGCGGCTACGCGATGGGCATGCACCTGATGCGCCGCATCGGCGATCGCGGCGTCTATGGGCACCCGGTGCTGCCGGACTTCATGGTCTTCCTCGGCTACCCGGAACTGCCCTGGTACTGGCTCGGTTTCGACAACTTCCCCTTTGCCATGGCGATGGCACTGCTGGTGCCCGGCGCGCTCGCCGGGCTGGTGGGGTGGCTCGCCTTCCGCAGCCGCATCACCGGCGTATATTTCTCGATCATCACGCAGGCGATGACCTATGCGCTGATGCTGGCGTTCTTCCGCAACGACATGGGCTTCGGCGGCAACAACGGCTTCACCGACTTCAAGGACTTGCTGGGCGTGCCGCTCAACACGCGCACCGCCCGCGCTGGGCTGTTCTATGCGGCACTGGCCTCGCTCGCGCTGTGTCTTCTCATCTGCGCCTATGTGGTGAAGTCGAAGCTCGGCCGCGTGCTGGTGGCGGTGCGCGATGCCGAGAGTCGCGTGCGCTTCCTCGGCTACAACGTGACGTCCTACAAGCTCTTCGTCTTCGTGCTGTCGGCGATGATCTCGGGCCTGGCCGGCGCGCTCTATGTCCCGCTGGTCGGCATCATAAACCCCGGCGAATTCAGCCCGGGCAATTCCATCGAGGCCGTCATCTGGGTCGCGGTCGGCGGCCGCGGGACCTTGGGCGGCGCGCTGCTCGGCGCCTTCTCGGTGAATGGTGTGAAGACCTGGCTGACCTCCTTCGCGCCGGACCTCTGGCCCTTCGTTCTGGGGGGGCTGTTCGTCGCAGTCACGCTGTTCCTGCCCAAGGGCCTGGTCGGGCTGCTGAGGAAGCGCGGGTCATGAAGGGCAACAGCCTGTATCTGGACGGCGTTTCGGTCGTGTTCGACGGCTTCCGCGCGCTGAACAACCTCTCGCTGATCGTCGAGCCCGGCGAGATGCGCGCGGTCATCGGCCCGAACGGCGCCGGCAAGACCACCATGATGGACGTCATCACCGGCAAGACGCGTCCGACCGCCGGCACGGTGCGCTTCGGCGACCACGACCTCACGCGCATGGACGAGGCGTCCATTGCCAATCTCGGCATCGGCCGGAAGTTCCAGAAGCCGACGGTGTTCGACGCGCTGACGGTGTTCGAGAACCTGGAACTCGCCCTGAAGGCCCCACGCGGGACGCTCTCGGCACTGCATTGGCGTCTTGGAACCGAGGCGCGCGAGAAGATCGAGGAGACGCTAGGTGAGATCGGCCTGGCCGCCCGCGCGCACGACCTCGCCGGCATCCTCTCGCACGGCCAGCGGCAATGGCTGGAAATTGGCATGCTGCTCATGCAGGACCCCCAGCTGCTGTTGGTCGACGAACCCGTCGCCGGCATGACCGACCAGGAGACCGAACACACCGCCGCGCTGCTGCGGCGCATCGCCGGCACGCGGTCCGTGGTGGTGGTCGAGCACGACCTCGAATTCGTCCGCGCGCTCGGCCGTAAGGTGACCGTGCTGCACGAGGGCACGGTGCTGTCCGAAGGCCCGATCGACCAGGTCCAGGCCGATCCGCGCGTCATCGAAGTCTATCTGGGGCGCTGAGCGATGCTGGACGCGCGCGGCATCGAGCTCTCCTACGGCGCCTCGCTCTGCCTGCGCGGCGTGGATCTGGTGGCGGAACCCGGCACCATCACCTGCGTGCTTGGGCGCAACGGCGTGGGCAAGTCGTCGCTGATGCGCTCGATCATGGGGCTGGAGCGCATCCGCGCGGGATCGATCACCTGGGAAGGGCGCGACATCTCAACCTGGTCGCCGGCGGACCGCGCGCGGGCGGGCATCGGTTACGTGCCCCAGGGGCGCGAGATCTTCCCGTTCCTGACCGTACAGGAAAACCTCGAGACCGCCCTCGCCGCCGCCCCACGAGGATCGCGCGTGTCGGACGAAGTCTTCGAGATGTTCCCCATCCTGAAATCCTTCCTGCGCCGCCGCGGCGGCGACCTGTCCGGCGGCCAGCAGCAACAACTTGCCATTGCGCGCGCCCTCACGGCACGCCCGCGCCTGCTGATCCTCGACGAACCGACCGAGGGCATCCAGCCCAACATCATCAAGGACATCGCCCGCGTGATCGAAATGCTCGCGAAGGACCGTGGCATGGCGGTGGTGCTTGTCGAACAATACTACGAATTCGCCCGCAGCCTGGGCGACCGCCTGGCCATCATGGTGCGCGGCGAGGTTGCGCTGGCTGGCCCCGCGGGCGAACTGGACGAGGACGCGGTGCGCGCCCTGCTGACCGTCTGACGTGGAGCGGCGCGCGCCGCCCGGCCCGAAGCGGCCTCAGGCGTTCGGCCGCAGCATCTGCCGCAGCACGGTCCCTTCGCTCAGCAGGTCGAAGCCCTCGTTGATCTGGTCGAGCGTGATGTTGCTGGTCTTGAGCCGGTCCACCGGCAACTTGCCGCGCCGATACAGCCCAAGCAGGCGCGGGAGATCGCGCTCGGGCACGCAGGACCCCATGTAGGAACCGCGGATCGACCGCTCCTCGCTCACCATGTTCGCGTGCAGGTAGGAAACCTGCGCGTTGATGTTGGGCAGCCCGGCGCTGATCGTCTCGCCGCCCCGCGCGGTGATGGCGATGGCGAGTTGCATCGCCGGGATCGACCCTGCCGTCTCGATCACGGTGTCGAGCCCACCATCCGTTGCCGCGCGCACCTGCGCCGCGCAATCCTCGTTGCCGGCCAGGAAGACGTCGGTGGCACCCCATTGCTTCGCGAGTTCCAGTTTCGCCTGGTTGGTGTCGATCGCGACGATCCGCTCCGCCCCGCCAGCAACGGCGGCGAACAGCGCGTTCATTCCCACGCCGCCAAGCCCGACAACTGCGATCGCCGCGCCGGCTTCCATCCGTGCGGTGTTCAGCACCGCACCGGCGCCGGTCATTACCGCGCAGCCGAAGATCGCGGCGTCATCCAACGGAATGGCGCGATCGATCTTCACCGCGGATCGCCGCGCCACCACCGCATACTGCGCGAACAGCGACAGCCCGGAATTGTGGTTGATCGGCGTGCCATCCAGCCGCTTCAGCCGCCGCGATCCGGTGGGCAATTGCCCCGCCGCGCGAAAGGCGTTGCCGGTCGGGCAGATGTTCGGCCGCCCGCGCACGCAGTACCGGCAATTCCCGCAGGATGGCGCGAACACCGTCACCACATGGTCGTCCGGCTTGATGTCCGTGATGCCCGGCCCAACCTCGCGGACGATGCCCGCGCCCTCGTGCCCGATCACGATCGGCAGCGGCCGCGGGCGCTGGTTCTCGATGGTCGACAGGTCCGAATGGCACAACCCTGCCGCGGCCACCTCGATCAGCATCTCGCCAGGCCCGGGGCCTTCCAGTTCCACCTCCTCCACCACCATCGGGCGGGAGGTGGCGTAGGGGCGCGGCTTGCCCTGTTCGAACAGGATCGCGGCTTTCATGCGCATGGGCGTGTCCTCAGATGATGGGCGCGTCGTCGGGGTCGACCGCGCGGCGCACGAAACCATCGGCCAGCGGCGCGTATTCCTCCCACAGCCGGCGCAGCGCGGGCAGCGGCGCGGGGTCCTTGTCGATGCGCAGGTCCACATAGGGGAAGCATTCGCGGTCCACGACCATCAGGCAGGCCGAGGTCACGTCGCCATGCTCGCCGCCCGCCGCCTCGCCGGCTTCCAGCGCGCGCATCAGGCGTTCGGCCAGCGGTTGTCCTGGCGCATCCAGGAAGGCTGCCGCCATCGCAGGCGCGACATCCTCGTTCGCCAGGATGTTCCCAAGCGCCACCACGTCCTTGCCGTGCGCCACGCTGCGCGCCGGCTTCACATTCGCCCCGTCGAAATGCGCCGTCGCACCGCTGCGATCCATCACCGCCACCTGGCGCCAGCGGTGATGCGGCGTGGAGGCCACCAGCGCCTCCAGCGCCTCCGGCGCCGAACAGCCCGATCGCAGCAATTCGATCCCGCGCGGGCCGAGCCGCGGGTCGGTGCGATGCTGCGTCAGCACGCCGCCCACCCCGGCCGCGAGGAAGGGCACGCGCGTGCCGACCGCGATGGACGATGTCGTCACCGCCGCGCCGAACTGCCCGGTCCGCGCGCAACGCCCCAGAAGCGAGAAGGTCATGAAGGCCCCTTCGAAGCACCGCGCGCATTGAAGGCCGCCATGCGGCGCACGTCCAGCCGCGCCCGATGGACAAGCCGCACGCCGCAGGCATGATGCCGGCACCGGACCAGGGAGGACGCCATGTCCAGGCGACGCTTCACCATCGCCGCGGCCGTTGCCGCGCTGCTTGTCACGGCCACGCCGGCCCCCGCGCAACAGGCGCCACAGGGCACTTTGCGCGTTGTCCTGGTCAACATGCTGGCCAGCCTCGACCCGGTGCTCTCGACCGCCGCCTTCGTCCGCAACCACGGCTTCATGGTCTACGACCAGCTCTACGCCTTCGACAGCCAGGGCGAGGCGCGCCCGCAGATGGTCGAACGGCACGAGGTCTCGGCCGACGGCAGCACCTATCGCTTCACCCTGCGCGAGGGCCTGGCCTTCCATGACGGCCAGCCGGTGCGCGCGGCTGATGCCGTCGCTTCGATCCGCCGGTGGGCGCAGCGCGATATCGCCGGGCGCGCCCTGATGTCGGCCACCGCCGCGCTGGAGGTGGTCGACGACCGCACCTTCACGCTGCGCCTGTCGCGCCCCTTCGGCCTGGTGGTGGAAGCGCTCGCGCGCCCGACCGCGAGCGCGCTGTTTGTCATGCCCGAACGCATCGCCTCCACGCCCGCCACCACGGCGATCACGGACGCGACGGGCTCCGGCCCCTTCATCTTCCGCCAGCAGGATTTCTCGCCGGGCGAACGTGCCGTCTATGTCCGCAACCCGGCCTATCGCCCCCGCAGTGAACCGGCGGATGGGCTTGCCGGCGGAAAGGTGGTGCAACTCGAACGCATCGAATGGCTCGGCATCAGCGACCCCGCGACCGCGGCGGCCGCGCTGCAATCCGGCGAGATCGACTTCATCGAGCAGCCCTCGCCCGACGTGCTGCCGGTGCTGGCGCGGAACCGCAATATCCGCACCTTCGCGCTGAATCCGATCGGGTCGATGGTCTGGCTGCGCCCGAACCACCAGGTGCCGCCCTTCAACGACCCGCGCGCGCGCCAGGCGCTGCTGTACCTGGTGAACCAGCAGGAGAACCTGCAGGCGGTCGGCGTGCCGCCGTCCGAGCAGGTGCCCTATTGCCCGGCCTATTTCCTCTGCGGCACGCCGCTGGAAAGCAGCGCCGGCGCGCAGGGCCTGCGTGAGATCAATGTCGAACGCGCCCGCGCCCTGCTGCGCGAGGCCGGCTACAATGGCCAGCGCGTGGTCTTCCTCAACGCGACCGACAGCCCGATCAACAACGCCGTGACGCTGACCATGGCGGAGAACATGCGTCGCGCCGGCCTCAACATGGACGTGGTCGCGACCGACTGGGCGACGCTGACGCAACGGCGCAACCGGCGCGAGCCGGTGGAACAGGGTGGGTGGAACCTGTTCGTGACCGTGGCGAACGTGCTCGACGCACAGAACCCGCTGGTGAACCTCTATCTCGGTTCGCCCTGCGAGGGCGGCCTCGCCGGCTGGCCCTGCGATACCGAACTCGAACGCCTGCGCGCCGCCTGGTGGGAGGAAGCAGATCCCGCCAAGCGCCGCCAGATCCTCGAGCAGGTGCACGCCCGCGCCTATGCCGTGCTGCCCTACATCAATGGCGGACAGTTCCGCGTGCTGGCGGCGCATCGCGCCAATGTCGAGGGCCTGCGCCCGACCACCATCCCAGTCTTCTGGGGCGTGACGAAGCGCTGATGAGCACCATCGCCATCGCGGACGCCGGCTACCGCTTCATCCCGGCCGTCATGCAGTATTCCGGCGGTGTCGCGGCTCTCCCGGGGTTCCGGTTGGAACGCGCACGCTTCGCCGAACCGCTGCCGATGGCGGAGGGCTGGCGACGCATCGCGGCGCATCTCTCAGCACTCGGGCGCCCGCTGACCGCCTTCGCGGCCTGCGAACTGCGATCCCCCGCGCCCTTCACCGAGGCCGGCTTCGCGACGTTCAACGCGGGCTACGCGAAGGTGCTCGGCGAGTGGGGCGTGCTGCGCGACGGCGCGAACCCGGTTGCGCGCAGCAATGTGTGCCCGCGTCACGCGCCACCTGCCGAACCCTGCTTCCACGCCTTCGTCTACACCGTGCCGGATGCGGGAGCGGCGTCGTCCTTCGCCGTCGCCGGAAGCGGCGAATCAGCCGAAGGCAAGGGCACCTATCGCGAGAACACCATCGCCTATGGCGACACATCGCCCGCCGGCATGCTGAAGAAGGGCCTCTGGGTGTTGGGCGAGATGGAACGCCGCATGGGCCTGCTCGGCCATGGCTGGGCCGACACCACCGGCGTGCAGGCCTATACCATCCACCCGCTACCGCCGGCGCTGTCCGAGGCGATCGTCAACCGCGGCGCCGCGCGCCACGGCCTGACCTGGCAGGATTGCCGCCCGCCTGTGGAGGGCCTGGAGTACGAGATGGATTGCCGCGGCATCGGGCAGGAACTGGTCCTGCCCGGATAAAGCCTTTGTGTGGCGGCCCATCCGGGCCGCTCGGCGTCGCCGCACGACCGGCGGCGCCCGTTTGGGCGTTCGTCCTCCCTAGAGTGGAAGCCGCCCAGATGATCTGCGCGCGGCGCCTGGTGCCGCTGGCGGTGCAGGCGGGACCGAGGGGCATTCCGCCGTGCCGCCGGATTGCCCTTACGGCTGCATGTGGCTGCCGCCATCCTCGATCCAGTTCTGCCCGGTGATGAAGGACGCGCCCTCGGACAGCAGGAAGCAGATCAGCGGCGCGACTTCCTTCGGCTGCGCGATCCGCCCGAGCGGAATGCGCGCCAGCGTCCGTTCGCGAAAGCGTTCGGAGCGCACGACTTCCGTCATCGGCGTCTCGACCGTGCCGAAGCCGACGGAGTTCACGCGGATGCCGTAGCGTGCCCATTCCAGCGCCGCGCTCATGGTCACGCCATACAGCCCCGCCTTCGCCGCGGCGTAGTTCACCTGCCCGATCGACCCGCGCTTGCCCGCGGTCGAGGAGATGTTGACGATCGCGCCTGGCCGCTCCTCGCCCGCCTTGGCACGGGCGATCATGTGGCGGCCGACCGCCTGCTGCATCAGGTGGCAGGCGGTCAGGTTCACGTCGATCACCGCCTGCCACTGCGGCAGGGTCATTTTCTCGATCATCGCGGGCCGCGTAATGCCGGCGTTGTTCACCAGGCCATGCACGGCCCCGAAGCGCGCGACGGCGTCATCGACGATGCGGGCGCAGACTACTTCATCCGTGACGTCGCCCTGGATCGCCAGGGTGCGCTCGCCCGCCAGCGCGGAGGAGACGGCCGCGAAGGTCTCCGGGTTGCGCTCGACCATCACCAGGTTGCCGCCCAGGTCGAGCACGAGCTCCGAAATGGCCCGGCCGATCCCCTGCCCCGTGCCGGTCACGATGACCGTGCGGCCGGTCAATTCCATCGGATTTCGCATGGCGTTTGCTTCCCCTGGTGTCGTTGCGGGGAAGCGTCGCGCGGCCGACGCGCGCATGCAAGGGAGCGCGACGGGCGCGCGCGGGCAAGGGGCGCTCAGCGCGTCGCCTCGGCCACCTTCACCATCGTGTGCAGCACGCGGTTCGCCGGCGTCGGGATGCCCAGCGCCGCGCCGCGGCGGATCACCAGGCCATTCAGGTGGTCGATCTCCGTCGGCTTGCCCGCCGCGAGGTCCTGAGCGGTCGATGAGCGCTGGCCCGGCATGGTCTTGGCCAGCCCCAGCACCTGGGCGAGAACGTCTGGCGCGACGTTCACGCCCGACGCCTTCGCCACCGCGACGCATTCGGCGACGACATCCGCCATCACCTCCCGCACGCCCTGCATCGGCAGCAACCGCCCATAAGGCAGTTGCGTCAGCGCCGAGAGCGCATTGTAGGCGCAGTTCACGATCAGCTTGCCCCACAACGCATCGAGAGGCGTCTCGGACACCCGCGTCGGGATTCCCGCCGCGCCGAACTGCGCGACGATGCGCTCCCCCGCTTCGCAGGGGCCGATGACCAATTCGCCGCGGCCGTGATGCACGACATGGCCGGGCCCCACCATCGCCGTCGCGACATAGACCGCAACCGGCACGACGGTCCGGTTCACGACCGGCCGCAGCCGATCCGCATTGTCCACGCCGTTCTGCAGGTTCAGGACCGTGACGTCGGGGCGCAGATGCGGCGCGATCTGTCGTCCGACCGCCTCGGTGTCGCCAGACTTCACGCTGAACAGCACGATGTCCGCCCCGGCCACGCCGTCAGCCTCGGTGGTCGCGTCCATTGGCACGGTGAAGCGGTCGGCGCCGATCTCCAGCAGCAATCCACGCGCGCACACCGCGTCGACATGCTGCGCCCGCCCGATCAGCGTGACCGGAACACCTGCCCGCGCGAGCATGCCGCCATAGTAGCAACCGACCGCACCGGCTCCCATCACCGCGACCTTCATGGCCGGGTCAGTTCAGCCGCAGCCCGCGGATCAGGTCGGGCGATGCAGCCACCTCGCCGCGCTCGACGCGCTTCACGATCTCCGTCAGCGCGGCATTGGCCGGCGCGGCGATGCCGATCTCCGCCCCGCGCGCGACGACGAAGCCGTTGAGGTACTCGATCTCGGTCCGCCGGCCCTTCATCATGTCCTGGCCCATCGAGGCGCGATGCGCCCCGCCGCCGGGCTTCTGCGTATCCGCCAGGCGCTGCGCGTCATAGGCAGCACGCGCCGTGTCATCACCCTCGCCCGCGCGCGCGATGACCTCGGCGTCGAGATGCAGGATTTCCTCGAGGTCATAGCCCAGCGCCTGGCCGACGCGGATCGCCTCGCTCCCCAGCCGCGCCGCGAAGGCGCGGATCGCGTCATCCGCCGTGGCGTCCTTGGCCAAGAGCCCGGTCGCCGCCGCGATGCCATTGCCCATGACATTCGCCACCAGCTTCGACCAGCGCTCGCCCCACAGGTTGGACGTGGTCAGCGCCGAATCCGACAGTGCGAGCAGCGATGTGATGAACTCTGCCCGCGGTGAGATCCGCCCATGCGGCTCCCCCACGCGATACACCGTGTGCGACGCGCCCGACTTCCCCGCCGCCCGCTTCACCAGCCCGGGCGCCGACAACTCCACCGTGATCAGAGACGCGATCGCGCCCAGCACCCGCCCCCAGCCGACAACGTCGGCGATGACTTCCTCGTTGATGCAGTTCTGCAGGGACACCACATAGCCGCTGGGCGAGAGATACTGCGCGATCATCGTCGTGGCCCAGGCGGTGTCGTAGGACTTCATGCAGACGAAGGCGATGTCGACCGGGCGTTCCTTCGCGAAGGACTGCAATTCGGTCAGGTGGATCGCCTTCACCGGCACGGTGAATTCCGGCACGTCCTTCAGGTGCGCGATGGTCAGGCCACGCGTGCGCATCGCCTCGACATGCTCCGGCCATGGATCGACAAAGGTCACGTCGTGGCCGGCCTGCGCCATGTAGCCGCCCGCATATCCGCCGACGGCGCCGGCGCCCACGATGGCGATGCGAGGGGTCATGCGCGTTCCTCCTGGCCCTGAAGGCCTTCGTTGAGCGCACCGGGCGCGATGCGCAGGATCATCGCGGCGACCACGCCATCGGGCAAGGCCGCCAGCCCAGGGAACGGACCGCCATGCGCACAGCCATCGACACGCTCTATCTCTACGACCCGCAATTCGCCGCGAATGCACAGGCATTCAAGGACGAAACCGGCGGCACCTGCGCGATGCACCCGGTCTCCTGCCTCGATACGCTGAAGGCGGCGCTCGATGGCTATGTCCAGGTGGGCTTCATCATCTTCGACACGCACGGTTCGCCCGGTGCGCTCAGCCTCGCCGATGGCGGCACCGTGGACGGCATGGATTTCGGCATGCTCGGCCTGATCCCGCCCACGCTGCTGCGGCGCCAGGCGCGCGTCCTGTTCTACGGCTGCAACCTCGGCGAGGGCGCGGAGGGCGACACCTTCCTCGACGAATTCGGCCACGCCGCCTTCCGCGGCAAGGGCGGCACGGCGGGCGCCAGCACCGTCACCAACCTGTCCTGGTCGATCGGGTCGATCGGCAGCGCCGGTGTTTGGATGAACCCGTTCAGCCTGTTCGGCGCCCGCCTGAAGGTGGTGCGCTTCAACGAGGCCGGCGAACGCGCCACCAGCGCCAGTGTCGACCGTTGGGGTCACCGGGACTGACGGTCAGCCGCTGCGAATCGCCTCCTCGACCGCGAGCGCCACGGCCAGCGCGCGCCGGCCGGCGGCGCCATCCACCACAACCGGCGCGCCATCCAGGCAGGCCGCCACGAAGGCCGCCTGCTCCGCCTCCAGGCTGTCGTGGTCGGTCCAGGTCGCGCGGTCGATTCCGTGGCCGGGCATGGTCGCGACCGCCTCTGCCCCGCCACGGCGCAGCACCGCCAGTGAGCGGTCCAGGAAATTCACGCTCATCTCGCCCTCGTGGCCCAGCACGCGCAGCCGCCGTTCCATCGCGAGCGACACGCGCGAGGCGGTGATCACCGCCGCCCGCCCGCCCGGAAAGCGCAGCCGCGCCACCGCGAAATCCGGTCGATCCGACGCCACCGCCGCGCCCACCGCCTCGATCCCGACCGGCTCGGTGCCGGCGAGCGTCAGCACCAGGTCGATGTCATGGATCATCAGGTCCAGCACGACCGACACATCGAGGCTGCGCGGCCGGAACGGCGCGGCGCGCACCGCCTCCCAGGACAGCGCGCCTGGGCCGGCGGCAGCCTCGGTCACGGCACCGAAGGCGGCTGAGAAGCGCTCGATATGCCCCACCTGGAGCACGCGGCCCGCCGCGGCGGCCTGGGCCAGCAGCGCATCGGCCTCGGCCAGCGTCGCGGCGACCGGCTTCTCGATGAAGACATGCCGCCCCGCGGCCAGGGCAGCCTCGGCCAGCAAGAAGTGGAACCGCGTCGGTGCCGCAATGATTACCGCGTCGGCGGCGGCGATCAGCGCCGGGGCGTCCATCGCCGGCGCCCCCGCCTCGGTGGCGACGGCCGCTGCGCGCGCCGGATCCGCATCATGCAGCCCGACCAGGCGGATTCGTGGGTTGGCCGCCGCCTTCAGCGCGTGGAATCGGCCGAAATGGCCGACGCCAAGGATGCCAAGGGCGAGTCGGGGGTCCGGGGCGCTCATGCGCCGGTCCTAGCCGCTTCGCGTAGGCATGGAAATCCGCCCCACCGGCGGGGTTGCATCCCCTGCCCCCCCTCGCCATTGTCCGCCCGCTTCGAACCTGGGGTACCGATTGCCGATGCTACATTTCGCGCGCTGGAAGACCATCGCGATCCTGATGGTCTGCCTGGCCGGGGTGCTTGTGAGCATCCCGAACCTGTTGCCGCGCGCCGTCTTCCCCGACTGGTTCCCGGTGCGCCAGGTGAATCTCGGCCTCGACCTGCGGGGCGGGTCGTACCTCCTGCTGGAAGTCGACCTGAACACCGTGGTGCGCGAACGCCTCGACAGCATGGTCGATGCCGCGCGCACGCGCCTGCGCACGGCCAATGTGCGCTACGTGAACCTCACCGCCGACCCAGCGAACCGCCGCATGGGGCTTCGTGTGACCGACCCCGCGCAGGTGCCCGCCGCCGTGGCGGCGCTGCGCGAACTCGCCAACCCGATCCAATCCAATACCGGGCAATCCATCCCGGACATGGATGTCACCAGCCTGCCCGACGGGCAGATCTGGGCGACCCTCACGGAGGCCGGGCTGCGCGCCAAGGCATCCTCGGCAGTCGAGCAATCCATCGAGATCGTCCGCCGCCGCGTGGACGAGACCGGCGTCTCGGAAGCGCTGATCGCCCGCCAGGGCCAGAACCGCATCCTGGTGACGCTGCCCGGCATCGAGGACCCCGACCGCATCAAGAACCTGCTGGGCCGCACCGCCCGCATGACCTTCCACCTGGTGGACGAGGCCGCGGGCCTGGCCACCACGCCCCCGCCCGGCGTGATGTTCCTGCCCGGCGAGCGCGAGGGCGAGCGCTTCGCCGTGCGCCGCCGCGTCGAGGTGGACGGCGCCAACCTGACCAACGCCCGCGCCGGCCAGGACAGCCGCACCGGCGAATGGGTGGTGAACTTCACCTTCGATTCGGTCGGCACCCGCCGCTTCGCGCAGATCACGCGCGAGAATGTCGGCCGCCCCTTCGCCGTGGTGCTGGACGAGAAGGTGATCACCGCGCCGGTGATCCGAGAACCGATCCTGGGCGGCCAGGGGCAGATCAGCGGGTCCTTCACGGCGCGGTCCGCCAACGACCTGGCGGTGCTGCTGCGCGCCGGCGCCCTGCCCGCCCCGCTGACGGTCGTCGAGGAACGCACGGTCGGGCCGGAACTCGGCGCGGACGCGATCCGCGCGGGCACCATCGCGCTGGCAGTCGGAACGCTCTTCGTCTTCCTCTACATGGGCTTGGCCTACGGCCTGTTCGGATGGTTCGCGAACATCGCGCTGCTGTTCAACATCATCCTGATGGTCGCCTTCATGTCGCTGATCGAGGCGACGCTGACCCTGCCCGGCATTGCCGGCATCGTGCTGACGCTGGGCACCGCTCTCGATGCCAATATCCTCATCAACGAACGCATACGCGAGGAAGTCCGTAACGGGCGAACGCCGATCAACGCGCTCGAGGCCGGCTACACCAAGGCGTCGGGCACCATCCTCGACTCCAACGTCACGAACCTGATCGCCATGGCCTGCCTCTACGCCTTCGGCTCGGGCCCGGTGAAGGGGTTCGCGGTCACCGTGGCGGTCGGCACCGTCGTGCAGATGTGGACCGCGACCGTGCTGACGCGGCTGTTCATGTCCTGGTGGTACAAGCGCACCCGGCCGAAGGAACTGCCGGTCTTCCAGCGCTCGGGCCTGTCGCTGGTCGAACGCCTGCGCCGCCCGCTGTTCCGCATCTTCCCCGACAATACGCGCATCCCGTTCATGAAGGGCGCGCGCATCGGGTTGATCGTCTCGGCGCTGCTGTCCAGCGCCTCGATCGCCATTGCCTTCTATCCGGGCCTCGAGAAAGGCATCGACTTCGAAGGCGGCATCGAGATGGAGGTGCGCACGCCCGGCCCAGGCGACATCGGCGCGCTGCGCGGCGCCGTCGGCGGGCTGGGGCTCGGCGACGCCACGCTGCTGCAGTTCGGCGACAACTCCACCTTCGCACTGCGACTGCCCGCGCAGGGTGACGAGGGCGCGGTGCAGGTCGCGGTCAACCGCGTGCGCACGGCGTTGGAACAGGTCGCACCCGGCACGCGCATCCTGCGGGTCGAGGCGGTGGGCAACCGCATCTCGGACGAACTCTTCATCGGCGGCATGATGGCGCTCGGCCTGTCGTTCCTCGCGATGCTGATCTACATCTGGGCCAGATTCGAATGGCAGTTCGGCATCGCCGCCGTCACCACGCTGATCCTGGACGTGACCAAGACCATTGGGTTCATGGTGCTGTTCCAGATCGAGTTCAACCTGACCACGATCGCCGGCATCCTGACCGTCATCGGCTTCAGCGCGAACGACAAGGTCGTGGTGTTCGACCGCATGCGGGAGAACCTTCGGAAGTTCAAGCAGATGCCGCTCGACCAGCTGGTCGACCTGTCGATCAACGAGACGATGAACCGCTCGCTCGGCACGTCGATGACGCTGCTGCTCTCGGCGCTGCCGCTGGCTCTGTTCGGCGGCGATACGCTGGCCGGCTTCGCCTGGGTGATGGTGGTGGGGATCGTGATCTCGGCCGGGTCGTCGGTGTTCATCGCAGCACCCATCGTGCTGTTCACCGGGCGGACGCGGCTGCGGCGGAACGAGGCCGAGGCGCCGGCCGGGGCAAAGCCGGCGCCGTAGCGTTCACCCCGCCCAGGCGCGGCGGTACAACGCGACGATCTCCTCCGCCGTCGGCACCGCCGGATTATTTGCCGGCGATCCGCTGGCCAGCGCCTGCGCGGCCATGGTCGGCAGCAACCCGTCCCACGTCGCGGGAGCGATGCCATAGGCGGCCGGCGTCGGCACCGCCAGGTCGCGGTTCAGGTCGCGCAGCTCCTGCAGCAGCTTCGCCGCCGCCGACTGGTCGCCCTCCGCCGCCGTCGCCACACCCATCGCCCGCGCGGCCTCGGCATAGCGCGGCAGCGCGGCGTTCAGGCTGTACTCGGTCACCGCCGGCAGCAGCATGGCGTTGGACAGCCCGTGCGGCACATGGAAATGCGCCCCGATCGGCCGCGACATGCCATGCACCAGCGCGACCGAGGAATTGCTGAACGCGATCCCCGCAAGCGTGGCGCCCTTCATCATCGCGGCGCGCGCGATGGCATTCGACGGCTCGCCGTAGACCGTGCGCAGGTTGGGCGCGATCAGGCGCATGGCGCGCAGCGCGTATTCGTCCGCCTCGTCATTCGCGCGCTTCGACACGAAGGCCTCCAGCGCATGCGTGAGGCTGTCGATGCCGGTATCCGCCGTGATGCGCGCCGGCAACGAATAGGTGAGTTCGAAATCCACCACCGCGGCCAACGGCAGCGCGCCGAGGCCGGCGATCAGCATCTTCTCGTCGCGTTCGGTATCGGTGATGACGGTGAAGCGCGTGGCCTCGCTGCCGGTGCCGGCCGTGGTCGGGATGCACACGACCGGCAGCGCGCCACGGTTCGCCTGTGCGGGCACCTTGAAGTCGCGCATCTTCACACCCGGCGCAGCCGCGCCCAGGATCGCCATGGCCTTGGCCGTGTCCATCGGCGACCCACCACCGAAGCCCACCAGGCAGTCGTAGTCGCCCGCCTTCATCGCGGCGACACCCGCTTCGATCACCGTGTCGGTGGGGTCGGGCACGGTGTCGCTGAACACGCCGGCCGCGATCCCCGCCGCGCGTAGCGGCGCCAGGGCCTTTTCGACCGTGCCGGAGGAGACCATCCACGGGTCGGTCACCACCAGCGGCCGCGACAGGCCGAACTGCGCCAGCACCTCCGCGAGTTTCGCAACGGAACCGCCGCCGATCATCAGCAGGCGCGGCGAGACAAAGCTGATGGTCACGATGCTGCCCCTTCGCGCACCAGGGTGATGATGGCGGAGAAATCCTTGTCCGCCGCGCCGCCCTCGACCAGGCGATCGAACAGCGACAGCGCCAGGGCGCCGACGGGTGTGGCGACGCCCGCATCCTTCGCCGCCTGCTGCGCGAGCCCAAGGTCCTTGCGCATCAGCGCCGCCGTGAATCCGGGTGCGAAGTCGCGGTTGGCGGGGCTCGCCGGCACCGGTCCCGGCACCGGGCAGTAGTTGTTCAGCGCCCATGACATCGCGGTGGATTTCGAACATACGTCGTACAGCGCCTGCGCGGGCAGGCCGAGCTTCTCGGCCATCACGAAGGCCTCGCTGGTCACCGCCATGGTGGCGGCGAGCATCATGTTGTTGCACAGCTTCGCGACCTGGCCTGCACCTGCCTCGCCGCAATGCACGATGGTACGGCCCATGGCCTCGAGCACGGGACGCGCGCGCGCCACCGCCTCCGCGCTGCCGCCGACCATGAAGGTGAGCGTGCCCGCCTCAGCCCCCATCACGCCGCCCGAAACCGGCGCGTCCAGGAAGGGCCGCCCCGCCGCAGCGGCGACATCGCGCGCGGTCGCGACATCGATGGTCGAGCAATCCATCAGCAGCGCATCCGCGCGCGCCGCTTTCATCAGGCCGCCCTGCCCCAGCCAGGCATCGCGCACCTGTTCGCCGGCCGGCAGCATGGTGATGACCACATCTGCATCGCGCGCCGCGGCGGCGGAGGAAAACGCCGCGGTCGCACCCGACGCGACCACCACCGCGACCGCCTCGGGCACGATGTCGAAGGCGACGACCTCGTGCCCCGCCTTGACCAGGTTGCGCGCCATATGCGCCCCCATGCGGCCGAGCCCGACGAAACCGATGCGTGCCATGCGTTCCTCCTGGTCCTTGGGACGCAGGGTAATGCGTTTCGCGGCCCCGCGTCAGCCCGCCCGCGCCTGCGCATAGAGTGCGAGCCGTCGTGCCGCGATCTCGGACAGCCCGCCGCTGAAGTCGAGCTCGGCCGGCGGCAAGGTCTCGGCAAAATGGCACGCCGCCGCATGCCCGTCGGCGAGCGGGCGCAGCGCCGGTTCCTCGCTGCGGCAGCGATCCTGCGCGAAGGGGCAGCGCGTGTGGAAGCGACAGCCAGGCGGTATGTTCATGGGCGACGGCACATCGCCGCCGAGCGGCTTCACCTGGCCGCGCCGCTTCGGATCGGGGTGCGGGATCGCGGCCAGCAGCGCGCGCGTATAGGGGTGGCGTGGCGCCGCGAACAGGTCGCGCTTGCGCGCCGTCTCGACGATGCGCCCGAGGTACATCACCGCCACGCGGTCGGCCACGTGCTTCACCACCGCGAGGTCATGCGCGATGAACAGGTAGGCAAGGCCGAAGCGCCGCTGCAGGTCCTTCAGCAGGTTCACCACCTGCGCCTGGATCGACACATCCAGCGCGCTGACCGGTTCGTCGCAGACGATCAGTTCCGGCTGCACCGACAGCGCGCGCGCGATGCCGATGCGCTGGCGCTGCCCGCCGCTGAATTCATGCGGGTAGCGCTCGGCGTGGAAGCCGCGCAGGCCGACCAGGCCAAGCAGCTCGGCCACCCGCGCGCGGCGCGACGCGGCGTCGCCGATGCCGTGCACCTGCATGGGTTCCGCGATGGTCTCGGCCACCGTCAGGCGTGGGTTGAGGCTCGCATACGGGTCCTGGAAGACGATCTGCATGCGCCGGCGCATCGCGCGCAGGGAAGCGCCCGAGATGCCGGTGATGTCGCGCCCTTCGAAGCGCAGCGTGCCGGCCGATGGTTCGATCAGGCGCAGCACCAGCCGCGCGGTCGTCGACTTCCCGCAGCCGGATTCCCCCACCAGTGCAAGCGTCTCCCCACGGTCCAGCGTGAAGGACACGCCATCAACGGCGCGCACCGTGCCCACCTGCCTCGCGAGCAGCAGGCCCTTGCGCACCGGGTAGTGCTTGGCAAGTCCGTTCACGTCCAGCAACGGCGCGTTCATGCGGCGAAGACCTCGACCGGAGCGCGCAGACAGGCGGCCTGGTGGCCGGGCGTGACCTCGCGCAGCGGCGGCGGTTCCACCTTGCAGGCCTCGGCGGCGAAGGGGCAGCGCGGATGGAAGCGGCAACCCTTGGGCAGCGCGAAGGGCGGCGGCACGGATCCGTCGATCGCGAGCAGCGTCTCGCGTTCCTCATCGAGCCGCGGGACTGAGCCCAGCAGGCCAAGCGTATACGGGTGCATCGGGTCGCCGAAGATCGCCCCGGCCGCACCGCGTTCCACCACGCGCCCGGCGTACATCACCGCGACCTCGTCCGCCATTTCAGCCACCACGCCGAGGTCGTGCGTGATCAGGATGATCGACATGCCGGTGTCCTGCTGCAGGTCGCGCAGCAGGTCCAGGATCTGCGCCTGCACCGTCACATCCAGCGCCGTGGTGGGTTCGTCGGCGATCAGTAGCTTCGGGCTGCAGGCCAGCGCCATTGCGATCATCACGCGCTGGCGCATCCCACCCGAGAGCTGGTGCGGGTATTCGTCGAAGCGCCGCGCCGGGGCCGGGATTCGGACGCGCGTCAGCGCCTCGATTGCGCGGTTGCGCAGTTCGGCGTTGGAGGCGCGCGGGTCGTGTGCGCGCATCGCCTCGGTGATCTGGAAGCCCACCGTATGCACGGGGTTCAGGCTGGTCATCGGTTCCTGGAAGATCATCGCGACCTCGCTGCCGCGCACGTCGCGCATCTGCGCGCCGGACAGCGCCAGCAGGTCGCGCCCGTCCAGCAGCACGCGCCCGGCCGCGACGCGTCCGGGGTGCCCCACCAGCCGCATCACCGACAGCGACAGCACCGACTTGCCGCAGCCGGATTCGCCCACGATGCCGAGCGTGCGCCCGCGCGGAACCGAGAGATCGACGCCATCGACGGCGGCGATCTCCCCGCCATGGGTGCGGAAGACGGTGCGCAGGCCTTCGATGCGCAGCAGGTCCTCGGTCACGAAGCGCGCATCACGACCAATGGAAGGTCGGCGGCGCGATCTTCTCCGGGCTGCGATGCGCCCAGTCGCGCTGCTGCACGCCAGCGGCAACGCGCTTCTGCGCCTCGTGCAGGTGTTCGGCCGCCTGGCGGTAGTCCATGGTCAGTACCTCGCCATCCTCGACCACCTTGTTGCCGTCCACGTACAGCGCCTTCAGCGCGCGGTCGCCGGCCGAATAGATCAGGCTGCGGATCGGGTCGTAGGCCGGGCGGATCATCGGGTGCGTGATGTCGATCAGCGAGAAATCCGCCTTGCAGCCCACCGCGATGCGTCCGATGTCGTCGCGCCCCAACGCCTTCGCACCGCCGATCGTGGCGGCGTTGAACAGGTCGGTGGTCTGCAGCGTGCGCGGGTTACCAGCCTGGGTGCGCGCGATATGCGCCGCGAGGCGCATCTCATCCAGCATGTTGTGCGGATAGGTGTCGGTGCCGATCCCCATGTTCACGCCGCGACGGATGTAGCGCCCCAGGTCCCGCATCGCTATGCCCCGCCGCGCGAAGACGGTCGGGCAATGCGCGACGGTCGTGCCGGTATCCGCCAACCGATCAAGGTCCGTCTCGGTGTGCCAGCGCGTCGACGGATGGTCATCGAGGAAGATGCCGTGCCCGATGATGCTGCGCTCGCCCAGCAGCCCCATGGAATCCAGCCAGCCGATCGGCGTGGTGCCATGCCGGCGCGTGATCTCGTGGAACTCCACCACCGACTGCGCGGCATGGATCTGCCAGGACAGGCCACGCTTGGCCGCCTCCGCATGGCTGTCCTTCAGCAGCCCGGCCGAACAGGTATCGATCTGCGCGGGCACGACCATGCCGAACAGGCGGCCGCATTCGTGCTGCTCGGCACGCTCGACCAGACGGATGGCTTCCTCCATCGCCTTCTCGCCGGCCTTCTCGTCCCATTCGTATTCGACGACATGGCCGTTCTTGGTGAACCAGCGCGCCGAGCGGAACATCGGCGCGATGCAGACCCGCATGCCGGCCTCGGCCAATAGGTCGAGCCATCCCGGATGCGCCATCGAAAGGTCGGCGAGCGTGGTCACGCCGGACAGCAGCAGCTCCGACAGCGCGACCCGCACACAATGCGGCACGGCCTCCGCATCCGCACGGAAGATCGGCATGTATTCGTACAGCGACGAATTATACAGCCCGGGCGATCCGATCTCGTCGAGGAAGCCCTTGTTCAAGGGCTCGCTCGACGGGTGCGAATGGATGTTTACCAGCCCCGGCATGACCATCAGCCCGCGCCCGTCGAGCACCGTCTCGGCCGCGCCTTCATAGCCGCGGCCCATGAAGGTGATGGTGCCGCCATCGAAGGCGACATCCGTGTCGGGCATGTAGCTGTGCGACTTCGCCGAGGAGTCCCACCCCACAACGAGTTCCGCGTTCCTGATGAGCGTGATGGCCATGCCGGTCGTCTCCGTTATCGCGTCAGCCGGATATCAAGGCCCTTGTAGAGCCCGATCCCGTAGATGCCATGCGCCCGCACGCCCTCGGTGCGTGCCGAGGACGCCACCCAGAGCTGCTCGCGCGCGACCGGGAACCACACGTTGTTCTCGGCGATGATGCGCTGCGCGCGGGCGATCGCTTCCGTGCGCACCGCCGGGTCGACCGAAGTCTGCGCCAGGCGCAGCGCCTCGTCCGTCTCGGCGTTGTTCCAGTTCATCCGATTGGGGGTCGGCCGGTTGCGGCTGTTGAAGTACAGCGAGAAGGCATCTGTCGCCGTCACATACGGGTAGGACATCACGAAGGCATCGAATTCCTGCGTCGCCAGCCGGCCCCAGCCCACCGTCGCATCCCACATCTGGATCCGCATCTCGAGGCCCACGCGCCGCAGGTCGGCCTGCATCGCCTGGAGGTATTGCTGCGCCGCCTGGGTCTGCAGCGCATAGACCAGGAAGGTCGCGCGCTGGCCATCCTTCACCCGCACGCCGTCGGGGCCCATGCGCCAGCCGGCTTCATCCAGCACGCGCTGCGCGCCGGCCTGGTCGAAGCGCGGCACCAGGCGCGCCGCCTCGGCATCGAAACCGGTCACGTTCGGGTTCAGGTACGCATCGGCCGGCGTGGCGGTGCCGAACCAGGTGGCGCGCACCAGCGCGTCGCGGTTCACCGCCATATTGATGGCGCGGCGCACGGCGGGGTCGCTCACCACGGGCTTGTCGACCTTGAAACCCATGAAGTGGTCCCAGAAGTAGTTCTGCTGCTGGGACATGCGCACATTCGGCGCGCGCTGCAGCTGTTGCACCGCGATCGCCGGGATGTATTGCGTGACATCGCCCTGCCCGGTCTGCAGCGCGGCCAGGCGCGTCTGCGATTCCGGCGCGACGCGCCACACCACGCGGTCCACCTGCGGGGACGGGTTCTGGTACACGCCCTGCGGGCCCCAGCGGTAGTTCGGGTGACGTTGCAGCACCAGCTCCTGCCGCGGCGTCCAGGACACCCAGCAATAGGGCCCGGTGCCGTTGAAGCCCTGTACGCCGAAATTCTGGCCCAGCCGCTCGACCGCGTTGCGATCCACCACCGAGGCGAAGAACAGCGTCAGCTGGAACAGCAGCTCGCCGAAGGGCTCGTTCAGCTCGTATTCGACGGTGAACTGGTCGCGCGCGCGGATCTCCTTCACCGGGCCGGCGCGCCAGCGCACCGGGCTGCGCGTCGCGGGGTCGATGAAGCGGTTGAGCGAATAGACCACGTCATCCGCGGTCATCGGCCGGCCGTCGCAGAAAGTCACGTCGCGGCGCAGATGGAAGGTGTAGGTCTTTCCGTCAGGGCTGATCTCCCAGCGTTCGGCCAGCAGCGGGCGCACCGTCTGCATGTCGAAGTCGAGCCCGACCAGCGTGTCGCTCATCATGTAGATGACTTCGCCGGCGCCGCGCGCGGTCGAGCGCGGCGGGTCGTAGTTGTCGGCATCGATCTCCCGCAACACGACGAGCGTGTTGCGCGGGTTGGCCGCCTGCGCGAGGGCATCGCCCACCGGCAGCGCGGCCGCCATCGCGACCATTGCGGCGCCGAGCGTCTTTCTCATCATTCCACCTCTCCCGTTCATACGCGAAGCCTGGGGTCGAGCGCGTCCCGCAAGGCGTCCCCGAGGACGTTGAAGGCGAGCACGACGATGAAGATCAGGATGCAGGGCACCACCGCGATATGCGGCGCGAAGAACAGGAAGTTGCGCCCTTCGCTCGCCATGGCACCCAGTTCCGGCGTGGGCGGCTGCGCGCCGAGGCCCAGGAACGACAGCGCCGACCCCAGCAGGATCACCTGGCCGAAGCGCAGCGTCGCGAAGACGAAGATCGCCGACAGGCAGTTCGGCGCGAGGTGCCGCCAGATCAGCCGCGCATCCGTCATGCCGGTGGCGCGCGCCGCCTCGATGTAGTCCAGACGCATCACCACCATGGCCGACCCGCGCACGATGCGCGCCATCAGCGGCACCGTCGCGACCGACAGCGCCAGCACCACGGAAAAGATGCCCGGTCCGAAGATGGCGGCGATCGCGAGCCCCACCAGGATGGCCGGGAAGGACAGCAGCATGTCCACCAGCCGCATGATCGGCCCATCCAGCCAGCGATGGTAGAAGGCCGCGAGGAAGCCAAGCAGCGCGCCGAACGACCCGCCCAGCGCCACCGCCGCGAAGCCCATCAGCAGCGACACGCGCAGCCCGTACAGCAGCCGCGTCACCATGTCCCGCCCCTGCGCATCGGCGCCGAGCGGCAACCCCGGGCTGCCGACCGGTTGCATCGAGAGCGCGAGGTCGTTGTCATACGGATCGGTCGGCGCCAGCACCGGTGCCAGCGCCGCGGCAGCGATGATCAGCACCACCAGGATCAGCGAAAAGGCCGCCGCCGGTTCCCGCAGCAGGCGGGACAGCACGCCCGGGCGCGGCGGGGCGATCGGCTCGCTGGTATCGGTGCTCGCGGTCATGCCGCGCGGATCCGCGGGTCGAGCGCCGCATAGAGTACGTCCACCACCAGGTTCACCACGATGAAGCCCATCGACAGCACGATGATGGTTCCCTGCGCCATCGGAAAGTCGCTCGACAGGATGGCGCCCACAGCAAGGCGCCCGACGCCCGGCCAGGAGAACACCGTCTCCGTCACCACCGCGCCGCCCAGCAGGAAGCCGATCTGCAACCCGATCAGAGTCACCACCGGCACCAGCGCATTGCGCAGCGCGTGGCGCGTCACCACCAGGCGTTCCGTCAGCCCCTTCGCACGCGCCGTGCGTACATGGTCGGCCGAGAGCACGTCGAGCACCGCGGTGCGCGTCATGCGCGCCACCGGCCCCACGAAGACGCCCCCCAACGTGACCGCCGGCAGGATCAGCGACCGGATCCCGTCCATCGTCCAGATCGGCCCGCCGCGCCCGGTGAAGGGCAGCAACTGCCACTGGAAGCCGACGAACCAGATCAGCACCAGACCAAGGAAGAACACCGGCACCGAAACGCCCGCCACCGACAGCGCCATGATCGCACGGTCGATCACCGACCCGCGCCAGTACCCCGCCAGCGTGCCGAGCAGGATGCCGAGCGGGATCGACCAGAACAGGCTCGCGAACATCAGTTCCAGCGTCGGCCCGATCGTCGCGCCCAGTTCCTGGCTGACCGGCACGTTGTTGATGATCGACGCGCCGAGGTCGCCATGCAGCAGCCGCCACAAGTACAGCCCGAACTGCACGTAGAGCGGTTCATCGAGGCCAAGGTCGTTGCGGATCGCCGCGATCACGTCCGGCGTGGCGGTCGGCCCGGCGCGCACCGTGGCCGGGTCGGTCGGCACCACCTGCATCAGCAGGAAGCCGATCAGCAGCACGCCGAACATGACGGGCACGGCCAGCAGCAGCCGGTGCAATGCATGGCGCAGCATCAGGCGAAGACGCCATGGCGGTCGAAGATGGTCGCGCCATCGCGCAGCGTCAGGTCAGCCTGGACCGCGCGCAATTCCTCGGGGTCGATGGCGAACACATCGCGCGACAGCACGGCGATGTCCGCCTGCATCCCGGGCTCGAGCGTGCCGCGCCGGTCCTCGGCGAATTGCGTGTAGGCGCCGCACCAGGTGTAGCAATGCACCGCTTCCGCGGCGGTCAGGCGTTCCTCGGGGCCCATCACCGTGCCGCGGTTCGTCTTGCGCGTCAGCATCGTGAACAGGTTCACGAAGGGATCGACGGTCGAGACCGGGCAGTCCGACGATGCCGCCGGATGCGCCCCGTCATCGAGCCAGGTCTTCATCGGATAGGCCTGCATCGACCGCGCGGGGCCGAGGTTCTTCACGTACAGGTCGCCGAACTCGTACATGAAGACAGGCTGCGGCACCGGCAGGATGCCGCGCGCCTTCATTCGCCGCCGCTGGTCACGCGTGACAAAGCCGCAATGCTCGATACGGTGCCGCCGCCCGGCGAAGGGATGCGCTTCGCTGTCGGCCGCCTCCATGCCCAGCAGCACCTGCTCGATCGCAGCATCACCGATGGCGTGGATATCCAGCTGCCAACCCTGCTCGTGATACAGGCGCAGCAGGTCGTGGATCTTCTCGTCGGGAAAGGTGAAGACCCCCGTGCCGCCCTGGATGTAGGGCTCGAAGAAGGCCGCGGTCAGCCCGCCGGCCGAACCATCGGCGAACACCTTCACCGCGCCCCAGCGCAGGCTGTCGTCGCCATCCATCGGCCGTATCCCGGCAGCCCAGGCCTGCTGCGCGATGCCCTCGGGGTTGCCCGCCAGCACCTGCCACATGCGCTGCGTCAGGCGCCCCGCGGCCTTCGCCGCGTCATAGGCCGCAACCTCCGCCATGCCCGCCGTCATGCCGACATTCATGTCGGTGGCGCTGGCGAAGCCGAGCGAGGCCAGGTGGTCGCAGGCCGCCCCGATTGCGCCCACCATCCGCGCCTCGTCCGGTGGCGGGATCACGTCGCGCACCAGGCGCATCGCGCGTTCCTGGAACAGCCCGGTCAGCGCGCCGTTCTTCCGTTCGATCACGCCGCCTTCCGGGTCGGGCGTGTTGTGCCCCACGCCGGCGAGCTTCATCGCCATGGAATTCGCGACCGACATGTGCCCGCAGGTGCGCACGATCGCGACCGGATTGTCCGGCGAGACGCGGTCCAGCTCGCTCGCCAGCGGATGGCGGCCGACGTCCAGTTCCGCGTGGTCATACCCGCGCCCGAGAACCCAGGTGCCCTTCGGTGCCGCCTTCGCCGCAGTGCCGATGCGCTTCAGCACCTCATCGAGCGTGCGCACTTCCTCCGCGCGCAGATTCACCTGCGACAGGCCGAGCCCGTACGGCAGCAGGTGCATATGCGCTTCGTTGAACGCCGGTATCACCACACGCCCGCCAAGGTCGATCCGCCGCGTGCTCGCCCCCGCCGCTGCGCGCGCACCATCGCCCAGCGCCAGCACGCGCCCGTCCTTCAGCGCCAGCGCATCGGAAAACCCGCCCGCGAGCCCGCGAAAGACGCGCCCGCCCTCGATCAGCGTGTCAGCCGTCACGAACGGTAGTCCGGCTTTCCGTCCTCGATCAGCCGCAGCGCGGAGCCCCATGCCATCGCGAAATGCGTCCCGTCGCTGGGACGGTTGAACTGCGCGGCCGTGTGGCGGCGTACCGCTTCCGGCGGCAGCACCAGTTCTGCGCCACCCGCCAGCGCCGAGATCTGCGCCTGGCACGCGCGTTCCAGGTAGTAGATGTTCAGGAACGCCTCGCAGGCATGCCGCCCGCACACCAGCAGCCCATGGTTGCGCAGGATCATGGCGTTGTGAGTGCCGAGGTCGCGCACCAGCCGCTCGCGCTCCTCGAGCTCCAGCGCGATCCCCTCGTAGTCGTGATACGCGAGATGCCCGTAGTACTTCAGCGCATGCTGGCTGATCGGCAGCAGCCCCTGCCGCTGCGCCGAGACCGCGATGCCGGCCTCGGTGTGCGTGTGGATCACCACCGCCGCATCCTCGCGCGCGGCATGGATGGCGGAATGGATCACGAAGCCCGCGGTGTTCACCGGCTTCGATTCCGCGCCCTCCTCGACCACGTTGCCGTCCAGGTCGATCTTGACCAGGTCGGAGGCGCGCATCTCGTGGAACAGCACGCCGTACTTGTTGATCAGGAAGTGATGCTCGGGGCCGGGCACGCGCGCGCTGATGTGCGTGTAGATGAAGTCCGTCATGCGGAAATGCGCGACCAGCCGATACAGCGCGGCCAGGTCGCAGCGGATGCGCCATTCCTCCTCGGTGATGCCGCGCAACGCGGCCGGCGGGCTGACAACGTTCATGGGATGGTCTCCGCAGGAGCTTGCCAAACTGTCATCTCGCGCGCCCGCCGCGTCAACCGCCGCAACGTCGGCGAAACGCTGCCACGCCCCCACTCTGCGCGCCGCCCGTGCACCCCTGCCGCGCGCGCGGGCAGCGCGGTCAGGCCGGGACCGCGCCTTCCACGGCGTCGAGGTCCACGCCCACCCGCAGCCCGTGCTCGCCCCCGCCCAGGATCACGCCGCGCAGTGGGCTGACATCGGCGAAGTCGCGCCCCCAGGCGAGCACCACGTGCTCGTCGCGCACCACGATGTCGTTGGTCGGGTCGAGACCGACCCAGCCCTGCCCGGGCCCGAGCCAGGCCTCGACCCAGGCATGCGACTGGTCCGCCCCGCGCCGCGCGGCGCCGCCGGGCGGCGGGCGCGTGCGGACGTACCCCGACACGTAGCGCGCCGGCAGGCCGAGGCCGCGCAGCCCGCTGATCATCACATGCGCATAGTCCTGGCAGACACCGACCCGGCTCTCCAGCACCTCGACGACCTGCGTGTTGGGTCCCGTGACACCCGGCTTGTAGGTGAAGTCGCGCCGGATGCGCGCCATGAGTTCGAGCAGCCCCTGCAGCACCGGACGCCGGGTGGGGAACGATGCCGCCGCATAGCCGCGCGCCGCCGGCACCAGCGGCACCAACGGGCTGGGGAAGACGAATTCCACCGCCTCCGAAGTGCGCGCGGCATCGCGCACAACCTCCCACGGCAGCGTCGAAGGCGCCTCGGGCGGGCTGGGGAAGCGCACCTCGACCAGCGCCTCCGCGACCACCTCGAAGCGCGCATGCGGCACGTCGATGAAGACGCGGCTCGCCCGGTTGCCGAAATGGTCCGCCGCCTCGGTCACGTGCGAGGGCGCGGGCGTGATGTCGATGGTCGACCGCGCCACCTTCTGGTGCACCAGCGCGCGCGGCGTCAGCAGCAGAAGATGCGCCGCGAGGTCCACCGGATGCGCGTAGGCATAGGTGGTGACGTGCCGCAGTCGATAAATCACGCCGCCCCCTTGAGTGCCGGCTCCGCACCTTCGAGGCCGAGCGTCTGCGCTACCGGCAGCAGCGCGAAATACTGCCGCGTCACGCCGTCCGACAGCGCCGCGATGCGGTTCGCCATGGCCTCGAGGCGCGGCGGCAGGCCGGCGGCGGCGAAGGCCTGGTCCGGCGCGCGGATCACGTCGGCGACGATGGCCTCGGCCTCCGCCAGCAGGCTCGCCGCCTCGTCGGGCAGTGCACGGTCGTCGCCGGTCGCGACCTCGGACAGGGACCGGCTGATGGCTTCCAACTGGAAGGCCAGCGCGCGCGGGTTGGACGGGTCCGCCAGCACCAGGTCAAGCGCCGGCGCCGGCTGCAGGATGGTCAGGTAGCGGCTGCGATAGGTGATCACGCTGTCGCACAGTTCCAAAGTCAGCCGCAGTCCGCCCTCGATGCGCGCCGGCGGCTGGTCGAGCGCGAACTGCACCTCCGACGCGATCGCCTGCGCGCGCTCCATCCGCCGCCCGAGGTCGAGGAACAGCCACGCACCGCCACGCACCATGCTCTCCGCCGCGACACCAGCGACCGCGGTGGCGAAGCGCAGCACCGAGATCATGGCGCGCCCGATCGCATCCAGCCCGCTGCCAGCGGCCAGCATCTCGGCGCGCGCGGTGCGCAACGTCAGCGTGAAGGTCGCATGCATGTCGGCGGTCAGGCGGTCGCGCACCATGGCGGTCAGCGTCGCGATGCGGTCGGCCAGCGCCGGCAGTGCGCCGCCCTCGCGCATCGCCGCCGCGATGATCCCGGGCAGCGCCTGTGCAGCGGATGACCCTGCCACTTCCTCGGCGCCCGTGAACCCCGCCTGACCGAGGCAGCGCGCGAGTGCGGCAACCTCGGCCGCCTCGCGCGGGAGCACCACCCCGCGCGAGATGCGTGCCTGCGTCGCGCGTACTAGCCGCGCCGCACGTTCCAGCCGTTCCGTGTAGCGCCCGAGCCAGAACAGATTGTCCGCCACGCGCGAGGGCAGCGCGCCCGGCTGCCGGCGGATCGGCAGCGGCGGCAGTTGCAGCGCGGCCGGGCCGATGATGTCGGCACCCTCGTCGGCCAGCACCCAGACATCCTTGGACAGGCCCTGCGTCGGCAGCGCGCCGCCGATCGACAACGCCTCCCCGATGCGCGCGAGCCCGCCCGGCATCACATGCCACGCCGTGCCGTCGAACACCGCGAACATGCGCAGCATCAGCGGCCGCGGCTCCAGCCCATCGCCCACCACGCAGGGCACGACGGACGCGACCGGCAGGCGCGTCGCCGCATAGGCGGCCGGTCGCGCCTCGGCACCGATCGCATGCGCCCAGGCATCGAGCGGCACCGGTGTGGGCGCGGCGCCATCGGTCGCGCCGCGTACCAGCCAGCCGCTTTCCTGCGCGATGCGCGAACGCGCCGCGGGATCACCGAGCCACAGCGTCTCGACCGATGGCAGCAGCAACGCCTCGCCGAGCAGCCGCGGCGCCAACGCATCCAGGAAGGCCGCCAGTGCGGGCGCTTCCGCCAGCCCCGCGCCTGGCACGTTCAGGACGCGCACTGCGCCGTGCCGCGCTGCATCCAGCAGCCCGGGCACGCCGAACGTCCCGGCCTCGGCGCATTCCAGCGGATCGAGGCTGGTGCCCTCGACGCGCGAGAGCAGCACGTCCACCCGCTGCAGCCCCTGCAGCGTCTTGAGGTACAGCACGCCGCCGCGCACCGTGAGGTCGCCGCTTTCGACCAGCGCGCAGGACAATTCGCGCGAGAGCAGCATGTCCTCGAACCAGCGCGGGTGATGCGTGCCGCGCGTCAGCAGCGCCACCGCCGGGTCGCCGCGCTCCGGCGGCGCGAGCCGCTGCAGCGCATCCTGCCAGACATCGAAGAAGGGGCGCATCGATCGCACCTGTGCGCCGCGGAAGGCCTCCGGCATCACGCGCGCGAGCAGCCGCCGGTTCTCCCGCGCGAGGCCCGGCCCCGCCGGCGCGGTGGTGCGGTCGGCCAGCACGCGCCAGGCGCCGTCCAGCCCGCGCAGCAGGTCCACCGCATAGACATGCAGCATGGGCTGCGTCGGCGCCGCGCCCTCCTGCCGGCAGGGCCGCAGGAAGGCCGGGTTGGCGAAGACCACCTCGGGCGGAATCGCCCCTTCGGCGACAAGGCGCTGCGGGCCATAGAGGTCGGCGAGCACGGCTTCCAGCAGCCGGGCGCGCTGCGCGATGCCAGCCTCGAGCGTCGCGAATTCCTCGGCCGGCAGCACGAGCGGCAGCGGGTCGCAGCGCCAGGCCACTTCGCGCTTCGCGCCAGGCAGCACGCCGGCCATGCCCTCATCCTCGAAGGCGCGGTCGAGCCGGCGTGCGCGCTCGCCCAGCACGCCCTCGCCCATGCCACCCAGGATACCGAGCAGCATACGCCAATGCGGGCGCACGCCCCCCCTGCCATCGACCATCTCGTCGAGCGGCAGCGGGGCGGGGTGGTCAGCCATGACGCCTCAGGTCGAGCGTGAAGGGCAGTTCGAGTCCGGCGGGCGGCTCGGGCGGCGCCATGCGTCCGGCGGTGTGGCCGAAGGCCTGCACGCGGGCACGACGACGCGCCTCGGCCTCGTTGGCATTGACCGGGTAGCGGTCGTAGCTGCGCCCACCCGGATGCGCGACGTGATAGGTCATACCCCCCAGGCTGCGCCCGTTCCAGCGGTCGAAGACATCCAGCACAAGTGGTGTCTGCGGCCGGATGGTCGGGTGCAGCGACGATGGCGGGTTCCACGCCTTGAAGCGGATGCCGGCCACGTATTCGCCCGCACGCTCCGTCGCGCGCAGCGGCACGGCCACGCCGTTCACCGCGAGGGCCTGGCGGTCGGGCACCCAGTTCGTCACGCGCGCCTGCACGCGCTCGGCGCTGCTGTCGACATAGCGCGCGGTGCCGCCGGTCACCTGCTCCTCGGCCAGCACATGCCAGGGCTCCAGCGCGTGGCGAAGTTCGAGGCCGACATCGCGCACCGTCGTCTCGCCGATCACCGGGAAGCGGAAGGACATGTGCGGGGCGAACCAGTCCGGGTCGATCGGCGCGCCCATGTTGCGCAGTTCATCGATCGCGTCCTGGAAATCCGCGCCGCAGTAGTGCGGCAGCATGAACTGGTCGTTCAGCCGCGTGCCCCAGCGCACCAGGCGGCGTTCATAGGGGCGTTCCCAGAAGGCGGCGACGGCGGCGCGCATCAACAGCATCTGCACTGCCGACATCTCAGCATGCGGCGGCATCTCGAAGCCGCGGAACTCCACCAGCCCGCGCCGGCCCGACGACGTCGCCGGATCGTACATCTTGTCGATGCAGAATTCCGTGCGGTGCGTGTTGCCGGTCATATCCGCGAGCAGGTTGCGGAACAGCCGGTCGGTCATCCAGGGCGGCACTTCCTGCCAGGCATGCACCTTGGAAAACGCGATCTCCAGTTCATGGATCGCATCCATCCGCGCCTCGTCGATGCGCGGGTGCTGGCTGGTCGGGCCGATGAACAGCCCGCTGAACAGGTAGGACAGCGAGGGATGGTTGTGCCAGAAGCCGACCAGCGACTTCAGCAGGTCGGGCCGGCGTAGGAACGGGCTTTCAGCGACGGAGGCGCCGCCCATCACCACGTGGTTGCCGCCGCCGGTGCCGACATGCCGCCCGTCGGTCATGAATTTCTCGGCGGCAAGCCCGACCTGGCGCGCTTCCTCGTACAGCGCGGTGGTGCGACCGACCACCTCCTCCCAGCTGTTCGCCGGATGGATGTTCACCTCGATCACGCCGGGGTCGGGCGTTACCGAGAAATGCAGCAGCCGCGGGTCGGATGGCGGAAGGTAGCCTTCCAGCACCACCTTGCGGCCCATCTCGGCCGCCGTGCTCTCCACCGCCGTGACCATGTCGAGCCAGTCCTCGGCGGCGAACAGCGGCGGGAAGAAGACATGCAGCTTTCCCTCGCGCGCTTCGACCGCAAGCGCGGTGCGCACCACGTTCGGGTCGGATTCCCCGACCACCGGGATCGGCTGCGGCTGCGGGCGGAAATCCTCGATCCCCGCGGAGGTGCCCTCCCCGGCCAGCGGCGCGCGCAGGGCACGCTGCGCCAGGCTCTCGGGCAACTGCTGGGCGCGCAGGGCGCGCTGCGCGGCGAGGGCAGCATGCGGCGGCAGGTCGTCGCGCCAGGCGAAAGGATCGGCCTCGAAGTCGCGGGTGCGCGCGGCATCCTCCGGCGAGATCCAGGGCAGCGACGCGAGCGGCAGGCGCAGCCCGATCGGGCTGTCGCCCGGCACCAGGAACAGGTGCTCCCCGCGCAGGAACCAGCGGCCGGACTGCCAGCGCCGCACGCCGTCCTGCATCACGCGACGGATCGGCAGCACCGACCCGACCTCCGCCGAGAGCCCCTGCGTATAGATGCGCGCAAGCCGCTCACGCTCGAGCTCGTCGCCCAGCTTCGAGTCCTCGACCACGACATTCGCCGGCAGGCGCTGTTCGCGCCACAGGTAGTAGTGAATGTCCTCGTGTGCGCCCTGCACCAGGTCCGGATCGACCTGCAGGCGCTCGGCCAGCAGGCGCGCGAAGCGCCCGGCATCGGTCGCCGTCGCGTCGTCGCGGTCGTCATCGGAGGCGAGCAGCGCGGGGTCGCTCCAGACCGGCTCCCCGTCGGCGCGCCAGTGCGAATACAGCGCCCAGCGCGGCAATTGCTCGCCGGGATAATGCTTGCCCATGTTGGTGGTCAGCGCCGCACCGGGGGACCACAGCGCGACCAGCCTGCGCAGCAGCCGCCCGGCATAGGCGCGCTTGGTCGGCCCCAGCGCGTCGGTGTTCCATTCCGCGGCGTCGCGGTCGGACGCCGCCACGAAGGTTGGCTCGCCGCCCATCGTCATGCGCAGGCCGAGCGACCTCAGCTTGCGGTCGACACACTCGCCGGCGGTGCGGATCGCCTCCCACTGGTCGGGCGTGTAGGGCTTGGTGACGCGCGGCGTCTCGCGAATGCGCCGGACGCTCATCTCGAAGCCGAATTCGGTCTCGACCTTCTCGAGCCCGCCCGAGATCGGCGCGGCCGATTGCGGCTCCGGCGTCGCCGCCAGCGGGATATGCCCCTCCCCGGTCATCAGGCCGGAGGTCGCATCGAGGCCGATCCACCCGGCGCCGGGCAGATAGACCTCGGCCCAGGCATGCAGGTCGGTGAAGTCGGCGGTCGGGCCTTCCGGGCCTTCGATCGGCTTCTGGTCCGCCACCAGCTGGATCAGGTAGCCCGACACGAAGCGCGCGGCGAATCCCAGCCGGCGCAGCAACTGCACCAGCAGCCAGGCGCTGTCGCGGCACGACCCTTTGCCCTGCCGCAGCGTGGTGTCGGGTGACCAGACGCCAGGCTCCATGCGCACGACATAGGCGATTCGCGACTGCACCAGCTGGTTGAGCGCCACCAGCTTGTCGACGGTGCGCTGTTCCTCGCGCGGCACCTCGGCCAGCAGCGCCTCGAGCAGCGGGCCCGAGGGGTCGATCCGGCGGAATGGCGCCAGTTCCTGTTCCAAACCGGGATCATAGGCGAAGGGCCAGGTCTCGGCCTCGGGCTCCAGGAAGAAGTCGAAGGGGTTGATCGTCGCCATGTCGGCAACGAGGTCCACGGTCACGTCGAAATGCGTCACGCGCTCGGGGAACACCACGCGGGCCAGGAAATTCCCCTGCGGGTCCTGCTGCCAGTTCAGGAAATGCGGCTGCGGTTCGACCTTGAGAGCATAGGCCAGCACCGGCGTGCGGCTGTGCGGCGCCGGTCGCAGCCGAATGGTCTGCGGCCCCAGGCTGGCAGGCCGGGCATAGCGGTAAGTGGTGCGGTGCGTCAGCGCGACATGAATGGACATGACTTGGCCTGGATGGTTGGGGCGGTTTCCCACGGATGCGAAGGCCGATGCAATCGCCGGTCCAACGGCACGTACCCGCGGCGCGTCTTGCGCCACGTCAAGGCGGCCAGCCCCGGAGGCCGATACCCAGGGGACAACGTCCGGGAGCCCGTCGCACCGTGCCCGCCAGCCTGCTGATCACCGCCTATGCCATCCTGGTGGGCCTGCCGGTGGCACTCGGCTGGGCGCTGGTCGGGCCTGCCCGGGCCTGGCCGGACGAACTCTCCTCCGCGCTCGCCCTCGCCGGCTTTGCCGCGCTGCTGCTGGAATTCCTGCTCTCCGGGCGGTTCCGCGCGGTCAGCGGAGGCATTGGCATCGACCGCACCATGCGCTGGCACCAGATGTTCGCCCGGGTGCTGACACTCGCCCTGCTGGTCCACCCCTTCCTGTACACAACGCCGACCGGTGCGCAGTTCCTGCGCCCCGAGGACGCGACCCACGCCGGTGTCCTGGGGCTCGACTCGCACAGCCTCGCGACCGGGGCCATCGCCTGGCTGCTGCTGGGCGTGCTGACCGTGACGGCCATCGGGCGCGATGCCCTGCCCTGGCGCTACGAGACCTGGCGCCTGATGCACGGCCTCGGCGCCGCTCTGGTGGCCTTGCTTGGCATGCGGCACACGCTCTGGGCCGGCCGCTACAGCCTGCATCCCGTACTGACCGCCTATTGGGCCGTGCTGTTCGCCGCTGCCATGCTGAGCCTGGTCGCGGTCTACCTGGTTCGCCCGATCCGCCTGGCGCGCCGCCCCTGGCGGGTTGCGTCGGTCATCCCGGCGGCCGAGCGGACCTGGGAGGTCACGCTGGAACCGGCCGGCCACAGCGGCCTGCGCTTCCGCCCCGGCCAGTTTGCCTGGCTGCGGCTCGACCGTCCGGCCTGGTCGATGCGCGAACACCCCTTCTCCATCGCCTCAGCCCCCGCGCCGGATGGGCGGCTGACCTTCCTGGTGAAGGAGGCCGGCGACTTCACCGCCACGATCGGCACGCTGCGCCCGGGCGCGCGCGCCTTCGTCGAGGGACCGCACGGCCACCTGGTGGTGGACGACCGCGATGCCCCCGGCCTGTGCCTCATTGCCGGAGGCGTCGGCATCGCGCCGCTGCTGTCGATCCTGCGCGCCAAGCCGGCCTGCCCGGTGCTGCTGGTCTACGGCAACCGCCATGCCGGGCAGATCGTGGCGCAGGATGAACTCGCCGCCGCCAGGGCCGAGGTCGTGCAGGTGCTGCAGGAGCCCCCACCGGGCTGGACCGGCGAGACCGGGATGGTGACGCGCGACCTTGTGCGGCGCCGCTGCTCCGGCGCGGCGCGGGACGGATGGCTGTTCGTCCTGTGCGGCCCGCCGCCGATGATGCGCGAGGTCCGCACCGGCCTCGCTTCGCTCGGCGTGCCGGCGGCCCGCATCCTAGAGGAACGCTTCGTCTACGATTGAGCCTCCGCCCCGCCGGGCCTAGGCTACGCCCCGACGGGAAAGGAAACGCAGGCCATGGCCGATCTGGTGATCCGCGGCGGTACAGTGGTGGACGGCACCGGCGCCGAACCCATCGAGGCCGATGTCGCGATCGAGGGCGGCCGCATCACGCAGGTCGGCCGCGTGACCGAACGCGGGCGCGAGGAGATCGACGCGCGCGGCCACATCGTCACCCCCGGCTTCGTCGACATCCATACCCATTACGACGGCCAGGCCGTGTGGGACTCCCACCTGGCCCCGTCCGCCTGGCACGGCGTGACCACCGCGGTGATGGGCAATTGCGGCGTCGGCTTCGCGCCCTGCCGCGCGGCCGACCGCGACAAGCTGATCGAACTCATGGAAGGCGTCGAGGACATCCCCGGCCCGATCCTGCACGAGGGCCTCGACTGGCGGTGGGAGACCTTCCCCGAATACCTCGACGCGCTGGAGGCGAAGCCGCGCGACATCGACATCTGCGCCCTGCTGCCGCACGGCGCGCTGCGCGTGCACGTCATGGGCGAACGCGGCCTGGCGCTGGAGAACGCCAACCAGGCCGACATCGCGAAGATGCGGGAGATCACCGCCGAGGCGGTGCGCGCCGGCGCCTTCGGCGTGAGCACCTCGCGCACCATCAGCCACAAGACGCTGAAGGGCGACCCCACGCCCACCCTGCGCGCGCAGGAGGAAGAACTGCACGGCCTCGCACTCGGCCTGCGCGATGGCGGCGGCGGGCTGCTGGAACTGGTCAGCGACTGGAACACGCCCGACCCCGCCACCGAATTCGCCATCGTCCGCCGCGTGGTGGAAGCGACCGGACAGCCGGTGGTCTTCTCGCTGACCGCGCGGCACGACCGCACCGAGGCCTGGAAGGAACTGCTGGCGCTGTCCGACAGGGCGGCGGCCGACGGCCTGCCGATCCGCCCGGTCTTCCCGCCGCGGCCGATCGGCATCCTGCTCGGCCTGAACGGCAGCCAGAACCCCTTCGCCGGCTGCGCGTCGTATCGCGACATCGCGCACCTGCCAGCACCCGCCCGCGCCGCCGCCATGCGCGACCCCGCGCTGCGCGCGCGCATCCTGTCCGAGGACCGCATCAGCGGATCGACCTTCCCGCTGATCACGCGCCTGGGCTTCGAACGCATGTTCCCCTTCGGCGACCCGCCGGACTACGCGCCGCCGCAGGAGGCCTCGATCGCCGCCATCGCCGCGCGCGAAGGTCGCAGCGCCGAGGAAGTCGCCTACGACCTGCTGACCGCTGATGACGGTGCGGGCTTCATCTTCGCGCCGCTGACCAACTTCGCGGACTACACGCTCTCGGCCAGCGCGGAATGCCTGCGCCACCCGAATGCCATCGCCGGCCTGTCGGATGGCGGGGCGCATGTCGGCTTCATCTCGGACGGGTCCTTCCCGACCTTCCTGCTCACCTATTGGGCACGCGACGGCAAGGAGGCGGTGTTTCCGGTGCAGGACATCATCCGTCGCCTGACCTCCGACACGGCGCGCGCGGCCGGGCTGCACGACCGCGGCGTGCTGCGCGCGGGGCTGCGCGCCGATGTGAACGTCATCGACCTGGCGGCGCTGACCTTGGATGCGCCCCGCATGGTGGCGGACCTGCCGGCGGGCGGACGGCGTTTGTTGCAGCGCGCGCGCGGCTATACCGCAACGGTGGTCCATGGCGCCGTCACCTATCGCGACGGCAGCGCCACCGGCGCTCTGCCTGGACGCCTGGTGCGTGCGGGGCGCAACGCGACGGTGTGATCCACGCCACCGACGCTGCGCGGGCCAGGGGCGCAGCCTGCCGCCGTCGCCGCCAGATCGCGTGGCGTGCGGGAGGCACCGATGTCTGGTCCCTGGCGTGTCGTGGTCATGTGCTGCGTCCTGGCGGCCGGCAGCGCCCATGCGTCCCTGGTGCTGCCGACGCAGGAACGCTGCCAGGTCGCCGGCCCCTTCGCATCGCTGGTCCGCGCCATCGAGGCCGCGCAGGCGGCGCGTGACCGCGGCGCCAACCCGGTGACGTTCCGCACCGATGACGGCTACTTCGTGCGCGCCTGCTGAGGGGCGCGGGCCTCGGCACGAGGTTCTGACCCTTGGCCGTCGCCTGACGGCGCGCCACCCCGCAGGCGCGGCTGCGGGCGGCCAGAAGCCAATACCAACAGTCGAGACGTCGACGGTTGACTTCAGCCCGCCCGGCGCGCCTCGAGCAATCGCACCAGCGCGGCATCGCGCCGCGCCGCGAGATCGGCCGTGCCGGCGCCGGCCGTCGCCTCGGCGACGCCCTGCACGAGAACCTGCTGAAGCGCCGCATCCACATCCGGTTCGCCGAGGTCATCCCACCACGACGTCACCGCCGGTAGCAGGTGATGCATGAAATGACCGATGCCGCCCTCCCCGCCGGCCAGGTGGAAGGTGGTGTGCGGGCCCATCAACGCCCAGCGCAGGCCGGGTCCCTCGCTGATCGCGGCATCGACATCGGCGACGGTCGCGACCCCCTCGGCCACCAGGTGAACCGCCTCGCGCCACAGCGCCGCCTGCAGGCGATTCGCGAGGTGGCCGGGCACTTCCTTGCGGATCTCGATCGGGTGCTTGCCGATGGCGCGGTAGAAGGTCATCGCCGCGGCGACCGCCTCCGGGCTGCCCTTGGCGCCACCCACCACCTCCACCAGCGGGATCAGGTGCGGCGGGTTGAAAGGATGGCCGATCACGACGCGCCCGGGATGCGCGCAGCGTTCCGACAGGCGACTGGCGAGAAGGCCCGAGGTCGATGACGCGATCACAACGTCGGGCGGCAGCGCCGCGTCGATGCGCGCGAGAAGGTCCTGCTTGATGTCCAGCCGCTCCGGCGCGCTCTCCTGCACGAAATCGCAGCCGACGCAGGCCGCGGCGGGGTCGGCGTCGAATGTCCAGGCCGTCGGATCCGCATCGGCCTTGCCGCCGAGCCGCATCAGCACCGGCCAGGCAGTCCCGATCATCCGCCGCATCAGGTCGGGCGCGCCGGGCGACGGGTCGCTGGCGCTCACGGGAATGCCACGGCTGAGGAAATACGCCGCCCAGGACGCGCCGATGGTGCCCGCGCCGATCACCGCGACGCGCCTGATGTCCTGCCGCATGGGGCTTCCTCCTGTGCTTGCCGTGCAGACTAGCGCCTGATGCGCGCGGGCGGAATGCGAAGCGGCGTCCGCCCTGGCCAGCCGCACGCCGCGGGGCTAGCCTCCGCCGCGCAGGAGGAACCGACATGCAGGACCTGGTTTCGCGGATGAACGCCGTCTGCGATGCGCAACCCTTCGACACCACCTGGTTCGTGAAGGACCTCGCGACCGGATGGCACGCCGATCGTGGCGGCGACGTGGTCACGCCCTCGGCCAGCACGCGCAAGACCTCGATCCTGATGCACGCGCTGTCCAAGGTGCATGAGGGCAAGCTGCGCCTGGACGAGCCCTGCACCATCGAGGCGCGCCTGCAGGAAGGTGTCGAGAGCGGCACCTACCAGTACATGACGCCCGGCTGCGTGATCCCGCTGCGCGACGCCTTCGTGAACATGATCATCACGTCGGACAATGTCTCCACGCAGATCGTGCTGGAGCGGCTCGATCGCGACGAACTCAACGCGTGGTGCCGCGGCATCGGCATGACCGGTACGACGCATCGCGTGAACTTCCCACCGCCAGGCCTGGCCTGGGACCACCCGATCGACGCAGTGGCGAGCACCACGGCGCAGGACCAGGTCCTGCTGCTCGATCGCATGGTCGCCGGCGCCAAGGACCCGGCTGCCGCCGCCGCGCTGGGTGCCACGCCGGAACTCTGCCGGCTCGGCCTCGACATCCTGTCCTGGCAGCGGCTGCGCAACCTGATCCCGTCGCTGTTGCCGGCCAAGACCAAGGTGGCGAACAAGACCGGGCGCGGGCCACGCGGGCGGATGGATGCGGGCGTGGTCTATCGTGGCGACGCGCCGCGCTTCATCATCGCGGTCTATTGCGACCGCGTGCCCGACACGCTGCCGGACGGACTGCCGGGCTTCACCGCCGCCTATGCCACCGCCGGGCGGCTGACGCGCCTGTGCTGGGACACGATGAACTGACATGACCGATGCGGAATTCGAGGCGGCGATCGCCGCGCTGCAGGACTGGGTAGGGCGCGAGCGCGTGGTGGAGGACGAGATCGGCCTGTCCTCCGCGCGCCGCATCGGGGCCATGCTCGACATCGACCCGGCCAGCCTGAAGCATGGCGATGCGCTGCCACCGCACTGGTTCACCATGTTCTTCCCGGACATCGCGAAGCAGGGCGACATCGGCCCCGACGGCCACCCCAACAAGGGCGTGTTCCTGCCGCCCATCCCGCTGCCACGGCGCATGGGCGCGGGACGGCGCGTGACGATCCATGAATCGCTGCGCATCGGCACGCCCGCCATCAAGCGCGCTATCGTCGCACAGGTGCTGCCCAAGATCGGCCGCACCGGGCGCATGGCGATCCTGACCATGCGCCACGTCATCGAATGCGAAGGCCGCACCATCGCGGTGGACGAATTCGACGCGATGTACCGCGAGGCTCCGCCGCCCGGCCAGCCGAGCCCGCAGACGCCGCCCAACCCCGCGCCCACCAACGGCATCTACGCCGACCCGGTGCTGCTCTCCTCCGCGCTGGTGTTCCGCTATTCGTCGGTGACGTGGAACGCGCACCGCATCCACTACGACGCCGACTACGCGCGCACCGAGGAAGGCTATCCCGCCACCGTGCAGAATGGCGGGCTGACCATGCAGCTTTTGCTGGATGCGGCGCTGAAGCGTGCGCCGGGGCGTCTTGCGGGCTTCACGGCACGGCTGGCGCGGCCGCTCTGGGTGAACGACACCGTCACGCTGTGCGGCGCCGCGCCGGCGGATGGCAAGATGGCGTGCTGGGCAGCGGACAAGGACGGCAATCTCTGCGCCACGATGGACCTGATATTCGCATGACCCGAGCCTCCCCCACGACCTGGCGTTCGATGTTGTTCGTGCCCGCCACCGGCGAGAAATTCGTCTCCAAGGCGCACACGCGGGGCGCGGACGTCATCATTCTCGACCTCGAGGATTCCATCCCGCCCGGCGACAAGCAGGACGCGCGCGATGCGCTGCCCGCGGCAGCCGCGACGGTCGGCCAGGCCGGTGCGGAGGTGGCGGTGCGCATCAACCGCCCGCTCGACCTCGCGGTGCCCGACATCGCCGCCGCGATCATGCCTGCGGTCGGAACGTTGATCCTGCCCAAGGTGATGGGCCCCGAACACATCCGCCTGCTGTCGGAAGTGGTCGCGATGCGGGAGGCCAAGCTCGGCATGGCGCCCGGCCACACCCGCTTCGTCGCGGTGGTCGAGACACCCGATGCGCTACCGCTGCTGGGTGCCATCGCCGCCGCCGATCCGCGCGTGGTCACGCTCGGCGTCGGCGCGGAAGACCTGTCGACGGAACTGGAAGCCGTGCCGGGCGGCGACCTGCTCTACCACTTCGGCATGATGGTGGTGGCCGCGGCGCGGGCAGCGCGCATCCAGCCGATGGGTTCGGTCGGCCCCTTCGCGGATTTCTCGGACCTCGAGGGCTATCGCGCCTCGCTCAAGCGTTCGCGCGCGCTGGGCTTCGCCTGCCAGGCTTGTATCCACCCCGCGCAGGTCGCCATCATCAACGAGGAATACGGCCCCTCGCCCGCCGAGGTCGACCGCGCCCGCCGCCTGATCTCTGCCTTCGACGCCGCGATCGCGCAAGGCCTCGGTGCGGTGGCCTTCGAAGGCCAGATGATCGACCTGCCTGTGGTCGAACGCGCGCGCCGCCTGCTGGCCCGCGCGCGCTGAAGGGCGTCAGAACGTCACGTCGCGATTGACGTTCTTGTAAAGCAGATAGGCGGCGGGGCCCCATCCGGTGCAGTAGAATTGCTGCGGCACGAAGGGGCCCATCCAGATGAAGTCGCCGGTCCAGACCTCGTGCCAGTCGCGGCCGAGCAGGTAATTGCCCTGGCCTTCGACCATCAGCAGCCCGTGCTCCATGATGTGCGTCTCGATGCAGGGGAAATGCGACCCCGGCTCGAAGCCCATCAGGTTCATCTCGAAGTCGAAGGCCAGGTCGCCGGTACCGAGCAGGAACTGGATGTAGCGGCCCGGCCGGTTGGTGGTGTCGCGCGGCACATCGGCCCGGTTGCCGAAGCGCGGCACGGGCGGCGCCACGCCGGGCAGCGGTTCGTAGGGGCGCTTCACCCAGGCCACCTGCGCCGGTGCTTCGGCTCGCAGCCCCCAGGCGATGCCGGGCGGCACGAAGGCGTAGCCGCCCGGGCCAAGCCGCTGCGCCTGCCCACCGACCGTGACGTCCACGGCACCGTCGAGCACGTAGAAGAAATGCTCGAGCCCATCATCGCGTGGCGCCGTGGTGCCGCCGCCCGCGCCGATCTCCAGCAAGGCCTGCGCGAAGCGGGCGCCGAGTGCCGGCGCCGCCTGGAAGCGCACCACCGTCTCCGCGAAGCCCGGCAGCCGCGAGGGCAGAATGCCCGCCGGCGGCATCATCGCGTAGTGCGGCGTGACGAGGCTGCGGTTGTGACCGAAGACGCCGGGTGGCGGGATGGCGGGCGGCGTCACAGTTCGCACATGGTCAGCACGCGGCCGTCGATCAGCGGGGTATAGGCCTCGCGCACCTTGGGCATGCGCGGGTTCGCCACATGCGCCTTGACGGCATCCTTATCCGTATAGACCTCGACCAGCATGATCCGGCTTTCGTCGCGCGTGCCGTCGGCGTTCATCGGCTGCAGCACGTCGAAGCGCTCGCAGCCCGGTTCCTCGGACAGCGTCAGGCGCGCGTGCTCGCGGATCAGTGCATCGAAGGCGGCGTGGCTGCCGGGCTTCGGCTTGAACTCGACGTGGATGGCGACCTTGGGCATGGCGGTTCCTCCTGCATGTGCATCGCAGGGTGGCAAGGAACCGCCGCGCCGTGAAGGTCAGGCCGTGGCGTAGCGATCCACCGCCAGGTCCGCCGTGTCGATCTCCGGCTTGCGGCCGGTCACAAGGTCCGCCAGCACGCGGCCCGACCCGCAGGCCATGGTCCAGCCCAGCGTGCCATGCCCCGTGTTCAGGTGCAGGTTGCGCAGCCGCGTCGGGCCGACCACCGGCGTGCCATCGGGCGTCATCGGCCGCAGGCCGGTCCAGAACGACGCCTCCGCCACGTTGCCGCCGCGCGGGAACAGGTCAGTCACGGAGTGTTCCAGCGTCTCGCGCCTGGGCTTGCGCAGCGCCATCGAGAAGCCTGCCAGTTCGGCCGTGCCGCCCACGCGGATGCGATCGCCCAGGCGCGTGATCGCGACCTTGTAGGTCTCGTCCATCACGGTCGAGACCGGCGCGCCGCCATCGTCCTTCACCGGCAGCGTCAGCGAATAGCCCTTCACCGGATAGACCGGCACGCGCACGCCCAGCGGCGCGAGCAGCGCGGGCGTGTAGGACCCCAGCGCGGCGACATAGGCATCCGCCGTCTCGGTGCCGGTGCCGGTCACCACGCCGGTCACGCGGTCGCCTTCGGTGGTCAGGCCCTTGATGGTCACGCCGTAGCGGAATCGCACGCCGATCGCCTCGGCCATCGCGGCCAGGCGCTGCGTGAAGATGTGCGCGTCGCCGGTCTCGTCATCTGCCAGGCGCAGCCCGCCCACGAACTTGCCCCGCACGTGCTGCAGCGCAGGCTCGGCGGCGATGCACCCGGCTGGATCGAGCACCTCGTAGGGCACCTTGAAGGTATCCAGCACCGCGGTATCGCCGCCCACCGCATCCAGCTGCTTCTGCGTGCGGAACAGCTGCAGCGTGCCCATCGATCGCCCGTCATAGGCGATGCCCGTCTCGCGCCGCAGGTCGCCCAGGCAGTCGCGCGAGAATTCCGCGAGCCGCACCATGCGCGTCTTGTTCAGCCGGTAGGCGGCCTCGGTGCAGTTGGCCAGCATCTTTGCGAGCCAAGTGTACAGGCGCTGGTCCGCGCGCGGCCACAGCACCAGAGGACGGTGGCGCATCATCAGCCACTTCAGCGCCTTCACGGGAATGCCCGGCCCGGCCCAGGGCGCGGAATAGCCGTAGGAGAGCTGACCCGCATTGGCGAAGGACGTCTCCATCCCCGCGGCGGGCTGGCGGTCCAGCACCGTCACCTCATGGCCCGCGCGCGCCAGGTACCATGCGCTGGTGACGCCGACGACGCCGCTGCCAAGGACAATGACGCGCATGGTGGTGAACCCCTTCGCTCCGATGCGGCAATGATGGCGCGGAAGACATCGCATTTGCTGCGGAACAGGCGAGGATTCTGCTATATGCGCCGTTCCGGTTCGCAGGAACCACAGGTCCTTCGCAGATTCTGCCAATGCTCGACGATGCCGACCATCGGATCCTGAAGGCGCTCCGCCAGGATGGCCGCATGACCAATGCGGCACTGGCCGAGGCGGTGGGCCTGTCGCAATCCGCCTGCCTGCGGCGGTTGCGCCTGCTGGAAACGCGCGGCGTGATCCGCGGCTACACCGCGATCATCGAGGAACCCCAGGACCGCGCCACCGTCACGGTGATCGTGCAGATCACGCTCGACCGGCAGACCGAGGAACACCTGTCGCGCTTCGAAGGCGCGGTGCGCCGCCTGCCGGAAGTGCGCGACTGCTTCCTGATGACGGGCATGTCGGACTACCTGCTACGCGTGGAAGTCCGCGACGCCGCGGATTACGAACGCATCCACAAGGAACAGCTCTCGCGCCTGCCGGGTGTGGCACGGATCCAGTCGTCCTTCGCCATCCGGCGGGTGATCGGGAGCAGGCAGTAAATCGATGCAAAACCGAGTCGCAATGGCAGTCGCGGCAATGCTTCTCGCCAGCTCGCTCCCATCGACGCATGGGGCAAACGGCGCGAGGGCTCAGTCCTCGCCGCAGCCCACCGCCGTCTGCGAGGGTGAACGGCCGCGCACCGCGCATCCCCCTGACATTGCCGCAATCTGGCGCGGAAGCCGCAACACACGAGCGGGCAGGCTGGAGACAGCGCTGCGTGAAGGCTTCATGTGCCGCGATCCGGCAGCACTCGTGGAGATCCTGCGCACGCACGGGTTCCACTGCGGATCCATCCCGTGGATGAACAATCAGACGGTTGATGTTTGCACCATCAACGACCGACGACTCTTGGTGGGTAACGCGAGAACCAGCGTCCGGATCGAGAATGACCTCGGCCTGGTCCGCCGGATCACCGTCAGCGAAATCTTAACGGACTGGCTTTGACGAGAGGACCCCAGAGCGCTGCCTGGCCAGGGTTCACGCCGCCGCGGCCAGCTTCTCCGTCCGCGCCAGCCGCGCCAGCAGGTAGTCCACCTCGCCCACCGTCTCGGCGCTCAGCTTCGGGCCCGGGGCGCGCAGCGTGTCATGCGCGATGATGCCGCGGCGCTTCAGCACGTACTTCCGGATCGCGAGGCCCAGCCCCGGCTGCACCTCGGTGCGGATCAGCGGCAGGTGCAGGTCGAACAGGTCCTGCGCCGCATCGCGGCTTCCCGCCCACATCATGCGGCACACATTCACCAGCATCTCCGGAAAGGCATAGCCGGTCATGATGCCATCGGCCCCGCGCGCGAGTTCCTCGGGCAGGAACTGCCCGCCCACGCCGCCCAGGATCGACACGCGCGGCATCTTGCCCTCGGCTTCCAGCTTCCGCACCGCGGTCAGCTTGTCGAGGCCCGGCCAGTCCTCCGCCTTCAGCATCACCACGCGCTGGTCGGCCGCCATGCGCGCGATCATCGGCGCGGTCATTGTGATGCCCGTCAGCTGAGGATAGTCCTGCAGCACGAAGGGTGCGTTCACCACGTCCACCGCCTGCGCGATGTAGGACACCACGGCCTCGTCGCCCTTCAGACCCGGCGTCGGCGAGACCATGATGCCCGCGGCGCCAAGGTCCATCGACCCGCGCGCGATCGCCCTCATCTGCGCGAAGCCCGGCGCCGAGGCACCGACCACCACCGGGATGCGCCCCGCCACGCGCTTCAGCACGCGATCGACGAAGGTCAGGCTCTCGGCTTCCGTCAGCTTCGGCGCCTCGCCCATGACGCCCAGGATGGTCATGCCGGCCGCACCGGCCGCCATGAAGGCATCCGTCATGCGGTCGGTGCTGTCGAGGTCGAGCGACCCGTCCGGCAGGAACGGCGTGGGGGCGATGACGAAAACGCCCTTGGCGGATCGATCGAGCATGGGCATCCCTTCCGGCTGAAACCGCGCCCAACATAGCGCCCGCGACAGGAACCGCCAGATGGACCAGGCCTTCATCCCCGCCGTCTTCATGCGCGGGGGGTCCTCCAAGGGAGTGTTCTTCCACGCGAAGCACCTGCCGGCCGATCGCGCGCGGCAGGACCCGATCTTCCTGTCGGTGCTGGGCAGCCCCGATCCCTACGGCCGGCAGCTCGACGGCATGGGCGGTGGTATCTCCTCCTTGTCCAAGGCCGTGATCGTTGGCCCGCCGACGCACGCGGACGCGGATGTGGACTACACCTTCGCGCAGGTCGCGGTGGATCGGCCGCTGGTGGACTGGTCGTCCAACTGCGGCAACCTGTCCTCCGCCATTGGCCCCTTCGCGATCGACGAAGGCCTGGTGCGCGCGAGCGACGGCGAGGCGCTGGTGCGCATCCACCAGGTCAACACGCGCCGCATCATCCATGCGCGCTTTCCGGTGCGCGGCGGGCGCGCGGCCGTGGCGGGCGACTTCGCGATGGCCGGCGTGTCGGGCACCGGTGCGCGCATCCGGCTCGATTTCCTCGCCCCCGGCGGTGGCGCGACCGGCGCCCTGCTGCCGACCGGCAACGCGCTGGACACGCTGCACCATGACGGGCGCGACTATGCCGCGACCCTGGTCGATGCCGCCAATGCCTGCGTCTTCCTCGAAGCACGCGAACTCGGCCTGACCGGCACCGAAAGCCCCGACGCGATCGAGGCCGAACCCGCGCTGATGGCGCGCCTCGATGCGCTGCGCCGCCGCGCCGCGGTGCGCATGGGGTTGTGCGCGACGCCCGAGGCCGCGCCGCTCGCCATCCCCAAGGTCGCGGTGGTTGCCCCGCCCGCCCCCTATCGCGCGCTGGACGGCGCGACGCAGGACGCCGCCTCGCACGACATCGCCGTTCGCATGATCTCGATGGAACGCGCCCATCGCGCCGTACCGCTCACCGGCGGGATGGCGCTCGGCGTTGCCTGCGGCATCGCGGGCTCGCTGCCCCATGCGCTTGCCACGCGCGCCATCGCGGACGAGGTGCGCGTCGCCAACCCCTCGGGCATCCTGTCGGTCGGTGCCGAGGTTTCGCACCGCGAAACCGGATGGTTCGCCGACAGCGCCGTGGTGTTTCGCACCGCGCGGCGTCTCATGCAGGGGGCCGTCGCCGTACCGATGCGCCTGCTTTGAGGGTGCGGCGCGACGTGCGATAGGTGGTCCGTCCAGGAAGCACACGGAGAACCATCCGATGGTCAGCCGCCGCCAGGCGCTCGCCGCCGCAGCCCTCCTTGCCGCGCCCGCTGCGCGCGCGCAGGCCACCTGGCCCGACCGTCCGATCCGCGTCGTGGTGCCCTTCGCCGCCGGCGGCAATGCCGATGTCATCGCGCGCATCCTGCAGCCCCGCCTGTCGGAGAAGCTCGGCCAGCCGGTGGTGGTCGAGAACCGCCCCGGCGCCGGCGGCGCGGTGGGTGCGGCCGAGGTCGCGCGCGCGCGCCCCGATGGCTATACCCTGCTGATCGGATCGAATGGCCCGCTCAGCGTGAACCCCGCCGTGCAGGCCCGCCTGCCCTATGATGCCGAGCGCGACTTCGCCGCCATCGCGATGGCCATGCAGGTGCCGCATTGCCTGATGGTGCAGCAGGGCGCGCCGCAGCGCAGCCTGGCGGATGTCATCGCCGCGTCGCGCGCACAGCCCGATGCGCTGGGCGCCGGCACCGCCGGTGTCGCGAGCGCCACGCATCTCTCACTCGAAGCCTTCAAGCTCGTCTCCGGCGCGCGCATCCTGCACGTGCCCTATCGCGGCGGCGGCGCCGCGCTGCCCGATTTCGTGGCCGGCAACATCCCGATGCTGTTCACCGAATTCTCCACCGCGCTGCCGCTGCATCGCGACAGCAAGGGACGCATCCTGGCGGTGGCCTCGCTGACGCGGCTGAACGCGTTGCCGGACGTGCCGACCATGATCGAACAGGGCGTCCCCGGCTTCACCGCGGCCTCCTATGTCGGGCTGCTCGCTCCCGCCGGTACGCCGCCCGAGGTGCTGCGCAGGCTGGGCGAGGCCATGGCGGCCATCGTCGCGGAGGCCGACTTCCAGCGCCGCATGGAAGCCATGGGCGGGGAGACCGCCTCCGGCGCGCTCGCCACTCCCGCGGGCTTCAGCGCCTTCATCCGCGACGACCTGAACCGCTCGCGTGAGGTCGTGCGCTCCGCCGGCATCACTGCCCAATGACCCCGCGCGAGACGCCGCCTGGCGCCACGGACTGCCACTGCCACATCTTCGGCCCCGCCGCGCGCTTCCCCTACGCTGAGCCGCGGTCCTACACGCCGGAGGACGAGACGCTCGAGGACTACCTCGCGCTGCTCGACCGCCTGCAGCTCGACCGCGGCGTGATCGTGCAGCCCTCCGCCTATGACCGCGACAATGCCTGCACGCTCGATGCGCTGCGCCGCGCACCGGACCGGCTGCGCGGCGTGGCGGTGGTGGGTGCCGAGGCCACGCCGGATACGCTGCGTGCCATGCACCGCGACGGCATTCGCGGCCTGCGTGCGAACGAATACCTCCGCGACGGCCAGGCCGCCTACCATGGCGGCGTGCGCCTGGCGGAAATCGAGCCATTCTTCCCCGTCATGGCCGAGCTCGGCTGGCACCTGCAGCTATGGATCGACGCGCGGCATCTGCCGGAACTCGAACCGCGCCTCGCTACGGTTCCCGTACCGATCGTGGTCGACCACATGGGCCGGCTGCACCACAGCCACGGCACGAACGACCCCGGCTTCCAGGCGCTGGTCCGCGGGGTGGGCGACGGGCGCTACATGGCGAAGCTGTCGGGCACCTATCGCCTGGGCGCGCTGAAGCCCGATTATATCGAGGCGAAGCCGTTCCACGACGCGCTGGTCGCTGCCAATCCGGATGCGCTGGTCTGGGGCACCGACTGGCCGCATCCGCGCCCCGATGGCGGGCGCCCGGATGCCGCGCGGCTGCTGCGCGTTTTCCTCGACTGGACGACCGATCCCGTGCTGCGGCGGAAGATCCTGACCGACACGCCCGCGCGCCTGTATGACTTCCCGCAAGGCTGACCGATCATGGCCTCCGACCGCCGCCCGAATTTCGTCCTGCCGTCCGGCAGCTGCGACACGCATGTGCACATCTGGGGGCCCTTCGACCGCTACCCGGTCGCCAAGGGCGCGCCCTACACGCCGCCCGAGCGCACACGCGACGACCTGGTCGCGCTGCATGCGCGGCTTGGCGTACAGCGCGCCGTCATCGTGCAGACCACCGTCTACAAGTCCGACAACCGCGCCATGCTGGATGGCATCGCGGCCAGCAACGGTGCCTGGCGCGGCGTGGCGTTGGTGGATGAGAGCTTTGGCGACCGCGAATACCAGGCGCTGCACGATGGCGGCGTGCGCGGCGTGCGCTTCGGCTTCCTGCCGCATCTGGGCGGCGTGCCCGACATCGCGTTCCTGCGTCGCACCGCGGACCGCATCGCGGCGATGGGCTGGCACCTGGTGCTGCATGTAGACTTCAACAGCATCCTCGCCTTCGAGGAGATGCTGCGCTCCCTGCGTTTGACCGTGGTGGTGGACCACATGGGCCGCGTGCCGGTGCCTGAGGGCACGGACCATCCCGCCTTCCGGATCCTGCTGGACCTCCTGCGCGATCCGAACTGGTGGGTGAAGGTCTCCGGCGCCGAGCGCATATCCGCCGCCGGCCCACCCTTCCGCGACGCCGTGCCCTTCGCCCGCAAGCTGATCGAGGCCGCGCCCGACCGCACGCTGTGGGGCACCGACTGGCCGCATCCGAACGTTCGCTGGGAACCCGACGAGGCCGAACTGGTCGACCTGCTGCCGGAATTCGCCGACGCCGCCGCGCTGCAGCGCGTGCTGGTGGACAACCCCGCGCGGCTCTACGGCTTCCCATGACGGGCGACCTGCAATCCTGGGTCGGGCGCACGCGCACCGTCGCGGACGAGATGGCCGCGCCGTTGGTGCGCCGCATGGCCGCCCTGACCGACCGCACCGACGTGCCGCTGCAGCACGGTGCGCCGGTGCCCAATCACTGGCTCTGCATGCTGTTCGACGATGCTGCGCCGCAGGCCGCGCTCGGCGCCGATGGCCACGCCGCGACGGGCGACTTCCTGCCGCCCGTGCCGCTGCCCCGACGCATGCTGGGGGGGCGGCGCCTGACCTACACCGCCGCGCCGCGCGTGGGCGATGCGCTGGACCGCGAGACGATGATCGCTGCCATCACGCCGAAGGTCGGGCGCAGCGGCGCGCTGATCTTCGTGACCCTGCGCCACAGCATCACGCGCGCGGGCGATGTGATCGCCGTCGAGGAACAGGACATTGCCTACCTCGAGCCCAAGCGTAACGCGCCGGAACCGAAGGCCGAGAACCCGGCGCCCATGCCCATGGCCGCCTGGCGCGACGCCTTCACGCCCGACCCTGTCATGCTGTTTCGCTATTCGGCGCTGCAGTTCAACGGCCACCGCATCCACTACGATGCCGACTATGCGCGCGATGGCGAAGGCTATCCCGCGCTGGTGGTGAATGGCGGCGTGACCACGCTGTTCCTGCTGGAAGCGGCGCTGCGCCGGCAGCCCGGCGCACAGGTCCTGCAGACCGCGTCGCGCACCATGAACCCGCTGTTCTGCGGACGTGCGGCGACGCTGTCGGGCACCGCGCCGGATGCGCAGGGCCGCTGCATCCTCTGGGCCGAGGACGACACCGGCGCGACCGCGCTGCGCATCGAGGCGAGGATCGGCTGATGGCGGGACCGCTCGACGGCGTGCGCGTACTCGATCTCTCGGCCGTCGTGGTCGGGCCGATCTGCACGCATGTGCTGTGCGAACAGGGCGCCGAGGTCATCAAGGTCGAGGCCCCGACCGGCGATCTGCTGCGCCACCTGGCCGGCCGCGGCCGCAGTGCCGGGATGAACGGCAAATTCCTCAACTTCAACCGCGGCAAGAAATCCATCGCCATCGACCTGAAGCAGCCCGCCGGCATCGAGGCGCTGCGGCGTGTCGCGGCCACCGTCGATGTCTTCGTCACCAACATCCGTCCTGACGCACAGCAGCGTCTCGGTGTCGATGCCGACGCACTGCGCGCCGCGGCCCCGCGGCTGATCCATTGCTCCATCACCGGCTTCGGCAGCGGTGGTCCCTATGCCGGGCGCGCCGCCTACGACACCGTGATCCAGGGCGCCTCGGGCGTGGCCGGCACCTTCGCCGCCTCCACCGGCGAACCGCGCTACGTGCCGTTCCTGGTGGCCGACCACACGGTCGGGCTGGTCGCCGCGCAGCTGATCGGCTTCGCGCTGTACCGTCGCGAGAAGACCGGCATCGGCGAGGCGATCGAGGTGCCGATGTTCGAGAACATGGCCGCCTACATCATGCAGGAACACCTCGGCGCGGCATCCTTCCGCCCGCCCCTCGGCCCGCCCGGCGACCACCGTGTGCTCAGCCCCGACGGCAAGCCGCTGCCCACCAAGGATGGCTTCGTCTGCATCAGCGCGAACACCGACGCGCAGGCACATGCCTTCTTCGATGCGATCGGCCGGCCGGAGCTCAAGACCGATCCGCGCTTCGCCAAGGTCGCGCAGCGCGTGCAGCACACCAAGGAATACTTCCACATCCGCGCGACCTCGCTCGGCGGCCGCACAACGGCGGAATGGCTCGAGATCTTCGACCGCATGGACGTGCCGGCCTCGCCCTACAACACGCTCTCCTCGCTGATCGACGACCCACATCTGCGCGCGGTCGGCATGGTGCGCGAGGAAGACCACCCGACCGAGGGCGCCACCATCGCCATCGGTGCGCCGAACCGCTTCTCCGGCGGCAACACGCCGCCGCGCCCGCCGGCACCGCGCCTGGGCGCCGACGGCGCCGCGATACTGGCGCAGGCCGGACTCTCCACCGACGAAATCGACGCGCTGCGCCACGACGGCGTGCTGATCGAGGGAATGCCATGACCACCATCACCCGCCGCACTGCCCTTGCCGGCGCCACGCTGCTGCCACTGGCGGCACCGCGCGCACAGGCGCCCTGGCCGGACCGACCGGTACGCCTCATTGTGCCCTTCACGCCGGGCGGGTCCACCGACATCCTCGCGCGCGGCATGGGGCAGCGCCTGTCGGAGATCTTCGGCCAGCCCTTCGTCATCGAGAACCGTCCCGGCGCCGGTGGCACGCTCGGCTCCGAGCAGGTCTTCCGCAGCGCGCCCGACGGGTACACGCTGATGATGGGGCATATCGGCACGCTCGCCGCGAACCCCGCGCTGTATCGCACCCTCACCTGGGACATCGGCGCCTTCGTCCCAGTCGCACTGGTGGCGAATGTCGCGAACTTCCTGGTGGTGACGAACCGGTTGGAAGCGACCGACGTGCGCTCGCTGGTCGCGCTGGCGAAGCGCGATCCGGGGCGCCTCACCTATGGTAGCGGCGGCAACGGCAGTGCCGCGCATATCTCGATGGTCGCCTTCATGGAGGAAACCGGCACGGAGATGACGCATGTGCCCTATCGCGGCACCGGGCCTATGATGAACGACCTCATCGCCGGCACCATCAACCTCACGATGACCGGCGGACCGCCGGCGTTGCCGCCGGTGCGCGCGGGGCAGTTGCGCGCGCTCGGCATCTCCTCGCTCGAACGCCTCCCGTCGGCCAGCGACATCCCGACCATCGCCGAACAGGGCGTGCCCGGCTTCGACGTGCTGCAATGGTACGGCATCGTTGCCCCGCCCGGCACGCCGGCGGCCCTGGTCACGCGATTGAACGAGGCCTGCAACCGCGTCCTGGGTGAAGCCCCCTTCCGTGCGCGGCTGGAGACCGAAGGCGCGACCGCGCAGCCCATGACGCCCGCGCAATTCGGCGACTACATCGCGCGCGAGCGCGAACGCTGGGGCGCGCTGATCCGCCGGAACAATGTGGGGCTGGGCTGATGTCGCGCCCCTTCGACGGCATCCGCATCATCGACGCCACGCATGTCCTGGCCGGGCCGTTCGCGGCCTACCAGCTGGCGCTGCTCGGCGCGGACGTGATCAAGGTCGAGCACCCCGACGACCCGGACCAGAGCCGCGGGTCCGGCGCGGACTGGGACCTCAATCGCGCCGGCATGGGCACGTATTTCCTGACGCAGGGATCGAACAAGCGATCGATGACGCTCGACCTGAAGCAGGATGCCGCGCGCGACGTGTTCAAGCGCCTGGTTGCGCAGGCCGACGTGCTGGTCGAGAACTACCGCCCCGGCGCCTTCGAGGCCCTGGGCCTGGGCTACGAGGCACTGTCCGCGCTCAACCCGCGGCTGATCTACTGCTCGATCTCCGCCTTCGGCCAGGGCGGGCCGCGTGGCGGGCAGACCGCCTATGACCACGTGATCCAGGCGACCTCGGGCATCATGGCCTGCACCGGGACCGAACAGGTCAACCCGCTCAAGCTCGGCGCGCCGGCGATCGACTATGCGACCGGCACAATGGGCGCCTTCGCGCTTTCGGCCGCACTGTTCCAGCGCGAGCGCACCGGCCTCGGGCAGCGCATCGACCTCGCGATGCTGGATGTCGCGATGATGATGATGGCGTCCCACGTCACCGCCCATTCGCGCACCGGCAAGCCGGCGCGCCCGCGCGGCAATGCGCATGAATACGCGACCAACTCCGCCTATCCGACCCGGGATGGCATGGTGATGCTCGGCGCGTCCAACCTGCGCCAGCAGAAGCGGTTGTGGTCGGCGCTCGGCCGACCGGAGATGGCCAAGGCGCGCAACGAGGACCGCGTGGCGCAGCGCGATGCCGAGGCCGCCGCGCTGACCGAGATCCTCGCGACCCGTACCGCCGATGAATGGGAAGCCTTCCTGCAATCGCGCCACGTGCCCGCCGCGCGCGTGCGCCGCATGGACGAGGCACTGGCGGACCCGCACCTCGCCACGCGCGGCCTGGTGCATCGCTTCGAGGACGCCGATGGCGTGGCGGGCCCGTTCAGCGTGCCGGTCGCCGCCTTCGGCTTCGCCCATGGTGGGCCGCGCGTGGATACGCCACCGCATCCGCTCGGCGCCGACACCGATGCCATCCTCGCCGAACTCGGCTACGACGACGCGGCCCGCACCGCGCTACGCAGCGCCGGCGCCATCTGACAGGACCACCGCCCATGGCCAGCTTCACCTTCGACCACATCCACCTGCGCAGCCCGGACCCCGAGGCGACCGCCGCCTTCTACGAACGCGTCTTCGGCGTGACGCTCACGCGCAGCCCGCAGCGCATCGACTTCACCCTGGGCGGCCAGTTGATCTTCGTCTCGCCGGTCAACGAGGCGATGACCGGCGATGCGCCCGCCGCGCCCTATCGCGGTCTGGAGCACATCGGCCTTGCCGTCACCGGCATCGATGCGGTGGTCGCGGAGTTGAAGGCCAAGGGCGTGCACTTCACCATGGAACCGAACACCATACGCCCGGGCGTGCGCATCGCCTTCCTGCGCGGGCCGGAGAACGTGTCGATCGAACTGCTCGAACGGACCGCCGCCTGACCGCGCAGCGGCGCGTCTTCGTCGTCGGCGCCGGCCCCGCGGGGCTGATGGCGGCGGAGGCCGCGGCGGAAGCCGGTGCGGCCGTGACGGTGGTCGACCAGATGCCGTCGGTCGCGCGCAAGCTGCTGATCGCGGGGCGCGGCGGGCTGAACCTGACGCATTCGGAACCGATCGACCGCTTCCTCGACCGGTACGGCGCGGCGCGCGACGCGCTGGCGCCGATCATCCGCGCCTTCCCGCCCGAGGCGCTGCGCGCCTGGTGCCATGCGCTCGGCCAGCCGACCTTCGTGGGCAGTTCGGGCCGCGTGTTTCCGCACGCGATGAAGGCCTCGCCGCTGTTGCGCGCATGGCTGGCGCGGCTCGCGGCGCAGGGCATCGCGCTGCGTACGCGCCATCGCTGGGTGGGCCTCACGGCGGATGGTGCGCTGCGTTTCGCATCGCCCGCCGGCGAAGCGGTTGAGCGCGCCGACGCCACGGTGCTGGCGCTCGGCGGCGCATCCTGGCCGCGGCTCGGGTCGGATGGCGGCTGGACCGCGCTTCTGCCCGATGTCGCGATCGCACCGCTGCGCCCCGCCAACATGGGCTTCTGCGTCGCCTGGTCGGACCACCTCCGCACGCGCTTCGCCGGTATGCCGCTCAAGCGCATCGCCCTCACCTTCGCCGGCACCACGCAGCGCGGCGAGGCGATGCTGACCGCGCACGGCATTGAGGGCGGCGCGGTCTATGCGCTCTCCGCCCCGTTGCGCGAGGCCATCGCGGCGGAGGGGAACGCCACGCTGCTGCTCGATCTCCGCCCGGACCTGGACCACGCTACGCTGGCACGACGCGTCAATGCACGCCCAGCTGCGGTCACGCTGTCCAACCACCTGCGGCGCGCGGCGGGCCTGCCGCCGGTTGCAATCGCGCTGGTGCAGGAAGCCCTGCATGATGGCGCATCCCGCGACGACCTCGCCGCGCTGGTCAAGGCATTGCCGCTACGACTGACCGCGCCCTTCCCGATTGCACGCGCGATCTCCTCCGCCGGCGGCATCGCCTGGTCCGAACTGGACGACACGCTGATGCTGCGGCGTCATCCCGGGATCTACGCCTGCGGCGAAATGCTGGACTGGGAAGCGCCGACCGGCGGCTACCTGCTCCAGGCATGCTTCGCCACCGGCCGCGCGGCGGGGCGCGCGGCCGCGTCCTAGATCACAGCCGCTCGCCGGCGCCCAGACCGTCCATCGGCGTCGGCACGCACCACTCATCGCCGCGCGGTGTCGTCACGTATTCCGGCCATTTCAGGTCAACCGGCGCGGCGAAATCCTGTGGCAGCAGTGGTGGCACCCACTTCGATCCCCCCATGCCGCCACCGGTGCGCTCGCGCCATTCTGCCTGCGCGGCATCGAGCAAGCCGGGCTTGGCCGCGAGATCGACCAGCGTGAGCGCCATGGTCTTGGCCGCCACGAACATGCCCGGGTCGATCGCCGCCGGCAGGCCGCCCAGCGCATTGTACGACCATATCGGGTAGTCGTAGTTCGCATCCGGCGCGCGCAGGCGCGGGCGTGCGGTCAGCAGGCGCACCGTCGGGCAGTGCCAGCAGAATTCTACATAGTCATCGGCCGAAAGGTGCCACTGCCACGGCGGCAGGAAGTGGCGCATCCCCGCCTCGAATTCCGCGGGGTCCGTCAGCTTCGTATTGGCCGGCGAGAACGGATCCTCCATCGGCGCCAGGCCCAGGTTCGCCTGGATCTCCCGCGCGAAGCCCTTCGCCGCGTCGTCGTAGGTCGGCGGGCCGACCTCCTGCAGGTTCGCCCAGGTCGCATCCGTCAGCACGGTGTTCGCGAGGCCCACGCGCGTCTTGGTCACCCAGCGCAGATGCGCGGTGCAGGATGTCGCCATCGCGGCGGAGCGCGCATTCGCCATCAGCACGTTCGCGATCTGCTGCGCCATAGGCAGCGACGGCGTGCGCCAGGAATACTGGATCTGCGTGAAGCGCGGCGCGAGGTTGTCGGACGTCGCATCGCCGCCATGCAGGATGCATTCGTTCAGCGTCCAGGCGCCGGCATGGGGGAACATCGCCTCCTTGGTGTACTTGGTTGTCGTGTACATCAGGCACAGCGCGTCGGTCGCACCGGGCGCGCGCGCGGCGGCGTGGCCCACGTCGCGGATCGGCAGCAGCGACTTGTCGATCCAGGTCTCGGGGCTGTCGCAGGTGAAGGTGATGACAGCGGACCAATAGGCGCCGAACTGCGTCTCGGCCGTCACGGTGTTCTGCAGATGCGGATGGTACACCACGGCCGCGTCGAGACCGTCGTAGTAGCCCTTCGCCGCATGCACGGGCTTCGACCCGCAGACCTTTTCGGCCGGTTCGCCGAACAGCACCAGTCGGCCTGGCGTGCCCGAGGCCGAAAGTGCGGCCTTCGCCGCCAGCACCGCCGTGAGTGCCGCTGTGCCGAGCGAGGAATGCGGGTCGGTATGCCCTGCCGCATAGGGGTGCATCCCGGCGCGGGGTTCGCGCCGCGGCACCACCGCTTGGCAGTTCCCCGGCACCGCATCGTATTCCGAGAAGGACGCGAGCAACGGCCCGCCCGAACCCCAGCGCGCCACGAAGGCGGTCGGCATGCCGCCCGAGCCTTCCTCGACCTCGAACCCTTCGGCCCGCAGGAAGTCTACGTAGGCGCGGGCTGACCTGTATTCGCGCCAGGCAGGTTCGGCGAATTCCCAGATGCGCTCGTTGAAGGCGGACATCCGCGCGCTGTTGGCGCCGATCCAGTCGAGCGTCATCCGGCGCAGGGCAGCAAGGTCGGTCATCGCGGGGTCCCCTCGTGGCACCCCGCGATGATGCGTCGCGCGTGGCGCGCGCGCCAGATGTCGCGCCTCAGCCGCGCGCCAGGCGCCGCGCCACGAAGTCGAGCCGGTCCTGGCCCCAGAAGATGTCCTCCCCGATCACGTAGCAGGGCGCGCCGAACACGCCGCGATCGAGCGCCGCCTGCGTGTCCGCCAGGCGGCGTTCCTGCCAGCGCGGCTCGGCGCCGAGCGCCATCACCGCCGGCGCATCCAGCCCGCATTCCCCGATCAGCGCGGCCAGCGTGTCGGGGTCGGCGGGGTTCTTCTCCTCCTCCCACAGCGCCTTGAGGATACGGTGCGCGAGGCGGATCGCCGGTGCATCACCCATGGTCTCGCGCAGGGCGATGACGCAGCCGCAGCCCGGCAGTTCGTTGTGCGGAAAATGCTGGGGCTTGATCGTGATGGGAATGCCGAGCGCCTCGCGCCAGCGCGCCAGTTCCTGCAGCCGATACGCCTGGCGTTGCACCGACCGCTTGGGCAGTGGCAGCCCGCCGGAATTTGCGAAGATGGTGCCGAAATCCACAGGATAGATGCGCAGCGTGGCCCCGTGCTGCGCTGCAAGCGCCTCGATCCGCGCCGCCCCCAGATGCGTCCAGGGCGAATTCAACGACGCGTAGTAGTCGATATGCATGGGAATCACTCCGTGACGGGACAGGCGGTGGCGGCGCGCACATCGTCAAGGTTCACGCCCGGTGCCAGGTCGTGCACCTTGAAGGCCTCGCCGGCCGGTGAGAACAGGCCGAGCTCGGTCACCACCAGCGTCACCACGCCGCGCGCGGTGATCGGCAGCGTGCAGCGCGCGAGCAGCCGCGGCGTGCCGTCCCGCATCCGGTGCTCGAGCATCAGGAAAACGCGCTTCGCACAGGCCGCGAGATCCATCGCGCCGCCGATCACGCCACCCTTGGCACCCTTCACCTTCCAGTTGGCGAAGTCGCCATTCGCCGCGGCCTCGTAGGACCCCAGGATGGTCACGTCGATCCGTCCGCCGCGGATCAGCGCAAAGCTGTCGGCATGGTGAACGATGGCCGCACCGGGGTTCAGCGTGATGTGGCGGCGGCTGGCATCGACCAGGTTGACGTCTTCGTGGCCGGGCGCGGCGACGGGGCCGAAGCCGATCACGCCGTTCTCGGCATGGAAGATCACCTCGCGGTCGCCAAGGTCCACGTCGCAGACCAGCGTGGGCATCCCCACGCCGAGGTTCACGATCCAGCCATCCTGCAATTCGCGCGCGAGGCGCTCGGCCATCTGCGGACGGGTCCAGCTCATGACGCGTCTCCCTTACGGCCGGGACCGATGCCATCGGGCGGGATGTGCACCAGGCGATGCACGTAGATGCCCGGCGTGTGCACGTCGTCGGGGTCGATTGCGCCGGCGGGCAGGATGGGTTCCTCGACCTCCACGATGACCAGCGTCGAGGCGGTTGCCATGAGCGGGCCGAAGTTGCGCTGCGCGCGGCGGAAGCGAAGGTTGCCGGCCTCATCCGCCTGATGCGCGCGCAGCAGCGCGACATCGGCCGGCAGCGCGTATTCCAGCAGCACCTCGCGGCCGTTGATGACGCGCGTCTCGCGCCCCTGCGCCAGTTCGGTGCCCACCGCGGTCGGCGTGTAGAAAGCCGGGATGCCCGCCCCGGCGGCGCGCAGCCGCTCGGCCAGCGTGCCCTGCGGGACGATCTCGGCGTCCACCTCGCCGCGTTCGTAGAACGGCGTGAAGGGCAGTTGGTCCGATGCGCGCGGCGCGGCGGTGAAGGAACAGATCACCTTCGCGACCTGCCCGTTCTCCACCAGCATGCCGATATCCGGGTTGCGCGGCTTGTGCGCGCCGCCGGTGGTGTTGCCGATGCAGGTGAGCCGCTTCGCCCCCTGCCGCAGTAGCGCCGCGATCAGGTTGAAGGGCGACCCCGGCAGCGCAAAACCGCCGAACGCGATGGTCGCGCCATCGGGGATCCCGGCAACCGCCGCGTCGAAATCCGCAACGATCTTGCTGCTTCGTGCCATGCCCGCGTCTCCGTCCCTGGCAGCATCGTTGCGGCGGCGCGCGCAGCCTGTCCAGGGGTCAGCGGCGCCGGCTCTCCGCCACCGCGAGGGTCATCCCGCAGGCCACGATGATGCCGGCACCAACCCAGGTGAAGGCATCGGGGAACATGCCCGAGACCACGTAGCCCACCGCGACCGAGCCGATCATCTGCCAGTACTGGAAAGGCGAAATCACGCTCGCCTGTCCATAGGTCATCGCCTTTGCCACGCACCAATGCCCGCCTGCACCCAGCAGCCCGAGTGCGAGGAACAGCGCGACATCGGTCAGGTTGTGCGGCGTGGTCCAGACGAAGGGCACGACGCAACTCATCACCACCGTGCCGACCAGCGCCGAATACATCACCGATGTCTCGGGCCGGTCGATGCCCGCCACCTTGCGCGTGAACACCTGATAGACCGCATAGCAGAAGGCCGAACCCACGATGAGCACCGAGGCCGGCTGAAAAACCTCGCTGCCCGGGCGGATCACCACCAGCACGCCGCAGAAGCCCACCAGCACCGCGGCCAGGCGCTTCGCATCGATCCGTTCGCCAAGCATGGGCACCGCGAGCAACGTCACGAAGAACGGCGTCATGAACGATATCGACGCCGCCTTGGCCAGCGGCACGTTCTTCACCGCGAAGAAGAACAGCGTGGTCGAACCGAGCAGCAGCAGCGACCGCGAGATCTGCGCCGCCGGCCGGCGCGTGGCCAGCACCTCGAACCCGTAGCGTGGCACCACCAGCAGCAGCACCACCGCCAGATGCCCCGCGGTGCGCGCCCAGATGATCTGCTCGGATGGGTAGGTGCGACTGAGCATCTGCACCATCCCGTTCATGATCGGGAAGGCGGTAGTCGCCACGCACATGAAGAAGATTCCGAGCCAGAGCCTGCGCAGCGCATCCTGGCGCGTTTCGATGGTCATGGCCGGCTGGGGCGTTTCACCCGGGCAGCCTGTCGCGCGCGGTACGGGCGGTCAACGCACGCCCCGCAGGCGTCCGCCACAGCGCACCCACTCCCGCGCGCGTCACCGCGCCCGCTCTCCCGCGCGCGTCACAGCGCACCCACTCCCGCGCGCGTCACCGCGCGACAGGCCGTCGCAGCGCCCAGAACGCCACCGCCCCCGTCGCATACGCCAGGATCGACAACCAGAAGGCCGGCCGATACGTCCCCGTCAGGTCGAACAGCAGCCCTGCGCCCCAGGCGCCGATGCCCGCTCCCAGCCCAGACCCCACCGTGATCACGCCCAGGATGGTGCCCAGCCGCGGCCCACCGAACAGGTCAGCGGTCTTCGCCGTGATCGCCGGCCCGCGCGCGCCCCAGGTGATGCCGAAGAAGCAGGCGTGCAGCCACAGCATCAGGTGCTGGTCCGCGCCCTCGATCAGCAGCGCCGCCGCCACCCCCACGATGGAAATCGCATAGGCCAGGATCGCCGCCCGTTCCCGCCCGATGTAGTCCGAGATCGTGCCGGTCAGGATCACCCCCGGCAGCGCGAGCAGCGACCCCATCCCCAGCACGAAGGCGGCGTAGAGCGGTTCGAACCCCTGCCCCACCGCGAAGGCCAGTTGGTGCAGTGAGACCAGAAAACTGCCGATGCTGGTCAGCATATAGACCAGGAACAGCAGCCAGAAATGCCGCGTGCGCGCGGCCTCCGCCAGTGTCCAGGCGCGCCCGTCCACCGCTTGCGCCGCCCCTGCCGCCCCTGCGGGGATGGCGGATTCCGCGCGGCGGAACATCGCCGCCAGCGGGATCACCAGCAGTCCCATCATGCCTGCCTGCAGAAGGTAGGCGTTGCGCCAGCCAGCCTCGTCCACCACCCACTGTGCGATCGGCGCGCTGATGGCACGGCCGAACCCGTTGGCCGATTGCAGCAGCGATATCGCGAGCCCCCGCTGCGCCACGAACAACCGCGACACCAGCGGCACGAAGACCACGAGGCCGATGCAGTTCGCCCCCAAAGTCATCACGACGCCGTACAGCATCACCACCTGCCACAGCGTCGTCGCCTGCGAACTGCCCAGCAGCCCTGCCGTCAGCAGGCAGCCGCCCAGCAGCACCATCCGCCGCGCGCCCAGCCGGTCCACAAGCGAGCCGACGAATGGCGAGGATACGCCGCCGATGATCTGCCCGACCGAATAGGCCAGGCTCGCATCCGCGCGCGACCAGCCGAAATCGTCGATGAAGGCCAGCAGGAACACGGTGTAGGCGTGCATCAGGCTGGCGGAGACGGTGAAGGCGATGAACCCCCCGCCGACGATCATCCAGGCCTGGCGGGAGGGGCGGCCTGTCATCGCGCCGGCGGGATCCTGGCTGCTTGCGGAGTCGAAGGGTAGCGCCACGCAATGACGGACCGCGAGGGCAGTCGAAATGGAGAAGTATCCTGCTCCGGCCGCAACCCATGGTCGCATTGGCCGATACTCACGCGCGCCCTGATTTTGTAGGGAAAGCGCTTGCTGATCCTAGACGCGAACACGCGTGATGGGCCCGTGAATAGGTCGTCAGGCTTGCAGTAACGGGTGAAATCTTCGTTGGCGACAGTCACGGGAAGCGCATTCTCTCGTGATTGTTGGGTCAGGCAGTGTTTGGGGTCAGAGACATGTTGAGAGTTCATCGCGTCACACGCGCATCGTCACAACATTCAGTAAAGCCGTCGCATCCGATCGAAGCGGCGACCTCGGCGGTGGCCGCGGCGCTGGCCGACGCGCATGAGCGTGGCGATGCAGGGTCGGTGCGCATCCTGCACGCCGTGCTGGCGCTCCTGTCGGCCGCGCCGAAGCAGGACCAGCACTGAGGCCCTTCCGGCCTGCGCGTTGCTGGACGCCGTGGCAGAAAATGGTGTGCCCGCCGGGACTCGAACCCGGGACCCCATGATTAAAAGTCACGTGCTCTACCGGCTGAGCTACGGGCACGCCGGACCCGGCGCCGGGTCGTCTCTGGCGCCGGGGTGATAGCCTCACGCCGCGTCGGCGGCCACCCGCATCGTGCGGATCTTGTCCGGGCCCTGCACCATGCCCGACATGCCGGCACCGCGCTTGATCTTGTCGACCACGTCCATGCCGGACGTCACCTGCCCCCAGATGGTGTACTGCCCATCGAGGCTCGAGGCGGGGGCGAACATGATGAAGAACTGGCTGTTCGCACTGTTCGGGTCGCTGGTGCGCGCCATGCCGCAGGTGCCGCGCTGGAAACGCGCCACGCCTGGGGCCGAGAACTCGGCGGGAATATCCGGCAGGTCCGACCCACCGGTACCGGTGCCGGTCGGATCGCCGCCCTGCGCCATGAAGCCTTCGATCACGCGGTGGAACGGCACGTCGTTGTAGAACCCGCGGCGCACGAGCGCCTTGATCTGCTCGACATGCTTGGGCGCGAGGTCGGGACGCAGCGCGATGGTGATGGTGCCGTGCTCGATCTCGAGGATCAGCGTGTTCTCGGGATCGGCGGCGGTGGTCTCGGTCATCGAAGTTTCCTCAGCGGATATCGGCGGCGATGCGCGCGGTGCGGATGCGGTCGGGCGGCTGCGGCACCATGCCGGACTGGCCGACGCCGCGCTTGATGCGGTCGACCGCGTCCATGCCGGAGATGACGCGGCCCCAGATGGTGTACTGCCCATCGAGCCCGGCATTCGGCGCGAACATGATGAAGAACTGGCTGTTCGCGCTGTTGGGGTTCTGCGACCGCGCCGCGCCGACCGTGCCGCGCAGAAAGCGCGCGCGCGACGGCGGGCTGAATTCGGCCGCCAGGTCGGGCAGGTTCGACCCGCCGGTGCCGGTGCCGGTCGGGTCGCCGCCCTGCGCCATGAAGCCCTCGATCACGCGATGGAACGGCGTGTTGTCGTAGAAGCCGCGGCGCGTCAGCGTCTTGATACGCTCGACATGGTTGGGCGCGAGATCGGGCAGCAGCTGGATGCGCACCTCGCCCGCGGGCAGCTGCAGCACCAGGATGTTCTCCGGATCGGGCGGCGTCGCGGGCTGGGCCGGCGCCTCCTGCGCGCAGGCGGCGAGGCCGAATGCGGCGGCAGCGCCGCCCAGAAGCGTCCTGCGGTCCATATGTGCGTCTCCCTTCATGTTGCGCGCAGCTTCGCCAGCGTGCGCTCCAGCGTCGTCCTCGGCACGAAGCCGGAGATGTCTCCGCCCAGCTTCGCGATCTCCTTCACCAGACGGGAGGCGATGAACTGATTGGTCTCGGACGCCATCAGGAAGACCGTCTCGATCTCCTGGTCCAGGCGACGATTCATGCCGACCATCTGGAACTCGTAGTCGAAATCCGACACCGCGCGCAGGCCGCGCACGATCATCCGTGCGCCCACCTCGCGCGCGTAATGCACCAGCAGCCCTTCGAAGGGCTTCACCTCGATGATCGTGCCGCTGCGCTCGGCGATCGCGGCGGTCTCGGCCTTCACCAGCTCGACCCGTTCCTCGAGCTCGAACAACGGGCCCTTGCCGATATTGATGGCAACACCGACCACCAGCCTGTCGACCAGCCGCGCCGCGCGGCCGATGACGTCGAGATGCCCGTTCGTGACCGGGTCGAAGGTACCCGGATAGAGCGCAACGCGTTCAATCATGGTCGGCTGCCGCCTCGTCGTCCTCGCCTTCGTCGGCGATCGGGAAGCAGGAGATCACGCGCTCCCCGTCCGACAGCCGCATCAACGTCACGCCCATGCCCTGCCGGCCGGTGATGCGCACGTCATCGGACTCAATGCGGATCAGCTGGCCGCCATCGGTCACCAGCATCAGGTGGTCGCCGGGGCGCACGGGGAAGGTGGCGACGACCTCGCGCCCGGTCCGCTTGGACAGCGTGATGCCGGTGATGCCCTGCCCGCCACGACCGGTGACACGGTATTCATGCGCCGAGGTGCGCTTGCCGAACCCGCCATCGGTGACGGCGAGGATGATCTCCTCGGCGGCTTCGAGTTCGTCGAAGCGCTCGGGGGTCAGCGCGATCTCGACGACCGGCTCCTCGGCGTCGTCGGCGGCGGTCGGGGCTTCGGCTTCCTCGTCGCCGGCACGGCGCTTGGCCGCGGCGGCCTTGAGATAGGCCGCGCGCTCGGCCGGGCTGGCCTCGATGTGGCGCAGCACGGACAGCGCGATGACGCTGTCGCCCTCCTGCAGGCGGATCCCGCGCACGCCATCCGAATCGCGCCCGGCGAACAGGCGCAGCGTATCGGGTTCCGCCTGGAAGCGGATGCAGCGGCCCAGCCTGGTCGCGAGCATCACGTCATCGCCCTCGCGGCAGGTCGAGACGCCGATCAGGCTGTCGCGTTCCCCGAGCTTCATCGCGATCAGGCCCGACGACCGCACATTGCGGAAATCCGACAGCCGATTGCGCCGCACATTGCCGTGCAGGGTCGCGAAGACCAGGTGCAGGCCTTCCCACAGGGTTTCGTCGAGTGGCAGCGGCAGCACGGCGGTGACGCTCTCGCCATCCTGCAGGTTCAGCACCTGGCGCAGCGAACGCCCCCGCGCCGTCGGGCTCGCCTCCGGCAACTGCCAGACCTTCTCGCGGAAGGCCATGCCGCGGCTGGTGAAGAACAGCACGAACTGGTGAGTATGCGCGACGAAGGACCGGATGACGACATCGTCCTCGCGCGTGCCGGCCCCGGTGCGTCCCTTCCCGCCGCGCCCCTGCGCGCGGAAGGTATCGAGCGGCGTGCGCTTGACGTAGCCGTCGCGCGTCAGCGTCACCACCATGGTACCAGGCTCGATCAGGCTCTCGTCATCGACGTCGGCGACGTGGTCGACGATCTGCGTCATGCGCGGGGAGGCGATCTCCGCGCGCACCTTCAGCAGTTCCGCGGTCATCACCTCCATGCGGCGCGCGCGGCTGCCCAGGATGTCGAGCAGGTCGCGGATGCGATCGCCCACTTCGCCCAGTTCGCCGGTGATCTTGTCGCGCTCGAGGCCCGTCAGCCGCTGCAGCCGCAGTTCCAGGATGCCGCGCGCCTGTTCTTCCGTCAGGCGCACCGTGCCCTCCGGCGTGATGACGTTGCGATAGTCGTCCACCAGCGCCAGCAACACGCCGACATCGCCGGCCGGCCAGGCACGGTCCATCAGCGCGGCGCGGGCCGTCGCGGCATCCGCGCTGGCGCGGATCACGCGGATCACCTCGTCGATGTTCGCCACGGCGATCGCCAGGCCGATCAGCAGATGCCCCCGCTCGCGCGCCTTGGCCAGACGATGGCGCGACCGGCGCAGGATGACCTCCTCGCGGAAGGCGATGAACGCCATCAGGGCGTCCTTCAGCCCCATCTGCTGCGGCCGGCCGTTGTTCAACGCCAGGAAGTTCACCGCGAAGGAGGTCTGCAGCTGCGTCATGCGATAGAGCTGGTTCAGAACCACCTCGGCCGTCGCATCGCGCTTCAGCTCGATCACGATCCGCATCCCGGAGCGGTCGGATTCGTCGCGCAGGTCCGAGATTCCCTCGATCGCCTTGGCGCGCACCAGCTCCGCGATCTTCTCGAGCAGCGTGGACTTGTTGACCTGGTACGGGATCTCACTGACCGCGATGCACTGGCGGTTGCCCTTCATCTCCTCGATCTCGGCGCGCGCGCGCAGCGGGATCGACCCCCTGCCGGTCTCGAAGGCCGAGCGGATGCCCGCGCGCCCCAGGATCAACCCGCCGGTCGGGAAGTCCGGCCCGGGCACGATCCTCATCAGGTCGTCGAGCGTCAGCGAATTGTCCGCCACCAGCGCGAGCGTGGCGTCGATGATCTCGGTCGGGTTATGCGTCGGGATATTGGTCGCCATGCCGACCGCGATGCCGTTCGCGCCGTTCACCAGCAGGTTCGGGAAGGCGGCGGGCAGCACGCGCGGTTCTTCCGCGCTCTCGTCGTAGTTGGCCTGGAAATCGACCGTGTCCTCGTCGATTCCTTCCAGCAGCGCCATGGCGGATGGTGCCAGCCGCGCTTCCGTGTAGCGCATCGCCGCCGGCGGATCGCCATCGACGGACCCGAAATTCCCCTGCCCGTCGATCAGCGGCACGCGCATCGAAAACGGCTGCGCCATGCGCACCATGGCGTCGTAGATCGAGGCATCGCCATGCGGGTGATACTTGCCCATCACGTCGCCAACCACGCGGGCCGACTTGCGATACGGCTTGTCGGCCGTGTAGCCGGCCTCCTGCATGGCGAACAGGATGCGCCGGTGCACCGGCTTCAGCCCGTCGCGCGCGTCGGGCAAGGCGCGCGCGACGATCACGCTCATGGCGTAGTCGAGGTAGGAGCGGCGCATCTCCTCCTCGAGAGCCACGGGCTGCGTGTCGAAGGGGGGCTGCTCGGGGGTGCTGGGGTCGCTCACGCGGGCAAACTCGATCCGATGTCGTGGGTCACGCGGCGCGGCGCGCGGGGCTGCGGCGCCATAGGCCCCGCGCCCGCGCGCCCGTCAACCACGATGGGGTCAGAACGGAATCTCGTCGTCGAGGTCGGTCTTCTTGGAATCCCAGCCGCCTCCGCGCGACGGCGCGCGCGACGACCCGCCGCCGCCGCCCTCGCCGCGCGGTGCTCCGCCGGATGGCCGGTCGCCATACCCACCACCACCGCCGCCGGAGCGTTCGGCATATCCGCCGCCGCCATCGTCGCCGGCCCCGCCGCCGCGCCCGCCGACCAGCTGCAACTCACCGCGGTATTGGCGCAGCACGACTTCGGTCGTGTAGCGATCCTGCCCATCCTTGTCGGCCCATTTGCGGGTCTCGATCTGGCCCTCGATGTAGACCTCGCTGCCCTTGCGCAGGTATTTCTCGGCCACTTCGCCGAGGCGATCGTTGAAGATCGCGACCGAATGCCACTCGGTACGTTCCTGCTGGTTGCCTTCGCGGTCTTTGTATCGCTCGCTGGTTGCAATGCGCAGGTTCACGACCTTGCCGCCATTCTGGAAATTCCGCACCTCGGGGTCGCGGCCGAGCCGCCCCAGGATAATCACCTTGTTGATGCCCGCCATGCCGCGCAGTCCCTTGGTTTGACGCTGTCACACTAGCCCGGCGCCGGCCGCGGGGCCACCCTTGGCCCACCCGCCGGCGTGCCCGCACGGCGCCCCTTTCCAGCTTGCCGAACCAGCCGCATATATGGTGAGAACATCACCAGAACACCAGCGGCGCCCCGCCCCGGAGTCCCCCAAGATCATGACCGGCCAGATCCGAATCCGCGGCGCGCGCCAGCACAACCTGAAGGATGTAGACCTCGACATCCCGCGCGACACGCTCACCGTCGTCACCGGCCTGTCGGGCTCGGGCAAGTCGTCCCTCGCCTTCGACACGATCTACGCCGAAGGCCAGCGCCGCTACGTCGAGTCGCTGTCGGCCTATGCGCGGCAGTTCCTGCAACTCATGCAGAAGCCCGACGTCGATTCGATCGAGGGCCTGTCGCCCGCCATCTCGATCGAACAGAAGACCACCAGCCACAACCCACGCTCCACCGTGGGTACAGTGACGGAAATCCACGACTACATGCGCCTGCTCTGGGCGCGCGTCGGCGTTCCCTATTCGCCCGCCACCGGCCTGCCGATCGAAGCGCAGACGGTTAGCCAGATGGTCGACCGCGTCATGGGCATGCCCGAGGGCACGCGCCTGCTGCTGCTCGCGCCCGTCGTGCGTGGCAAGAAGGGCGAATACCGCAAGGAACTCGCTGATTGGCAGCGCCGCGGCTTCGAACGCGTGAAGATCAACGGCACGCTGCACCAGATCAGCGAGGCGCCGAAGCTCGACAAGAAGCTGAAGCACGATATCGAGATCGTGGTCGACCGCATCGTGGTCCGCGAGGGTGTGGCGCAACGCCTGGCCGATTCCTTCGAGACCGCGCTCGGTCTCGCCGAAGGCATCGCCTACGCCGAGAACGCCGACACCGCCGAACGCACGGTGTTCAGCGCAAAATTCGCCTGTCCGGTCAGCGGCTTCAGCATCGAGGAAATCGAGCCGCGCCTGTTCTCCTTCAACTCGCCCCATGGCGCCTGCCCGGCTTGCGACGGCCTCGGCACCGAGACCTTCTTCGACCCGCAGCTGGTGGTTCCGCAGGACGATGTCTCGCTGAAGGACGGCGCCATCATGCCCTGGACCGGCGCGCAATCGCCCTACTACACGCAAACGCTCGAGAGCCTCGCGCGCCACTTCAAGTTCGCCATGACCACGCCGTGGCAGGACATCCCGGCGCAGGTCCGCCAGCAGATCCTGCACGGCACCGGCGATGACGTCGTCACGCTCCGCTACAAGGACGGTCTGCGCGCCTATGAGGTGAAGAAGCCCTTCGAAGGCGTCATCCCGAACCTGCAGCGCCGCTTCAAGGAGACCGACAATCCCTGGGTGCGCGAGGACCTGTCGCGCTACCAGGCCGACAAGCCCTGCGCGACCTGCACCGGCTTCCGCCTGAAGCCGCAGGCACTGTCGGTGAAGATCGCCGGCAAGCACATCGCCGAGGTCAGCGACCTGTCGATCCGCCGCGCGCGCGACTGGTTCGGCACGGTGATGGCGACCCTCACGCCGCAGCGCCAGGAGATCGCGCGCCGCATCCTGCGCGAGATCGAGGACCGCCTGCAGTTCCTGGTGGATGTCGGGCTGGACTACCTCAGCCTCAGCCGGTCCTCGGCCACGCTGTCGGGTGGCGAATCGCAGCGCATCCGCCTCGCCTCGCAGATCGGCTCCGGCCTGACCGGCGTGCTGTATGTGCTCGACGAACCCAGCATCGGCCTGCACCAGCGCGACAACGAACGCCTGCTGACCACGCTGCGGCGCCTGCGCGACCTCGGCAACACCGTGCTGGTGGTCGAACACGACGAGGATGCGATCCGCCAGGCCGACTACCTCGTGGATATCGGCCCCGCCGCCGGCGCGGGCGGCGGGCGCGTCATCGCGCAAGGCACGCCGGCCGAGGTCATGGCCAACCCCGCGAGCCTCACCGGTCAGTACCTCTCCGGCGCGCGGCGCATCGAAGTCCCCGCCACGCGCCGCAAGATCGACAAGAAGAAGCAGCTGCGCGTCGTCGGCGCCACCGGCAACAACCTCAAGAACCTGACGGCGTCGATCCCGCTCGGCACCTTCGCCTGCATCACCGGCGTCTCCGGCGGCGGCAAGTCCACGCTGGTGGTGGAGACGCTCTACAAGGCCGCCTCGCGCCGCCTGATGGGCGCCGCCGAAGTGCCTGCCCCGCACGACCGCATCGAAGGGCTCGAGCACCTCGACAAGATCATCGACATCGACCAGTCGCCGATCGGCCGCACCCCACGCTCCAACCCCGCGACCTACACCGGCCTGTTCGCGCCCATCCGCGACTGGTTCGCCGAAATGCCCGACAGCCGCGCGCGCGGCTACAAGCCCGGCCGCTTCTCCTTCAACGTGAAGGGCGGCCGTTGCGAGGCCTGCCAGGGCGACGGCCTCATCAAGATCGAGATGCACTTCCTGCCCGACGTCTACGTCACCTGCGACACCTGCAAGGGCAAGCGCTACAACCGCGAGACGCTGGAGGTGAAGTTCCGCGGCAAGTCGATCGCCGACGTGCTCGACATGACGGTGGACGAAGGCGTGGAGTTCTTCTCCGCGGTGCCGGCCATCCGCGACAAGCTGAAGGTGCTGAAGGAAGTCGGCCTCGGCTACATCCACCTGGGCCAGCAGGCGACCACGCTGTCGGGCGGCGAGGCGCAGCGCATCAAGCTGTCGAAGGAACTCTCCCGCCGCGCCACCGGCCGCACGCTGTACATCCTCGACGAACCGACCACCGGCCTGCATTTCGAGGATGTGCGCAAGTTGCTCGAAGTGCTGCACGCGTTGGTGGACCAGGGCAACACCGTCGTGGTGATCGAACACAACCTGGAGGTCATCAAGACCGCCGACTGGGTGCTCGACCTCGGCCCCGAGGGCGGCGAGGGCGGCGGGCGCATGGTCGCCGAAGGCACGCCCGAGGACATCGCCGCCACGCCGGAAAGCCACACCGGCCGCTTCCTCGCGCCGCTGCTCGCGCGCACCGAGGCACCCGCGCGCAAGCGCAAGCGCGCCTGACGCCTCAGGGCCCGGTGATGCGCTGGAAGTCCTGGTGGCGGACCAGGTCGCGCCGCACGGCGCGGATCGTGCTGCGCCCCGCGTGGCGCGCGAGGTACGGCGCGGGCACGTCGCGGCGGTCCAGCAGCAGGTGCCACAGGTCGCGGATTTCCGCCTCGCTCGCCAGGCGGTCCGGGTCGTCCACCCGCGACCGCAGCTCCGCGATGTGCGCGTCCAGCTTCTCCTGGCGAAAGGTCTCGAAGGCCCGGAAGGCGCCGGCGACGAAGCGGGCCGGGATGGTCGCGTCGAACGGCGCGAAGGTGAACACCTCCTGCTCCGCCCAGCGCATCGTCTCGAAGCCCCTCGAGCGGAACTTCTCGGGCGAGAAATGCTGCCCGGTCGCCCCGATATAGCGCGCGAAGCAGACATCGGTGGCCACGCGTGCCAGCCCGAGGTCGGCACAGGCCGCTTCCATCGCGCCATCCTGCGAGGTCGCGTTGCGTGCGATGCGCTTGGTCCGCCAGAACTCCAGGATGCGCAACTGGTTGCGCGCACGGTAGTCGTTGCGCCGGATTTCCTCCCACCAAGGCTGCAGCCAGTCCTGGATGCGCCGCCACGCGTCGCGCCGCAGCCCGAAGCCCCAGAGATTTGCCAGCGGCCGCCACTGCACCGTCGGGCCCGGGCGCGCGCCGTGCCGGTCGCCGTAGGCGGCGAAATAAGCGACGCTGTCCGCGAAGGGCTCGCTGGCGTGCCGCATCGCCTCCAGCGCCGCGAGGTACAGCGGGCCGGGTTCCAGATCGTCCTCGAAGAAATACGCCACCGGCGCGTCCAACGTCTCGAAGGCCAGCACCTGTCCGCGCAGGATGTTCTCCGCGATGCCCAGGTTGTGCGGCGAGGCATGCACCTGACCCTGCGGGAAATGCTCCCGGAACACCGCGATCGACCGCATTATGTCGGCCGGGCGCGCATGCCGCCGCCCGGTGCGTGCCGAAACCGCGCCATCCTGCAGCAGGTGCACCCGCGACGGATCCGCCCGCACCTGTGTCTGCGCCAGCAGCCCGCTGCACAGCGTCGCCAGGTAATCCGGCCGGTCGAAGGCGAAGATGACGATCGGGACCTCGGTCACCCCCTGCTCGACACCCGCGATGCGCATCCCGTCCTCCTGGTGCGGACTCATGCGGCGCGCGGCCGGATGCAGGCAACCGTCCGGGTGCGGGTCATGGCCCGGTGATCCGCTGGAATTCGTCGCGCCGCACCAGGTCCCGCCGCACAGCCCGGATCGTGCTGCGCCCCGCATGGCGCGCGAGATAGACGGCCGGCACGTCCCGCCGGTCCAGCAGCAGGTGCCACAGCCGGCGGATCTCCGCCTCGCTCGCGAGCCTGTCCGGGTCGTCCTGCGCCGCGTCCATCTCGGCGACCACCTGGTCCAGCCGGTCCTGCCGCCACGCCGCGTAGCGCGCGAAGGCGCCGGTCGTGAGGGCATCCAGCAGCGCGGGCTCCAGCGGCGCCAGCACGAAGCGCTCCGCCTCGGCCCAGCGCATGCCCTCGAAGCCCAGCTTGCGGAACACCGCCGGGGTGAAGTGGTCGCCGGTCTGCCCGATGTAGCGCCCGAAGCAGACATCGGTCGCGATGCGCGCCAGGCCGAGATCGGCGCAGGCGAGTTCGTTCGCCGCATCCTGCGCGCTCACGCGGTTCGCCACGCGGCAGCCGCGCCACACCTCGAGGATGCGGCGCGCGTTGCGCGCCGGATAGTCGTTGCGCCGGATCTCCGCCCACCAGGGCTGTAGCCAGGCCTGGATGCGCCGCCACGCGTCGCGCCGCAGCCCGAAGCCCCAGTGATGTCCAAGCGGACGCCAGCCCACATCGGGTCCGGGCAGCTGCGCGCGATGGTCGCCATAGGCGGCGAAATGCGCGACGCGCGCCGCGAAGGGTTCGCTCGCCTCGCGCATCGCTTCCAATGCCGCGAGGTACAGCGGGCCGGGCTGCAGGTCGTCCTCGAGGAAATACGCCACCGGCGCGTCCAACGTCTCGAAGGCCAGCACCTGTCCGCGCAGGATGTTCTCCGCGATGCCGAGGTTGTGCGGCGAGGCATGCACATGGCCCTGCGGGAAGTATTCCCGGAACACCGCGATGGACCGCTTGATGCGACCTGGTACGGCATGTCGCCGCCCGGTCCGCACCGAGACCGCGCCATCCTGCACCAGGTGCACGCGTGACGGATCCACCCTCACCTGCGTCTGCGCCAGCAGCCCGCGGCACAGCGTCGCCAAATAGTCCGGCCGGTCGAAGGCGAAGATGATGACCGGAATGTCGGTCACCCCGGCCGCGACGCCCTCGATCATGTGCGCGCACCGCGCCTGCGGCGGCTCACGGCCCGGTCTGGTGCTGGAATTCGTGCAGGCGGACGATGCTGCGCCGCAGCGCGCGCAGCGTGGTGCGCCCGGCATGCCGTTCGACCTGCGCGCGCGGCGCCTTCGGCCGGTCGAGCAGCAGGTTCCAGAGCATGTGGACATCCTCCGCCGTGACCAGGCGGTCGGCATCGGTCATCGCCGCCTCGGTCTCGGCGATGGTGGCCTCCAGCCGGTTCTCCCGGAACTCCGCGCCGATCCGGAAGGCCTCGTCGGCAATCGCGCGGATTGCTCCCTCCTCCAGCGGGTCGAACGCGAAGTCGGGGCCATCGTCCCAGCGCATGCCCGTGAAGCCGCGCTCGCTGAACATGGCTGGCGAGAAATGCTCGCCCCTCTCGCCGATGTAGCGCCCGAAGCAGACCGTGGTGTTCAACCGCGCCAGCCCGAGTTCGAGGCACGACGTCGCCGCCGCCATGTCCTGCGCCACCACCGGGCCCGCCGCGCGCCGGCGCCGCCACAGGTACAACAGGCGGCGCCGGTTGCGCGCGCGGTAGTCGTTGCGGCGGATCTCCTCCCACCAATCCTGCAGCCCGGCATGGATGCGCCGCCAGGGCTCGCGCCGCAGCCCGAAGCCCCAGTGGCTGTCGAGTTGGCACCAGCCCACGCGCGGCCCCGGCACCGCGCCGGGCACCGGACCATAGGCCGCGAAATGGGCGACCTGGTCGGCGAAGGTCTCGGTCGCCACGCGCATCGCCTCGAGCGCCGCCAGGTAGTATGGGCCGGGCTCCAGGTCGTCCTCGAAGAAGTAGCCGATGTCGCTGTCCAGCGTGTCGAACACCAGGCGCTGCCCGCGCATGATGTTCTCCGCGATGCCGAGGTTGTGCGGCGCGGCCAGCACCTCGCCCTGCGGGAAGTGCCGGCGGAACACCTCGATGCTCCGCTGCACCAGCGGCGGGCGGGTCTGCCGGTGGCCGGTCAGCGCCGATACCACCCCGTCCTGCAGCAGAAACACGCGCCGTGGATCGGGCCTGACCTGGCGCTGCGCCAGCAGGCCCGCGCACACCGTGTCGAGGTAGTCGGGGCGGTCGAAGGCGTAGATGACGATGGGAACGCTGGTCTGCCCCTCGCCGACGCTCGCTACCGCCACGATGCCTCCCGCTCCGCCGGGCCGGACCTTGGCAATGCGGCGCCGCGCCTGTCAATCGCGCCGCCGCCTTACAGCCGCCCGGCGGCGCCGCGGCGCATCACCGCCAGCCGGTCCAGTACGCCGCGCCCCGCGGGCACTGTGCGGCCGCGCGCCAGCCGTGCCAGGTCGCGCTGCGCCAGCACCGCCGGCAGCGCCGCCGCGATCGCGCCCGCCGGCACGTCCCGCCGCGCGGCGCCGAGCGCCACCAGCCCCTCGGCTGCCATCTCGCGCACCAGGGAAACGACCGCCGGGACGCCGGGATCGGCGATCACCGCCTCGGCCGACAGCCCCACCTGCGCGAGCCGGTCGGCCGGCAGCAGGCAACGCCCCTGCGCCGCATGGGCGGTAATGCTGCGCAGCGCGCCGGCCAGGCCATAGGCGGCGCCCAGGCCGCGCAGCACCTCGCCCTGCGCAGCATCCACCCCGAGCGCCAAGCCGGCCGCGGCCGACCAGCCGCCGGCCGTGCCCCGCAGCCACGCGACGAAATCCTGTTCCGTTGCGATCGCCTCCTCCGCCTCGGCCTCGCGCGCATCGACCAGCGCCAGCAGCGCGCCCGGCTCCAGCGCGCCCGCGGCGATCGCCTGCGCCAGCGGCGCGGCCACCTCGTGGCGGCGCGGCGGGTGGCCCAGGCGCGCTTCCTCGATCGCGTCGCGCCACCATTGCAGGCGGATCAGCGCGGCCATCGGGTTGGTCGTGGCTTCCCGCGCGCGGGCCAGTTCGTGGTTGAGCGCGATCAGCGCGAACAGCGCCTCGCGCCGCTCCGGCGCGGCGAACAGGGCGCAGAGGAAGCGGTCCGGGTCGTGGCTGCGCGCAAAGGCGCCGATCGGCGAAAGGCTCACGCCCGCGCATATGCCGCACGCGCGAAGCGCGCGCAAAGCGGGCACAACGCCGGCACGGCGCAACCCGATGCGGTTGACGCCCGTTGCACCCCCGCCTACCTCGACCCGGAGCGCGCCCCGCGCTTCGTCCGACCTACGGGAGACACCCCATGGCCTTCAGCCTGCCCCCGCTGCCCTACGCCACCGGCGCGCTCGCCGCCAACGGCATGTGCCAGGAGACGCTCGAACTCCATCACGGCAAGCACCACAACGCCTACGTCACCGCGCTGAACGGCCTGGTCGAGAGCAAGGGCCTCGCCGGCAAGTCGCTCGAGGCGATCTGCGCCGAAGCCGGCAAGCAGGGCACCGATGGCCTGCCCGTGCTGAACCAGGCCGGCCAGCACTACAACCACTGCCTGTTCTGGAACGTCATGGCCCCGGGCGGCGCGCATGGCGAAAGCGTGCCGGCCGCGCTGGCCGCCAAGATCGACAGCGACCTTGGCGGCCTGGCGGCGTTCAAGGACGCCTTCAAGGCAGCGGGGGCCACGCAGTTCGGCTCCGGCTGGGCCTGGCTCGTGATCGGCGGCGACGGCAAGCTGAAGGTCACCAAGACCCCCAACGGCGCGAACCCGATCAGCACCGGCGAAGGCCAGCCGATCCTGGGCTGCGACGTGTGGGAACACGCCTACTACCTGGATTTCCGCAACGTGCGCCCGAACTACCTGGCGAACTTCCTGGACAAGCTGGTGAACTGGGACGTGGTCGCGGAGCTGATGGGCAAGGGCGGGTTCACCGCCGGCCAGTCGGCCTGATCCGGCACCGCCGCTGGCCGGCCGAGGCGGGGGAAGCCCCTCGCGCGGCCCGGCCCGCGGCGGCCCTCCCACCAGGACCGGGAGGCTGCGACATGACGCCTTCGACCTGGCTGCTGGCGGCTTTGCTTGCGGTGACCCTTTGTGGCCAGGCGCATGCACAGGGAACGCGCGCCGAGGACCATCGGCGCCTGGCGGACCAGATCGCCGCGCGCTTCGATGAACCAGCCACGGTCGAGACCGTCCGGCGCTTCGGCGCCATCGCGCTGATCCGCGCGGAATTCACGACCCGCGCCAACAGCAACGAGCAATATCTGGTGCGCGATCGCTCCGGTGCGCTGCGCATGGTCGCCGAGGTGGCAGAGGCCTTCCGGCGCGACGCCGAGGCGGCGCTCGCGCCCCGTCACGCTGATGCGGCGATGTGGCCGGCGACGCAGGCCTTCCTCGGCACGCGCATCACGGCCGACGGGCAGGTGACGCTACGCTTCGCCCTGCCCATCACCGATGCCTGTCGCGCCTGCGCGGTGATCGGCGTCGCGCAGGTCGCGCTCGACTTCGATGCGGGCGGCGCCTATCGCGGCGCGCGCCTGCTACGCGCCGCCCCGCTGGCCGGCACCGAGGCCTGGGACCGCGGCGCCGTCACGCGGTAGCCTCAGGCCGGCTTCTCGTCGTTCGCCGCCTGCGGGCGGATCACGCTGGTGATCGTCCCGCGCACCAGGGACACCCGCACATTCGGCGCGATCTCGGCCTCGATCTCGTCCGACCCTTCCTTGACCTTGGTGATGGTCGCGACGATGCCGCCCGCGGTCACCACGCGGTCGTTGCGCTTGAGCTGCGTGAGCATCTCGCGGTGCTCCTTCATCTTCTTCTGCTGGGGGCGGATCAGCAGGAAATAGAAGACGACGAAGATCAGGATCAGCGGCAGCAGCTGCATGACGATGCCCGCGGCACCGCCGGCACCGGCGTCCTGGGCATGAGCGGTCGAGATCCCGAAGGGGGTCCACATGTGTTCTGTTTCCGTCTTCCGGCGTGAAGGCGCGGAACCTACCCACCCGCCCCTTCCCGTCAATAGGAATGCGGCCTATTCCGCCGACGTCATGCACGATCCCGACCTGCTGCCCGCCCTGACCCGCATCGCCGAGGCGCTGGAGCGCCTGGCCCCGCCCCCCGCGGCCGCGCCCTCGCTCACGGGCGCCGATGCCTTCGTCTGGCATCCTGAACCGCATCCGCGACTTTCTCCCGTGCCGCGCGTGGCAGCCGTGCCGATCGACCTGCTGCGCGGGGTCGAACGCCAGAAGGGCCTGCTGCTCGAGAACACCATGCGCTTCGCCCGCGGCTTCACCGCCAACAACGCGATGCTCTGGGGCGCGCGCGGCACCGGCAAGTCCTCGCTGGTCAAGGCCGCGCACGCCGCGGCGAACGAGGAACTCCCGGGCAGCCTGGCACTCATAGAAATCCAGCGCGAGGACATCCGCACCCTGCCCGACCTGCTCGGCCTGCTGCGCGCGCAGGACCGCCGCTGCCTGGTGTTCTGCGACGACCTGTCCTTCGAACGCGAGGACGCCGACTACAAGGCGCTGAAGTCGGTGCTGGACGGCGGCATCGAGGGCCGGCCCGCCAACGTGCTGTTCTACGCCACGTCCAACCGCCGCCACCTGATGTCGCGCGACATGATCGAGAACGAGCGCGCCGGCGCCATCCACGGCAACGAGGCGGTGGAGGAGAAGGTCTCGCTGTCCGACCGTTTCGGCCTGTGGATCGGCTTCCACAACGCCGACCAGGACACTTTCTTCGCGATGCTCGACGGCTATGCCGCGCATTTCGGGCTGCCCATCGGCACCGAGGACCTGCACGCCCAGGCCATCGAATGGTCGGTCACGCGCGGCGGGCGATCGGGGCGCGTGGCCTGGCAGTTCATCCTGGACCTGGCCGGGCGGCTCGGCGTGAAGATCGCCGCCTGAGATGCGCCTCGCCGCGCTGCCGCGGCTGGCCGGCTTCCTGTGGCGGCACCCGCTGGTGCGCCGGGACCCGCTGGGCGCGGCGGCACGGCTGCTGCGCTGGCAGGCCGCGGCGCGGCGCGGCCAGGTGCTGGAACCGCCCTGGGTCGAAGGCCCGGCCGGCCTGGTGCGCCTGCGCCTGAAGCGTGGCCTGTCGTCGGCCACGGCCTGTTGGTACGCCGGCCTGACCGACCCCGCCGAGATGGGCTTCGTGCTGCAGGCGCTGCGCGCGGGTGACCGCATGGTCGATGTGGGCGCCAATGTGGGCGTCTATGCCGTGCTCGCCGCCGGTGCCGCGGGCGCGCAGGTACTGGCGCTGGAGCCGGCAGCCGAGACCCTGCCCGACCTGCGCGCGATGGTCGCGCTGAACGGCGTCCTGGACCGCGTCGAGATCCGTCCGGTCGCCGCAAGTGCCGCGCCCGGCGTGCTGCGCTTCACCACCGGGCGCGGCACCACCAACCAGGCGGCGCCGGACGGCGCGGCCGAGGTGCCGGTGGATACGCTCGACAGGCTGTGCGCCGATACGCCGCCGCTGCTGCTCAAGGTCGATGTGGAAGGGGCCGAGCCCGACGTGCTGGCGGGCGCCGCCACCTTGCTGGCGGGCGAGGTGCTGAAAGCCGCGATCCTCGAGACGGCGGGCGCCACCGATACGGCGATCGAGGCCAGGCTGCGCGCCGCCGGCTTCGCGCCCTTCGCGTATGATCCCTGCCCGCGCCGCCTCACGCCCCTGTCCGGCCCGGCCCGGCCGAACACCCTTTACCTGCGCGACCTGCCCTTCTGGCAGGCGCGCCTCGCGACCGCACCGGTGATCCGGGTCTTCGGCCGCGCGCTGTAGGGCTGCCGCCCGTGGCGTGCTGCGCGGCGGCAGCAGCGCGGCTCAGCGGCCGATGCGCTCCAGCCCGCCCATCCAGGGCCGCAGCACCTCGGGGACGACGATGCTGCCGTCCTCCTGCTGGAAGGTCTCCATCACCGCGATCAGCGCGCGGCCGACCGCAACACCCGACCCGTTCAGCGTGTGCAGGAACTGGTTGCCCTTGCCTTCCTTCGGCTTGAAGCGCCCGTTCATGCGCCGCGCCTGGAAGTCGCGGGTGTTGGAGCAGGACGAAATCTCCCGCCACGCCCCCTGGCCCGGCAGCCACACTTCCAGGTCGTAGGTGCGCGCCGCGCCGAAGCCGGTATCGCCGGCACAGAGGAACACGCGGCGCCAGGTCAGGCCGAGTTCGGTCAGCACGCGCTCCGCGCAGCGCGTCATGCGTTCGTGCTCGGCGGCGGAGGCATCGGGCGTGGTGATGGAGACGAGTTCCACCTTCGCGAACTGGTGCTGGCGCAGCATGCCGCGGGTGTCGCGGCCCGCGCTGCCGGCCTCACTGCGGAAGCAGGGCGTGAGCGCGGTCAGGCGCAGCGGCAGGTCGGCCTCGGCGAAGATCTCCTCCATCGCGAAGCCAGTCAGCGGCACCTCGGCGGTCGGGATCAGCCAGCGGCCATCGGTGGTGCGGAACAGGTCGTCGGCGAATTTCGGAAGCTTGTCCGTGCCATAGGCGACGGCGTCGTTGACCAGCAGCGGGACCGAGGCCTCGGTATACCCGTGCTGTTCCGTGTGCAGCGCCAGCATCCAGTGGCCGAGCGCGCGTTCCATCCGCGCCAGCGCGCCCTTCAGCACGGTGAAGCGACTGCCGGCGATCTTGGCGGCAGTCGCGAAATCCATCAGCCCGAGCGCCTCGCCGAGTTCGAAATGCTGTTTCGGGGTGAAGGCGAAGGCGGGGATATCGCCGTGCTGGTGCAGAACGACATTGGCGGATTCGTCGCGGCCGTCGGGGACTTCGGGGTCGAGGGTGTTGGGGAGGATTTCGAGCAGCGCTCGCAAGGAGGCGTCGTGTGTCTTTGCCTCATGCTCGTGCGCAGCAATTGAGTCGCGAAGGCGAGTAGCTTGCGCTTCCACGTCCTCGGTGGGCATGCCGCGGCGCTTGAAGTCGCCGATTGATTTCGCCAGAGCATTCCGCTGCTGCTGGAGAGCTTCGACTTGCTGGATGCTCGAACGCCGGGCCTGGTCTAGGGAGAGGATCGCCTCCGCCTTGCCTTCCACTCCCCGCCGCGCCAACGCGGCATCAAACGCCGCCGCATTGTCGCGGATCGCCTTGATATCGTGCATGGTCCTACTTCCAGTCCCGTACCGCGCGGTCAGGCCTCAGCTCATTCAGCTCAGGCCGAGGACGAAGGCCCGAACCTCGTCCACGTCCCACTGCGTGCCCTCGCGCCAGAACCGCGGCAGCGCCTCGCGATTGCTCTCGACCCAGGGGCCGACCAGCCTCTCGCCCTCGCGCGCAACAGGCAGGGACAGGCCCTCGTTCGGCGCGCGCGACGGCGTATCCAGCGTCATGAACAGGCACGGCAGGTCGCGCCCCGTCCTGCCAGGAAACCACTTCACCCGGGGCCCACGGGATCCCATTGCCGTCGAAATGAAGATCGTTCCGGCAAGCCCGGTAGACCTGGTGGGAAGATTGACCGTCTCGACCAGGTCATCGGCGTCCTGCGACGCACCGAGCCGCGCCTGCGCTTCCCCGAACCCCGCGCCGCTCATCAGTCGTTATCCCGCTTCGGCGCCATCCACCGCGCCGCCAGGATCGAGATCTCGTAGAGCAGGATCAGCGGGATCGCCAAGCCGATCTGGCTGATGATGTCCGGCGGCGTGATGATCGCCGCCAGCACGAACATCCCCACGATCGCGTAGCGGCGACCCTTGCGCAGCGAATCGACGTTCAGGATGCCCACCTTCACCAGCAGCGTCAGCAGCACCGGCATCTGGAACGCGATCCCGAAGGCCAGGATCATATGCATGACCAGCGACAGATACTCGCCGACCTTCGCCTCGAGCTGGATCGGAATGCCGCCCGACCCCGGCGGCGTCTCGAAACTGATGAAGAACTGCCAGGCCAGCGGGAAGATGAAGTAGTACGCCAGCGCCGCACCCATAACGAACAGCACCGGCGATGCCAGCAGGAACGGATAGATCGCCCGCTTCTCGGACCGGTACAGCCCCGGCGCAATGAACATCCACAGCTGCGTCGCCCACATGGGGAAGCTGAAGAACACCGCGCCGAAGAAGGCCACCTTCAGGTAGGTGAAGAACGCCTCGTAGAGCGCGGTGAAGATCATCCGCCGCTCGCCGCCCGACTGCTGCGCCAGGATGTCGGCCAGCGGCTGCGCCAGGAACGCGTAGATCTTGGCCGAGAAATAGTAGCAGACCGCGAACGCCAGGATGAACGCGCCGACCGACCACAGCACCCGCAGGCGCAGCTCCTTCAGGTGGTCCATCAACGGCATCGGCTTGTCGTCGATGACGTCTTCGTCGGTGGTGTTGGACAAGGCGCCGGTTCCCTAAACGCTCGGGCTGGTGGTGGTGGCCGGCTTCGGCACGGGCTCGGCCGCCGCGGCCTGCTGCGGCGGCTCCGGTGCGGCAGGCGGTGGCGCGGCAGGCGCCGGCATCGCGATCGGCGCCGGGGTCGACGGCGGCACGAAGGCCGGCGCGTCCGGCACCGGTGCCGGGGGCGGCAGCGGCGCGGGCGCCCAGCGCGCCACGTCGGGCGGCACGAAGGCCGGCGCGTTCTCGGGCACCGGCGGCGGCGTATAGGCCGGCGGGGTGTAGCTGTCCTTCATCGGGTCGTCGAAGGCCTTGCGCACCGACCCGTCGGCGTCGACGTGCTTCTCGATCGTGCCCTTGATGTCGAAGTTGCGGATGTCGCTGATGGTGTTGCGCACATCGGCGATCTGGTTGCGCACGTCGTCGAGCTTGGCCTCGCGCACCAGCTCGTCGGCCTGCTGCTGGAATTCCGCGACCTTGCGCTTGAGGCCCTGGATGCCCTTGGCAATGCCCTTGATCGCCTCGGGCAGGTCCTTGGGCCCGATGACGACGAGCGCCACCACGGCAATCAGCGCGATCTCTGACCAGGCAAGATCCAGCATGCGTCCCTTATCCCCCGGCTTCGCTGCCCGCGGGGGACGCCCCGTTAGCAGGAAGCCGGCACGCCGCCAATGCAGCGTCGTGTCCCGGACCGACCTTCGCCGCCACGGTCAACCGGGGCGGCTGCGGCCTGCCAGGGGCACTGGGCACTGCGGCTCCCCCTTATCTAGGGAGCCTCGGGCGGAAAGACGAAGGCCCGTTCGGCATCAAGTGCGACCATCACCCTTTCCCCCCGGGCCAGGCGCCGCCCGGGCGGCAGGCGGGCATGCAGGTGCAGCAGCCCCCCTGCCCCATCCGGCAGGGCCAGGTGCACCAGGGTCGTCGCACCCAGCAGCCGGCACGCCTCGACCTCGGCCGGGTGGCCTTCCTCGGCGCCCAGGCGCAGGCCCTCGGGGCGGACCAGCACATCGACCGGCGCGCCTTCGGCGGCCGCGCCCGCCGGCAGGGCGCCGATCGCGGTCTCGGCCAGGCCGTCGCGCACCCGGCCCGGCAGCCGGTTCACCTCGCCCAGGAAGGTCGCGACATAGCGGTCGACCGGCCCGAAATACAGCGCCTCCGGCGGACCGAGCTGGACAATCCGCCCCTCCCGCATCAGCGCGATGCGGTCGCCCATGAACATCGCTTCCTCGGCGTCGTGCGTGACCAGCAGGGTGGCGATTCCGGAGGTCTGGAGCACATGCAGCGTGTCGTCGCGCACCTGTTCGCGCAGCCGGGCATCGAGGCTGGCGAACGCCTCGTCCAGCAGCAGCACCGCTGGCCGCGGCGCCAGCGCGCGCGCCAACGCGACCCGCTGCTGCTGGCCGCCCGAGAGCATATGCGGAAACGCGCCCTGAAAGGCTTCGAGCCCGACCCGCGCCAGCGCATCCATCACCCGCCAGCCGCGCTCCCCCTTCGGTGCGAAGCGCAGGCCGAAGGCCACGTTCTCGGCCACCGTCAGGTGCGGGAACAGGGCGTAGTCCTGGAACACGAAGCCCACGCCACGGCGTTCCGGCGGCACGTCCCGTCCCGGCTCCGCAATGACCTGTCCGCCGAGTTCGATCATGCCGTGCTGCAACGGTTCGAGCCCGGCCGCCAGGCGCAGCAGCGTGGTCTTGCCGCAGCCCGAGGCGCCCAGCAGGCAGACGATCTCCCCCGCCGCGACGGACAGGTCGATTCCGCGCAGCACGGTGGTGGCGCCATAGGCGTGGCGGATGTCCTGAAACCGGAGGGTCACGCCTCTTTTGCCCTCAGGCGCGTTGCGCCGGAGGCGCGCCTTCGGCGTGACGTGCCGGCATCCGCCGGCTTGGCTTGCGCGCCGTGCCCTGGTACGCCGGGCGCGGAGAATGGTCTGGACGCGGTCGCGCCGTGCACGCCCGGCTCCCGTCGGGGCAGCGATCCGCCCCCGCGCCTGAACAGGCACGTCACGGCGCGGCGCCGCGCGGGCTGTCGCTACCGGACAGGTCCGCCTCCGCCGCGCCCTCATCCTGCGGCGCCGGATCCTGGTCCGCCGCAGCGTCGGTGACCGGCTCCGCCTCGGTCCCGCCCGGACCGCCCAGGGGCAAGGCCGGACCGGTCTCGGCCGTCACCAGTTCCTCCTTGCGCGGCAAGTCGGACAGCGCCTTCAGGCCGAACTGTTCCAGGAATTTCGGCGTGGTGCCCCACAGGGTCGGGCGGCCGGGCACTTCGCGCCGCCCGCGCGGGGCGACCAGGCCGAGTTCCAGCAGCGCCTCCAGCGTCGTCTGGGCCAGGGCGGCACCGCGGATCTCCTCGATCTCGCCGCGCGTGCAGGGCTGGTGGTAGGCGATGATGGACAGCGCCTCCATCGCCGCGCGCGGCAGGCGGCGCGGCGCCTGGACCACCTTGGTCAACCGTTGCGCCAGGTCCGGCGCGGTGCGGAAGGCCCAGCCGCCGGCGACCTCTGCGATCATCACCCCGCGGCCCTCGCAGGCCTCGGTCAGTGCCGCCACCACGGTGCCGGGCACGAGCCCCGGCGGCAGCACCGCCCCCAGCATGGCGGGGGTCACGGGCCGGTCGGAGGCAAAGATCAGCGCCTCGGCGATACGGGCCCCCTCGGCGAGAAGCGCGGGGTCGGGGACATCGATGGCTGTATCGGCCGCAACGGCGTCGGCGGACGGCGCGGCATCGGACGCCGGATCGGAATCGGAGTCCGGCCCGGCGGGCGGTCCGTTGTTTGCCCCGCCCGGCTCGGAACCATCGAGACTGGGGAGCGTGGCGGCGTCGGCGGACAGCACCACCCCGGCGGCATCGTCCGCAGCGACCGGCGCGGCCTGCGGCGCTGCGTCGTCGTCATCGCTCCGCGCATCGGCGGCCGGCGCATCGCCGCCTGGCGTAGTCGCGGCGTCGGCCGCGTGCCCGCCATCCGCGGTCGTCGCGCCGCCGGCCTCGTCCCCGGCCAACGACGTCGGTTCTGCCCGGCCGGCCTTGGCCGCGTTCTCCGCCCGCCGCTCCGCTCCGCCGCCCGGCGCTTCAGCCTGCCCGTTCATCGGTGGCCCCCTCCTCCGGCCGGCGACGGACATGGATCGGCCCGAAGGCCTCCTCCTGCCGGATCTCGATTCCGCCGCCGCGCGCCATCTCCAGCCCCGCCACGAGCGTGCTGGCAAGCGCCGCCTTGCGCTCCAGCGGGTCGAGGATGGTGTCCGGCAGGAACCCCTGCAGCACCGACCAGGACGGCAGCGCGCCGACGAGCCGGGTCAGCCGCTCCAGCGCCTCCTGCACCGTGAACAGTTTCCGCGGCTTCGGGCGGTAGGGCCGGCGCGCCAAGGCGCGGCGCCGTGCCGCGACATAGGATTGCAGCAGCGACGGCAGGTCGGCATGCAGGCCGGACCGGTCCTCGACGCGCAGGCTTTCAGGCGCGCCACGGGCAAACACGTCATGCCCGAGCCAGGGCCGCCGGTTGAGCCACAGCGCCGCCGCGCGCATCCGTTGCAGTTCGGCCAGCCGGTCGGCCAGCTGTTCGGCCAGCGCTTCGGCGTCCTCGCCCTCGGCCTGGTCGGGCGGCACCAGCAGGCGGGATTTCAGCCAGGCGAGCCAGGCCGCCATGACCAGCCAGTCCGCCGCCAGTTCCAGCCGCACCCGACGGGCGCCCTCGATCACCGCGAGGTACTGGTCCACCAGATCCAGGATGGACAGGCGCGCCACGTCCACCTTCTGCGCCCGCGCCAGTTCCAGCAGCAGGTCGAGCGGCCCCTCGAACCCGTCCAGGCGCAGATGCAGGCTCTCGCTCACCGCAGCCCGCCCAGCCCGGCCGCGGACAGCACCAGCCCATAGGCCGGCGCGACAGTGTTGCGCACGAACCAGGTCATCGGGTCCCAGGCCGGGATGGCCATGGGCAGGAGGAACAGCACGCCGATCACGATGATCAGCCCGTAGGGCTCGACGCGCGCCAGCGCAATGGCCGGTGCGCGCGGCAGCAGCCCCACCATGATCCGCCCCCCGTCCAGGGGCGGCAGCGGCAGCAGGTTGAACAACCCGAGCACCAGGTTCGCCAGGATCGACAGCGCGGCGAAACGCAGCAGGAATTCGGCCAGGTCCGGCCCCATCAGCCCCTCGCCCGCCAGCACCGCGTGGACCAGCAGCGCGGCCGAGAAGGCCAGCGCGGCATTGATCGCCGGCCCCGCCGCGGCCACCAGCACCATGCCCCAGCGCGGGTTGCGCAGCCGCAGGATGTCCACCGGCACGGGCTTCGCCCACCCGAACATCGCCTCGACCCGCCCGATCGTCAGCAACTGGCCCACCACCATGATGCCCGGCACCAGCAGCGTGCCGACCGGATCGACATGGCGGATCGGGTTCAGGCTGATGCGCCCGGCCCGCTTGGCGGTGTCGTCGCCCAGCGCCAGCGCGGCATAGCCATGCGCGGCCTCGTGGAAAGTGATGGCGAACACGGCCGCGAGCACGGCGGCGGCGGCTTCGGGGAACCAGTCGGGCATCAGGCCTCGCGCGGGATGGGGCCGGCGATGGCCGCCGGCGCGGGCTTATAGCAAATCATGCGCACAGGTCCCGACCCGACCGCCCGGCGCCGCCACAACGGGCGCGCAGGCCGCGCGGCGAGGACCCCGGTTGGCCCCTCACCCGTCGCGTTCGGTGGGATCGGCGCCTGCCGGATGTGCCGCAGCGGCACGAAGCGCGCGGTCGCGCAGGGCGCGCAGGGCGCCGGGTTCGCGCCCCTGCATCGCGTCGCGCACCGCCCGCGCCGTCGCCAGCCGCGCCGCCGCCCTGTCGGACAGCGCCGGGCAGCCGGCCAGCAGAGCGGCGCTGTCGCCGATCCGCCCCGTGCAGTGCAGCACCACGTCGCAGCCGGCCTCCAGCGCCGCCCCCGCCAGGTCGTTCGACGCCCCGCGCAACGCCCCCATCGCCAGGTCGTCGGTGACCAGCACGCCGTCGAAGCCGGCCTCGCCGCGGATGATGTCGCGGATCACGCGGGGCGAGATCGTGGCCGGCAGCGCCGCGTCCCAGGCCTCGTAGAGCACATGCGCTGTCATCGCCCAGGCGCCCGAGGCCGCCAGCGCGCGGAACGGCGCCAGGTCCAGCGCCAGGTGCGCCGGGCAGGCCCGCACGCGCGGCAATTCATGGTGGCTGTCGGCCGTGGCCCGCCCGTGCCCGGGGATGTGCTTGACGACCGGGATGGCGCCGCCCGCCTGCAGCCCCGCCACCCAGGCCCGGCCCAGGCGGATGATCTCATGCGGATCGTCCGAGAAGGCGCGGTCGCCGATCACGCCATGCGCGCCGGGCACGCGCAGGTCCAGCACCGGGGCGCAGACCACGTCGAGCCCTTCCGCCACGCAGGCTGCCCCCAGCAGCGCCGCATTGGCGAAGGCGGCGGTTTCGGGCGCGCCCTCGAAGGCGGCGGCGGCCGGGAAGTCCTCCCAGGCCGGCGGCCTGAGCCGCGCGACGCGCCCGCCCTCCTGGTCCACCAGGATCGGCGCCTCCGCGCCCAGGATGTCGCGCACCGACGCCGCCAGCGCGCGAAGTTGCGCCGGCGCCGCCACATTGCGCGCGAACAGGATGACGCCGACCGGCCGGCTATCGCGCAGCAGCGCGGCCTCCTCGGGCGTCAGGACATGGCCGGACAGGCCGATGATCGCGGCACGCGGGGTCACGATGGGGCTTCGGCCTCGTGTCTCGGGCGCCCCGACCAGGACGCCCGGACCAGGCGGTGATCGACGCGCGTCAGCGGATGATGGTGCAGGGAATGCTGCGGGCGCGCGCCTGTTCGCAGAAACCGTTGGCGGCCGCAACATCGGCGAAGCCCCCGGTCCGCAGGCGGAACAGCGTGGCCTGGCCCTCGCGCTCGAAGCGCACGACCTGCGGGCGAAAGGCGCCTAGCAGGTCAGCATGGCGCCGCGCCAGCCGGTCCCATTCGCCGCGCGCCGCCTCCTCGCTGGTCAGGGCACCGAGCTGCACGCGGATGGCGCCACCCGGCGCCGGGGCGGGCCGCGCTGCCGCAGTCGGGGCTGGGGCGGCAGGCTGGGCGGTAGCGGCAGGCGGCGTGGCACCCGGCGCCGTCCGGGCCGCCGGCGCCGCGCCACCCGTCGGCGCCTGCGCGTTCGGCGCGGCAGGCGCCACCGGTTGCGGCGGCGGCTGCGCCACCTGCGCGCGCAAGGCATCGATGCGCGGCGCTTCCGGCTCCGGCGCCAGCCGCGCCGCGCCATTGTTCGCAGGGCCGCGATTGCGTTCGAAGATCAGTTCGTCCTGGTTCGGCACGCGCAGCCCGCCCGGATCATCCGGGCGCACCTTGAAGGGGCGCGGGTCCGGTTCGATCAGCGGCACCGACCGTGGGGCGGCGCCGATGCGCCCGATCCCCCAGGCGATCGCCCCGCCCACCAGCAGCGCCGCAGCCAGGCCGCCGCCGATCGCGATCAAACGCCAGGGCGGCCCGCCATCATCGGAAGGCCGCACCCGATAGGACGGCACAGGAACATCGGTCACGCCCCACCCCCTGACTGCCGGGGGGCCTGGGCCAGCCCCTCAGCGCATCTCCTCGACCGGCGTCACCCCCATGACGCGCAGGCCCGAACGGATCACCGTCGCCGTCGCGGCAACGAGGGCCAGCCGGGCCCGGGTCGCTCCGGGGTCCTCCGCCCGGATGAACCGGAGCGTCGAATCGTCGCGACCACGGTTCCACAATACGTGAAAGTCCGAGGCCAAGTCTTGGAGAAAGAACGCGATCCGGTGCGGTTCACGCGCTGTTGCGGCTGCTTCCACGCTGCGCGGCCATGCGGCGATGCGCCGGATCAGCGCCATCTCGGCCGGATCGGACAGCGCATCGAGCGCCGTGCCCTCGAGTCCCGCCACCAGCGCGGCGTCGGTCGCCTCCGCCTGGCGCAGCACGGACCGGCAGCGCGCATGGGCGTACTGCACGTAGAACACGGGATTGTCGCGCGATTGCTCGACCACCTTGTCGAGGTCGAATTCCATCTGCGCATCGGCCTTGCGCGTGAGCATCGTGAAGCGCACCGCGTCGCGGCCCACTTCGTCGATCAGGTCGCTGAGCGTCACGTAGGTGCCCGCGCGCTTGGACATGCGCACCGGCTCACCGCCCTTCACCACCTGCACGATCTGCGTCAGCACGACATCGAGACTGACGCGCCGGTCGGACAGCGCCGCCACCACCGCCGCCATGCGCTTCACGTAGCCGCCGTGGTCGGCACCCCACACATGCACGAGTTCCGCGAAGCCGCGGTCGATCTTGTGCTGGTGGTTGGCGATGTCGTTCGCGAAGTAGGTGCCGGTGCCGTCGGATTTGCGCAGCGGACGATCGACCTCGTCGCCGAAGGATGTCGCGCGGAACAGCAGCTGCTCCCGCGGTTCCCAATCGTCCGGCGTCTTGCCCTTGGGCGGCTCCAGCACGCCCTGGTAGACAAGGCCCTTGCCGGTCAGCAGCGTGATCGCTGCATCGACGCCGCCGGCTTCCACCAGCGCGCGCTCGCTCACGAACACGTCGTGCGTGACGCCGAGCTTCGCGAGGTCCTCGCGGATCTCCGCCATCATCATCGCGACCGCCGTCTCGCGCGCGGTATCCAGCCAAGCGGTGCGCACCAGCCAGCCGCGCTCGAGCGCCGGAGCGAAGGCCGAGACGGTTTCCTCCGCCGGCAACATGCCGGGTTCGATGCGGCGCGCCATCATCTGGTCGCCGAAGCGCTCGGCCAGCGCATCGCCCACCGCCACCAGGTAGTCGCCGCGATACTGCAGCGTGGTGCCAAAGCGCTGTTCGGTCGCCTCCGCGTTCCACTCATCCGCACCTAGGCTGACCGCGCGCAGATACCGCCAATAGGCCGCCCACCCCAGTGCGATGACCTGGTTGCCCGCGTCGTTGACGTAGTATTCCTTGGTGACGTCGTAGCCCGCCTTGATCATCAGGTTGGCCAGCGCATCGCCCACCACCGCGCCTCGGCAATGCCCCACATGCATCGGCCCGGTCGGGTTGGCCGAGACATATTCCACATTCGCCCGGATGCCCGCGCCGAGCGTGCTGTCGCCATACCCCTCGCCCGCGCGCAGCACGGCCGGCACCTGGCCACGCAGGAAGCCTTCATCGAGCCGCAGGTTCACGAAACCCGGCCCGGCGGGTGTTGCCTCCACCACCATGGGAAGTGCCACGAGCTTCTCGGCCAGCGCGGCGGCCAGCTTCTGCGGCGCCATGCGCGCGGGCTTGGCCGCGACCAGCGCGGCGTTCGTCGCCATGTCGCCATGCGCCAGGTCGCGCGGCGGTTCCACCTGCACGCGGGCCAGCGCCTCGGGCGGCAGGTCGGGCACCAGCGCGGCCAGCGCGCCGCGCACCTCCTGCGTGAGCAGGGTGAAGATGTTCTCGGTCATGCGATGTTCAGCCTGGAATGTCTGGGTCGTTCAGGCGCCGGTATTCTTCCAGCGCATAGCGGTCGGTCATGCCGGCGATGTAGTCGCACACCACCAGCGCGCAGTGCGGCGTGCCCGCGTCGCCCGCGCGGGCACGCCACAGCGGGGGCAGCATTTGCGGCCCGCCATGCAGGTGGCTGAACAGCATCTGCACCACGCGCTTGGACTTCGCCATGGTGCGGTTGACGCGCCAGTGGCGATACATGCGGGTGAACAGGAAGTCCCGCAGCGGCAGGTTGGCTTCCGCCATCGCGGCCGAGAAACCGATCACCGGATGGCTCGCGCGGCGGATGTCGTCCACGCTCGCCGGGGCCAGGGCGGCGATGCGCCGGCGCGATTCCGCCACCACGTCGCCCACCATGGCGTTGATGACGCGGCGGATCATCTCGGGCGCCAGGCGTTCGGCCGGCGCATCCGGCGCGGCGGCACGCGCGGCCGCCAGCGCGTCCCGCACCAGCGGCAGCGCGCCCACTTCCTCAAGCGTGAACAGCCGCGCGCGCAGCCCGTCATCCAGGTCGTGGTTGTTGTAGGCGATGTCGTCCGCCAGCGCCGCCACCTGCGCCTCCGCACTCGCATGCGTGTGCAGGTCGAGCGGATGCCTCGCGTCATACTCCGCGATATAGGGCGCGGGCCGGCGCAGCGGGCCGTTGTGCTTGGCCAGGCCCTCGAGCGTCTCCCAGGTCAGGTTCAGCCCGTCGAAGCCGGCGTAGCGCGCCTCCAGCGCCGTCACCGCCTTGAGCGACTGCGCATTGTGGTCGAAGCCGCCATAGGGCTTCATCGCGGAATTCAGCGCATCCTCGCCCGCATGGCCGAAGGGCGGGTGGCCGAGGTCATGCGCCAGCGCCAGCGCCTCCGCCAGATCCTCGTCCAGCGCCAGCAGCCGCGCGATCGACCGCGCGATCTGAGCGACCTCGATGCTGTGGGTCAGGCGCGTGCGGAAATGGTCGCCCTCGTGGTAGATGAAGACCTGCGTCTTGTACTGCAGCCGCCGGAACGCCGTGGCGTGGATGATCCGGTCGCGGTCGCGCTGGAAGGGCGATCGCGCATCGCCCCCCGCTTCCGGATACAGCCGGCCGCGGGAGGTCTCGGGCCGGACGGCGTGGGGCGCGAGGCTCATGCCCGCGGGCCGTAGCACCCGCGTGCGCCCCCCGGCAACCGCAGCCCCGCGTTGGAACCGCGCCCCAAAGCCCCTATGTTCGGGACACGAGGAGTCCCCGCGCCATGCCCGACGGCACCGCCACCCTGCCCGCCTTCCGCGTCACCGACCGCGCCGCCGCCCAGGTGGCCGACATCGCCGCGCGCGAGGGCCGCCCCGGCGCCGGCCTGCGCCTGGCGGTCGAAGCCGGCGGCTGCTCCGGCTTCCAGTACAAGTTCGGGCTTGAGGATGCGCCGGCCGAGGACGACCTGGTGGTGGGCGACGGCGCGGGCCGCGTCTTCGTCGATCCCGTCTCGCTCGACCTGTTGGCGGGCGCTGAACTGGATTGGGCGGAGGAGCTCATCGGCGCGCATTTCGCAATCCGCAACCCGCAGGCAGTCTCGGCCTGCGGCTGTGGCACGTCGTTCTCGGTCGGCTAGAAGAAGGTCGGGGGAGGACACCTCCCCCGAATCCCCCACCGTTTTTTGGCAGAAAGCGCGATTGCCAAATGGGGCGGGGAGCGCTTCCCTCCGGAGCGCATGAAACTCGCCACCTTCAACGTCAACTCGATCCGCCAGCGCGCCGGGCATGTGGCGCGATTCCTCGCGCGCGCACAGCCGGACCTGCTGTTCCTGCAGGAAACCCGCTGCACGGCAGAACAGGTGCCCACCACCGAATTCGAAGCCCTGGGCTACCACACCCACGCCGTCGGCCAGGGCGGCGGGCGCAACGGCGTCGCCGTCATCGCCAGGATCCCCTTCGACATCGTCGCCGAACACCTGCCCGGCGACACCGAGGACACCCAGGCCCGCTACATCGAAGTCCAGGCAAAGGGCCTGAACGCCGCGGGCATCTACCTGCCCAACGGCAATTCGGGTGGCGATCCGGGCTACGCCTACAAGCTCGCCTGGATGGACCGGCTGCGCGCGGTGGCCGCCGAACGGCTCGACACCTTCACGCCCTTCGCGGTGCTGGGCGACTTCAACGTCTGCCCGACCGACGCCGACCTCGCCCCCGGCGCCCTGCCGCCAACCGACGCCCTGGTGCGCCCCGAAACGCGCGCGCACTTCCGCGCCCTGCTGCACCTGGGCCTGACCGATGCCCTGCGTGCGCTGCATCCGGCCGAAACCCTGTTCACCTACTGGGATTATGGCGCCGCCTTCGAGACCAACCGCGGCCTGCGCATCGACCACGTTCTGCTGAGCCCGGACCTGGCCGAGCGCCTGGACACGTGCGAGGTGGACACAGCCCCGCGCAGCGAGGCGCAGCCCTCGGACCATACCCCGGTGATCGCGACGCTGCGCTGAGGGCGCGCTACCAGCGCCGGTAGTAGGGCCGCCCCCAATAGCCCGGCCGCGGCCCCCAGTAACCACGCCCCCACCCATAGCCGAGTCCCACGCCAATCCCGACCGACGGCGCCACCACCACCGGCGGCGGTGGCGGCGCGGGCACCACCTGGATCGGCACGCCAGGCTGGAACGGCGCGTCATAGCCATAGGCCGGATAGCCATAGGCCGGCGGCGCATAGACCACAGGCGGCGCCGGCGGCGGGATGGTCGCCCCCGGCGGCGGTAATGGTACCAGGCTGCCATCGGGCATCACGACGCAGCCGCCCAGCAGCAGCGACGCGGCGGCGGCGAGGAGGACAGCGTGCATCGGGTGTCCCTTGGCTGGCGGCATTCCCCTCAGCCTGGGGTCATCGCGCGGCGCCGGCAAGGCCGAGGGTCATCGCTGGTCGCCGGCAAGCGCCGGGTGGGCGTTCAGCGCCAATACCCGCCCCGGCAACGTCCCCAGGCGTCGCAGCGCCGCGGCACCCAGTATCGGCGCGGCCGCGGCTGGACATAGACCCGCTCCGGTGGCGGTGCGTAATACGCCGGTGCGGGCGCCGGCGCGTAGATCGGCCGCGGCTGCGGCGCATAGACGACTGGTTCCTGGTAGGCCACGCACCCGGCCAGGCCGATCCCGGCAGCCACGGGCACGAGCAGACGACGAATCAGCATCGGCATTCTCCCATGCGGCGGCAACGCGGCACCGCATGGGGGGTTTCTGCGCCGCCCGGATGGCGATGCGATGGCAAACGAAACGTAACGCTACTGGTCGGCGTAGCAGTGCGTCTCGGCGGCACCGCCCGGATTGGTGACGGCGCCCAAGTAGGCCGGCCCGACCAGCTGCGCATACTTCCACAGGGCGCCCGCATTGTAGTCGTGTCCGCGCGGCTTCCAGGCGGCGCGGCGGCGCGCGATCTCCTCCTCCGGCACGATCATGTCGATGGTGCCGGCCTGCGCGTCGATAACGATCCGGTCGCCGTTCTCCAGCAGCGCGATCGGGCCGCCGACCGCGGCCTCAGGCCCGACATGGCCGATGCAGAAGCCGCGCGTCGCCCCGCTGAACCGCCCGTCGGTGATCAGCGCCACCTTGTCGCCCATACCCTGGCCATAGATCGCCGATGTGGTGGACAGCATCTCGCGCATGCCAGGCCCGCCCTTGGGGCCTTCGTAGCGCACGATGATGACGTCGCCTGCCTTGTAGGCGCGGGCCTCGACGGCGGCGAAAGCGTCCTCCTCACAGTCGAAGCACAGCGCGGTGCCTTCAAAGCGCAGGTTGGTCATCCCGGCGATCTTCACGATGCCGCCCTCGGGGGCGAGGTTGCCCTTGAGCGCCACCACGCCACCGATCGGGCTGATCGGGTCGGAGGTCGGGCGCACCACGTCCTGGTCGCGGGGCACGATCACCTCGCGGTGGTTCTCGGCCACGGTCCTGCCGGTGACCGTGAGGCAATCTCCCTTCACGTAGCCGCCATCGAGCAGCGCCTTGATGATGACCGGCACGCCGCCGATGCGGAACACGTCGGCGGCCACGTACTTCCCGCCGGGCTTGAGGTCGGCGATGTGCGGGGTCTTGCGCATGATCTCCGCCACGTCCTGCAGCGTGAAGCGGATGCCCGCTTCATGCGCCATGGCGGGCAGGTGCAGCGCGGCATTGGTGGACCCGCCCGTCGCGCCCACGATGGCCGCCGCGTTGTGCAGGCTGTCGAGCGTGACGATGTCGCGCGGGCGCAGGTTGCGGCGGATCAATTCCACCACCGCCTTGCCCGAGGCCACCGCGTGGTCGTCGCGTGTCTCGTCGGGTGCCGGCGCACCGGCCGAGAACGGCAGTGCGAGGCCAATCATTTCCGACACGCAGGCCATGGTGTTGGCGGTGAACTGCCCGCCGCAGGCCCCCGCGCCGGGGCAGGCGTGGCGTTCCAGCTCGTCCAGTTCCTCGTCCGACATGTTGCCCGCGGCGTGCTGGCCGACGGCCTCGAACACATCGAGCACCGTCACGTCGCGCCCATGGTGGCGGCCCGGCATGATCGACCCGCCATACATGAACACCGACGGCACGTTCAGCCGGATCATCGACATCATGACGCCCGGCAGCGACTTGTCGCAGCCCGCGATGCCGACCAGCGCATCATAGCAATGCCCGCGCATTGTCAGCTCGATCGAATCCGCGATCGCCTCGCGCGAGGCGAGCGAGGACTTCATCGACTGGTGCCCCATGGCGATACCGTCGGTCACCGTGATGGTGGTGAATTCGCGCGGCGTCGCGCCCGCGGCCTTCACGCCCGCCTTCGCCGCCTGCGCCTGGCGCGACAGCGCGATGTTGCAGGGCGCGGCCTCGTTCCAGCAGGAGGCGACGCCGACCAGCGGCTGCTCAATCTCCTCCTTCGTCAGGCCCATGGCGTAGTAGTAGGACCGGTGCGGCGCGCGCTCCGGGCCCATGGTGGTGTGGCGGCTCGGCAGGCGGGACTTGTCCCAGGCTTTGGCGGACACGGACGGCTCCTCGGGCTTGCCGGGGGACGGTCTCGGGCCGCCCCTCCGGTGCTTGGTCTATGCAGGGCAGAAGGGGGGGCGCGTCAAGCGCCGCGGCGAGGCCAGCCCGCCGCGTTCAGCCCGCGATCCGCGCCATCGCGGCATCGAGCCGCGCCACCTCGGCCCGCTGGGCCTCCAGCCGGTCGCGCATCTCCTGCACGATCTCCTCCGGCGCGCGCGAGACGAAGACATCGCTCGACAGTTTCGCGATGGTCTTGTCGGCCTCGGCCGCAATCCGCGCGCGTTCCTTGGACAGGCGCGCGCGCTCGGCGCCGAGGTCGATCACCTCGGCCAGGGGCAGCATGATGGTCGCCTCGCCCACCACGGCCTGCACGGCGCCGCGCGGCGGGTCGCCCTCCAGCGCGCGGACCTCAGTCGCACGGCCGAGGCGCTTGATCGCGTCCTCCCAGCGCGTCGCGCGCGCCAGCGATTCGCCCGACGCCCCGGCCAGCAGCAGCGGCACGGTGATCGACGGTGCGACGTTCATCTCGGAGCGCACGGTGCGGACCTCGCTGATCAGGCGCACCACCCAGTCCAGTTCGGCACGCGCCTCGGCGGCGTCACGCACGCTCGCGGCCTCGGGCCAGGTTTCCCGGATCAGGCTGCACTCCGCGCCATAGCCCATGCGGTGCCACAGCTCCTCGGTGATGTAGGGCATCACCGGGTGCAGCAGGCGTAGGATCACGCCCAGCACATGCTGCGCGGCGCCCTTCACCTCCTCCTTCTCCGGTCCGTCGGGACCGAGCAGCACGGGCTTCGCGAATTCCAGGAACCAGTCGCAGAAGCCGCCCCAGGTGAAGCGGTAGCAGGCCATGGCGTAGTCATCGAAGCGGAAGGCCTCGAGCGCGGCATTGGCCTCCGCCACCGCAGTGTTCGCGGCATCGAGGATCCAGCGCGACAGCGGCAGCGTGGCGGTGGCCAGGTCGAAATCCGGCCGCGGCGCGATGCCGTTCATCTCGCAGAAGCGCGCCGCGTTCCAGATTTTCGTGGCGAAGGCGCGGTAGCCCTCGATGCGCTGCTTCGCCAGCTTGATGTCGCGCCCCGGCCCGGCCAGTGCACACAGCGTGAAGCGCACCGCATCCGCGCCATGCGCGTCGACCAGTTCCAGGGGATCGAGCACATTCCCCTTCGACTTCGACATCTTCTGGCCCTTCTCGTCGCGCACCAGGCCGTGGATGCAGACCGTCTTGAAGGGCACTTCGCCCATGAAGTGGATACCCATCATCATCATGCGGGCGACCCAGAAGAAGATGATGTCGAAGCCCGTCACCAGCACATCGCCGGGATAGTACTTCGCCAGTTCAGGCGTCTTCTGCGGCCAGCCGATCGTGCTGAACGGCCACAGCGCGGAACTGAACCAGGTGTCCAGCACGTCCTCGTCGCGCACCAGGTCCACGTCGCGACCGAATTTCGTGCGCGCCAGGTCGCGCGCCTCGGCTTCCGTATGGGCGACGAACACTTCGCCATCCGGCGCATACCAGGCCGGGATCTGGTGGCCCCACCACAATTGCCGCGACACGCACCAGGGCTGGATGTCGCGCATCCAGGCGAAGAAGGTGTTCTCCCACTGCTTGGGCGTGAACACCGTCTGCCCGGTCTCGACCGCCTTGATCGCGGGGGCGGCCAGCGTCTTGGCGTCGACGTACCACTGCATGGTCAGCCGCGGTTCGATCGGCACGCCGGAGCGGTCGCCATGTGGTACCGCGTGAGTGTGCGGTTCGATCTTCTCGACCAGTTCCAGTTCTTCCAGCCGGGCGACGATTGCCTTGCGCGCCGCGAAGCGATCCTGACCCGCCAGGCTCCGCACGAAGTCGAGGTCCGCCACGCCCTCGACCGCGACGAACCCTGTCGCGATCTCCTCCAGCATCACGCGACCTTCCGCGTCCAGTACGGAGGGCATCGGCAGGTCATGCCGCTTGCCCAGGTCGAAATCGTTGAAGTCGTGCGCCGGGGTGATCTTCACCGCGCCCGACCCCTTCTCCGGGTCGGAGTACTCATCCGCCACCACGGGAATGGACCGCCCCGTCAGAGGCAGGATCACGCGCTTGCCCACCAGGTCGCGGAAGCGCGCATCCTCCGGATGCACCGCCACCGCGGTGTCGCCGAGCATGGTCTCGGGCCGCGTGGTCGCCACCACCAGGAAGCGACCCGGCTCGCCCTCGACCGGATAGCGCAGGTGCCACAGGTGGCCCTTCACCTCCTTGCTCTCGACCTCGAGGTCCGAGATCGCGGTAAGGAACTTCGGATCCCAGTTCACCAGCCGCTTGTCGCGGTACAGCAGGCCTTCCCGATACAGACGCACGAACACCTCGCGCACCGCCTCGGACAGGCCCTCGTCCATGGTGAAGCGTTCGCGCGGCCAGTCCAGCGAGGCGCCCAGCCGGCGCAGCTGCCGCGTGATGGTCCCACCCGACTCAGCCTTCCAGTCCCACACGCGCTGGATGAAGGCCTCGCGCCCCATGGTCCGGCGGTCGGCATTGCCCTGCTGCGCCAGCAGGCGTTCCACCACCATCTGCGTCGCGATGCCGGCATGGTCGGTCCCCGGCTGCCACAGCGCATCGCGCCCCTGCATCCGCCGCCAGCGGATCAGTACGTCCTGCAGCGTGTTGTCGAGCGCATGCCCGATATGCAGCGACCCCGTCACGTTGGGCGGCGGAATCATGATGGTGAAGGGCTTCGCCGGCGAAGCAGGGTTCGCCGAGAAGGCGCCGGAAGATTCCCAGCCCTTATAAAGGCGCTGTTCGATCGCGGCGGGGTCGAAGGACTTGTCGAGCATGGCGGCATCCCTTCCCCGCCGGCGCGCCCTGCGTCAAGGGCGCAGGCAGCGCACGCGCCGGTGCCCGTCGCGCCCCTGCGCGATTCCACCCTCGCCCGATCCGGGCTAAGCACTATCGCGGCACCCCGCCCGCCGCCGCGGCGGTACGGATGCCGCCCGGCACGAGTCCGAAGGCCCACGCCGCCCCGCGACAGGAATCGCCCATGACCGCCAGCCGCCGCCTGCTGTTCGCCCTGCCCGCCGCCGCGTTGGCCCGCCCGGCGCTCGCCCAGTCGCCCTGGCCGCAGGGACCGGTGCGGATCATTGCCCCCTTCCCGCCCGGCGGGTCGGTCGACACCATCTCGCGACTGCTGCAGCCGCATCTGTCGGCCGATCTCGGCGTGCCGGTGGTGATCGAGAACCGCCCCGGCGCCTCGGGCGCGATCGGCACCGCCGCCCTCGCCCGTGCCCCCGCCGATGGCAATACCTGGGCGATGGTCTTCGACACCCACGCCGTGAACCCGGCGCTGATCAGCACGCTCGGCTTCGACACGAAGCGCGACCTGGTGCCCGTCATGCTGGTCGGCACCGCGCCCATGCTGATCACGACGCACAATTCCCGACCCTGGCGGACCCTGTCCGAGGTGATCGCCGCGGCGAAGGCGCGCCCCGATACGCTGACCTATGGGTCGATCGGCAATGGCAGCCTCGCGCATCTGACGATGTCACTGATGCAGACCGCCGGCGACTTCCGGGTGGTGCACGTGCCGTATCGCGGCGGCGGGCCCATGAGTGCGGCGGCGGCGGCCGGCGAACTCGACATGCCCATGGCGACCAATGCCGGCCTCGGCGGCCAGGTGAACGTCACGCTGCGGCCGCTGGCGCAGACCGGCGCCCGGCGGTCGGCGCTGTTCCCCGACCTGCCGACGGTGGCGGAATCAGGCGTCCCGGGCATCGATGCCCTGGCCTGGTGGGCGGTGATCGGCCGTGCCGGCGTGCCAGCGCCGGTGGTCGCCCGCTTCCACGCCGCGCTGACGAAGGCACTCGCGGTGCCGGAGGTGCGTGCGCGACTGTCCGGCCCGCTGGGCGTCGACGTGGTGGGATCCTCGCCCGAAGCCTTCGGCACCTTCCTCGATGCCCAGATGGACACCTGGACGCGCGTGGTGCGCGACCACAACATTCGCCCGGACTGACCCCCGGGCGCCGGCGCGTCAGGTCAGGGCGCGACCGACCACGCGCTCGATCTCGGCGCGCACCAGGCGCTCGACGATGCCCGGCAGGTGCTGGTCCAGCCAGGCCTTGAGCAGCGGGCGGAGTTCCTCGCGCACCACGTCCTCGATCGACGGGCCACCGCGATACACCGACGACCCGCGCTCGGCGGCCACGGTGCGCAGCAACTGTCCGACCGAGGCCGTGGCGGCCGCGGCGACAGCCGGGGCCAGCAGCGAATCGGCCGACAGCACCATCGGCGGCGGCGCGGCGGGCGGTGCAACCGCGGCTGGCGGGGCCGCGGCCGCCGCGTTCACCATCATGTCCTCGGTCAACAACAGCGGTTCGTCGGCGCTGGGCGCGGCGGGCGGCGCCGCGGCAGGTTCGGGCAGCGGAATGCCGATCGGCAGCGGCGCGGGCTGCGCCGCCTCGGCCTCGGGTGGCGCGGCAGCGGTCGCATCGGGCGCGGGCGGCGCCTCGTCCTCGTTCAGGATGCGGCGGATGGAGGCGAGGATATCCTCCATCGACTGGTCGGAGGCGACGCCCGTTGCCGCCGCGCCCGCGGGGGGCGCTGCCTGTCCGCTCATGGTGCCGTTCGTCCCGATGCTGTGGGGGGCAGGGTCTGCACCTGCACCACGCCCTGCGGCGGCGGCGGGGAACCGCCGGCGCCCTCGGAGAAATCCCCGGTGCCGAACCAGCGGTCGCGCACCGCATTGTAGTAGTTGCGCGGGTCGTAGATCTGCACCGGCAGGCCGAGATCCTGTGCGGTCAGCCGCCCCATGGTCGTGGCCACCGCATAGGAGGCGTTGATCAGGGTCGCGAGCGAGCGCACCAGGTTCACGCGCGCCTGCAGCAATTCCTGCTCGGCGTTCAGCACATCGAGCGTGGTGCGGCTGCCCACGATCGCCTCGCGCTGCACGCCATCGAGGGCGATTTCCTGCGCGCGGATCTGCGCCCGCACGGATTCGACCTGCGCGCGGGAACTGCCCAACGTCTCCCAGGCCTCGGTCGCCTGCTGCGCGGCAACGCGGCGCGCATCGGCCACCTGCTGGCGCGCCTGCTGCGCCTGCTGGCGTGCCTGGCGCACCAGCGCGTGCTCGGCGCCGCCCTGGTACAGCGGCACGTTCAGGTTCAGCGTGACCTGCGCGCCGGTCTGGCGCGACCCGCGCTGCGCGTTGTTGTCGAGCCGGAAGGCCGACCCGTTCGCGGTCACCTGCGGCAGGAGGTTGGCGAACTGCACGTCGATCTGGTCGCGCGCGGCGGCTTCGTCGAACACGGTCGCGACCACGGTGGGGTTGTTCTCGGTGGCGAAGCGCACGGCCTCCTGCTGGGAGCGGACCGGGGGCGCGAGGGGCGGCGGCGCCGTGACCCGCAGCGGCTCAAGGCCGGTCCAGCGCAGGAAATTGGCGCGCGAGGACTGCGCCACGCCCTGCGCCTGGTCGAGCTGGAAGCGCGCCAGCGCCAGGCGCGATTCGGCCTGCGCCACGTCGGTGCGCGTGATCTCGCCGACGCGGAAGCGCTCGTTCGTCGCCTGCAGCTGGCGTTCCAGCACCTGCACGTTGTTGGTGTTGAGGCGCACTTCCTCCTGGTCGCGGATGAAGAACACATAGGCGCGCACCGATTCGAACAGGACTTCCTGCTCGGCGATCAGCAGTCGGGCGCGTTGGGCATAGACCTGGTTCTCGGCGCGCCGCGTCTGCGCGGTGGTGCGCCCGCCGCGGTAGATCGGCTGGCTGACCGTCGCCTGCAGCGTGCCCGTCCCGCGCGCGGAATCGCTGTAGTTCGAGAACGGGGTCTGCGGCGTGCGCCCCAGCCCGGTCACGAAGCCCGTCGTCGGGTCGGTGACCGGGAAGATCGCGCCGCCGGCGGTGGCCTGCGTGCGCGTGGTCGTCTCGGTGTAGCCCGCCGCGCCGGCGATCACGACCGTGGGCCGCCACCCAGCCAGCGCCTGGGGCACGTTCTCGTCCACCGCGCGCGCGGCGGCGCGCGCCGCGAGCAGGCGCGGATTTCCCGAATAGGCCGACGCCAGCGCCTCCTGGAGGGTCTGCGACCACCCCTCGGTGGCCGGCAGGATCGCGAGGGCGGCGGAAAGAAGCATTTTGCTGCGCAGGCTCATGGTCACCCTATGCCGTCCCCGGTTTGGCGGGCCGGCCATGCGGCCAGGCCGAAGCCCGGGGCACTCCGGAAGTCTCGCGCAAAAGTCTTAACGCACCGCAACAGGGCGGCGCCACCCCCGGCACGGCAAAGAAGTGTGTCACCGGCTCGATCCCTGGGCGCCACGGCCCGGCCAGCCCGCTTTCCGGCCAGGTTGGCGTCGGGCACCCACCCCGCCCGGCCAGCCAGCGACGGCATCGGTGATGGGTGCACGAGGAGACCGGTGCCGCCGGTCCGCAAACCGCGCTAGAATGCGAAGGCGGGCGCGCCAGCGAAACCCGGCAACGGCGCCGCGTGCGCATCGAATTCGCGTGTCGCACTCACCGCCCCGCCGGCGCGGCGCAGCAGCATCGCGCGCCCCGGCGGGCCGCCCTGCAGGCTGATGGCGACCAGGCGCCCGCCTTCGGCGAGTTGGTCCTCGACCACGCGCGGCACCGCCGCCACGCCGCCCTCGATGATGATGACGTCGTAGGTCTCGCCGGCGGCGTGGCCGTGCGAGGGGTCGGCCTCGACCAGCGTCACGGTGCCGGGGGGCACCGCCGCCGGCAGCGCCGCGCGCGCGATCGCGAGCAGCGCGGGGTCGGATTCCACCGCAGTGACCGACCCGCCGATCGCCGCCACCAGCGCCGCGCCGAAGCCGGTGCCCGCGCCCAGCACCAGGGCGCGTTCGCCGCGCCGCAGCCCGGCGAGTTGCACCAGGCGCGCCAGCACCATGGGCTGCATCATGGCCCGCCCGCCCGGCAGCGGCAGGTCGGCATCGGCATACGCGCGCGCGGCCAGCGCGGGCGGGACGAAGCGCTCGCGCGGCAGGTCGCGCATGGCGGCAACGATACGCGGATCCTCGACGCGGTTGGGGCGCAGCTGTCCATCGACCATGAACCGGCGCGCCTCGGCGAAATCCATCGTGCTCGACCCTGCGAAATCCGGCCCGGTTATAGGTCGGCCGCGCCCTGCACGCCAAGCGGGCGCTTGACCGCGGGGCGCGCGCAGCCGATATGGGCGGCCCGCGCGGTCCGGTGGCCGAGTGGTCAGGCACAGGTCTGCAAAACCTGCTACGTGGGTTCGATTCCCGCCCGGACCTGATCGCGCGGGGCGGCTTTACAGGGGTGCCGCGCCCCACTATACGCGGCGCCCGGCTCCTGATCCCCGATAGCTCAGCTGGTAGAGCGCGGGACTGTTAATCCCTAGGTCGTTGGTTCGAGTCCAACTCGGGGAGCCAGACACCCAAACTCCGCGACACGCCGGCCGGTCCGCCTCGGAACCGGGCCGCCGCTGCGCGTTCAGCGCTCCCGCCCCGCGATCCCCCGCGTCGCCATCATCACCGCGGACAGCAGCGCGAACAGCCCGATCGCACCGGCCAGCAGCGCCATGCTCTCCATCCGCAGCACCACATACAGAAAGCCGAACAGCGCCGCGAGAACCGCCGCGAAGACCGCCGCCAGGCGGACCCGCCCGGTGACCCCAGCGGTAAACAGGCTCGCCTGCCCCATCACCATCACCGCGCTGACCACATAAGCCAGGCCGAAGCCGAGGGTCTCCGAGATCGCGAGCAACAGCATCGGGAACAGCACCATCGACAGCCCGAGCAGCCCGTACTGCACCAGGTGGATGCGCACGCGCGACACCAGTTCGAACAGCCAATAGGTCATCACCGCCAGCAGCACGAACAACGCTGCGTATTTCGCCGTACGGTTCACCATGCGGTAGGTCGGCACCGCCTCCAGCAGCGCAACACCCATGCCGACGCCGCGCCCCAGCACCGCGCCGCAGCCATCCGCCGGCAGCCGCAGAGACCGCTCCGCCATCCCGCCCACCCATTCGGCACGGAAGGCGCTGCCATCCCCGGAGGTCCGGTGCGGCAGGCTGGTGCCGAAATAGCTCGGCGTCTCCCACGCTGCCTCGGCCGAGAATCGAAGGCGCCGCGCGACCGGCAGCATCGACAGCGCCTCGGTGCCGCGCAGTTCCATCGTGCCGGCAAAGGCCATGCCCGGCTCCGGCGGGCCGTCGAGCCCGAGCGGCCAGCGCAGCGCCTCGACCGCCCCGCAACGCGCGCTGCCCTCGCGTTCGACGGGCAGCGCACGGCCGCCCAGGCTCAGCGTGGGCGGATCGGCGGTCGGGCGCAGGTCGGTGGCGCCGGTGAGAAGATAGGCGCCGCGCCAGTCAGGCTCGGCATCCGCCGGCAGCGCCGCGGCGGCATCGCCGAGCCGCCCGGCGATATCGATGCGTGCCGCGTAGACGATCGCCTCGAACAGCCCGCGCCGTCGGGTCTCCGGCGCCAGGGTCGCGGCCATGGTCAGCTCCGCCGCGGGAATGGCGATGGCACCCGATTCCGTCCCGCGTCCTGCCGGGGTTACCACCGGCACCACCAGCAACGGGCCGAGCACCGTCTGCGGCGCGCCCCAGGCGCGGCCTATCTCGGCGCGGACCTCGCGCTGGCGCGCCTCGCGCTCCGAGATCAGCCCCGACACCATGTATTGCGGGATCAGCAGCGCCACGACCAGCGCACCGACCAGGCCCAGCTTCAGCCCCGCAGCGCCGATCAGGCGCGCGCCCGCGGCGAGCGGATTGTCGGCGGGCGGCGCGGATTCGGGGTCGGCCGGGGTGTCGGACATGGATGGACCTCCTGCAATGTCGGTCCCCCCAGGCTGACGGCCCCGCGTGCAATGGCCGTGTGGCGCCCTTGCAGCCCCCCAGGATGTTTGGTGCAAATGCCGTGCAGACCATGCCGAAGATCCTCATCGCCGACGACGATCCGCATATCCGCAACGTCATTCGGTTCGCCCTGGCGCGCGGCGGGCTCGCCACCGTCGAGGCCGCGGACGGAGCGACGGCGCTGGCGCTGATCGCGCGCGAGCAGCCGGACCTGGTGATCCTCGACGTGATGATGCCGGAGATGGACGGCACCGAGCTGTGCCGCCGCCTGCGGCGCGACAGCGACGTGCCGGTGATCTTCCTCTCCTCGCGCGGCGAGGAGATCGACCGTGTACTCGGCCTCGAGCTCGGCGGCGACGACTACATGACCAAGCCCTTCAGCCCACGAGAGCTGATCGCCCGCGTGCGCGCCCATCTGCGCCGGCGCGAAGGCCGCGTGACCGACGCGCCGGGCCCCCACGGTCCGCTGCGCCGAGGCCCCCTCACCCTCGATGCCGACCGCTTCGAGGCACGCTGGAACGCGGCGCCGATCCCGCTGACCGTCACCGAGTTCCGCCTGCTCCAGGCCATGGCCGCGCATCCCGGACGCGTCTTCACCCGCGACACGCTGATGGGTTCGGCGCATGCGGAACCGCGCATCGTCAGCGACCGCACCATCGACAGCCATGTGCGGCATCTGCGCGCGAAGCTGTCCGCCCTCGGTGCCGCGCCGATCGAGACGGTGCACGGCCTCGGTTATCGCTACCGGGACGATTGCTGACCGTGCCGCGCCGCAAGCCGCGCATCCTGGTGGTGCTGCTGCTGGCAAACCTCGCCTTGCTCGTGCTGCCGCTCGGCGGGCTGTGGATGCTGCGGCTGTACGAAAGCGCGCTGGTGCGCCAGACCGAGACCGAGCTGATTTCGCAAGCTGCCATCATCGCCGCCGCCCAGCGCGCCGCCTGGCTGCGCGCGGCCGGGCAGGACGCCGCCCCGCAGGCGACCGACTGGGCGCCGCGCTTCGCCAGCCTCGACCTCGCGCACGATCCGATCCTGCCGCCGCCGCCCGATGCCGTACCACCCGAACAGCCCGCCGACCCCGTTGCGCGCGCCGCCGGCGCCACACTTGCGCCGGTGCTGGCCGAGGCGCAGCGCGTCACCCTCGCCGCGATGCGCGTGACGGACCAGGCCGGCGTGGTGGTGGCGAGCACTGGCAGCGAGACAGGCCTGTCGCTGCGCGGGCTGGAGGAAGTCGCCGCCGCCCTCGCCGGCCAACCCGCCGCCCGCGTGCGTGCCCGCCGCGAAGCGGTGCCCGCCGGCGCGGATTCGATCAGCCGTGCCGCGCCCTTCCGAGTCTTCGTGGCCCTGCCCGTGCAGGCCGGCGATCGCGTGATCGGCGCGGTGCTGCTCTCCCGCACGCCGTCCAGTCTGCGCCAGGCTCTGCATGGCAAGCGATGGGAATTGGCGGCGCTGACCCTGGCGATGCTCATCGTCGCCGGCGGGCTCGCGGGCTTCATCGCCTATACCGTCAGCCGGCCGATCCGCGCCGTGGCGGACCAGGCGCGCGCGGTCGCCTCCGGCGCGCGGGTGGAGGTGCGCCGCGTCCGCCGCAGCGCGGTCCGCGAGGCCGACGAGCTCGCTGCCGCGATCGGTGCCATGGCCGACACGCTGGAACACCGCGCCGCCTACATCAGCGACTTCGCCGCCGCGGTCAGCCACGAGTTCAAGACGCCGCTGGCCGCCCTGCGCGGCGCGCTGGAACTGCTGCAGGACCACGGCGCCGGCATGACGGCACAGGAGCGCGCGAATTTCCTGGCCCAGTGCATGGAGGACGTACAGCGGCTGGATCGGCTGGTGACGCGGCTGCTCGACCTCGCGCGCGCCGAGACACCGCACCCGCACGACGCCGGCGGCGCCATCATCGGGCAGGCCATGCACGACGCCGCCGCGCCGAGCATCGCCGCGGGCCTCGATATCGCCTTCGACGGCGCGCCCGGCACCGAGGTCGCGATCGCGCCCGAGGCGCTGCGGGGCATCCTCACGATCCTGTTCGACAACGTCCGTCAGCATGCCGGGCCCGGGGCGCAATGCCGCGTCGTCTGGGCGGAGGACGGCGGCACGCTGCGCCTGCGGGTCAGCGATACCGGGCGCGGCATCTCGGGCGCCAACAGGCGCCGCATCTTCGACCGGTTCTTCACCACGGCGCGGGAGGCTGGCGGCACCGGCCTTGGCCTGGCGATCGCGCGCAGCCTCGCGGAGGCCGCCGGGGGTGCGCTGGATCTCGTGCCGGACACGCCCGGCGCCACCTTCGACCTGCGCCTGCCGGTCGTGCCGCACGCGTGAGCCGACGCGCGACTTGACGCGGCGCCCTGCCGCCGGTTCCCATGCCGCGCCCCGGGAATCAGCAGCATGGACACAGCGCCACCACCCATCGCGCCGCATGCGACACTGCCGCGCCACTATGCCGATGACGGCGAGCGCGACCGTTACGTCCAGGCGCTGTTCGACGGCGGCGCCGCGTCCTACGACCGCATCAACGCGATCTTCTCGCTGGGCACCGGCGCGCGCTACCGGCGCGATGCACTGAAGCGCGCCGGCCTGGCACCCGGCAAGCGGCTGCTCGATGTCGCGACCGGCACCGGCCTGGTCGCGCGGGAGGCCGTGCGCATCCTCGGCCGGCCCGAGGATGTCGTGGGCCTCGACCTCAGCGCCGGCATGCTGCGCGAAGCGCGCGCCAGCCTGCCCAACCCGCTGGTGCAGGCGCGCGCCGAGGCCTTGCCGCTGGCCGATGCCTCCGTCGACCTGGTCAGCATGGGCTACGCGCTGCGCCACGTGCCCGACCTGGTCGGGACCTTCCGCGAATACCACCGCGTGCTGCGCCCCGGCGGGCGGGTGCTGCTGCTCGAGATCGACCAGCCGGCAAGCCCGGTGGCGCTGGCAGCGGTGCGCTTCTACCTCGGCCGCGTGGTGCCGGGCCTGTCGCGCATCATTGGCCGCGGCGAACGCGACAGCCGCATGATGCGCTACTTCTGGGACACGATCGACGCCTGCGTGCCGCCCGAGACCATCACCGCCGCACTCGCCGAGGCCGGCTTCGCCGATGTCGGCTGCGACGTGCAGCTCGGCATCTTCCGCGCCTATGGCGCGCTCAGGCCCTGATCCGCACCGCCGCCCCCGGCGCCAGCCAGCCGAGCCGCCCGGCGGCAAAGACCGCGACCGGCGCCGGCACCGCCGGGTCCACCACCACCACATCCCCGCGCAGCCCCGGCGCCAGCCGCCCGCGGTCCGCCAGCCCACAGGCCTCGGCCGGATTGGCCGAGACCAGCGCCCAGGCCGCCGGCAGGCCGAGCACACCGCGCTTCACCATGGCGAATGCCGCCTCCAGCATCGCCGGCCAGACGTAATCCGAGGCCAGCACCGTCACGATCCCGCGCTCGGCCAGCGGCGCCGCACTCGCCCAGCCCAGATGCGACCCGCCGCGCACCACGTTGGGCGCGCCCATCACGACATGCTCGCCCGCCGCGCGCGCCGCGACACCCACCGCCTCGGCCATCGGGAATTCGCAGATGGTCGCGCCATGCGCGCGGTAGTGCGCACGGTCCTCGAGCGTCGCATCGTCGTGGCTCAGCACCGGGATGCCGGCCCTGCGCGCCGCCGTGGCCAGGCGTTCGCGCGCCGCCGGAACCTCGTGCCGCCGTGCCGCGACCGATCGCGCCAGCGCGACGAAGTCCTCGGCCGGCAGCCCCGCGCGCCCGGCATACTTCGCGACCTGCACCGGGTCACTCAGCTTCTTCAAGATGCCCGGCGTGTGGTCGTTGAAGCCCAGCAGATGCACCGATCCATCCGCGATGCCCGCCAGCGCGTCCTCCAGCGCATCGAGGTTGTCGGCCTCGAAGCGCAGGTGCACCCGCAGGTCGGTCGCCGCCTGCGCGCGCGCTGCCGGCAGCGCCGCCTTCAACGCCCGCCAGGCCGGCAGCGACCGCAGCCCCGGCTCCCAGGACAGCGTCACGCCCAGATAGGCGGTGGTGATTCCCGCGGCAACGAGCTGCGCCGCCGAATCGCGGAGCGCGAGCCGGACCGGCAGATCGACCCCCGGGCGTGGCTGCAGCTGGCGTTCATGCGCATCGCCATGGATGTCGACCAGGCCGGGCAGCACCAGCAGGCCCGCGGCATCGAAGCGCGCCGCGTCGGCCGGCGCACGATCCGCCACCACGCCATCGGCCAGCGCCAGCGCGCCCTGCGCCATCGCGCCATCCCTGAGGACGGCGCCATCACTCACGATCCAGTCCATGGCCTCAGGGCTCCACCACCAGCTGCGCGCGCCCGGCAGCATAGACCGCCTGGGTCCAGTCGATCGGCTCGCCCGCCATGTCGACGTTGATGTTCTCCGAAACCAGCACCGGGCGCGATCGCGACTGCTGCAGCAGCGTCGCCTCCTCGGGGGTTGGCAGCCGCGCCGTGATGCGTGACGATCGGCGCCGGTAATCGGCGATGCCGCAGGCGGCGAGCGCCGCGGTCACCGACGGGTCGCGCTCCAGTGCCTCCGCGGCCGCGGCGCAGCGCGGCAGCGGGAAGTGGTGCACGCCCAGCACGATCGGCCGCCCGTTCACCAGGCCCAGCCGTTCCGCCCGCAGCACCATGCGCCCGCGCCGGATGCCGAGTGCCTCGGCGAGTTGCGTCTCCGCCGGCATCTCCGCAACGTGCAGGATCCGCCCTGCCGGTTCGCGGTTGTCGCGTCGGATGACTTCGGAGAACCGCGTGCGCGGGCCCAGCCGGTAGTCGACCACATCCTCCGCCACGAAGGCGCCGCGTCCCTGCTCGACACGGATCAGCCCGCGTGCCTCCAGGTCCTCGAGCGCGCGGCGCACCGTATGGCGGTTCACGCCGAAGCGGGCCGTGAGGACCGCCTCAGTCGGCAGGCGGTCGCCGGCGCAGGCGCCGCCGCGATTGATCTCGGCCTCGATCGTGGCGGCGATCTGGCGCCACAGCGCGACACCCTGCCCGCGGGCGATCGCCGTGCCTGTCATCGAAACTTCAACCATGAGCGGTCAGGTCCGTGGGATATCCGTGTGGACTTTTTCGCGCGTAGACGTCTATGTGTCTAGACAAATTCCGATGACCCAACACGCGCCCCACCCCGACCTTGATCCCCTTGGCGAACGCCGCGCCTGGATGGCTGTCCTGGCACGCGCCCCCGCCGACGAGATCGCCGCGCTGCTGCCCGCGCTGCCCGCGCATGACCGCCTGCGCGCGCCCGAGACCGGCCTGGTCATGGTGCGCGGCCGCGCCGGCGGCGACGGCACGGCCTTCAACCTCGGCGAGATGACCGTGACACGCTGCGCCGTGCGGCTCGGCGATGCGGTCGGCCATGCCTATGTCGCCGGGCGCGACAAACGCCAGGCGGAACTCGCCGCGGTGGTGGATGCCGCGTTGCAGGACCCCGCGCGCCACGCTGCCCTGCTGCGCGACGTGATCGCCCCACTCGCTGCGCGCCAGCAGGCGGCGCGAGATGCCGAAGCGCGCAAGGCGGCCGCGACGCGCGTGGAATTCTTCACCATGGCGACAATGCGATGACCCTGCTTTCCCCTGGCTTCGCCGATCCCGTGCTGGACGGTCAGGCCTGCTTCCGTGCCGTGCTGGATGCCATGAGCCGCCCCGGCCGCATCGCGGTGGCCGGCAGCGCGCTGCGCCCGCCCGCGCCGCTGTGCCGCGCGGCGGCCGCGGTGCTGCTGACGCTGGCTGATGCCGATACGCCACTGTGGTCGGATGCCGGCGGCGATGCCGAAGCCTGGTTGCGCTTCCATTGCGGCGCGCCCTTCGTGACCGAAGGCGAGGCCGCCTTCGTGCTGGCGACAGGCACGCTGCCGGCGCTGGATGTGCTCGCCGCCGGCAGCGAGGAGAAGCCGCAACACGGCGCGACGCTCGTGCTGCAGGTGGCGGCGCTGGACGCGGGCAGCGGCTGGCGCCTGACCGGTCCGGGCATCGCGCACGAACACCGCCTGGCGGTGACCGGCGCGCCGGCGGGCTTCGTCGCGGCCTGGGCCGCCAACCGCGCGCGCTTCCCGCGCGGGGTGGATGTCGTGCTGTGTGCCGGGGATCGGCTTGCGGCGCTGCCGCGCAGCGTCACGATCCAGGAGGGCTGAGCGATGTATGTCGCAGTCAAGGGTGGCGGGCGCGCGATCAGCGCGGCGCATGCCTGGCTCGACGAGACGCGGCGCGGCGACCCGTCGCTGCCGGAATTGACCGTCGCGCAGATCGAACAGCAGATGGGCCTCGCGGTCGATCGCGTGATGGCGGAAGGGTCCTGCCATGATCGCTTCCTGGCGGCGCTCGCGATCAAGCAGGCGAAGGGGGACCTGATCGAGGCCGCCTTCCTGCTGCGCGCCTATCGCACCACGCTGGTGCGCTTCGGCGCGTCAGAACCTGTGGAGACATCCGCGATGCGCCTGCGCCGGCGCATCAGCGCGACCTACAAGGACCTGCCGGGCGGCCAGGTGCTGGGGCCGACCTTCGACTACACGCATCGCCTGCTCGACTTCGCGCTGGCGGCCGAGGGCGTGGAACGCGACGCGGCGCCGCAGGCCGGCACGCCGGTCGCCGCCGTGCCGCGTGTGACCGAGATGCTGGCCCGCGAAGGCTTGATGCAGCGCGAACCGCTGGATGATACGGAACCGGGCGACCTGACGCGCCAGCCCCTCGCCTTCCCCGCCGCGCGGCCGGTGCGCCTGCAGAACCTGGCGCGCGGCGACGAGGGCTTCCTGCTGGCGCTGGGGTATTCCACGCAGCGCGGCTACGGGTCGAACCACCCCTTCGTCGGCGAAATCCGCGTCGGCCATGTCGGCGTGGAATTCACCCCGCCCGAGCTCGGCTTCGCGATCGATATCGGCGAGGTCGCCATCACCGAATGCCAGATGGTCAACCAGTTCAAGGGGAGCCGCACCGAACCAGCGCAGTTCACCCGCGGCTACGGACTGGTGTTCGGCCATGGCGAGCGCCGCGCAATGGGCATGGCGCTGGTCGATCGCGCTTTGCGCGCGCAGGAACTCGGCGAGGACATCACCGCCCCGGCGCAGGATGCGGAGTTCGTGCTCTATCACTCCGACAACATCGAGGCGACCGGCTTCGTCGAGCACCTGAAGCTGCCGCACTACGTCGATTTCCAGAGCGAGCTCGAGAACCTGCGCACCATCCGCCGCAGTGCCGTCGCGGCCGGCGCCGCGCCGGGGGCCGTCACGGAGGGCGCCGCGCAGACCGCCAGCGCGGAGGCTGCGGAATGACGCCGCCGGACGCCCCGCGCGCCACCGGCGTAACCGACGGCTACAACTTCGCCTACCTGGACGAGGCGACGAAGCGGATGATCCGCCGCGCCATCCTCAAGGCCGTTGCGATTCCTGGCCACCAGATCCCGTTCGGCGCGCGCGAGATGCCGCTGCCCTATGGCTGGGGCACGGGCGGCATCCAGGTGACGGCCTCGATCCTCGGGCCCGACGACGTGCTGAAAGTGATCGACCAGGGGGCCGACGACACCACCAACGCCATTTCCATCCGCCGCTTCTTCACGCGCGTCGCCGGCGTCGCCACCACAGAGAGCACGGCGGAGGCGACGATCGTCCAGACCCGCCACCGCATCCCCGAACGCGCGCTGCGCGAGGACCAGGTGATCGTCTACCAGGTGCCGCAGCCCGAACCCCTGTCCAGGCTGGAACCCCGCCGTGCCGAGACCGAACGCCTGCATGCGCTGGCCGACTACGGCCTGATGCATGTGCGCCTATACGAGGACATCGCGCGGCTCGGCCATATCGCGAAGGCCTACGACTATCCGGTGATGGTGAACGGGCGCTATCTGATGTCGCCCTCGCCCATCCCGGCCTTCGACAATCCCAAGATGCACCGCATGCCCGCGCTGCAATTGTTCGGCGCGGGGCGCGAGAAGCGCATCTACGCCATCCCGCCGTATACCGAGGTGCGCAGCCTGGATTTCGAGGACCATCCCTTCCGCCCGATCCGCGCACCACACGCCTGCGCGCTGTGCGGCAGCACCGAGAGCTACCTGGACGAGGTGCTGACCGACGATGCCGGTGGGCGGATCTTTGTCTGTTCCGACACCGACTACTGCGGCGAACGCCAAGCCGCCGCCGCCAAGGCCGCCGCCGAATGACCGCGCTGCTCACCGCCCACGGCCTGAACCTGCGCTTCGGCGCCATCCCCGCGCTGGTCGATGTGTCCATCGACATCTCGGCCGGCGAGGTCGTCGCCATCGTCGGCGAATCCGGCTCCGGCAAGACCACGCTGCTGCGCGTGCTGTCGGGCATGATGGCGCCCGACGCCGGCACGGTGCGCTGGCTGGGCGACGACCTGCACGCCATGGGCGAGGCCGCGCGCCGCCGCCTGATGCGCACCGACTGGGGGTTCGTGCACCAGAACCCGCGCGACGGGCTGCGGCTGAACGTCTCGGCCGGCGGCAATGTCGGCGAACGCCTGATGGCGGTCGGCGCGCGCCACTACGGCAATATCCGCGAACAGGCGATCGAATGGCTGCGGCGCGTGGAAGTGGATGCGTCGCGCATCGACGACCTGCCGCGCACCTTTTCGGGCGGCATGCAGCAGCGCCTGCAGATCGCGCGCACGCTGGTCACGCGCCCGCGCCTGGTGTTCATGGACGAACCGACCGGTGGGCTGGATGTGTCGGTCCAGGCGCGGCTGCTCGACCTGATCCGCGGGCTGTCGCGCGAACTGGGGCTCGCGGTACTGATCGTCACGCACGACATCGCCGCGGCGCGGCTGCTCGCCGACCGGATGCTGGTGATGCGGCGCGGCGAAGTGGTGGAACAGGGCCTGACCGACCGCGTGCTGGACGACCCGCAGCATCCCTATACGCAGCTGCTCGTCTCCTCGGTGCTTGCGGCATGACCCCCGCATTGCGCACCGAAGGCCTGGGCAAGGCCTTCACGCTGCACCTGCAGGGCGGCGTGCGGATTCCTGTGCTGGGTGGCGTCGACCTCACCGTGCATCCGGGCGAATGCGTTGCCTTGTGGGGGCCATCGGGTGCGGGGAAATCCACCCTGATGCGCTGCCTCTACGGCAACTACGGCGCAGGTTCTGGGCGCATCATCCTGCGCCATCGCGGCGACGAGCTCGATCTCGCCACCGCCACCCCGCAGCAGGTGATCACGGCCCGGCGCGAGACGCTGGGCTACGTCTCGCAATTCCTGCGCGTCATCCCGCGCGTCGCCACGCGCGACATCGTGGCGGAACCGCTGGTCGCCCGCGGCATGCCGCGCCAGGAGGCCGCCGCGCGCGCCACCACCCTTCTGCACCGCCTCAACCTGCCCGAACGCCTGCACAGCCTGCCGCCCGCCACCTTCTCCGGCGGCGAACAGCAGCGGGTGAACCTGGCGCGCGGCTTCGCGCCTGGATATCCGGTACTGCTGCTCGACGAACCCACCGCGAGCCTCGACGCCGCCAACCGCGCCGTCGTCATTGGACTGATCCGCGAAGCGAAGGCACAAGGCAGCGCCATCATCGGAATCTTTCACGATGCCGAGGTGCGCGAGGCCGTGGCCGACCGCCTGTACGACGTACTCCCCCACCAGGACGCTGCATGACCATCGAGACCATCCTCACCAACGCCATCCTGGTGCTGCCGGACGCGACGCTTCAGGGAACCCTGGTGATCCGTGACGGCGTCATCGCCGCCATCGACCCAGGCCGCAGCCACGCGCCCTCCGCGCGCGACCTCGAGGGCGACCACCTGATCCCCGGCGTGGTCGACGTGCACACCGACAACCTCGAACGCCAGGTGCAGCCGCGGCAGAATGCGCGCTGGCCCTCGCGGTCCGCCATGATCGCGCATGACGCGCAATGTGCCGCCGCTGGAGTCACCACGGTGCTCGATGCGCTGTGCCTCGGCGACCTCGGCTTCGACCAGGGGCGCGGGCAGACCTTCCTGGACGGCGTGGCCGACCTCGATGCGCTGGCGCATACCGGCGCGCTGCGGTCGGAACACTTCCTCCACCTGCGCTGCGAATTGCCCGCGCCTGACATGGTGCCCGCGCTCGACCCCGTGGCGGACCACCCGCTGGTGCGCATGGTCAGCCTGATGGACCACTCGCCGGGCGTCGGCCAGTACCGCAACATTCCGCGCTATGTCGCGATGCGCATCCGCCAGACGCAGATGACCGAGGAGCAGGTCAACGACCGCATCGCCTTCCTGCTGGCGCAGCGCGAACGCCTGCGCGGCCCGCAGCGCGCCTGGCTGCTCGATCGCATCCGCCATCGCGACCTGCCGCTCGCCTCGCATGACGACGACACGCCCGACGACGTGCGCACGAACCTGGCCGACGGCATCACCATCAGCGAATTCCCGGTCACGATGGAAGCCGCGCAGGCCGCGCGTGATGCAGGGGTCGAGGTGATCGCCGGCGCGCCCAACATCGTCCGCGGCGGCAGCCATTCCGGGAATGTCGCCGCCGCCGACCTGGTGCGCGCGGGTGCCGCGGATGCCTTCGCGTCGGACTACGTGCCGGCCTCGATGGTCGAAGCGGCGTGGCGCACGGCGGAGGAGACCGGCATCACGCTCCCCGCCGCCATCGCCATGATCACCGACCGCCCCGCGCGCATGGCGCGGCTGGCCGATCGCGGGCGGCTCGAAGCCGGGATGCGCGCCGACCTCGTGCAGGTCCGCCCCTTCCAGGGCCACCCCGTCGTCCGCCGCGTGTGGCGCGAGGGCAGCCGCGTCGCATGACGCCGCATCGCCTGGCGCTGTACTGGGCGCCCGCCGAGGACGACCCGCTGCATGCGCACGGCTCCGCCTGGCTCGGCCGCGATGCCGCGACGGGGGATGCGCTGCCGCAGCCGGTGCTGGAAGGCATCGACCTCGCGCAGGTCACGTCCGACCCGCGCGGCTACGGCTTGCACGCCACGCTGAAGCCGCCCTTTCGCCTGCGCCACGGCTATGCCGCCGCGCGCGCCGACGTCGTGGCACTCGCCGCGCGCACCGCGCCCTTCGACCTGCCGCCGCTGGCCGTCCACGACCTCGATGGCTTCCTCGCGCTGCGCGAGACCGCGCCCTGCCCTGCCCTGCACGCCTTCGCCGATGCCTGTGTGACGGCGCTCGACGACCATCGCACCCCACCCGACGCCGCGGAGGTCGCGCGCCGCCGCCCCGAACGCATGTCGCCGGCGCAGCGCGCGCACCTCGACCGCTGGGGCTACCCCTATGTCTTCGAGGAATGGCGCTTCCACGTCACGCTGACGCGGCGCCTGACGACCGACGAGAAGGCGGTACTGATGCCCGCCGTCACCGCATTCCTGGGCGATGCTCCGTCGCGCCCGCGCCGCGTCGACGCCATCAGCCTGTTCGTCCAGCCCGCGCCGGGCGCGCCCTTCACCATCGCCGAGCGTCTTCCGCTGCGCGGGTGAGTTGCGCCACGACCCGCGCCGCCCCCTCCTCAGGCGTCGCGTCGTTCATCACCGTCACCACGTCGAGACCCGGCGGCAACGCGGACTCGCGCGCCAACCGCGCGGCGATGTCTGCCGCGTCCTCGCGCCCCCGCGCCGCCAGTCGCGCCGCGAGCACCGCAATCGGCGCGGTGATCACCAGCACGCGCAGCGGATAGCGCGCCGCCGCCTCCGCCAGGACGCCACGCGACAGGTTCGCCACCACCACGCGCCCGGCTGCCATCTGGTCCTCGATGCTGCGCGGAATGCCGTAGGACAGCCCGTGCGCCTCCCACCACAGCGCGAAGCCGCCGGCCGCGCGCTCCGCCGCGAATTCCGGCGCGGACAATGCACGATGATCCTCACCCCCCGCCCCGGCCGGGCGCGTGATGGCGCGCCGCACGAAGACGAAGCGCGCATCGCCCGCCAGCCGCGCCCGTGCCGCACCCATCAGCGTATCCTTGCCCGCCCCGGACGGGCCGACCACGGCCAGCAGCATCGCCTTCGCTCCCGCAGGATTGACGCGCCCCCTGTGCTGCGCGACGACGTCCGAAGCAAGCCCCGGGGGATACGCGCCGATGCCCGTCGACCGCATGGCAACCATCGGCTTCCCGGCCAAGGAGCCGCCCAGCATGTTCACCACCCGCCCCGAGATCATCGGCACCTTCGGCGCCGTCGCCTCCACCCATTGGCTCGCCAGCCAAGTCGGCATGTCCGTGCTGGAACGCGGCGGCAATGCCTTCGATGCCGCGGCTGCGGCCGGATTCGCGCTGCAGATCGTCGAACCCCACCTGAACGGCCCAGGCGGCGATTGCCCCATCATCCTGCATAGCGCGCGCACCGGCGCGCAGCAGGTCATCTGCGGCCAGGGTCCGGCGCCCGCGGGGCTGACGGTGGCGCACATGAACAGCCTCGGTGCCGAGATCATGCCGGGCACCGGCCTGCTCGCGACGCCGGTGCCCGGCGCCTTCGACGCCTGGATGCTCATGCTGCGCGACCACGGCACCTGGTCAGTGCGGGACGTGCTGTCCTGCGCGATCGGCTATGCGCGCCACGGCGCACCCATGGTGCCGCGCGTGCGCGCCACGATCGACAGCGTGCGCCCGCTGTTCGAATCCGAATGGCCGACCTCGGCCGCGCTGTGGCTGCGCAATGGCGGACCGGAGCCTAACGCGCTCTACGCCAACCCGACGCTGGCCGACACCTACGCCCGCGTCGTGCGCGAGGCCGAGGACGCCGGCGGCAGCCGTGAACACCAGGTCGATGCCGCCCGCGCCGCATGGTACCGCGGCTTCGTCGCCGAGGCGGTGGGGCGCTTTGCCGCGAGCACCGAGGCGATGGACACCTCCGGCCAACGCCACCGCGGCGTCATCACCGCCGACGACATGGCCCGCTGGTCCGCTACCATCGAAACGCCGCTCACGCTCGACTACCACGGCCACACCATCCTGAAATGCGGGCCCTGGAGCCAGGGCCCCGCCATGCTGCAGACCATGGCCTTGATGTCGGGCTTCGATGTCGCCGCGATGGACCCGGTCGGCGCCGACTTCATCCATCACGTCATCGAAGCCATGAAGCTCGCCTTCGCCGATCGCGAGGCCTTCTACGGCGACCCGGACTTCACCGACGTGCCGATGCCGACACTGCTGTCCAAGGCCTACACCGACGCGCGCCGCGCGCTGATCGGCCCCACCGCGAACAACGACTTCCGTCCTGGCAGCCCTGATGGCCGCGCGCCACGCACCGACTACGCGGCCGCGCTGCGCCGGTCGCAGGAACTCGCCGCCGCGATGGGCTCGGGCGAACCCACCGTCTCGCGCCTCGGCGCCTCGGGCGGCGATACCTGCCATGTCGATGTCATCGACCGCCACGGCAACATGGTCAGCGCCACGCCGTCCGCCGGCTGGCTGCAATCCTCGCCCACCATTCCGGAACTCGGCTTCTGCCTGGGCTCGCGCTGCCAGATGTTCTGGCTGGACGAATCCCTGCCCAACGGCCTCAAGCCCGGCAAGCGTCCGCGCACCACGCTCTCGCCCTCGATGGTGCTGCGCGATGGCAAGCCCTGGATGTCCTTCGGCACGCCGGGCGGCGAACAGCAGGACCAGTGGCAGGCCATCATGCTGCTGCGCATGGTCAACCACGGCTTCAACATCCAGCAGGCGATCGACCTGCCTGCCTTCCATTCCGAACACTGGATCAGCAGCTTCTGGCCGCGCGGGGCGAAGCCCGGCAAGGTCGTGATCGAAGGCCGCTACGACATGGCCGTGCTGGCCGACCTGGCCGCCCGCGGCCATGCGGCGGAGATGGGCGGCGAATGGTCCGAAGGCCGCCTGACCGGTGCGCGGCGTGAACCCGACGGCACCATCCGCGCCGGCGCCAATCCGCGTGGCATGCAAGGCTACGCGGTAGGGCGCTGATGCGCGTCCTGCTCGCCATCATCCACTACTTCAAGGCCGAGGAAGGCTCGACGCATTCCTCGACCGACGCGCATCGGCGCGACCAGCGCGCGACGGTGCTCCGCGGCGTGATCGATTCCTGGCGCGGCACCTTCGGCCCCACCACCACGCTCGACATCGAGCACAAGCGCTTCGAGCGCATCCGCGGCAGCGTCGATGGCCTGGATATCTGCGTCGTCACCAACGGCACCGACCATTTGCTGGACGACGCACACGCCAAGGCGCGCGGCGTGCGCCACATCAAGGTGCAGGTCGACAACCCGCGCATGCTGGGCTTCGCCGCGCGGCGCATCTTCGCCGAGACCCGCAACGCCTACGACCTGTTCTGCCAGTCCGAGGACGACCTGCGCGTCGCCGACGCCGGCTTCTTCGATCGCATCATGGCCTTCCAGGACGCCTTTGGCTGGAAGCGGCTGCTGATGCCCAACCGCTACGAATGGAACCCCGCCGGCCCCACGCTGAAGACCTGGATCGACGGCGACCTGCGCCCCGGCGCCATCTCGCGCTGGACCGACGCGCTGCCCGACGAACCGCTGCTCGGCCTGCGAACGCCCGGCCGCGGCGCCATCACCTTCCGCCGCGCCGCCAACCCGCATAGCGGCTTCTGCGCCGTCACCGCGCAGCAACTCGCGCATTGGTCGCGGCAGGCGCACTACCTCGATATGGATTGCGGCTTCATCTCGCCGCTCGAAAGCTCGGTCACGCTCGGCGTGATGAAGACCTTCCCGATCTACAAGGCCTTCGGCCCGGATGCGGGGTTCTTCGAGATCGAGCACCTCGACACCCGCTTTTCGAACATGAAGCTGCCCGGAGCCTGACCATGCGGATCATCGACGCGCAGGTGCATATCTGGGGCAGCGGCACGCCCAGCGGCGACCACCGGCAGGTCTCCGCCTTCACCGTCGACGAATTGCTGGCCGAGATGGACGAGGCCGGCGTGGATGCCGCCGTCCTCCACCCGCCGGTCTCCTGGGACCTCGATGCCAATGCGCTATGCGAGGCGGCGGCCGCGCTGCACCCGCAGCGCCTGTGCATCCTGGGCCAGGTGCCGCTCGACCAGCCCGCGACCAGCCGCCCCTTGCTCGCGACCTGGCGCGAACGCCCCGGACAATGCGGCCTGCGCTACCCGCTGGTGCGCGCCGACCAGCAGACCTGGCCCTTCGACGGCACGATGGACTGGCTCTGGCCCGCGGCGGAAGACGCCGGCCTGCCCGTCGCGACGCTGGCCTGGCGCTTCCTGCCCGAGCTCACGCGCATCGCCGAACGCCATCCAAACCTGCGGCTCATCATCGACCATTGCGGCGTGAAACGCGGCGGCAAGGGTGCGGATGCCTTTGCGGAGGTGGACGCCGCCTGCGCGCTGGCGCGCTTCCCGAATGTGGCGCTCAAGGCGACGGGCGCGCCATGCCATTCGCTGCTGCCCTATCCCTTCCGCGACATCCATGACGGGCTGCACCGCCTGTACGACGCCTTCGGCCCGGACCGCTTCTTCTGGGGCACCGACATCACGCGCATGCCGTGTTCCTGGCGCCAGTGCATCACGCTGTTCACCGAGGAACTGCCCTGGCTGCAGGGGCCGCAGATGGAGCGCGTGATGGGCCAGGGCATCGCCGACTGGATCGGCTGGCGCGCCGCCTGACGCCGCGCGCAGCCGCCACGCCAACACTGCGTGCTGACGCGGCCGCGTCAGTCCACCCTGATCTCGCGCACCTGCACCTGGTTGTCGGCGCGGTGCGCCACCGTGACACCCGTGCGATGCGCCCAGGGGATCATCATGTGGTACATCGGGATGTGGCCGAGTTGCGCGTTGTGCAGCGCATGCGCCTGGCGGATCAGGCCGCGCCGCGCCTCGGGGTCCTGCTCCGCGTCGATGCGCGGCAGCAGCGCATCGAACTCCGCATTGCTCCAGCCGCCGGCATTCCAGGTAGCGGCACCACCCACGCTGCGCGACGCCATGATGGCGCGCAGGGTGTAGCTGGCGTCGAAGGTCGGCACACCCCAGGACAGGCCGTAGAACATCGGCTCCTGCCGCCGCACGCGCTGCGAGAACACCGCATTCGGATGGATGGTCAGCGTCGCGCGGATGCCAACGCGCGCGAGCATCCCCGCCACCGCCTGGCAGGCTTCGTCATAGGTACCCACCGGGCAATCGAAGGGCACGCTGAACCCGTTCGGATAGCCCGCTTCCGTCAGCAGCGCGCGCGCCCGATCGGGATCGTAGGGCGTGCGGCGATCGGCATCCTGCGACCAGCCATTCACGTATTGCGTCCACATGCTGCCGGTGGGCACGCCCTGCCCGCGCAGCGTGGTCCGGCGCAGCGCATCGAGGTCGAGCGCATGCGCCACCGCCTGGCGCACGCGCAGGTCGCGGAACGGGTTGCGCCCGCGCACGTCGCTGCCCGCGAGTTCATCCACGTCCTGCCGCATGCCGAGCCAGACGGTGCGGTTCTCCTGCCCCTCGAGCACGCGCAGGCGCGGGTTGCGCTGGATGCGCGCGACATCCTGCACCGGCACGACATGCACCATGTCCACCTCGCCCGACAGCAGTGCGGCGATCCGCGTGGCGTCGGAGGTCAGCGTGACGTGATGGTATTCCGTGACGTTGCCGGTCGCGGTGCTGGCACCCCACCAGGCCGGATTGCGCACCATGACGGTGCGCTGGTCGACCTCGCGCGAGCGGATCACGAAGGGGCCGGTCCCGTTGGCGTTGCGGACGGTGTACGTCTCCTCCCGCTGCGCGAAGTTCTGCGGCACGGTGGCGCGGTTGGCCTCCGACCAGCCGCGATCCATGATCATGATGCGCGTCATCTTGTCGGGCACGACGGGGTCGGGCACGCGGGTGACGATGTCCACGGTCAGGCGGTCGCGCGCTTCCGCCGAGACCACGGTATCGACGAAGATGCCGTAGTTGGAGGTCAGCGCCAGCGCGCGCTGGATCGAGAACACCACGTCATCGGCCTCGAAGGCCTCGCCGCCGGCGAAGCGCACGCCGTCGCGCAGATGGAAGCGCCAGCGCGTCGGCTCCACCTGTTCCCAGCGTGTCGCCAGCCCGGCATGGACCTTCAGGTCGTCGCCGCGCCAGGTCAGGCCCTCATAGACCTGATGCACCACCAGGAAGGTGAACAGCGCATTGGTCGCATGCGGGTCAAGCGTGGCGGCATCCACGCTGGTCGCCATTCGGAAGACCCGTGGCTGCGGCGCCTGCGCCACCGCGGCCTGCGCCCCCAACATGGCGGCGACTGCGCCACCCAGCATCCAGCGCCACTGCGTCATGCGATCGGTCTCCGTCTCGGGGTTGAAGCGACTGTGCCGCCTTCGCGCCCGCGCGACAACGTCAGAAGGCGCCGATTTCCATGCCCGCCGCGAGCGTCGCGCCGAGTTCCACGCAGCGGGCGAGATCCTCCGCCGCAATTGTCTTCGGCGCCAGGATCGCCTCGGGCGTCTGCGCGCGCGTGCACACGATGATCGGCTCCGCCACCGCGCGCAGGCGCCAGCCCGTCGCGATGCGCGCCACCTGGCGCACGACATTCGAACCGTCGCTGCCCGCGCAGACCATCAGCGCATAGGGCCGCCCCTCGATGCGCCCGAGCACCGGGTAGTAGGCGCGGTCGAAGAAATCCTTCATCGGCCCGGCAATGGCGGCGAGTGTCTCAGGTGTTGCGAAGACATAGCCATCGGCGCCGAGCACATCGTCCGGCGTCGCCGCGCCCGCGTGCAGCAGCCGCACGCGCACGCCGTGTTCGGCGGCCGCATCCGCGGCAGCCTGCGCCATGGCGCGCGTACCGCCGGTGTTGGAATGCCAGACCACCAGCAGCGTCTTCGTCATGCGCGGCGACCGCGCCTAGGATGGCCGCAGGAGGACCCATCATGACCGACGAAGCCGCCCACGACGCCCTGCGCACCACCGGCCGCACCGCGATGCGCGAGGTGCTGGGCGACGCCTACATGGCGAAGCGCGATGCCTCCACCACGCCGCTCAACCAGGCGCTGCGGCACCTGTCGGAGGAATTCCCCTACGCGTCGTTGTGGACGCGCGACACGCTGACGCGGCGCGAACGCAGCATGGTGACGATCGGCATGCTGGTGGCGCTCAGCCAGCACCACGAACTCCGCGGCCATCTGGTCGGCGCCATCAACAATGGCTGCACCGAAGAGGAGATCGCGGAGGTCATCACCCATGCCTGCGCCTATGCCGGCTTCCCCGCCGCGATCGCCGCGATGCGCACCGCCGAGGAGGTGCTGCGCGACATCCGCAGCACCTGAACAGCCGGGTTTCGCGCGCAGCCGACACGCCAACCCCGCGGACCGGTACGCCCGGCGAAGGGCGCGCCGTATCAGCGCGGCCGCGGCCCGGTCCGGCGTGGGGCGGGCGTGCGCACCGCCTGCGCGGGCACCGGCGCCGCCGCACCCGCCGCCTTCGCCGCCTGCGCGCGCAGGTCGGCGATGGTGGCGCGGTTGGTCACCTGCTCGGGGTTGGTGCGCACCTCGACCACCGCGGGCTTGCCGGACGCCAGCGCGCGCTTCACGGCGGGCACCAGCTGCTCGGTCGTCTCGACGATCTCGCCATGGCCGCCGAAGGCCTCGATGAACTTGGCGAAGTCCGGGTTGGTCAGCGCCGTGCCCGAGACCCGCGCCGGATAGGTGCGTTCCTGGTACATGCGGATGGTGCCGTACATCTGGTTGTTGAACACCAGGATCACCGGGTTCACCGCGTGATGGAACGCGGTCGCGATTTCCTGCCCCGTCATCAGGAAGCCGCCATCGCCCACGAAGCCGATCACTGCGCGATCGGGATAGGTGATCTTCGCGCCGATCGCCGCCGGCACCGCATAGCCCATCGCACCGTTGGTCGGCCCGAGGAAATCCTGCTTCTCGCCGAAATGCATGAAGCGGTTGGGCCAGGTCGCGAAATTGCCCGCGTCCGTCGTGAAGATGGTGTCCTTGGGCAGTTCCTTCTCGAGCGCCTGCAGCGCCACCGCCAGGTTCAGCGGGCCTTCGTAGTCGGGCGGCGTCGCCTGCGCGACGCGCAGCGCACGCAATTCCCTTGTCCATGCGGACCAGGCCGGCTTCTTCACCGCCCCCGCCGCCTTGGCCGCCGCGGCGAAGGCATTGACCTCGCTCACGATGCCGAGCGCGGGCCGGTACACCCGCCCGATCTCAGCCTGGTCGGGATAGACATGCACGATGGGCGTCGCGCCCGCCATGTCGAACAGCGTGTAGCCTTGGCTGACCGGCTCGCCGACGCGCGTGCCGATCGCGAGGATCAGGTCGCTCTCCTTCGCCTTCGCGACCAACCCGGCATCCGCACCCACGCCCAGGTCGCCCACGTAGTTGGGCGAGGTGCCATCGAACAGCCCCATGCGACGGAACGCGACGCTCACAGGCAGGTCATTGGCCAGCAGCCAGTCGCGGATGTCCGCCTTGCCCTGGTCGGACCAACGCGACCCGCCCAGCACCACCAGCGGGCGTTCAGCGGCCGACAGCATCTTCATCAGGCGCGGCAGTGCATCGGGGGCGGGGTTCGGCGGCAGCACATCGGCGGGCCCGATATCCGGCACCGAGGCCATGCGCTTCTGCATCTCCTCGCTGATCGCGACAACCACCGGGCCAGGCCGGCCCGACGTCGCGACATCGAAGGCATGCGCCATCAGTTCGGGGATGCGCTTCTCGTCGTCAATCTGCGTGACCCACTTCGCGAGCGGGCCGAACATCTTGCGGTAGTCCACTTCCTGGAAGGATTCGCGGTCGGTCTCCTCGACCGGGATCTGCCCCACCAGCAGCACCAGCGGCGTGGAATCCTGGAAGGCGACATGCACGCCGATCGCGGCGTGGCAGGCGCCAGGCCCGCGCGTGACGATCGCCACCCCTGGCTTGCCGGTCAGCTTGCCGTAGGCTTCCGCCATATGGACCGCGCCGGCTTCGAAGCGGCAGGTCACCAGCTGCAGCCGGTTGCGCACCGCGTACAACCCATCGAGCAGGTCGAGGTAGGATTCGCCCGGCACGCAGAAGGCATGCGTGACACCCTGCGCCACCAGCGCATCGGCCAGCAGCTTGCCCCCCGTGCGCCCCGCGATGGCGCGACGTCCTTCAGTCATCCGGCTATTCCCCCGTCGGCATGGCGCCGGAGGCTACCCCGTCCCGCGCCGCGCGTCACTCCGCCGGCTGCGGCCCGTGCCCCTTGCCGCGGTTCGTCTCGAGCGCGGCCAGCTTCGCGGCGATGGCCCCGATCGGCTTGGTGTAGGGGGCGAGCAGCAGGTACAGCGCCGGCACCGCATAGAGCGTCACGAAGGTCGACAGCGTGATGCCGCCCACGATCACGACGCCCAGCGCCGAACGGCTCTCGGCCCCCGCGCCCGTCGCCATCGCCAGCGGCACCGCGCCCAGCACGGTCGCGATCGATGTCATCAGGATCGGCCGCAGCCGCACGACGGACGCCTCCAGCACCGCGTCACGCACGCTCATGCCCCGGTCGCGCAGCTGGTTGGCGAATTCCACGACAAGGATGCCGTTCTTCGCCATCAGCCCGATCAGCAGGATCATGCCGATCTGGCTGAACACGTTGAGCGACTGCCCCGTCCACCACAGCGCCAGCAGCCCGCCGGTGATCGCGAGAGGCGTCGACAGCAGGATCACGAAGGGGTGGATGAAGCTCTCGAACTGCGCCGCAAGCACCAGGAACACCACCAGCAGTGCCATCGCGAAGGTCAGATAGAGTGCGCCCGAGGATTCCCGGAATTCCAGCGACTGCCCGCGATACGAAATGCGCGCATCGCCCGGCAGGACCTCGCGCGCCACGCCATCCATGTAGGCCAACGCATCGCCCAGCGAGTAGCCCGGCGCGAGCGACGCTGTGATGGTGATGGCGCGCACACGGTCCTCGCGCGACAGCGTCTGCGCGCGCGCGCGCTCGGACATGGTCACGATGTTCGACAGCGGCACCAGCCCGCCCGAGGCCGTGCGCACGAATACGTTCTGCAGGTCATAGGGCGACAGCCGTGCCTCCTCGGGCGCCTGCAGCAGCACCTTGTATTCCTGCCCGCCCACGACATAGGTCGTGACCTCGCGCGAGCCCATCATCGTCTCGATGGTGCGTCCCACCGCGGCAATCGACACGCCAAGGTCGGCAGCCTTGCGCCGGTCGATCTCGACCCGTACCTCCGGCTTGGTCTCCTTGAAGTTGTGGTCGAGGTTGAGCAGCCTCGGGTTCTCCCGCGCGCGCGCGAGGAACTGGTCGCGCCAGCCGATCAGCGTGTCGTAGTCCGGCCCGCCGATCACGAACTGCACCGGCGGCTGGAAACCGCGCGCGCCGAGCGAGGGCGGGTTCAGCGCGAAGCCGCGCACGCCCGGGATCTGCGCGATCTGCGGAAATACCTCGGCGGCGATCTGCTGCTGCTTGCGGCTGCGCTCCGCCCAGGGGGCCAGGCGGATGAAGATGTTCGCCACATTGCCCACCGCGGGGCGCGAGAACCCGCCGACGGTCGCGAAGACCGCCACCGCCTCCCCGTTTTCGACATAGCGCTGCAGCAGGCGTTCGATCTGCAGCACGTGTTCCATCGTGTAGCCGAAAGACGCGCCCTCCGGCCCCGTGGTCGGAATGATGACCACGCCGCGATCCTCGGTCGGCGCGAATTCCTTGGGCAGCGCCGCATAGAGCACGACCGCGAAGGCCGACAGCAGGGCCGACGCCCCCAGCACCAGCACGGGCGCGCGCAACGCGCGGTCCAACGTCCAGCGCAGCGACCCGTTCAGCGCCAGGAAGAACGGCTCGGTCACGCGGATCAGCCAGGATTCGCCCTCGTGCGGCTTCAGCAGCTTCGAACACATCATGGGCGTGAGCGTCAGCGCGATCAGCCCCGAGAACACCACCGAGGCCGCCAGCGCGAGCCCGAATTCCGTGAACAGCCGCCCGGTATTGCCGCCCATGAAGGATAGCGGCACGAAGACCGCGACCAGCACCAGCGTGGTCGCGATGACCGCGAACGCGATCTCGCGCGCCCCCAGCAACGATGCCAGCAGCGGGTCCTCGCCTTCCTCGATGCGTCGATGGATGTTCTCCAGCACCACGATCGCGTCATCGACCACCAGGCCGATCGCCAGCACCAGGCCCAGCAGCGTCAGCACGTTCACCGAGAATCCCAGCGCGGCCGTCGCGATGAAGGACGCGATGATCGACACCGGGATCGCCACGGCTGGAATGATGGTCGCGCGCACCGACCGCAGGAACAGGAAGATCACGCCGACAACGAGGGCGAGCGCGATCATCAGCGCGTGCTCGACCTCGTAGATCGACTGGCTGATGAACAGGCTCTCGTCATAACCGACGATGACGTCGATCCCCTCGGGCAATGACGGCCGGATGCGCTCCATCTCGGCCTTCACGCCATTCGCCACCGACAGCGTATTGGCGGTGGATTGCCGCAGGATGCCCAGGCCGATGGCGGGCCGACCGTTGATGCGATAGGCGCCGCGCGTATCCTCGGCGGCGACCTCGACGCGCGCCACCTCGCCCAGCAGCACCTGCGCACCGGTCGCTGCGCGCGTCACCACGATCTCGCGGAACTGTTCGGGCCGGCTCATGCGGGAATCCGTGCGCACGGTCAGTTCGCGCGCCGTGCTCTCGATCCGCCCGCCGGGCAGTTCCACATTCTCGCGACGGATCGCGTCCTCGATGTCCTGCACCGTGAGGTTGCGCGCCGCCAGCGCCTGGCGGTCGATCCACACGCGCATGGCGAAGCGCCGCTCGCCCTGGATCAGCACCTGCGCGACCCCCTCGACGATCGCGAGCCGGTCCACGATTCGACGTCGCGCGATATCCGTCAGGTCGAGCGGCGTGAGGCGGTCCGACGCCAGCGCGATCCACAGGATCGGCCGGCTGTCGCCATCCACCTTCGCCACCACGGGCGTATCCGCCTGTTCCGGCAGCCGCGCCAAGGCGCGCGCAACACGGTCACGCACGTCGTTCGCCGCGCTGTCCACGTTGCGCGAAAGCAGGAACTCCATGGTGATCTGGCTGCGCTCGTCACGCGACTGCGACGACATCACCTTGATGCCCTCGATCCCGGCGACCGCGCCTTCCAGGATCTCGGTGATCTGGCTGTCCACCACCGGGGCCGACGCGCCGCGATAGGTCGTGGTAATCTGGATGATGGGCGGGTCGATCGCCGGGTATTCACGGATCGGCATGCGCATCAGCGCAAAGATGCCGAGCACGGTCAGCAACAGCGAAATCACGGTCGCGAAGACCGGCCGCTTGATCGAGACGTCGGAGAGCACCATCGCCGTTCAGCTCGTCGGTCGTGTCAGGGTTTCGACCACCCGCACGGGCAGGTCGTTGCGCAGGCGCTGGATGCCGCGCACCACCACCGGCTCGCCGGCATTCAGCCCTTCGCGGATCTCGACCTCTCCGGGCAGCCGCAGGCCCAGCTTCACTTCCTGGCGCCGCGCGCGCCCGTCGCGCACCACGAAGACGAAGGCGCGGTCGCCCACCGGGTCGATCGCCTCCTCGGCCACCAGCAACGCGCGGTCGCGTTCCTCGAGCACCAGTTCCACCGTCAGGAACAGGCCAGGTCGCAGCGCCTCGTCCGAATTGTCGAATTCGCTGATCACGCGCACCGATCGCGTCGCGGGGTCGATTCGCGTGTCGATCACCGCGACCGTGCCGCGGAAGCGCCGGTCCCCATAGGCGATGCTGCGCGCCGTCACGGCGCTGCCCACGCGGATGCGCGCGAGATGCACCTCCGGCACCGAGAATTCCACCCGCACCCGCGCCGTGTCATCCAGCGTGGTGATCACCGTGCCCGGCTGGATCAGCGCGCCCGGGCTCACCTGGCGCAGGCCGACGCGCCCGGCGAAGGGTGCATTGACGCGCAATTCCTCGAGCCGCGCATCCGCCTGGCGCACCCGCCCCTCCGCCTGGCGCGCCAGCGCTTCCAGCGTCTCGAGCCGCTGCGCCGCGATGGTCTGCCCGGCCTGCAACTGTCGCGCACGCACCAGCTGGTTCCGCGCATCGTCCATCAGCGCCCGCGCCTGGTCGAGCTCGGCACGCAGTGCGGCGGCATCGAGCTGCACGAGCGTCGACCCCGCCTCGACCAGCTGGCCTTCGCTGAAGTTGATTGTCTCGACGATGCCCGCGACCTTGGAGGTGATGGTCACCGCCTCGCGCGCGCGCACCGTGCCGACGCTCTCGACCTTGTCCACCACCTGGGCCACGCGCACCGGCTGCACGATCACGCCGACCGGGCCGCCCGGCCCGCCGCCGCGACCGCCACCCTGCGCGGGCGGCGCCTGCAGGCCAAGCATCTCCAGCGGCGGCTTCAGCCCGACCTTGTCACCGTAGAAATGCCACCCCGCCCCGGCAGCACCGACCAGGGCCAGGACAGCCAGCTGCGTCATCGTCCGCATGAGGTACCCGCTTCGGCGTCACACCTATGTGACCATGCCTGCCGTAAACAGCAAGCGCCGAAGGCCGGTGCGTTACGCAGCATTCACTTTGATACAACGCGTCATCCGCCCCGGCCCGGCCGGCACCGCGGGCGGCACACCGGCCAGGCAGGCGGGTTCGGCCAGTGCGCAGCGCGGGGAGAAGGCGCAGGTGGTCGGCGCCGTCTCGAGCCCCGGCGGCGCGCCGGGAATCGTCGTCAGCCGCTTCCCCCGCATGCCCGGATGCACCGTCGCGCCCAGCAATCCCTGTGCATAGGGATGCAGCGGCCCGGCCATGAACGGGCCCACGCCGCCTTCTTCCACCACGCGGCCGGCGTACATGACGGCCACACGATCGGCGATCTCGCCGGCCACGCCCAAATCGTGCGTCACGAAGATCACGCCCATGCCGAGGCGTTCCTGCAATTCGCGCAGCAGCAGCAACACCTGGATCTGCACCGTGGCATCGAGCGCCGTGGTCGGTTCGTCGGCCAGCAACAGCTTGGGCTTGCAAGCCAGCGCCACCGCAATCATGGCGCGCTGCCGCAGCCCGCCCGACAACTCATGCGGGTAGGCCGCGAGGCGCCGCTTGGCCGATGGGATCTGCACCAGTTCCAGCAATTCCAGCGCGCGCGCATCGGCCGCCGACCGCGACACACCCTCGTGCCGCTGCACGGCTTCGGCAATCTGCCGGCCGATGGTGAAGACCGGGTCGAGCGCGGTCATCGGCTCCTGGAAGATCATCGCCACGTCGCCGCCGCGGAAATCCGACAGCTGGCCCTCGCTCATGGCCTGCACGTCGCGGCCGGCCACCTCGATCGATCCTTCGACCTTGGCGAATTTCGGCAGCAGCTTCATCAGCGCGCGCAGCGTGACCGACTTGCCCGACCCGGACTCGCCCAGCAGGCACAGCACCTCCCCCTGCGCGAGATCGAGGTCCACGCCGTTCACCGCATGCACGGTACGATCGCGGTTCTTGAACAGCACGGACAGGTTCCGCGCGCGCACCAGCGGCGGCGCGGCGTCCATCTTCACGGCCGCGCTCATGCCGCCACCTTCGGCGCCGCGCTGTGCCCGCTGCCGGGAATGACGGCGTGGCAGGCGGCCTCGTGCCCCACGGTCAGGCCGGAGACCGGCGGCTCGCGCTCCGCACAGATGCCTTCGGCCATCACGCAGCGCGTGCGGAAGCGGCAGCCTGAGGGCGGATTGACCGGGTTGGGCGGATCGCCCGTCAGTGGCGGTTCGGTGCGCCGCCGCGCCGGGTCCATCGACGGCCGCGAGGCCAGCAGCGCGCGGGTATAGGGATGCGCCGGGCGGTCGTAGATTTCCTCGACCGGCCCCTGCTCCGCCACCTTGCCCAGATACATCACCAGCACGCGGTCACTGATGTACTGCACCACGTTCAGGTCGTGGCTGATGAAGGCGTAGGTCAGGCCGAACTTGTCCTTGAGGTCGACCAGCAGGTTCAGCACCTGCGCCTCGACCGACTTGTCGAGCGCGCTGACGGGTTCGTCCAGGATCACCAGGCGCGGCTGCAACGCGAGCGCGCGCGCGATGTTGATGCGCTGCCGCTGCCCGCCCGAGAGTTCATGCGGATAGCGCCGCGCGAACTGCCCCGGCGCCAAGCCCACCGCCGCCAACAATTCATGCGACCGCTCCCGCGCCTCATACGCGGACACGCCATGCACCTTGGGCGCGAAGGCGATGGTCTCCTCGATGGTCAGGCGCGGGTTCAACGACGCGTAGGAATCCTGGAACACCATCTGCACCTGGCGGCGATATTCGCGGATCGGCAGCCCGCCGGTCTGGTCGTTGGCGCCGACCTTCTCGCCGTCGAACACCATCTCCCCCGCATCGGGGTCGAGCAGACGCATCAGCAGCCGGGCGGTGGTGGATTTCCCGCAGCCCGACTCACCGACGATGCCCAGCGTCTCGCCCTTGCGGATCGAGAGGCTCACGCCGTCCACCGCGCGGACCTCGGCCACCTTGCGGCCCAGCAGCCCGCCGCGGATCGGGAAATGCTTCACGAGGCCCGAGACCTCGAGCAGCGGCTGGGCGGGGCCGCCCCGGTCGGGCGCCTGGGTGAATTCGGTCATGTGGTCCTGGCTAGCAACACTCATGCCGCCTCCCCCGGTGCCGCGACTCCGCCCTGCAGGGCGGGCCTGCCCAAGCCTTGGGCGATGCAACCCGCCGGCGCATCCCAAGGGGGCACGAAAAGCTTCATCCCCCGTGCCGGCTCATGCTGCCACAGTCGTGCCGCAATCCACCATGGCCGGAGGCCCCCATGTCGATCAGCATCGGTAACCATCGGATCCCCGGCCGCAGCCGGTCGAACGCCGTCTCCTCCGCCGGCCCCTCGCTGCTGCTCGACGTGCCGCTGGTCGGCCAGGTGCAGGGCATGGACTGCTGGTACGCCGCGGCCTGCATGGTCGCCTACTACCAGGAGGCCGGGCCGCGGCTGGGCCTGCCCACTGTCTGGCAGGCCGACAAGGGCCTCAGCTCGACCGCCTTCCCGCAGCTTGCCCAGGTCGAGGGGCTGGTGCCCGTCCCGATGCCGAGTGGCACGCATGCCCTCGGCAACTACGACCTGTTCCAGCTGCTGATCAACTACGGGCCGCTCTGGGCCGCGGGTGACTGGTATGGCTTCGGCCATGTCATCGTCGTCACCGGCATCGAGGGCGACACGGTCCACATCAACGACCCGGACGACCAGCAGGGCGGCGATGACGGTCGCCGCGCCACCGAGACCATCACCTGGTTCAACGACCATGTTTGGTGGGACGTTGCCGGCTCCCTGATGTACAAGCCGGCGACGTAGCCACGCACCTCCGCGCGGCGCCGCAGCGACGGAACCGGCCATGCGCGCCATATTCGTGATGATCAAGTGCGAGATGGGCCAAGCCTACCGCGTGGCCCGCGAAATGGCCGATGGCATCGAGGAACTGTCCGAGATGCACTCGGTCTCCGGCCAATACGACCTGCTGGGGAAGTTCTACCTCGCGGCCGACCGCGACATCGGCCTGTTCGTCGTCGAGCGCATCCAGACCGTCGCCGGCGTGAAGGACACCTACACGCTGCAAACCTTCAACGCCTTCTCCGGCGCCCAGGCCTGATTAAGGCGCGGCGCCACGATGGCGCCGCAACGAAAACATGGAGGGCGTGCAACCTTCTCACGACCAGGAGGACCTGCACCATGCGCCTGCTCCCCGCCATCGCCCTCTCCGCCAGCCTCGCGCTCGGCGCCTGCACCTACCCGGATGGCTCGCCGGACTACGGCAGCACGGCGGCGCTGGGCATCGGCGCGGCGGCGCTGGTCGGCGTCGCCGCCCTCGCCGCCAGCAGCAACAACAACAATCATAATGATGGCTACTATCGGCGCGACTACCGCCGGCATGGCGGCTACCGGCAGGACCACCGCTACGCCTATCGCGGGGATCGCGGGTATCGGCGCTGGTAGAAAGGCAAGGCCGGGGGAGCGAACTCCCCCGGGCCCCCTCCTTCTTCTGGCGGCTGGAGACTGACGGCGAAACTTAGTCCCAACCCAGGGCGCCGGGCACTTCGCGGATTGGCGTCGCGGCGCGCAGCGCGGCCAGGTCCGGCACCGGGCGGCGCAGCGCGGCGTCCCCGACGAAGGCCGCCTCGATCGCCGCGGCTACGCGCAGCACCAGCGCATCGCCCCCACGCGGCCCGACGATCTGAAGGCCGAACGGCATCCCCAGCGCGTCCACGCCCATCGGCAGCGATATCGCCGGATGCCCGCACAGCGTCGGGTAGTAGGCGCAGGCGAGCCAATGGAAGTAGCTGCGCGTCTTCACCCCGTCGATCTCTGCCGGAAACAGTTCCTTCCAGGGGCGCGGCGACAGCGTGATGGCCGGGGTGATCAACACGTCGTGCCGCGCGAAGAAGTGCTGCCAGGCGCGATACATCCGCGTCTGCGCCTGCGCGGCATTGGCCGCGTCCTCGACCGTGTAGCGCAGCCCTTCCTCGACATTGGCGCGCACGTTCGGGCCGACATCCTGCGGGCGTTCGCGCACCTTCTGCGCATGCGCCGACAGGAAGGCGATGGCGCGCAGCACCTCGAAGGCCTCGTCGCCACCGCGGCAATCGGGGTCTGCTTCCTCGGCCGCGCCGAACAGCGGCGCGATGGCGCGGGAACGGATGGCGAAGGCCTCGCGGATGAGCTTCTCGACCGGCGCCTGGCCGAAATCGACGCTGATCGCGAGCCGCAGCGACGCCAGGTCGACCGGCGCCAGCGGATGGTATCGCGCGGGCACCCCGCGCACCGCCTCGCCCGGCAGCGTGTACGCCAACGGGTCCATCGCATCGTCCGACGCCATGGCCGACAGCAGCAGCGCCGTGTCCGGCACATTGCGCGCCATCGGCCCGAGCACCGGCAGCCCCGACCAGCCATGCCCGCGCTTCTCGCTCGGCACCAGTCCCGGCGAGGGCCGATACCCCACGATCCCGTTGAACGCCGCCGGATTGCGCAAGGAACCACCGGTATCCGAACCGGAGCAGATCGGCGCCATCCCGCAGGCCAGCGCCACACCCGACCCGCCGGACGACCCCGCCGCCGACTTCATCGGGTCGAACGGATTGCCCGTCACGCCATAGACGGCGTTGCGCGTATTCGCGCCCGCGCCGAATTCAGGCGTGTTGGTCTTGCCCATCACGACCGCGCCCGCGCGGCGCAGGTTCGCCACCATCCCGCAATCCGCCTCGGGCACGAAATCGGCGAAGATCGGGCTGCCATAGGTGGTGCGCAGGCCCTTGGTTTCCTCCAGGTCCTTGATGCCGACCGGCAGCCCGTGCAGCGGGCCGAGCGGACCGCCCGCCATCACCTGCGCTTCCGCCGCCTTCGCCGCGGCGCGCGCCGCTGGCTCGTCAATGGCGACCATCGCGTTGACCGCGTGGTTCACCTCCCCCACGCGCTTCAGGCAGGACTCCAGCAGTTCGACAGGCGAGAGCGCGCGGCGCCCGATCAGCGCGCGGGCTTCCAGGGCCGACAGATCGCAGGGTTCGGTCATGCGCCGAGTTCCTTTTCGTACAGATGGAGCGTGTGCTGGTCGAAGCAGGCGAAGGTGACGTCGATGTCGGCGCGACTTTCCTCCCGCACCGTCGCGACCGCAATCCGGGTTGCCTGGTCGGCGGGGTAGCCGAAGATGCCGGTCGAGATCGCCGGGAAGGCGATGGACCGTCCGCCGGCGTCCCGCAGCAGGCGCAAGCATTCGCGATAGCAGCCCGCCAGCAGCGCGGGCTCGCCCGCACCGCCGCCGCGCCACACCGGCCCCACCGCATGGATGACGAAGCGCGCCGGCAGCGCGAAGCCCGGCGTGATGCGCGCCTGTCCGGTCGGGCATGGCGCCACCACCGCGCAAGCCGCGGCCAGCGGCGCTGCGCCCGCCGTGCGGAAGATCGCGCCACAGACACCCCCGCCTACAAGCAGCGCCTCGTTCGCGGCGTTCACCACCGCATCCACCTCCAGCGTGGTGATGTCGGCGCGGATGGCGCGCAGCCTCACCGCCCGCGCGGCGCCGGTGGCGGGCGGTTCGTGACATGGCCGATCAGCAGGAAGATCACGCCCGCCACCGCCACGATCCCCGCCGCGATGAACCAGGCGCGCGCCTGATCGTTATGCCCGGGCAGCGCCGTGCTGAAGGACGGGTTCTCGGGGTCGTAGAACACCTGCACGCGGCCGAACTTCACGTCGCCCTCGGCGAAGACAGGCGCGCTGTGCGTGGTGTGGCCGTGATGCTCCCGCCCATCCACGCTGTAGCGCCAGCGCGCGGTGTAATAGGTGGAACTCGTGGGCAGGTGGTCATCCGACGTGGTCACCGTGGCGGCGCCGCCCAGTTCGACCTGCCCCGAGCGCCCGGGATCGATCACCCGCGCCTCGATTGGCCGCAGCCGATTTCGTAGGCGGCGCTCCTTCACGCGCGTGACGCTCGCATGCAGCAGCAACGCAATGGCGAGTCCGAAGGCGATGACGGCGGCGGTCATGGCAGGCCATCCCTCGATGCCCCGCCAGTCTGCCGCAGCGGCAACGCGCCGTCAGTAGCCCAGCGCGCAGCCATCCTTGCGCGGGTCCGAACCACCCACCAGGCAGCCCTTCTCGCGGTCGATGAAGATCGCCTGGCCACCGCCATGCGGCTTGTCCACCAGCACGCACTCGTGCCCCAGCCGGTTCAGACGGTCCACCACCTGGCCAGGGATGCCGGTCTCCACCTGCACCTTTCCGTCCTGCGGCATCAGCCGCGGATGGTCGATCGCTTCCTGTACATCCAGCCCGAATTCGAAGTGATTGCTCAGGAACAGCGTCTGCCCGGTCGGCTGGAAGCGCCCGCCCATCACGCCGTACGGCATGATCGCCTGGCCATCCTTCATCACCATGCCGGGGATGATGGTGTGCAGCGGCCGCTTGTTCGGCGCGATGCAGTTCGGGTGGCCTTCCTGAAGCCGGAAGCCGAAGCCGCGGTTCTGCAGCATGACGCCGGACGTCTCGGCCAGGATGCCGGTGCCGAAGCCCTCGAACAGCGAGTTGATGAACGAACAGGCGTTGCCGTCCTTGTCCACCACGCAGAGGTAGACGGTGTCCTTGTGCTTGGCGAAGTCGCTCTCGCCCGCCGGCGGCAGTTCCGGCATCGCCGCGTCATCGCGAATGAGGCCCGCCAGGCGCTTCAGGTAGTCCGCACCCAGCAGCCGCTCGACCGGCACATCCACCTGCGACGGGTCCGCCAGGAAGGCGTCGCGGTCGCGATAGACCAGCCGCGCCGCCTCGATGTGGCGGTGGAAGCGCTCGGCACTCCACGGCCCCTGCTCCGGGGTTTCGAGGTTGCCCAGGATGCCCAGGATCTGCAGTACATGCATGCCCACGCCATTGGGCGGGCACTGGAACACCTGCATGCCGCGCCAATCGATCGAGATCGGCTCGACGAACTCGGCGACATCGGCGCCGCGGTGGAAGTCTTCCTCCGTATGCAGCCCGCCCGCGGCGCGCAGCGTCGCCACGATGTCGGCCGCGACCTCGCCCTCGTAGAACGCTTTCTTGCCGCGCGCGGCGATGGCCTTCAGCGTGCGCGCCAGTTCCGGCTGTACGAAGCGCGTCCCCAGCTTCGGTGCCTCGCCATCGCGCAGGAAGCGCCGGGCCGAGGCCTCGTGCTTCATCAGCTTGCCCACGCTGCCGACCCAGTCCCACGCCACGCGCGGGGAGATCGCGAAGCCTTCCTCGGCATACCGGATCGCCGGCTGCAGGATGGCATCGAGGCCAAGCCGCCCATGCGTCCGGTTCAGCAGTTCCCAGGCGCTGATCGCCCCGGGCACCGTCACAGAATGGGCCGACGTATTGACCATCGCGGTCATCCCCGCCGCGCGCAGCGCCTCGGGCGTCGCACCCGCCGGCGCGCGCCCCGACCCGTTCAGCGCCACCACCTTCGACGACCCCGCCGGCACGTACAGGCAGAAGCAGTCGCCGCCGATCCCGGTCGAGGCCGGTTCGATCACGCATTGCACAGCGCAGGCGGCAATCGCGGCATCGAGCGCATTGCCCCCGGCGCGCAGGATATCGAGCGCGGCCAGCGTCGCCTGCGGCATCGAGGTCGCGGCCATGCCGTTCGCGCCATAGGCGGGGCTGCGGCCAGGCAAATGGAAATCACGCATTCCGGGATCCGTTTCCAAACTGGGGTTGGCGCCTCCATGCAACGGGACGGCCCGCTTGGAAAGCCCGGGGCGACGGGCGGCGCGCGCAATGCTGGAATGCAGCCGCCACTGCCGGGCCCCGCCATGATCCTCCACCGCCGCGTCGTCCTCTCCGCCGCCCTGGCTGCGCCGCCCCTGGCCGCGCCAACCCTGGCGCAGGCCCCAGCGCCCACCGAGGCCCCCCGGACGCTGCCCGCTCGCCTGCTCCCTGTCCCGCGCAGCGTCAGCGCGGAGCTGCAACACCGCATCGCCGCGCCCTATCCCGCCAACTGGGACCACATCCCGCCCGATACCGCCGGCTGGCGCGCCCTGCAGGCCGCTTCCGCCGCCGAGGTCGACCCGCTGCTCCCGGGCCTGATCGAAGCGCTCCGCATCACCGTCACCCCCACCACCATCGCCGGCGTGCCGGCCTTCGACATCGCCCCGCGCGACATGCGCCCGGACCGCCAGGGCCGCCTGCTGGTCCACCTGCATGGTGGCGGCTACGTGCTCTATCCGGGCCGCGCCGGCGCGGGGGAGGCCATGCTCATGGCCGGTTTTGCAGGCTTCCGCTGCCTGTCGGTCGACTACCGCATGCCGCCCGACCACCCCTTCCCGGCGGCGCTGGACGACGCCATCGCCGCGTGGCGCGCGGTGACCGCGCAGCACGACCCGCGCCGGCTCGGCCTGTTCGGCAGTTCCGCCGGCGGCGGCCTGCTGCTGGCCACCCTGCTGCGCGCGCGCGCCGAGGGCCTGCCGCCCCCCGCCGCCATCGCCCCCGGCACCCCGTGGTGCGACCTGGCCGGCGAGGGCGATTCGGTGAACGCCAACGCTTATGTCGACAACGTGCTGGTCAGCCGCACCGGCTGGCTCGGCGCCGCGGCCGCGCTCTATGCCGCCGGGCGCGACCTGCGCGACCCGCTGCTCTCGCCCGTCAACGGCGACCTGTCGGGCTTCCCGCCCGCCATCCTCACCTCCGGCACGCGTGACCTGCTGCTGTCGGACACGGTGCGCGCGCATCGCCGCCTGCGCCGCGCTGGCGTGGTCGCCGACCTCCAGGTCCTTGAAGGCCAGAGCCACGCCCAGTTCCTCGACCCGACGGTGCCCGAGGCGCGCGAGGCCTTCAACGAAATCGGCGACTTCCTGGCCCGCTACCTCGGCACCTGACCCCCCTCGCGCGATCGTGACTTCTGGTCTAAGGCCGCGCGATGCAGCAACCCGCAGGCATCACCGAACCAGGCCGCCGGGCCGCACCGCGCGGCGCCGAACACGCCCGCACGCATGGTGCGCTCCGTCGTCGGCCCGCATGAAGCCAACCGCCTCGGCCGAGTCCACGCCCTTCGCCATCGCCACCGCCACCGATGCCGCGATGGAGGAACTCGCGATCGGGCTGTGCCAATCCCTCGGCCCGGCCGCGCGCGAGCTCACCGTCATCGACATCGGCATGACACCGGCGGCCCGGCACTGGTTCGCCGGCCAGGGCGTGCGCGTGATCGTCCCGCCGGCCCCGGCGGTGGCGCCGCGGGCGCATGACCGCGCCTATTTCGCCGCCATGTATCTGCGCCCGCGCCTGCCACGCATGCTGGGCGCGGGCATGGTGCTGTGGATCGATGCCGATTGCTGGGTGCAGGACGGCGCGGCGATCGACGAATTCCGCCGCGCCGCGCTGGCCGCCCCCGCGGGCGTCGCCGCCTGCGCCATGATCGACCCCGACTACGATGCCTGCATCGCCAACCTGGTGGGCGACCAGGACTGGTATCGCGGCCTGTACCGCGAGCTGTTCGGTGAGCAGGTCGCGGCCTTCATGTACGGCCGCGCCGTGTTGTCCTCCGGCGTCTTCTGCGCGCGCGCCGACGCCCCCTTCTGGGCCGCCTGGGACGCCCATGTGCGGCACGTCTACGACGTGCTGCGCCCGGCCGGCGACCTCGGCCACATGGCCGAGCAATGCGCCTTCAACCGGGTGCTGCACGAAGCCGGCGGCTTCGCGCTGCTGCGCTCCGAGGATAACTTCCACTGCCACGGCGCCACGATGGAACGGCGCGGGTCGCGCGTGGTGGTCGAACGGTCCGGGCGCGCGCCACGCATCGTCCACCTGTCGGATTTCCGCGGCATGGAGCAACGCTACCGCGCCCAGGGCCTGCTGTTCGACCCGGCCGCCGCCCCTACCGCCGAGGCCACTTCCCCCTTCCAGGCCGCGCTGCTCGACGAAGTGGCGGCGCTGCGCGGCGCGCGGTCGCGCCTCGAGGCGCAGGTCGACACCCTGCAGGGCATGATGGCCGCGCGCGACGCCGCTCTCGCCGCGGCGCAGGCCGCCCGCGCGCAGCAGGATGCCGCGATGGCGGCGCTGCGGGTCGCGGATGCGGCGCAGCAGGCGGACCTCACGGCGCTGCGCGCCAGCCTGTCCTGGCGCGTCACCGCGCCGCTGCGCGTGCTGCGTGGCGCGATCGCCGCGACCGCCGGGCGATGGCCGCGGGCTTTGCCGCTGCTGCGAAATCGGCTTGCATGGCGCCGATGACCCAGCCGCCCGCCCCCTTCGAAGCCTTCGAGGCCCTCGACATCCGCGTCGGCACCGTGGTCGACGCCCAGCCCTTCCCCGAGGCGCGCAAGCCGTCGATCCGCCTCTGGGTGGATTTCGGCGGCAGCCTGGGCGTGAAGCGGTCCTCCGCGCAGGTCACGGTGCACTACGCGCCGGACCGGCTGATCGGCCGCCAGGTGATGGCGGTGGTGAACTTCGCCCCGCGCCGCATCGCGGGGTTCGAGAGCGAGGTTCTGGTGCTCGGCGTGCCGGACGAGAACGGCGCGGTGGTGTTGCTGAAGCCGGACCTGCGGGTGCCGGACGGGGGAAAGATGTTCTGATGGCGCAGAAGTACTACACGGTCACCTGGGACCAGCTGCACCGCGACAGCAAGGCGCTGGCCTGGCGGCTGCTGGAACGCGGGCCATACCGCGGGATCGTCGCCATCACCCGCGGCGGGCTGATCCCGGCCGCGATCATCGCGCGGGAACTCGACTGCCGGCTGATCGAGAGCGTGTCGATCGTTACCTACGACGAGGAAAAGCGCGGCGAACCGCGGGTGGCCAAGCCACCACTCGCCGCCGGCGACGGTGAGGGCTGGCTGATCCTCGACGACCTGGTGGATACCGGCACGACCGCGCGCGTGATCCGCGCCCTGCTGCCCAAGGCGCATTTCGCGACCGTCTACGCGAAGCCCGCCGGCAAGCCGACGGTCGACACCTTCATCACGGAAGTGTCGCAGGACACCTGGATCCTGTTCCCCTGGGATACCGAGCCGCAGTTCATCGCGCCCATCGCGAAGACGGCGGCCGGGCAGTAGCCATCCCGCCGATGGCATGGCGTCGCGCGTGGCCGGGCGGCGCCGCCCCCGGCCTTGCCACGGGCACGCCACGCAGCCGCGACACCACCCCTGCGCGCCGACAGGTCCGGCGACGCCGACGGCGGAATCAGGCCACGACCTCCTCGCGGCTCGCCAGCACCTTGTCGACGCGGCGCCCGTCCATGTCGACGATCTCGAAGCGCCAGCCGGCCCAGACGATCCGGTCGCCTTCCTTCGGCACGCGCTTCAGCAGCGCCAGCATCAACCCCGCTACAGTGTGGTAGGTCCCCGACCCCGGCAGTTCCGGCAAATCCAGCCGCGCGCGCAGCTCGTCGGAGGGCATCGACCCGTCCAGCAGCAGCGACCCGTCGTGCCGCTCCACCGCATCGCCGCCGGTCGCCACCTCCGCCGCGCCCAATTCGCCCACGATCGCCTCGAGCAGGTCCGACGCCGTGACCACCCCCTCGAAGGACCCGTATTCGTCCAGCACCAGCGCCATGCCCAGCGCATCCCCGCGCAGCCGCTCCAGCGCATCGAGCGCGGAGAGCGTATCGGGCAGCGCCAGCGGCTGCCGCAGCACCGCATCGAGCGCCATCGGCGCACCTTCCAGCATCTGGTCGAGCAGGTCCTTCGCCACCACCACGCCGACCACGTTGTCGACCCGCCCGTCCGCCACCACGAAGCGCGTCACGTCGCTGGCGCGCAGCCGCGCGGCGATGTCTGCCGCCGGGTCGGACCGGTCGAGCCAGGCCAGGTCGTTGCGCGGCGTCATCAGCGCGCGCACCGGCTTGTCGGCCAGGCGCAGCACGCGCTCGATCATGTGGCGTTCCTCGGATTCCAGTGCGCCAGCCTGCACGCCCTCGGCCACCACCGCCTTCACTTCCTCTTCCGTGACGGACTGCTCGCCGGGGCGTGCCGGGCCGAAGAATCGCAGCACGAAGGCCGACGACTTCCCCAGCACCCAGACCACCGGCCCCGAAACCCGTGCGAGCATCGCCAGCGGTCGCGAGACGATCACGGCGACGCGTTCCGGATTGCGCAGCGCAACCTGCTTCGGCACCAGTTCGCCCAGGATCAGGCTCAGATAGGTGATGGCGATGACCACCAGCGCGAAGGCGATCTCGAGGCCATAGGGCGCGACGCCCGGGATGGCGTTCAGCGCCTCGCCCAGCGTGCCCGACAGCCGCGCGCCGCCGAAGGCGCCGGCGAAGATGCCCACCAGCGTGATGCCCACCTGTACCGTCGGCAGGAAGCGCTGTGGGTCGTCGGCGAGCGCCAGCGCCGCCTCGGCCCCCAGGCTGCCCTGGCGCTGCATCGCCATCAGCCGTGACCGGCGGGAGGAGACAATGGCGAGTTCGCTCATCGCGAAGCCGCCATTGACCAGGACCAGCAGGAGAATGACGCCGACTTCAAGCAGGGTACCCATGCCACGCTGGATAAACCATCGCGCCCCTGCCGTAACCGATGAATGCCTCGGCTGTTGAGCGCGCCATCGGTGACTCACGGGACTGATGCATCTAAAGATTGCGTGATGTTGCCGGGGCGAGACGCGATATCCGGTGCCGTATCCTGCGATACAACGTCAGGAAGCGCCGATAAGCCTCGGACGCTACGAGACCTCTCCGTTTCGTTCCATGGCGCGATCAATGGGATGCAATTCACCTAATTTCGCGACGATTCCGTAAAAGCGAGACATTTTCCGCTCGCCTCCAGCGCGAAGATTCCCTAATAAGGCGTTAACACGCTCCGCCGAGGCCCCATGTCCGCTCCGCTCCCGCCGACACTGTCGCCCGCCCCGACCGAGGGTACGGCCCTGTCAGCAACGCAGGCCGCGGTCGCTCTCTTTCCGCAGCGCCCGGAAGATCGCCTCCGCCTCGCGCTGCGCCGCCTCGATGAAGCCGTCGCCGAGCAGTCGGACGCCACCGCCGGCCTCAAGGCCGCGATCGGCGACCTGTCGCGGACCATGGCGCGGCTGGGCACCAGCGTCACCGGCTACCGATCCGCGCTCGACACCACCGCCGCCGAGATCGAGCGTGCCCTCGCCGCCTCCCGCACGCTGCAGGCGACCGCCGGGCGCATGGCGGTCTGACCCGGCGCGGGGCCTTGCCCCCGCGCCACTTCATCGGCCAAGCATGGGCGGCCACGGAGGCCCTCCCCGCCATGCACCCGCTGATCCCACGCCTGCGCCAGGCCCGCATCATCCCGGTGGTACGCGCCAGCACCGCTGCGCGCGCCGCCACCGCCGTCGCCTGGCTCCAGGAGGCCGGCATCACGATCTTCGAGATCACCATGACGGTACCCGAGGCCCCAGCGCTCATCCGCGCCCTGGCCGCGGACCCGGCGCTGCTGGTCGGCGCCGGCACGGTGCCCGATGCCACAACGGCGCAGGCCTGCCTCGATGCCGGTGCGCGCTTCATCGTCGCCCCCTGGGTCGATCCGGCGTTGGCCGCGCCCTGCCGCGATGCCGGCGCCTGCCTGATGCTGGGCGCCCTGACCCCCACCGAGGTGCGCGCGGCGCTGCATGCGGGCGCCGACGTGGTGAAGATCTTCCCCGCCGGGTCGGCCGGCGGTCCCGCCCACATCAAGGCGCTGCGCGCCGTCTTCCCGGATGTGGCCTTCTGCCCGACTGGCGGCGTCGATGCCCGCAACGCGCCCGACTATCTGGTCGCGGGCGCGGCCTTCGTGGGCATCGGTGGCAAGCTGGTCGATGAATCGCTGATCGCCGCCGGCAACCGCCAGGCCATCCTGCAGGCGGCCGAGGACGCGCTCGGCATCATGCGCGCCTGACGCCGATGCCCGACCTGCTCTGCCTCGGCGAACCGATGCTGGAATTCAACCGCCAGCCAGCCGGGCCGGATGGCCGCGTGCTGTATCTGGAAGGCCATGGCGGGGACACCTCGAACGCCGCCATTGCCGCGGCGCGGTCGGGGGCTACCGTCGGATACATCACCGCCATCGGCACCGACGCGCCGGGCGACAGCTTCATGGCGCTGTGGGCCGCGGAAGGCGTCGACACCACCACCGTGCGCCGTGCCCCCGATGCGCCGACCGGCCTCTATGTCGTCACCCATGACGACCAGAGCCATCACTTCACCTTCTACCGCACGGGCAGTGCCGCCGCGCGCTACCGCCCCGCCGACCTGCCCGAGGACGCGATCCGCAGCGCCCGCATCCTCCACCTGTCGGGCATCAGCCAGGCGATCTCCGACACTGCCTGCGACGCCGCCTTCCGCGCCATCGAACTCGCGCGCGCGGCGCGCGTGGCGGTCTCCTACGACACCAACCTGCGGCTGCGCCTGTGGCCCGCGGCGCGTGCCGCAGCGGTCATCCACGCGGCGATCGGCATGGCCGACATCGCCCTGCCCTCGCTGGACGATGCGACGGCGCTCACCGGGCTGACCGACCCCGACGCCGTGGCCGACTTCTACCTGCGGCTGTGCCCGACCGTGCTGCTGAAATGCGGTGTCGCAGGCTGCCTGGTCGCGACGCGCGAGGCCCGCACCCGCATCCCTGCCCACCGTGTGCCCGCGGTCGACGCGACCGGCGCCGGGGACACCTTCGCCGGCGCGCTTCTGGCGCGGTTGCTGGCCGGCGACGACCCGCTCGATGCCGCGCGCTACGCCAATGCCGCCGCCGCCCTGTCCACCACCGGCTATGGCGCGGTCGCGCCGATCCCGCGCGAGGCCGCGGTGCGCGCGCTGCTGGCGGCATGAGGATCGCCGCGCTGGCCGTCGCCGCCCTGCTCGCCGGCGCCGCCGGTCCGGCGCCGGGCGAAGCCATCGTCACCTATTGCGGCGGCGGCGCCACGGGCGGCGGCGGCGGGCTGCAGCTCACGCCCGATGGCAGCGTCACGCGCTTGCGCCGCCCGCGCGCGGGTGCGCCGGTCGAGGAAACGCTGCTCGACGGCCGCAGCGCGCCCTACGCACGCATCGCGGCGATGCTGGAGGCCGCGGGCTTCGCGGGCCTGCCGCGCGGTGCCCCATCGAACATGACCTGCTCCATCGCCTGGCGCCGTCACGGCGCGTCGCACCAGGTGATGTGGGGCATCGGCCAGGCGCCGGCGGCGCTGCGCCCGGCGCTGGCCGAGATCGAGGCCGCCGGGCGCTGAAGCCTGCGGCCGCTTCCGGTCGCCCGGGCGCAGGGTAGCGTCCCCGGCCCGCCATGCCAGCGGGCATCGTCACACGGCCGGGACCGATGCTACCGCCCGACGCTGGCGTCGTAGATTTCCCGCACCGCCTTCTTCATCCCCTCGCGGATGAAGAATTCGCGCACCATCCCGCCGCCGACCGCGCGCGCCGTCGCCCCCGCCGCGGCGCTCACACCACGGGAGAAATACGCCGCATAGATGCCGTCCACGACCAGGCCCTTGGCGAACTCCACGTACATCTGCGCCGCTTCCTGCGCGAAGCTGGCGTCACGCATCACGATCTCGGGCATGTAGCGCGCGGCCATCGCGACCTCGGTCACCGCCTTGCCCTCGACGCTGATGGGCGAGATCTTGGAGACCGCCCATTCGCCCCAGCTCACCTCGCCATCCTTGTTGCCGTCGCGGTCGTCGAAGAAGGCGGTGACGATGGCGGCGTCATCGCCGATGAAGCCGATGGCGCCGATCGCACGCCCGTCGATGCCCGGCACGGTGACCCATTCGATGGTCTTCATGATGCGCGTTCCTTGTCCGCGAGTTGGTCGGCACCCATTGCCGCGGACGGCGCGTCGACGCGCTGATGCAGTTCAGGGCACGGCGTCGGACGCGGCAGGGCCGTCAGCCGCGGCCCGGCCATTCCAGCCCGTGGGTCGCCGTCGGGTCATCGATCGGCCTGAAACCGCAGCCCTCCCAGAACCGCGCCGCCGCGGCCGGCGCGCGCAGCCGCACCATGGCTGCGCCGGCGCCGCGCGCATGGTCCAGCGCGGCAGCCACCAGCGCGCGCCCGATCCCCCGGCCCCGCGCCGGCGGCCGCACGTAGAATCGCCGCATCCGCAGCGCCGGCGCCCAGGGATCACGCGTGACGCCGCCGATGCCCAGCAGCACGCCCGCTCCATCGCGCGCGGCGAACAGCGCTTCCTCCGGCATCGCGAAGCGCTGCGTCCCCGCCACCCATTCGCGCGCCAGCACGCCGAGCATGCCGAACCCCTCGGCCGCCGCAGCACCCGCGAGATCGTCGAGATCGGCCGGCAGGGCGCGGATGCGCGCGACCAGGGTCACCCGGTCCGCCGGTTATCACCCGGCCGCAACCGCAGCCCGGGCCGCAGATTGGTGAAGGGCAGCCCCGCCGGATCCGCCACGACCGGCCCCGGCGCCGTCACCACGATCACCTCCGACGCGATCGGCTGGAAATCCGCACGGAAATGCACCGAGGACTTCACCGCCACGATGCGTTGGTCCTTGGGTTCCACGCCGATGTGCCGGAACAGCGCCTGGTCATGCGCCTGCATCTTGCGCGTGACGATGATGGCCCGCACGCCCGGCGCCACCCGCACCAGCGCGCAGGGGCCGAGATTCGCCGGGTTCCCCGCGCCCATCGGCCCGGTCAGCGTGAAGCGTCCATCGCTCAGGCGTTCCACCACCGCGGTCACGCGCAGCGGCACGCCGTCGCTCTTGCCGCCGAGGTCGAGCGTGATGGTCGCGCCCTCCCCCGCCGCATGGCAGGCCGCGGCGGCCTCGGCGTCGTTCATCGGCGCCAGCACCGCGCCCTGCGCGTCCTGGCGGATCAGCTCCGCCAGCAGGCCCGTGGTGTCGCCATGCCCGCCGCCACCGGGGTTGTCCTGCGTGTCCGCCAGGATCACCGGTCCCTTGCCGGTGCCGGCCATGGCGCGCGCCACGCCCTCGGCCGCAGGCAGCACGCCGAGGGCGAATTCAGTCTCCTTCGACGCGACGAAGGCCGCCAGCGCATCGGCCGCCTGTGCCGCCTGGTCGGCCGTATCGGCGAAGGAGGCGATGGCCATGCCGCAGCCGGGGAAATCCGCGTAGGGAAAGCCGAAGCAGAAGCCCAGTTCCCACACACCTGGCGCCGCGCCGAGCCGCGCGCGTTCCGCCATCACATCCGCCATCGGCGAGACCATGGTGCATTGGCCCGGCAGCGGGGTCCAATAGTCGATCTCGCGGAAGACCTTCGCCGGGCGAACCCCCTCGCGGATCATCCGCAGCAGCAGCCGCGCGGCCTGCGCACCGGCCGGCTTCATGTCGACATGCGGATAGGTGCGAAACGGCACCAGCACATCCGCGTGCTGAACCATCGCCGCCGTCTTGTTGGCATGCGGGTCGAGGCTGGCGGCGATCGGCACGTCGGGGCCGACCACAGCGCGCACGCGCCGCAGCACCTCACCCTCGGCATCGTCGAAGCCGACCGCGACCATGGCGCCATGCAGGTCGAGGTAGACGCCATCGAGCGGCCCGTCCTCCAGCGCATCCGACAACGCGGCGACGAGAAGCGCTGCGATGCGTTCGAAGGCCTCGGCAGTGACCGGGCCCGCGGGGTTGGCGAAGCACCAGGCGAGCGGGGCGATGTCCACGCCGTCCTGCTCGGCCACCATGATGGCGCCGGCGGCGGGGCAGGAGGTCGGGCGCAGCGCGTCCAGCAGCGTGTCGCGCTTCTGCAGCGGCGGGAAGCCGCCGGGCTTGATGAAATCTCCCCATCCGGTGGGCAGGGGCGCGAAGGAATGGCTCTCGTGCAGGAAGCCGCCGATGGCGATGCGGGTCATGGATGCTCCTTCGGATGGGACCTTGGCGCGCAAGGCGGAGAGATCACAGGCGCGGGGTTCGATCCCCATCGTCGCGCGATCCGCCGTCGCCGTCATGGGTGCGCGATGCGCACGCGCCGTCAGCCTTTCGCGACGCCGGCGGTCGCGAGCACGGCATCCGCCAGCACGCGCATTCCCGCCTCGGCCCATTCCGGCGTGATGCTCTCGGCCTCGTTGTGGCTCAAGCCGCCGTGGCAGGGGCAGAAGATCATGGTGGTCGGCACCTGGCGCGCGACATAGACCGCGTCGTGGCCGATGCCGGTCGGCATGTCCATGTGCCGATAGCCCAGGCGCGCAGCAGCATCGCGCACGCGGCCAACCAGCGCCGGGTCGAAGGGCGTCATGGGCGAATACCAGAAATCGGCGACCTCGATCCGCACGCCGCGCGCCGCGGCAATGCCGGTGGCGCGTGCACGGATCTCCTCGGCCATCTGCGCCAGCAGCGCCGGGTCGTGGTGGCGCGTGTCGATGCTGAACCACACGCGCGACGGCGCGATGTTGCGGCTGTCGGGATAGACCGTCAGCCGCCCGACCGTCGCCCGCCCCGGATCGCCGGCGGGCGTGATGGAGGCCAGCGCAATCTCCTCGATCGCCGCGATCAGCGGGGCCGCCGCCATCAGCGCATCGCGCCGCCCGGCCATGGGGGAACCGCCATGCGCCTCCTCGCCCTCGATGGTCACCTCCAGCCAGTTCTGCGCCAGCGCATGGGTGACGACGCCGATCTCACACCCGGCATCCTCGAGGAGCTTCCCCTGTTCGATATGCAGTTCGACATACGCGCCGACATCGCGCAGCGCGGCGGGATCGGTCGCTCCCTGCCAGCCGATGCGCGCGAGTTCGGCCCCGAAGACCGCGCCCTCGCTGTCCTGCTTCGCCAGCACCTCGGCCTCGGTGAAGATGCCCATCGCCGCGCCACTGCCCATCATGGGGGGCGAGAAGCGGGCACCTTCCTCGTTGGTCCAGTTGATGAGCATGAGCGGCGCCTCGGTCTCAATGCCGGCCTCGTGCACCGCCCGCAGGATCTCCAGCCCCGCCAGAACGCCGAGCACCCCGTCGAACTTCCCACCCGTAGGCTGGGTGTCGAGGTGGCTGCCGAAGGCCACCGGCTTGCGGGACGGATCGCGCCCGGGCCGCGTCAGCGCCATGTTGCCCACGCGGTCCACGCACAGCGTCGCGCCCGTCGCTTCGGCCCAGCGTTGCAGCAGATGCCGCCCTTCGGAATCGAGGTCTGTCAGCGTCTGCCGGTTGCTCCCGCCCTTCGCGGTGCCGCCGATCCGCGCCATCTCCATCAGGCTGTCCCACAGCCGCTTGCCCGAGAGCGGAACATTGGTCGTCATGCAAGGCCTCCGGCCGCTTCGATCACCGCCGCGCCCATCGCCGCCAGGCCGGCTGCGCACCATGCGCGGGAGATGCTCTCGGACGGGTGGTGACTGACCCCGCCATGGCAGGGAATGAACATCAGCGCCGAGGGCACGACGATGCCGACATGCAGCGCATCCTGCGGGATCGGGCCGGGCATGTCGCGATGCTTCAACTGCGCGCCCTGCGCGCCGCGCCGCAGCGCGTCGAGCAGCGGGGCCGCGAAGGGCACGCGGGGATAGCCGCCGACACGGATGATCTGCACCTCCACGCCACGCCGGGTCGCGAGGTCGGCCATGGCAGCACGGAACGCAGCCTCCATGCGGGCATTCCCATCGGCGTCCGGGTGGCGGATATTCGCCGCAAGCCGCACCATCGCGGGGATGTTCCCGCGCGCATCCGGTGCGAGCGTGATGCGCGTAGCCGTCGCCATGCCGCCGGTCTCGATGGCGATGCGTTCCAGCGCCAGCACCAGCTCCGAGGCCGCCGCCAGCGCATCGCGCCGCCCGGCCATCGGGTAGCCGACATGACCGTCGGTGCCGGTGACGACGACGTCCCACTGCTCGACGCCGATGCAGTGGGTGACGATGCCGATCGGAATGCCCTCGCGCTCCAGGATCGGCCCCTGTTCGATATGTGCCTCGAAATACGCAGCGAAGTCACGCGCCCTGGCGGGGTCGGCATCGCCCGCCCAGCCGATCGCGGCGAGCGCGTCGGCGTAGGTGATCGACGCATCGAAATTGTCCGGCGCGGCGAGGACCTTCGCTTCGTCCAGCACGCCCATCGCACCGCCGCTCGCCGACATGGCCGGGCTGAAGCGCGAGCCTTCCTCGTTGGTCCAGTTCACCACGGTGATCGGCGCGCGCGTGCGCCGGCCGGCCTGGTGCAGCGCGCGAAGGATCTCAAGGCCGAGCAGCACACCATACGGACCATCGTACTTCCCGCCGGTCGGCACGCTGTCGAGGTGACTGCCCACCGCGACCGGGGCCGCCTTCGCATCGGTGCCGGCGTAGGTGCAGTACATGCTGCCCAGCCGATCCACCGTCACGGTGCAGCCCGCCGCCTGCGCCCAGTCGCGCAGCAGCGCGCGGGCCTGCCCATCCTCGGGCGAGAGCGCGAGACGCTTCACCCCGCCCTGCGGCGTGGCGCCGATGCGTGCCATCTCCTCGAGGCTGTTCCAGAGGCGGTCGGGATCGAAGGCGATGCTCATGCCGCCGCCTCCACGCCGCACCACTCGGCCATTGTCAACGCGATGGTGCGGGTGATGTCGTGCATGGAGTCCAACCCGACGCTCTCGTCGATGCCATGGATCTCCTGCGCATCGGGGCCGAAGCAGGCCACCGGCGTGTCCTGGTACAGCGCGAAGAAGCGCCCATCGGTCAGCCCCGTCGCGGGGTAGTCACGCAGGAAGCCACCGGAGACGTCGGCAAAATGCCGCTTCGCCATGGTCACGATCGGCGCGTTCATGTCGAAGACGCAGGGGTCGGCCATGAAGCCCTTGAATTCCAGCGCGACCGTCGCGCCCTTCAGCGCGGGATCCTGCGCGGCCTCGGCGACGATGCGTTCGATGTCGGCCTTCGTCTGCGCAGCGGTGTAGCCCATCATCACGCCGACCCGCATGCCGATGCGCGCGCGCGTGGGGACGCTGCTGTTCCACTCGCCTCCTTGAATCGTTCCAAAATTCACGTTCACCGGATGGTTCACGCCGCGGAAGGATGGGTGGATGCGCTCGGCGCGGTTCATCTCGGCCTGGTAATCCTCGAAGCGCGCCGCGATGGCATTCGCCGCCTTGATCGCATTCAGCCCCGCCTGCATGTCGCGCACATGGGCCGGGCGGCCGCTCACGGTCACCCAGGCCCAGACCACGCCGACCTCCGCCGAATACATGGCGGGCAAACCGGGTCCGGGTTCGGGGATGATGACCGCATCGGTGCGCGGCAGCGCCAGCATGGCGGCGAGCGCGCCATTGCCGGTGCATTCCTCCTCGATCACCGATTGCATCTGCACCTCGGCGGCGGGTTGCAGGCCGGCCAGGCGCAGCGCCTTGAAGGCCGCGACGTAACTCACGATGCCCGCCTTCATGTCGCCGGCGCCGCGGCCATACATGCGCCCGTCGCGGATGGCGGGCTCGTAGGGCGGGGTCAGCCACATGTCGGCCGCGCCCTCGGGCACCACATCGACATGCCCTTGCAGTGCAAGCGAACGCCCGCGGCGCTCGCGCGGCGTGAACACCGCCACGACATTGTCGCGCCCTTCATACCCCACGAGCGGCGGCGAAAAGCCCGGATGCGCGGCCAGGACCGCCGGGTCGGTCGGCACGCGCCGCGGCACGAGGCCGATCCCCTCGTAGATCCGCGCCATCTCGTTCAGCGCGGACTGCTCGTTACCCAGCGTGGAGGGGCAGCGCACCAGGCGCTCCAGCATGCGGACTGCGTCATCACGCAGGGCGTCCACCGCCTCCAGGATCGCGCGGCGCGCGCCGCGGTCGAGCGGTTCGGTCATCGGCGTACTCCTCAGGCGGCGATCACCGGTGGCGTCCAGGACCGCCCCGGGATGCTGTCCAGCAATTGCCGGGTATAGGCGTGCTGCGGATTGCCGAACACCTCGGCGGTCAGGCCCTGTTCCACGATCGCGCCGCGCTGCATCACAGCGATCCGGTCGCAGACCTGCGCCGCCACGCGCAGATCATGCGTGATGAACAGCATGGTCAGGCCCAGCCGGTCGCGGATATCCGCCAGCAAGGCCAGCACCTGCGCCTGCACGCTCACATCCAGCGCGCTGACCGGTTCATCCGCGATCAGCAGTTCCGGCTCCATCGCCAGCGCCCGCGCGATGCCGATGCGCTGGCGCTGCCCGCCGCTGAATTCATGCGGGTAGCGGTCCATCGCGCCCGGGTCGAGTTGCACGAGCGCAAGCAGTTCCCGTGCGCGCGCCTCGGCCATGCTGCGCGGCGTGCCGTGCGTGATCGGGCCTTCGGCGATGATCTCCCCGACGCGCCGGCGCGGGTTCAAAGATGCAAACGGATCCTGGAAGATCATCTGGATCTTGCGGCGATACGGCTTCCAGGCGCCCCGCGAGAGCGGCCGCAGGTCGGCCCCCTCGAAGATGATCTCGCCGCGCTCGGGTTCCACCAGTTTCACCACGCAGCGCGCCAGGGTGGACTTGCCCGATCCGGATTCGCCGACGAGGCCCAGCGTCTCCCCGCGCGTCAGCGTGAAGTCCGCATCGTGCACCGCGCGCACCACCGGCTTGGGTCCGAACCAGCCGCCGGCGCGTCGATAGGTCTTCTCTACGCCCTTCGTCACCAGCACCGGCGGCCCGGTATCCGGCGCGCGCGCGGCACCTGGCGCACCATGCGGCACGGCGGCGATCAGTGCGCGGGTATAGGGATGCTGCGGGCGGTTCAGCACGTCCTTCGCCGTGCCCTGCTCCACGATGCGGCCATGCTGCATGACGGCCACACGGTCGGCGATCTCGGCCACAACGCCGAAGTCGTGGGTGATGAACAACACGCCGGTGCCGCGGCGCGACTGGATCTCGCGGATCAGCCGAAGGATCTGCATCTGCGTCGTCACGTCCAGCGCCGTGGTCGGCTCGTCCGCGATCAGCAGGGAAGGTTCCAGCGCCAGCGCCATCGCGATCATCACGCGCTGCCGCTGCCCGCCGGAGAGCCTGAACGGATAGGACCGCGCCGTCGCCGCCGGGTCGGGCAGGTTCACCGCCGCCAGCAGTTCCGGCACGCGTCGTGCCGCATCGCGGCCCGCGCCATGCACGCGCATGGCTTCTGCGATCTGGTCCCCCACCCGCATCACTGGATTCAGCGCGGTCATGGGTTCCTGGAAGATCATCGCGAGCCGCGCCCCGCGAAGCCGGCGCATGGGTTCGGCACCCAGCGCCAGCAGGTCCTGCCCCTCGAACAGGATGCGCCCTGCCTTCACCGGCAACTGCTTGGGCAGCAGCCCCATCACGGCATTGGCGGTGATCGACTTGCCTGACCCGGATTCACCCACGACGCAGACGATCTCACCGGGATCGACGCGGAGCGTGATGTCCTCGACCGCATGCGCCCGGTCGCCGCCGGGCGGCAGCGCAACGGTGAGCCCCTCGACCGACAGCAGGGTCATGCCGGCCCTCCGCGCTGGCGCGCGAGGCGCGGGTTCAGCGCATCGGACAGCCCCTCCCCGACCAGGTTCAGCGCCAGCACGGTGAAGAAGATCGCCAGGCCCGGAAACACGCTCATCCACCAGGCCAGGCGGATGACGCTGCGCCCCGACCCGATCAGGAACCCCCAGGTCATCAGGTTCGGATCGCCCAGCCCCAGGAAGGACAACGCGGATTCCAGGAGGATCGCCGAGGCCACCATCAGCGACGCCAGCACCACGATCGGCGAGAGCGCATTCGGCAAGATGTCCGTCAGCACGATGGCGATGCGCGACTTGCCCAGCACCTCCGCGGCTTGGACGAATTCGCGCGAGCGCAGCGACAGGAACTCGGCCCGCACCACCCGCGCCACCGGCGGCCACGACACCACCGCGATGGCAAACACCACCGAGGAGATGGTGGGCGTGAAGATCGCCACCAGCAGGATGGCGAACACGAAGGACGGGATGGTCTGGAAGAACTCCGTGAAGCGCATCACCGCGTCATCCGCGAAACCACCGAGATACCCGGCGACAGCGCCGAGCGTGACACCGATCAGCAGCGCCGCCAGCGTCGACACCGCCCCCACCATCAGCGAAATCCGCGCCCCGTGCGCGATGCCCGCTGCGACGTCGCGGCCGAGGCTGTCGGACCCCAGCAGCATGCCTTCCTCGCCCGGCGGCACGAAAGGCGCTGTCGCCATGTCCCAGGGCGAACCCGGGTAGATCACCGGTGCCAGCGCGGCCATCAGGAAGACCAGCAGCAGGATCAGCAGCCCCACCACCGCGCCGCGATTGCGCCGGAAGCGTCGCCAGAAGTCAGACATGCGCGCAGCCCGCGCTCCGATGGCAGGCACTCATCCCTCGACCTCCACCCGCGGATCGACCACGGCGTAGAGCAAATCCGTCACCAGGTTGAACAGCACCACCATCACCGACGTGCAGAAGAACACCCCCAGCAGCACCGCATAGTCGCGCGCCAGCAGCGCATCGAAGGCGAGCCGCCCGATCCCCGGCCAGGCGAAGACCGTCTCGACCAGGATCGACCCGCCCACCAGCTGCCCCGCCTGGATGCCCGCGAAGGTGATCACCGGCAGCAGCGCGTTGCGCAGCACGTGGCGCCGCACCACCTGGCCTTCCGGCACGCCCTTCGCGCGCGCGGTCTTGACGAAATCCTGGTCGGCCACTTCCAGCATCGTGGCCCGCGTCAGCCGCGCATAGACCGCGAGGTAGAACAGCCCGAGTGTCGCCGCCGGCAGGATCAAATGCTTGCCCACATCCAGCACCGCGGCGATGCCGGTCAGATCCGCTCCCACGCTCGCCATGCCGAAGGACGGCAGCCATTCCAGCCAGACCGAGAAGAACAGCACCAGCATCAGCCCGACCCAGAACAGCGGCGTGGCATAGAAGGTCAGCGCGATCACGGTGATGACGGAATCCGCCCAGGTGCCGACGCGCCGCGCCGCCAGCGTGCCCAGCGTGACGCCCGCCGTCACGGCGAAGGCGAAGGCCACCCCGGTCAGCAGCAGCGTGGCCGGCAGGCGTTCGCTGATCAGCAGCCACACCGGCTGCTGCTGCCGGTGACTGAACCCCAGGTCCAGCGTCAGCACGCCCTTGAGGTAGATCCACAGCTGCACATGGAACGGCTTGTCGAGCCCGAACTGCTCGCGCAGCTGCTGCAGGAAGCGTTCATCCGCCGCGCCCGACTGCCCGGCGATCACACTCGCCGGGTCGCCGGGCGCGGCGTGGATCAGCAGGAAGTTGCACACCACGATCGCCAGGATGACGACCAGCGCCTTGGCCCCCCGCCGCAGCAGGAAGCCAGGCAGCTTGGAGGCTTCCATCAGCCGGCGATGAACACGTCGTCGAAGGACGTATGCACACCCAACCCCGTTGTGATCAGGTTGCGCACGCGCCGGTCGTTGATGGTCGGGAAGGCCAGTTCCATCAGCCAGATCTGCGGCACGTCCTCGACCAGGATGCGCTGCACCTCGCTGAAGGCACGCTGCCGGTCCGCGGCCGCCGCGGCGGTGCGCGCCGTCTGGAACAGCGCATCCACCTGCGGGTTGGCGTAGCCGCCGGTATTGGTGAAGGTCACGCGCTGGATGTTGGTGCTGACATAGGTGCGCTCGACCCCCAGCGTCGGGTCGCCGAACTGGTAGACGAAGTTGATCGTCGTCTCGTATTCCCAATTGCCCACGCGCCGCGCCCAGGACCCGGCATCGGTGGATTCGAGTTCCAGCGCCACGCCGATGTTGCGCATCGCCTGGCGCAGGTATTCCGACAGCCGCGACCAGATCTCGCCATAGGGCAGCACGATGTGCTTCAGCGTGAAGCGCACGCCCTGCGCATTGCGGGGGAAGCCCGCCTGGTCGAGGATGCGGTTCGCCTCCGCCACGTTGAAGGCGGCGATCTTGGCATTCGCGTCGTGGAAGCGCGTGGTGCTCGCGATTGGGTTGGTCGCGGCCTTGCCGACGCCGAACCACAGCCGGTTGACGATGAAGTTGCGGTCGATCGCCATCGACATCGCCCGCCGGACCCGCGCATCGTCGAGCGGCTTCACGCGATGGTTCAGTTCGATCCACGACAGCGGCGAGAAGTATTCCCAGCCATTGGTGTTCACTTCCAGGTTCGCCCGCTGGCGCAGCGCCGGGATGTCGAAGGGCTCGATGTCGCTGCCCTGCGTGACCAGCACCTGGCCGGTCTCGAGGGCGAGGCGCCGGCTCTGGCTGTCGGGGATGATGCGGTAGATCACGCTGTCCAGGTACGGCTGCCCGGGCTTCCAGTACTCCTCGAAGCGATCCAGCCGGATGAAGTTGCCGCGCTGCCATTCCGTGAACTTGAACGGCCCCGTCCCGACTGGCCGCTGCACCGCCGGCGCCGTGCGGTAGTCCTGCCCGTCGAACAGGTGCTTCGGCACGATCGCGCAGGCCGAGACGTCGAACATCAGCAGGAAGGGCTGGAAGGCCTGCTTCAGCGTGATGCGAACGGTATGCGGGTCGGTCGCCTCGCAGGTGTCGATCAGCGAGAAAATCGCCCGCGCGCGCGGCGCGAGTTCCATATGGAACTTGGTGATCGAGAACACAACGTCATCCGCCGTCATCGGCCGTCCGTCGTGGAACTTCACGTTTTCCTGCAGGCGGAACACGTATTCCTTGCCATCGGGGCTGATGGTCCAGGACTTCGCCAGCACCGGGATCGGTTCCAGCGTCGGCGAGAAGGTCATCAGCCCTTGGAACATCTTGGGTGCCGCAACCAGCGTCGGCCCCTGGTTGTTCACGCCGATCTGCAGCACCGGCGGTTCGGGCGACAGGATGGATTGCAGCGTCCCGCCACGGCGCGGCGCCACGCCCTGCGCCAGCGCGTCCGAGGCGCGCATCAGGACAGGGGCGGAAGCGGCGGCGGCCACGAAGCCACGGCGCGAGACGGCCATCGGTGAAGTCTCCCTTCTTTGTGGCAGGAGGCTAGCCGTCCGCGCCCACCGCATACAAGGTGCAGGCCGGCGTCGCACATGGACAGGCGCGCCACTGCTGCCTAGCCTCGCGCCACGATGAAGACCTTCGCGCATCCCGATCAGGCAGGGCACACGCCCTCGTTTTTCCTCCAGCGCGGCCGCGTGCGCCGCAACTTCGAAATCCCGGAACGCGCCGCGGCCCTCGAAGCCGCACTGCACCGCATGGGCCTTGCCCCCGCCACGCCCGGGCCGCTCGCACCTGGCGCGCTGGAGGCCGTGCATCGCGCAGACTACCTCGACTTCCTCGCCACCGCCGCGGCGGACTGGGCGAAGCTGCCTGAACCAGGGCCGGAGGTCGTCGCCAACATCCATCCAGCGCCCGAGATGGTCGCGCAAGGCGGGCGCAACAGCGCCAATATCCTCTCGCGCGCCGGCTGGTACACCGCCGATGCCGGCTGTCCGATCGGCCCCGGATCCTGGGACGCCATCCAGGGGGCTGCCGCCTGCGCCCTGGCCGCGGCGGCGGAAGCCGCGAAGGGCGACACCGCCTACGCGCTCTGCCGCCCACCTGGCCACCACGCCTATGCCGCGCGCGCCGGCGGCCATTGCTACGTGAACAACGCCGCACTCGCCGCGCAGCACCTGCGCGATGCGGGTGCGGCGCGCGTCGCCGTGCTGGACATCGACAGCCACCACGGCAACGGCACCCAGGGCATCTTCTGGGATCGCGGCGACGTGCTGACCATCTCGATCCACGGCGACCCGGACAACTACTACCCCTGGTTCGTCGGCCGCACGCATGAACGCGGCACCGGTGCGGGCGACGGGCGCAACATGAACATGCCCCTGCCCTTCGGCACGCCCGACGAAGGCTGGCTCGATGCGCTGCGCTATGCGCTGGCGCCGATCCGCGACTTCAAGGCGGATGCGCTGGTGGTCGCACTCGGCTTCGATGCATCGAAGGACGAACCGCTCGGCGCGCTCGCGGTCACCGAGGACGGCTTCGCCCGCGCCGGGCAGATGATCGGCGCGCTGAACCTCCCCACCGCGATCACGCAGGAAGGCGGCTACAACGTGGACCTCATCGGCACGCTGCTCGAACGCTTCCTGAACGGGTGGACCGCGGCATGACCCTGCTGACCCTCGACACCCATATCGACATCCGCTGGCCCGACCCGCCCGACGCCACGACCGAGACCGACCGCCGCGTCGACTTCCCCAAGATGGCGCGCGGCGGGCTGAACGCCGCGGTCTTCATCGCCTATACCCCGCAGACGAAGCGCGACGAGGCGAACCTCACCGCCGCCGCCGCCCGCGCCGAGGCCATGCTGCGCCACATCCGCACCCGCGCCGATGGCACGACGCGTCGCTTTTGCGCCACCGCCACGGAACTCGAAGCCGCGCACGCGGCCGGCGCGCTGTGCGTGCTGTCCGCGGTCGAGAACGGCAATGCGCTGGCCCGCGACCTTTCGCGCCTGAAGCTGTGGCGCGACCTCGGCGCGATCTACCTGACCCTCACGCATGACGGTCACAACGACCTGGCCGATGCCGCCCGCCCGAAGCCCGACCTCGGCGACGCGCCGGAGGAACATGGCGGCCTGTCGCCGCTCGGCCGCGACGCCATTGCCGAGATGAACCGCATCGGCCTGCTGGTCGATGTCTCGCACAGCGCGAAGTCCACCATGATGCAGTCCGCCGAACTCTCGCGCGCGCCGATCGCGGCCACGCATTCCTGCTGCCGCGCGCTCTGCGACCATCCGCGCAACCTGGATGACGAACAGCTCGACATGCTGCGCGCCACCGGCGGACTGGTGCAGATCACCGCGCTCGATGCCTTCCTGCGCCCTGCCCCGCCGGGCGGAAAGTCGCCCGCCACGGTGAAGGACATGGTCGACCACGTGGACTATGCCGTGAACCGCATCGGCATCGACCATGTCGGCCTGTCCTCCGACTTCGACGGCGGCGGCGGCATCCCCGGCTGGAAGGATGCCTCCGAGACCGCCAACCTCACCGCCGAACTCGCCGCCCGCGGCTATGGCCCGCGCGAGATCGACCTGCTGTGGTCCGGCAATTTTCGCCGCCTGATGCGTCGCGTCGAACGCACCGCGAGCGCGTGATGCCAATTCACCGCCTGGTTCTTGCGGCCGCGCTCCTGCTGATCGTGCCGCCCGCGCAGGCGCAGCAGCGCCCTGCACCACCGCCCGCCGACATCGCCGGCGCGGCCGACCATCCGCTGGTGGGCCGCTACGACGGTGCCGTGCAGCGCCTGCGCGAACAGGTCGCCTTCGGCGAGATGCGCATCGTCACCGCCCCCATCCCGCCGGGCGGCCGCCCGCCCGGATCGCCCCGCGCGACCGAGGCGAACAGCACCGCCGTCGCCGGGCGCCTGACGCGCTTGCGCTACGAAGGTCCCGACGGGCGCTCTCCGCTGGAAGTGGTCCGCAACTGGCAGCAGCGCATGGAACAGGGCGGCTTCCGCACGGTCTTTTCCTGCGAGGCAAGAAGCTGCGGCGGCAATGCCGTCGACCTCTGGGCCGCAGTGACGGAGGCGCGGCCGGGCAATGCGGGCATCGCCTCGAACCACGGCAGCGTTGTCTACGCTGTGTTGCGCCTTGAACGCCCGGCGGGCGATGTCTGGGTCTCGCTGCTCTCGGTCACCGGCCCGCGCGACCGCCCGCAGACGCTGATCGACGTCGCCGAGACGCGGCCGATGGAGACCGGCCGCATCGTCTTCATCGACGCCGCCGCCATGGACCGCGCCATCGCCGCCACCGGCCGCGTCGCGCTGTATGGCATTTCCTTCGACACCGACCGCGCCGACCCGCGCCCGGACTCCCGCCCAACCATCGAGGAGATCGCGAAATACCTGCGCGCCAATCCTGGGATCAGCGTCGTCGTCACCGGCCATACCGACAGCCAGGGCGCCTTCGACCACAATGTGGACCTGTCACGCCGCCGCGCCGCGGCGGTGGTGGCGGCGCTCACGCGCGACTTCGCCATCCCCGCCGCCCGCCTGACGGCCTTCGGTGCCGGCATGGCCGCACCGGTCGCCGCCAATGACAACGACCAGGGCCGCGCGCAGAACCGCCGGGTGGAAATCGTCCGGCGCTGACCATCGCATAAGTTGATTTCTGGCCAGCGCCGCGCCACCCTGGCGCGACGCCATGACCATCGCCCGCATCGCCACCTTCGCCTTTGCCGGCATCGATCCCGTGCCGGTCGAGGTGCAGGTGCAGATCGCCCCTGGCCTGCCGGCCTTCCTGCTGGTCGGGCTGCCCGACAAGGCGGTGACGGAAAGCCGCGAACGCGTGCGCGCCGCACTCACCGGTCTTGGCCTGTCGCTGCCGCCGAAGCGTGTGCTGGTGAACCTGGCGCCCGCGGACATCGCCAAGGAAGGTTCGCATTTCGACCTGCCCATCGCGCTGGCGCTGCTCGCCGCCATGGACATCATCCCGAAGGAAGATGCGGCAGGATACGCCGCACTCGGTGAACTCTCGCTGGACGGTTCGATCGTTCCGGTCGCCGGCGTGCTGCCCGCGGCGCTCGGGGCCAGCGCGCGCGACCTCGGCCTGATCTGCCCCGCAGCACAAGGCGGCGAGGCCGCCTGGGCCGGGCGGATCGAGGTGCTGGCCGCGCCCGACATCCATTCGCTGCTGAACCACTTCAAGGGCGTCCAGCACCTCTCGCCGCCGGCCCCGCCCGCACCCGACACAAAGCCCCGCAGCACGGCATGCCTGTCGGAAGTGAAGGGCCAGGAATCCGCCAAGCGCGCCATCGAGATCGCCGCCGCCGGCGGCCACAACCTCCTGATGATCGGCCCGCCAGGCGCGGGCAAGTCGATGCTCGCCGCGCGCATGCCCGGCCTGCTGCCGGACCTCTCGCCGGCCGAGGCACTCGAAGTCTCGCTTGTCCACTCCATCGCCGGCATGCTGGAAGGCGGCCGGCTGGTGATGCGACCGCCCTTCCGCGACCCGCACCACTCGGCGTCGATGCCCGCGCTGATCGGCGGCGGCGCGCGTGCCAAGCCCGGCGAGATCAGCCTGGCCCATCGCGGCGTGCTGTTCCTCGACGAATGGCCGGAATTCCCGCGCCCTGCGCTGGAGGCGCTGCGCCAGCCCATGGAAACCGGCCGCACCACCATCAGCCGCGTCCATGCGCACGTCACCTACCCCGCGCGCTTCCAGTGCATCGCGGCGATGAACCCCTGTCGCTGCGGCTACCTGGGCGACGCAGGCCGAGAATGCGGCCGCGCCCCACGTTGCGGCGAGGACTACCAGGGCCGCCTTTCCGGCCCGCTGATCGACCGCATGGACCTCACCATCGAGGTCATGCCCATCCCCGCCGCCGAACTCACCCGCGCGCCCGCCGGCGAGACCTCCGCCACCGTCGCCGCCCGCGTGCAGGCCGCGCGCGACGCCCAGCGTGCCCGCTACGGCGCGGACGGCCCGCCCAACAATGCCGAGGCCGAGTTGCGCCACCTGCAGCCGCTGCTCGACGCCGAGGCCGAGGCGCTGCTGGAGACGGCCGCCACGCGACTGCGCCTCTCCTCCCGCGGACATGTGCGGACGCTGCGTGTCGCGCGCTCCATCGCCGACCTGGCGGGCAGCGTCACCATCCGCCGCGCACATGTGGCGGAAGCCCTGGCCTTCCGCCATCGCATGCCCGGTCGCGCCGCGGCCTGACCCCCCCGCGACGTCACGGCATTGTCATCGCGGCCGCCGCCTCGCCGTGGCTAGCATTCCGCCTCCCGAACAAGGCAGGCGCGCATGAGCGGCAGCACCCCCGCCCCCGTCATCGACCAGGACGAATGGGGCATCTGCGGCTTCGTCAGCGTGCTCAACGCGTTGCACGAGGCCGGGCCGCTCGTGCGCTTCGGCCACGCCCTGTCGATCGACCAGATCCACGAGCGCCTCGCCGTCGAGGTCGTCACCTTCCTGAAGTTCGTCGCGGCGCACGAGGCGATCGCCGATGGCGATACGCGCGTCATCGGCTCGCGTGCCGGCCTCGCGGACCGCATCGTCGCCTTCAGCCGCGAACTCGGCGGCACCGCCACGACGCTGAACGGCCTCGTCAGCGAGATCGAGGGCCAGGTGATCACCGCCAGCGTCGCGATCGGGAGCGGCAGCGCCGGCAGTTGGGCGCACACCTGGGGCGACACGGTGGTCGCCATGCCGGTCAGCGGCATGTGCGCCTACCTCGAATGGCACAAGGTCAAGCACAGCCTCCGGGCGACGCCGCTGGCCCTGAACGGCGCCACGCTGAGCGGGCAGACGAATTGCGTGGTCGGCCTGTCGGATACGCGGCGCCCGCGCTCCGCCGATCCGGAATGCGGCATCCTGCGCCACTGGGTCTATGTGGATCGGGGCGGCATCGTCCTGAACTGGGGCGCCCGCGTGGATGTCAGCGGCGGCCTGCCCGCCAACCTGACAAGCAAGTACGATGGAATCTGCCACGTCATCGAACTGCTCTGATGCCGCTCAATCCCCCAGCCTGAACGCATCGGCAATCCGCCGCGCCGTCCCGTCCGCCGCCACGATCACCACATCGAAGCGCATCCCCGCGGCGCCGCGCCCGGGGTTCGCCGCGACCCAGCATTCCGCCGCCGCGACCAGCCGCGCGCGCTGGCGCGGACCCAGCGCGAAAGCCGCCTCGCTCAGGGACGGTCGCGCCTTCACCTCGATGAAGGCAAGCAAGCCGTCGCGTTCCGCCACCAGGTCGATCTCGCCCGCCGGCGTCCGTGCGCGCCGCGCCAGCACGGCCCAGCCCTCGCGTTCCAGGGCGACGGCGGCGATGCCCTCCGCGTCGCGGCCCGACGCCTCGGCGCGCCGCCCGCGGATCAGCCTGCGCGTGCGCTGCCCGAAATCCTGCATTGCGCTATCCTCGCGCGATGATCCTCCGCCGCGCCATCCTTCTTCTGCTGCTCACGATCGCGCCCGCGCAGGCCGAACCCGCCCGCCGCCACATGGTCGTCGCCGGCCATCCGCTGGCCGCGCAGGCCGGGCTGGAGGTGCTGCGCGAAGGCGGGTCCGCCGTCGATGCCGCCGTGGCCGTGCAGATGGTGCTGACATTGGTCGAACCGCAATCCTCGGGCATCGGCGGCGGCGCCTTCCTGCTGAACTTCGACGGCGCCACAGGCCGCATCGCCGCCTGGGACGGGCGGGAGACCGCCCCCGCTGCCGCCACCCCCGACCTGCTGCTGCGTGACGGCCGCCCCATCCCGTTCCTGACCGCCATGGCGAGCGGCCGCGCCGTCGGCGTGCCCGGCACCGTCGCCATGCTCGAAGCGGCCCATCGCGACCACGGCCGCCTGCCCTGGCCGCGCCTGATCGCGCCCGCCATCGCGCTCGCCGAACAGGGCTTCCCGATCAGCGACCGCCTGGCGCGCGACATCGCCGGCGACATGCTGCTGCTGCGCCGCGACGCCGGTGCCGCGGCGTATTTCTTCGACGCGCAGGGCCTGCCGCTGCCCGCCGGCCACCGGCTGCGCAACCCCGCGCTGGCAGCGACCCTGCGCGCCATCGCCGAACACGGTGCGGCGGCCCTGGCGCGTGGGCCGATCGCCGAGGACATCGTCGCCGCCGTCACGCGCCATGCGCTGCCCGGCGCCATGTCCACGACCGACCTCGCCACCTACGCCCCGCGCCGGCGCGACGCCGTCTGCACGGCCTATCGCCGCTATCGCGTGTGCGGCTTCCCGCCGCCATCGTCGGGCGGCATCGCGGTGGCGCAGATCCTCGGCCTGCTCGGCCATTTCGACATCGGGCGGCTCGACCCGCGCGGCGCCGACGCGGCGCATCTGCTGGCCGAGGCCGGGCGCCTCGCTTTCGCCGACCGCAACGCCTATGTGGCCGATCCGGATTTCATCCCGGTCCCGACGCGCGGCCTGGTCGATGCCGCCTACCTCACCACCCGCGCGCAGCTGATCGACCGCGACCGCGCCATCGCGACCCCGCGCGCCGGAAACCCGCCCTGGCGCGAGACGCGCTTCGCCCCGCAGACCCAGGATTTCGAAGCCGGCACCAGCCACCTCTCGATCGTGGACGGCGCCGGCAACGCCGTGGCGATGACCACGACCATCGAGGCGCTGTTCGGTGCCCGCATCATGGTCCGCGGCTTCCTGCTCAACAACGAATTGACCGACTTCTCCTTCATGCCCGAGCAGAATGGCCGCCTTGTTGCGAACCGACCGGACTCCGGCAAGCGGCCGCGGTCGTCGATGTCGCCCTCCATCGTACTGGATGGCGACGGGCGCCTGCATGCGGTGGCCGGTTCGCCCGGCGGTGCGCGCATCATCGGCTATGTCGCGCAGGCGCTGGTCGCGCTGCTCGACTGGGGCATGGCCCCGCAGGAGGCCGCGGCGCTGCCCCATATCGGCACCATCGGCGGCGCGGTAGAACTCGAGGCCGATACGCCGGCAGCAGCCCTCGCCCCTGCCCTGCGCGGGCGCGGCCACGACGTGCAGATCCGCGACATGAATTCCGGCCTGAACCTCATCCGCGTCACGCCGCACGGCCTGCTCGGCGGCGCCGATCCACGGCGCGAAGGCGTGGCGCTCGGTGACTGAGGCGCCCTACCGCAACGAGACCCTGGCCGCGCCACCGGCCGTGGCCGCCGAACTCGAACGCCTTGCGGCCCTGCACGGGCAGGCACCCAGCCGCAGCGTGCTCGGCGGCCTGCTCGGCATGGGCCTCGTGATCGCGGTGGTCTACGGCATCATCGGCCTGCTCGACCTGGCCTTCGGCATCATCGAGGCCGCGCACTGGCTGGTGCTCGTGCTCGGCACGGCCATCCTGGTGCTGCCCCTGCTGCTGATCAGCCTTCGCGACGCGCGCCTCGCCGCGCCCGCCCAGGCTGCCTTCGCCCAACGCCTGCGCGCGGACCTCGCCACCGGCCGCGTGCTGCGCCACACCCTGCACCGCGACGCGCGCCACGCCTTCGTCCCGCACGAGCACGGCGTGATCCATGTCTGCCCCGCGGACGATGCACAGACCCTCTACCTCGACCTGTCGAGCATCAGCGACGACCCGCGCCACGACCACTGGTACGCGAAGGGCCTGATCGACCGCACCTCCTGGATCTGGTTCACCACCACGGACGGCGCCGTCCTGCTCGGCTTCACCGCCGAGGGCGACGCATTGCCGCGCCACGAGATCACCACCACGGACGGCATGGATCTCTGTGCCTTCCTCGGCTCGCCGGGCGATGGCGACCTCGTCGCGCGCCCCTGGCCGGAGACGGAGGCTTTTTTGCGCGGCGCCCTGTGACCAGATGCGGCCTGCCGCGTTGACTCGCCGCACCCACGACCGGAGCCACGCCATGACCCGCGCCATCGCCGCCTGCCTCGCCCTGCTGCTCGCCTTTCCCGCCGTGGCGCAGGAGGAGACGACGCGCATCGGCTACGTCAACACCGCCATCACCAACCTCGGCCTGACGCGCAGCCATCGTGTGGTCGTGGAACGCTTCTCCGACCCCGAGGTGGCGGGCGTATCCTGCTACATCAGCCAGGCCCGTACCGGCGGCGTCACCGGCATGGTGGGCCTGGCGGAGGACCCCGGCCGCTTCTCCCTCACCTGCGTCGCGACCGCGCCGGTGCGCGTGGCGGACGGTGCGCGCCGCGGCGAACGCGGCGAGCAGGTCTACGAGAGCGACACCTCCCTGTTCTTCAAGGAAACCCGCGTCCACCGCTTCATCGACGAGGCGGCGGGCACCGTCGTCTACCTCGCCTGGTCGACGCGCCTGGTCGACGGGTCGCCCTACAACGCGGTCGCCGTCGTGCCCTACACGCGGTGACGCAGGCACCGACCGGATGGCATCATCCGGTCGCGTGACCACGCTCGCGACAAAAGCGCCCGGCGACCTGGCCGCGCGCGCCAGGGCCAACGACGGCGGCCCTCGCCGGCATCAACCGACCTAGCCGCCGTGCCGCGATCAACCGACCCAGCCGCCGTGCCGCGATCAACTGAACCAGCCGCCGCGCCGCGATCAACTGAACCAGCCGCCGCGCCGCGATCAACTGAACCAGCCGCCGCGCCGCGGCGAGGCACCAGGGTCGCGCGCGATCTCTGCCGCGGTGCGCCGCCAGGCCGCGAGCCGCTCCGGCCCCGCCGGATGCGTATCCAGCCACGAAGTGACCTTGTCGCCCGACAGCTTCGCCAGCTTGGCGAACAGCCCGCCCGCCCGCTCGAGGTCATAACCCGCCCGCGCGGCGATATGCGCGCCAAGGTAATCCGCCTCGCGCTCCTGCGCCTTCGAGAAGGTCAGGCTCGCCGCCTTCGCGCCGGTCTCGGCCCCCAGCTGCGCCAGGCCGATATCCAGCCCGACCACATCCTGCGCCGCCTGCCCCACCGCGGCCCCCACCGTCGCCGCGATGCGCATGCGCCGCGTGCCCTCGACCAGGTGCCCCGCGACATGGTGCGCGATCTCGTGCGCCACCACGCCCGCCAGCTCGTCGTCGTTCGACACCAGCCGCATCAGCCCGGTGGTGACCGTCACGCCGTTCGCGTCATGCGCGAAGGCGTTGGGCACGGATGCGGGCATCAGCGCGACGCGGAAGTCGCAGTCGCGCCCGAGTTCCGCCCGGCAGAAGGGCTGCGCGGCGCGGATGGTCCGGTCGGCCACGCGGCGCAGCATGGCGGCGTCCTGCTCGGGCGTGCGCAGTGTCGCGCGCGGCACAGGCGCAGCGGCGATGTCGCGCGTCGCGGCCGCGATTGCGGCGCGGTCGACCGGCGGGGGCAGCATCGCGTCGTCGCAGCCCGCCAGTAGAAGGCCGGCGAGCGCAAGCGAAGCCATGACAGGACGGCGCGAGGCCATCGGGCAAAGATCCTCCATCGCGGCCCGGCCCCATGCCGGCCCGCGTCGGATCCGATTGTAACGACGTGGCCGTTGCGCAGGGGTGTCGGCGTGCAACGGCGCGTAACCCCGGCCCGCCACGGGCGGATCGCGTCAGGCCGCGCTGCGCGCGATGGCGGGCATCGGCATGGCGTCGTCGCGCCCTTCCTCGACCGCGTGGCAGGCCACCATCGCGTCGCCGGCCGGCTTGAGGTCCGGCCGTTCCCGCTTGCAGCGGTCATTCGCCAGCGGGCAGCGCGGATGGAAGGCGCAGCCGGACGGCGGCGTGATCGGCGACGGCACCTCGCCACCCACCGGGATGCGTTCCCGCCCCGTCATCTCGAGGTCCGGGATCGCCTCCATCAGCGCGCGTGTATAGGGGTGGCGCGGGCGGCGGAACAGCGTCTCCGCCGGCGAGAGTTCAGCCAGCCGCCCGAGATACATCACCCCGATCCGGTCGCTCACCTGCCGCACCACGGCCAGGTTGTGGCTGATGAACAGGAAGGTGAGGTTGAGCCGCTGCTGCAGCTCCTTCATCAGGTTCAGGATCTGCGCCTGCACGCTGACGTCCAGCGCGCTGGTCGGTTCGTCGCAGACCAGGAATTCCGGGTTGGACGACAGCGCGCGCGCGATGGAGATGCGCTGGCGCTGCCCGCCCGAGAATTCATGGGGGAACTTCACGCGATCGAGCGGCGACAGCCCCACCTGCGTCAGCAGCTCCGCCACGCGGTTGTCCTGCTCGGCGCGCGTGCCCACCAGGCCGAAGGCGCGGATGGGTTCGGCGATGATATCCCCGACCCGCCAGCGCGGGTTCAACGACGCGTAGGGGTCCTGGAAGATCATCTGCATCCGGCGCCGCTGGTCGGCCAGGGCGCGCGCCTGCGCCAGATCCCGTCCGTCGAACACCACCGCGCCGCGCGTGGGCGCGTACAACCCCACGCACAACCGCGCCACGGTCGACTTCCCGCAGCCGGATTCCCCCACCAGCGACAGCGTCGTGCCCTTGGGGATGGCGAAGGAGATGCCATCCACCGCGCGCAGCGTGCGCCGCCCCTCGCGCGCGAGGGCGCGTTGCAGCAGCGGGCGACTGACATCGAAATGCCGCGCGAGGTCGCGCACTTCCAGCATGGGCGGCGCGTCAGCCACGGGCGGCCTCCGTATCGTACAGCCAGCAGGCAGCGCGCGTTGTGCCGGCATCGAGCAGGTCGGGCCGCAATTCGCGGCACTTGCCAAAGACCTGCGGGCAGCGCGGGTTGTACGCACAGCCCTGCGGAATGGCAGACAGCCGCGGCATCGCGCCATCGATCTGCGCGAGGCGCTCGACCCGCCGGTCGAGCGGCGGGATCGAGCCCATCAGCCCGGCCGAATACGGGTGGTTGGCGTGCTTCACCACCTCGCGCACCGGGCCGATCTCGGCGATGCGCCCGGCATACATGACGGCGACGCGGTCGGCGGTCTCGGCGATCACGCCCATGTCGTGCGTGACCAGCATCATCGCCGTACCCTTCTCCCGCGCCAGCGTCTTCAGCAGCGCAATCACCTGCGCCTGGATCGACACGTCCAGCGCCGTGGTCGGTTCGTCCGCCACGATCAGCTTTGGTTCGGCGCAAAGTGCCAGGGCGATCACCACGCGCTGGCGCATCCCGCCCGAGAACTCGTGCGGGTAGCTGTCGATCCGCTGCGCGGCGGCCGGGATGCCGACCAGTTCCAGCCATTCGATGGCGCGCTTCTTCGCCTCCGCCGGGCCAATCGGCAGGTGCGTCGTCATCGTCTCGGCCAATTGCCGGCCCACGGTATAGAGCGGGTTCAGCGTGGTCAGCGGATCCTGGAAGATCGCGCCGATCTCGCGCCCGCGAATGCGGCGCATCTGCTCGTAGCGCAGATTGTCGATGCGCTTGCCGTTCAGGAGGATCTGCCCCTTCGCGATCCGCCCGGGCGGCTCCAGCAGGCCGATGATGGCCGCGCCCGTCATCGACTTGCCCGCGCCGGATTCACCAACCACGCCCAGCACCTCGCCGGGGCTGATGGAAAACGACACGTCGTCGAGCGCGACCAGCGTTCCCCGCCGCGTGGGAAACTCCACGCGCAGGTTGCGCACTTCCAGCAGGGGAGCAGCGTTCGACATCAGCGCAGCTTCGGGTTCAGGGCGTCGCGCAACCAATCGCCCAGCAGGTTGACGGACAGCACCATCGCGATCAGCGCGACCCCCGGGAAGATCGTGATCCACCACTCGCCACTGAACAGGAAATCGTTGCCGATCCTGATCAGCGTGCCGAGCGATGGCTGCGTCGGCGGCACACCCACCCCCAGGAAGGACAGCGTGGCCTCCGACAGGATCGCGAGGCCCAGGTTCAACGTCGCCACCACCAGCACCGGCCCCAGCACATTGGGCAGCACGTGGCTGACCATGATCCGCACGCGCGTGACACCGATCACGCGCGCCGCCTGCACGTATTCCTTGTTGCGCTCGACCAGCGTCGACCCGCGCACGGTGCGCGCGAATTTCGGCCATTCGCTGATGCCGATGGCGAAGATCACCACGAACAGCGCGATCTCGGCATGGACTTCCCGCGGTAGTGCGGCGCGCACCACGCCATCCACCAGCAGCGCCACCAGGATCGACGGGAAGGTCAGCTGGATGTCGCAGATGCGCATCAACAGGCTGTCCAGCGCCCCGCCGATATACCCCGCCAGCAGCCCGAGCGTGACCCCCAGCAGCGTCGCGAAGATCGTCGCGGACAAGCCCACCAGCAGCGATACCCGCGCCCCGTACATGATGGCCGAGAGCACGTCGCGCCCCTGGTCGTCGGTGCCGAGCACGTAGTCGCGCGCGCCCTCCTCGGTCCAGGCCGGCGGCTTGAAGGCGTCACTCAGGTTCAGCGACGCCAGGTCGAAGGGGTTGTGCGGCGCGATCCACGGCGCGAACACCGCCCCCAGGATGCACACCGCCGCCACGATGGCCGACACCACCGTGACCGGCGACCGCGTGAAGGAAAACCACAGGTCGGAATCGAGGAAGCGCTTCACCGCCGCGGCCATCGCTCAGTGCCCCCCCTTGCCGCGCCCGATCCGCAGCCGCGGATCGACGGCGTAGTAGAGCAGGTCCACGATCAGGTTGATGGTCACGAAGACCAGCGCGATCAGCAGCAGATACGCGCTCATCACCGGGATATCCGCCGCACCGACCGACTGGATGAACAGCAGCCCCATCCCCGGCCACTGGAACACGGTCTCGGTCACGATGGCGAAGGCGATGATGGCACCGAGCTGCAGGCCCACGATGGTGATCACCGGCACCATGGTGTTCTTCAGCGCATGGCCGAAATGCACCGCGCGGTTGGGCAGGCCGCGCGCGCGGGCGAACTTGATGTAGTCGGTGCGCAGCACCTCCATCATCTCGGCCCGCACCAGGCGCATGATCAGTGTCAACTGGAACAGCCCGAGCGTGATCGCCGGCAGCACCAGCGCCTTCACCCCCGTCCAGGTCAGGAAGCCGGTCGTCCACCACCCGAGCTTCACCGTATCCCCGCGCCCGAAGGACGGCAGCCAGCCGAGCGAGACGGCAAACACCAGGATCAGCAGGATGCCGATCAGGAAGGTCGGCAGCGACACGCCGATCAGGCTGAAGGTCAGGAAGAAGCGGCTCAGCCAGGAATGCCGGTACAGGCCGGTATAGACCCCCATCGGCACGCCCACGGCCAGCGCCAGGATCGCCGCGGTAAACGCCAGTTCCAGCGTGGCCGGCGCGCGCTCCGCGATCAGGTCCGCGACAGGGCGCGACAACCGGTAGGACAGCCCGAACTCGCCCTGCACCGCATTGCCGATGAAGGTGCCGAACTGCACCCAGAACGGCTTGTCGAGCCCAAGGTCGGCCACCAGCGCATCGCGCTGCGCCTGCGTGTAGTCCTGACCCAGCATGATCGCGACCGGGTCGCCCACATAGGCGAACATCGCGAACGAAATCAGCGCCACCGCCAACAACACGGGTAGCGCCTGCAGGATGCGGCTGATGATGAAGGCGAACATTCTGTCACTCCGGCGCGGGCGCGGCGGCAACCACCGCCGCGCCCGCGGTTCAGGTCAGTTCATCCGCGCCCAGCGGAAATAGGGCTGGTTGTTCGCCATGTGCGGGATGGTGAAGTTGGACCGCATCGCCCAGGGGATCATCTGGTGGTGCAGCGGGATGTGCGGGACGTCCTCGCGGTAGATGCGCAGCGCCTCGCGGATCGCGTTGTTCCGCGCATCGCCCGACTGGTTCACCATGATGTCGATCAGCGCATCCATCCGCGGGTTGGAATACCGCCCGTAGTTCCAGATCCCGTTGCCCTGGCCACCATCGCGCGAACGCAGCAGCGACTGGAACGAATACAGCGCATCGAGCGTGGGGACGCCCCAGCCGAGCAGGTAGATGGAGGTGTCCTCGCGCTGGATCTTCTGGAAGAACGGACCCAGCGGCATGGCATTCAGCTGCGCGCGCACGCCGATGCGCGCCCACATCGCCACGATCGCCTGGCAGATCTGCTCGTCGTTGATGTAGCGGTTGTTCGGGCAATCGAGCGTGATGCCGAAGCCGTTCGGATACCCCGCCTCGGCCAGCAGGGCGCGCGCGCGCGCCTGGTCATAGGGCAGGCGCACGTCTTCCTCGCGCGAGTACCCGTTCACCTGCGGCGGGAAGAAGGTGCCTGTCACCACCGACTGCCCGCGCATGGTGGTGCGATGGATCGCCTGGATGTCGATCGCCTGGTACAGCGCCTGGCGCACCCGCAGGTCCTTCAGCGGATTGCGGTCGGTCACGTCGCTGTACAGCAGCCGGTCACGATGCGTGTCCATGGCCAGGAAGATGGTGCGCACCTCCGGCCCCTCGGTCACGCGGATGCCCGGCGCCGCGCGCAGCCGGTTGAGGTCCTGCAGCGGCGGGTCGAGCACGAAGTCGACTTCGTTCGACAGCAGGGCCGCGATGCGCGTCGCATCGGACGCGATCGGCCGGTAGATGATCTCGGTGATGTTGCCCTCGCGGCTGCCGGGCTCGGCCCAGCCCCACCAGTCGGTGTTGCGCACCAGCACGGTGCGCACGTCGGGCTCGCGCACGGACAGGCGGAAGGCGCCGGTGCCGTTGGTGTTGCGGGTGGTGTGCATCTCCTCCCGGTTGCGCGTGTTCTGCGGGCGGGTGGAATTGTGCTGCTCGGACCACGACCGCGACATGATCATCAGTGACGCGATCTTGTTGGGCAGGATCGGGTCGGGCACGCGGGTGATGATGTCGACGATGAAGGGTTCGACCTGCACGGCGCGGTCGATGGTGTCGACGAAGATGCCGTAGTTGGAGGTCGGCTGCTGCGCGCGGGTGATCGAGAACACCGCGTCATCGGCCGTAAAGGCCTGGCCTTCGTGGAACTTCACGCCCTCGCGCAGCCAGAAGCGCCAGCGGTTGGGTTCCACCTGCTCCCACCGCGTCGCCAGGCCCGGCGCCAGGCCGAGTTCCTGCGTGCGCTGGATCAGCGGGTCATAGATCTGCTGCAGCACCATGGTCACGGTGCCGAGGTTCTGGCTGTGCGGGTCCATGGTGTTCGGATCGCCCGACGCGGCCCAGCGCACCGTGCGCGCCTCGCCCAGTCCCGCCGCGCCCAGGCCCACGGCCAGTGCGGCCGCCATCAGCAGCTTACGCATCCCTTTGCACTCCCTTTTTTCGCGGCCAGGGACGACCCGGCAAGCCGGCGCCTATACGTCGCCCGTCGGCGGCGTGGAAGGGGTTTCCGCCCCGCCGGCGAATTCCAGCAGCAGCGTGTAGCCCACCGCGAGCACCACCGGCCCCAGGAACAGCCCCAGGAAGCCGAAGGCAAACACGCCCCCCAGCGCGCCCAGCAGCGTCAGCAGCAGCGGCAGGTTCGCCCCGCGCGCGATCGCCCAGGGCCGGATGAAATTGTCCACGGAACTGATCACCAGCGCGCCGTAGAGCGCCATGAAGATGCCCCAGCCGTTCTGCCCCTGCGTGAACAGCCACAGGCTGGCCGGGATCCAGATCAGCGGCGCGCCGACCGGAAAGATCGAGATCACCCCCGCCACCACCGCCAGCAGCACCGGCTGCGGCACGCCGGCCACCGCCAGGCCGATCGCCGTCAGCACGCCCTGCGCCACCGCCGTGCCGACCAGCCCCCATACCACCCCGCGCGTGACATCGGCGGCCAGGCGCAGCATCCGCACGCCGGTCGCCCCGGCCAGGCGGTCCATCAGCGCGCTGGCACGCCGCGCCATGGCTGGCCCGTCGCGGTAGAAAAAGAACGCCAGCAGGATCGCGAGCAGCAGTTCCGCCAGCCCCGACAGGATCGCCAGCAGCACCGTCACGCTCTGCTGCGTGATGGTTCCGGCATAGGGCCGCAGCAGGCCCGCCAGGCCCAGCAGGTCGAATTCCGCATCGCCCATCCAGCCGCGAACCCAGCCGCCCACCACCGGCAACCCACCCAGCCAGGCGCCGAGCCCCGGCAAGCCGCCGACCAGCAACGCCTCGATCGAGGCCGACAGCGCCTCCACCTCGCCCCGGCTGGTGGGTGCGGCCAGCGCGATCGGCAGCCCGACCAGCAGGAACATCGCCCCCACCATCACCGCCGCGGCGCCGCTGGGCGAGAAACGGTCGTTCTCGCGCAGGAAGGCGAAGACCGGCCAGGTCGCGAAGACGATGATCACCGCCCAGAACAGCGCCGAGATGAAGGGCCGCAGCACCAGCAGGCACGCGATCCCAAGCGCGGCCAGCGCCGCGATTCCGACCAGCCTCGCCGTCCGCGCCGCATGCATCGCCATCGTCCCATCCTGCCGCAAGCCCCGCCGCGACGCGAGGCGCCCCGCTTTCGCCGCGCCGCGTGGCGCCCTACCCTCGCCCCCCACACGCCCGGGGGAACCGACCATGCCGCGCTTTGCCGCCAACCTGTCGATGATGTTCACCGAGGTGCCCTTCCTCGAGCGCTTCGAAGCGGCCGCCAAGGCCGGCTTCAAGGCCGTCGAATTCCTGTTCCCCTATGACTTCGCGCCGGCCGAGATCGCCACCCGCCTCACGGACAACGGGCTGCAGCAGGTGCTGTTCAACGCGCCCCCCGGCGACTGGACCAATGGCGAACGCGGCATGGCCGCCCTGCCCGGCCGCCAGCAGGAATTCCGCGACGCCATTCTCAAGGCACTCGACTACTGCGCCGCGCTGTCCTGCCCGCGCCTGCACGTCATGGCAGGCCTGGCGCCGGCGGGCGTGCCGCACGACACGCTGACCGCAACCTATGGCGCGAACCTGGCATGGGCGGCGGAACACTGCGGCAAGGCCGGCGTGAAGCCGGTGATCGAACCGATCAACCACCGCGACATCCCGGGCTTCTTCCTCAACACCACCGACCAGGCCGCCGCCATCATCAACGCCGTCGGGCCGGACAAGGTCGGCATGCAATTCGACCTCTATCACTGCCAGATCACCGAAGGCGACATCGTCAAGCGCGTGGAAAAGCACCTGCCGCTGATCGCCCACATGCAGGTGGCCGACAATCCCGGCCGCAACGAACCCGGTACCGGCGAGGTCAACTGGCCCTTCGTGTTCCAGCGCATCGACGCGCTGGGCTTCCGCGGCTGGATCGGCTGCGAATACCGCCCGGCGAACGAGACGGTGGCGGGGCTCGGCTGGTTCGCGCCCTACCGGGCGTAGCGCGCCAACGGCGCGGCGTCGCGCACCCGCGCGGCCCGCGGCGCCTGGCAATCCTGCGCCAGGTGGCCGATCTCGCGCGCCAGCGCCTCGAGCCCGACCGCGACGCCGAACTCGCTGCCCACCTGCAGCACCGCGGCGGTCGTCGCCGTCTCAGGCACGCCGGCGACGCCCGCAAGGGCGGCGCGGAACGACGCCTCGTCCACCACGATCCGCAGCCGGTCCGCATCCGGGCGCTGCACCGCCAGCAGCCGCACCTCCTGCCAACCGCGCTCGGCATCGCCGAGGTCGAAGGTGATCGGCGCCCCCACGGGGAAGTCGGCGCCATGCAGATCGAGGCTCCAGACGCCCGTGCCGGGGCAGGAGAATTCGAGCGTCAGCGCCGCCGGCTGCTGCCCGAGCCCGGACCCCAGTACCGACAGCAGCGGCCGCCCGGTCAGGAAGTCGGCCTCGCGCACGAAACTGTCCTGCGCATGCGCGGCGGGCGCTGCGGCAAGGGCGGCGAGAAGGCAGAACAGAGGGCGCATGGCATGCTGGATCATTTTTTGGACCAGACCAATAAGCTAATCTACCATTGCGATAGAGACTCGTCATCAAGAAATTCCTTGCAAATGTCCTAACCGTCGCTTCGCAGGCGAGTCGCTACTCCCGCATGTTCCCTGCGCCGCGCCTGCGCTATGTGACCGGCAGGCGCGACCGCCGCCCTCATCACCCCACCCCGGAGAGAAACGCATGAAGATCGCCTTCATCGGCCTTGGCATCATGGGCCGCCCCATGGCCGGCCATCTCAAGGCCGCCGGGCACGACATCACCGTGGTCGAGCGCGCCAGCCTGACCGCCGAGGACCGCGCCGCGCATGCCGTCGCCCCGACCATCGCCGCCGCCGTCGCGGCCGCCGAGGCGGTCATCCTGATGGTCCCCGACACCCCCGACGTGGAGGCCGTGCTGTTCGGCGCCGGCGGCGTGGCGGAGGGGCTGAAGCCCGGCACGCTGGTGATCGACATGTCCTCGATCAGCCCGACCGAGACCAAGAAATTCGCCGAGAAGATCGCGGCCAAGGGCGGCGACTATGTCGATGCGCCGGTCTCCGGCGGCGAGGTCGGCGCCAAGCAGGCCAGCCTGACCATCATGTGCGGTGGCTCGGATGCCGCCTTCGAACGCGCCAAGCCGCTGTTCGAAGCCATGGGCAAGAACATCACCCTGGTCGGCCCGGTCGGTGCGGGACAGACCTGCAAGGTCGCCAACCAGATCATCGTCGCGCTGACCATCGAGGCGGTGGCCGAGGCGCTGACCTTCGCCTCGAAGGCCGGCGCGGACCCCGCCAAGGTCCGCCAGGCGCTGATGGGCGGTCTCGCGACCTCGCGGATCCTGGAACTCCACGGGGAGCGCATGATCAAGCGCACCTTCGCGCCCGGCTTCCGCATCCGGCTGCACCAGAAGGACCTCAACCTCGCCCTGTCGGCCGGGCGGGACCTCGGCGTCGCACTCCCGAACACCGCCTCCACCCAGCAGCTGTTCGCCGCGGTGGCCGCGGCCGGCGGTGCCGAGCTCGATCATTCCGGCCTGGTCAAGGCGCTCGAGACGCTCGCCGCCCACAAGGTTGCCGAGGACGCGTGACCCCGCACCCGGCGCGGGAAACCGCGCCGGGATGCCCGCCGTGAGATTTCGTCTCGAAATCCGAGGCAATTCCGGCTAATCTGCTTCACTCACGCCCTCGGGAGGGTCGAATGCGGTTTGCCGAAATCGGTCAGCAGTTGCGCGCCTATCGTCTGGAATCCGGCCTGCGTGCGGAAGAGATCGCCGCGCGCCTCGGCGTCTCCCGCGCCGCCCTGTATCGCTACGAAAAGGGCGAGGTGATCAAGCTCGACACCATCCGCCGCCTGGCCGAACTGCTGAAGATTTCCCCGCTGTCGCTGCTGGGCATCGGCGTCGAATATTTCGGCCGCCCGGCCGCCTTCCAGGAACGTCTGCGCCAGATCGAGGAACAATCCGACCAGGTCCTGCAGGTCGGTGGCGCGGTCGTGTATCCCGTCGCGACCGAGGCCTTCGACGGCGCCCTGGCGGAAGCCTGGACCGAACACGCCGACAATTCCCCCGACCGCCTGCTCGCGCGCAGCCAGGTCGAGCAGATGCTGGGCCTGCTCGCCGCCCGCAAGAAACTGCACCAGTCCCGCAAGCCCAACATCACCGCCATCCTCGGCGAGGGGTCGATGCGCCGGATGCTGACCGACGGCGTCGCCCCGGGCCTGGCGCTGTCCGAGCGCGCCCGCATGCGCGCCCGCCTGGCCGCCCGGGCCGAGGCAGAAGCCATCGCGGATGCGCTGGACTCCGTGCCCATCGGCCTGCAGCTCGGCCTGATCGCGGGCGCCGAGCCCTCCGGTCCCTTCATGGTCATGCGCGGGCGCGAACGGGCCCATGTGGTCGGCAGCGCCTTCGCCCCGGACGCCCACCCCACCACCGCCAGCGGCGTGGCCTTCATCACCGGCGCCGACGAGGCAATCGGCACCCACCAGCGCGTGGCCGAAGGCGCCTGGCGCGACGCGCTGAAGGGCCACGAGGCCGCGGCCCGCGTGCGCGCCATGGTGAAGGACGCATTCCCGGCCTGACCGCAGGAGCGCCGTTCCGCCGGCGCCGGCCCGGACCACGCCCCGCGCAGGCTGGCGAACCCGATCCCGCCTCCCCCATCGCCAACGCCGGCGTCGCGTCAGCATGCACCGACGCCGTTGCGAAGCCGCACCGCCCGTGCGGATTGCCGCGGCAAGCGCGCGCCGCAGCATGGCCGCGGGTACAGGCCGCGCGACCTCGCCGCGACGCTCAGGCGGCGCGGGGGTTCCCGGGCGCCTCGTCCAGCAGCGCCGCACGCTCGGCGATGCGCGCGCGGATCGGCGCCGGCACCTGCCGCGCCGACTTCGCATGCGGCGCGTCCATCTCGCCCACCACCCGGCCCTCCGGGTAGAGCGCGACGAACTCGGCGTAGTTGTGGAAGCGGCTGCGCGGCACGTGGTCGGCGAAGGATTCGACCTCGGCGCCCTCGGCCAGGATCACCTCGTGCCGCGTCAGTTCCAGGCTGAAATAGGTGAAGGTCTCCGCCGACGGGGCGACCTGCACGATGCTGGACCCGTTCTGCAGCGCCTTCGACAGGACCAGCACGCCGTCGATGTGCAGCGCATGCATCGGCGAGACATGCAGATCGGCCGAGGGCACGCCCTGCGCCAACGCGCCGGCGCGGATGCGCACCGGCCAGGACTCCTCGCGCCCGGCGAAACGGGTGCTGTAGGTCTGGCGCCCGATGAACAGGATCGGCTCGGCGCGGCCATCGGCGGTCAACACCCGATCCCCGATGCGCAACTCCTCGACCGCGACCTCGCCCGCGGGCGTACGGATGCGGGTGCCGGCGAGGAAGCAGACCTCGTCGTCACCATCGACGTTGTAGGCAGCGGACAGGCCGGTATCCTTGAAGCCCCCGCCCTCCTCGACGCGGGCGAAGAACCGCACCCCCGAGGCGTCACCCACCGGACCAAGATCAATGGACGGGAAATTCAGCGTCGAACTGGTGAGGTCCGAGCGCAGCGGCACGCTGGGCTCGAGTTTCACGATGCTGCCGTCCGTGCGCAGCGCGTAGACCGACGCGCTTCCGGTCACCGGCGTCGGCCCGGACACCGAATAGTTGATCGACACGCCCGACAGCGACGAGACCGCCGGAGACGGCGCCCCGTTCTGGCCGGGCTGCGGTGTCGGGTTGACGTCCCCGAGCGATACACTCACCACACTCATGCAGTCATCTCCAATGGAACCTAGCGAACAAAGCGCGACTCATCTGCACATCGCAACGATAGCCCAACAGGGGCTGGCGTGTCTTGCCGCGCTTGCGAAGGCCAGGGCCGCGACCCGACCGCGAATCGTCCATCGTCGAGTCTGCCAGCAGCAGCGCCGTACCGCATAGTCCGGGGCCGAACGGCCGCCCAGTCACTTTCGCCCCATCAGCCAAAGCCACCGGATCGGAACCCGTATTCACAACGCCCGTCGCGCCTCCATCACCTCCGGGTCCTCCGCACTCCCCTTCACCCGGAACCCCAGCGCCCGCACGAAGGCCAGCATCGCCGCGTTCTCCGCCAGCACCTGGCCGACCACCTCCCGCACGCCCACGGCCCGGCCCCAGTCGAACAGGCGCTCCATCAGCGCCCGCGCCAGCCCCTGACCCTTCCACGCAGGATCCACCACCACCGCGAATTCCGCCTCGGCCCCACCGGGGTCACGGATCAAGCGGGAGACGCCGACCGTGCGGTCCGGCCCGTCCGCCACGCGCTCCACCGCCACGAAGGCCATCTCCCGGTCGTAGTCGATCTGCGTCATGCGCGCGATCTGCGCAGCGCTCAGTTCGCCCAGCGCCGAGAAGAACCGGTAGCGCACATCCTCGGCCGATAGCCGCCGGAAGGCCTCGGCATGGGCGGCGGCATCCTCCGGGCGAATCGGGCGCAGCAGCACCGCCCGGCCGTCCTTTCCGCGCCACGCCACCGCCAGTTCGGCCGGATAGGGCGGGATCGCCAGCAAGGAGACCTGCCCGGCCGGGCGCAGGCGCAGCGCCGCATCCAACGCCATCACGCCCTCAGCATCAGCCAGCAAAGGGTTGATTCTACAGGATTCGATATCTGGAAAATCCACCGCAACCTGCGACAGCCGCACCAGAGCATCCGCCACCGCCGCGATGTTCGCCGGCGGATGGTCGCGCCAGCCCTCGAGCAGCCGCGCCGTTCGCGTCCGCCGGACCAGCCCGTGCGCCAGGGCCAGGTTCAGCGGCGGCAGGTCGAAGCCCTCATCCGGGTCGATATCCGCCGCCGTGCCGCCACGCCCGAAGGACATCCAGGGCCCGAACATGGCATCGTCGCCCAGGCGCAGGCGCAGTTCCTGCCCGCGTCCGGCCTGGCGCTGCACCAGGAAGCCACCGATACGCGCCTCGGGCCGGGCATGCGCCACCCGCGCCGCCACGGCCACCGCCGCATCGCGCACCGCAGCGGCCGAGGCCAGCCCCAGCACCACCCCGCCGACCTCCGTCTTGCGTGGAAGGTCGGGGCTCAACACCTTGAGCACGACAGGAAAGCCGAGCATGGCAGCGGCCGCCGCCGCTTCCTCCGGCCCCTCCACGGCGCGCCCCGGCACGGTCGGCACGCCATAGGCGGCCAGCACCGCGAGCGCCTCCGCCTCGGTCAAGTCAAGCCGCCCCGCGGCCCGCGCCTGGCCCAGGATGCGCCGCACCGCCGCGCGGTCGGGGGCAAGGTCGAGCACGTCCCGCGCCGGCAGTTCCGCCGCCATGGCCCGGTTGCGCCGGTCCTGTGCCAGGTGCAGCGCGCCGCGCACCGCCGCCTCGGGCGTGGCAAAGACCGCGACACCCGCCTCGGCCAGCCGTGCCCTCTGCGCACCCGCACTCGCCTGGCCAGCCCAGCCGACCAGGATCGGCGCGCCGCGGCTCGCCTTCACCGCGGCCGCCAGGGATTCGCGCACCACCTCCGCATCCTCCTCGGGGGTCGGGGCATGCAGCGCCACCACGGCATCCACGTCCGGCAGGCCGGCCAGCATCGCCGCCGCCTCGCCCAGCCGACCGCCGCCTTCGGGGCCCAACGCCAGCGGGTTGCGCCCCGACCAGCCCTCCGCCAGGCCCATCGCCACCGCCTCCAGCCCAGCCTCGCCCGGGTCCGCGAGCCGCCCGCCACCGGCCAGCACCGCATCCGCCCCCAGCGCGCCAAGGCCGATCCCGTTCGTGACCAGCGCGATACGGTCGCCGGGGCCGCTCGCGCGCGGGGACAGCCGCACCCGCGCGAGCGTCTCGGCGGCCGACAGGAAATCCTCCAGCCCGGCCACCCGCAGCACACCGGCGCGGCGCAGCGCGGCCGCCATCACCTCGTCCGCCAGGCCCGACGCATCCACCAGCCGCCCGCCCGCGCGGATCGCCACCACCGGGCGCGTGCGCGCCGCCGCCCGCGCGGCCGAGACGAACATGCGGCGGTTCTTGATCCGCCGGATGTCCAGCAAGATCGCCCCGGTCGCCGCATCGCGCGCCAGCCAGTCCAGCACGCCGGCGAAGCCGAAGCCCTGGTTGCCGCCGATCCCCACCACATGGCTGAAGCCGACACTCTCGGCCGCCGCCCAGTCGAGCACCGCGCGCGCAATCGCCGAGGATTGCGTCACCAGCGCCAGCCGGCCCCGGGCGGGCGCGATGTGGCTCAGCGTCGCGTTCAGCCCGATCGCCGGCACCGCCACGCCGAACGACCCCTGCCCCAACGCCTGCACGCCGGTCGCGGCACTCATCGCCGCCAGGTCCGGCGCCGCGCCGGGCACGATGGCGGCGAAGCAGCCCCGCGCCGCCAGGTCGGCCATGGCAGTGCCCAGCGCCTCCGGCGGCAGGCAGAGCACCGCAAGGTCGGGCGCAACCGGCAGGTCGGCGATGCTCGCGGCGGCCTCGAACCCATCCGTGGCCGTCCCGACCGCAAAAAGCCGCCCGCGGAAGCCGCCCGCCGCCAGGTTGCGCGCCAGCACGGGCGCCTCGCGGCTCGCCGGATGCGCCACCAGCACCAGGCTGTCCGGGCGCAGCAGGGCGCGGTCGCGGAAGCCGCCGCTGCGGGGCGGCCAGGAGAAGGCGTCGGGCATTGTGCGTTGCAACATGGACCTGGACCTCCCTCGCGGCAACGCCGGGGACGCAGCGTCCGCGGCAGCGTGCGTACAGGCGGCGTGCCGGCCAGCCCGCCCCGGGCGCGTGATATCCATGGCGACACGGCCGGCTCGCCGATACCGCCGGGCGCCGCAAGGCGGGGCGGTCGGACTTGATCCTGCCGCCGCCGCGCAACGCCACCCCCTTGCCGCCGCGGCCCGCCCCGGTTCCACTGCCCCGTCACACACATGGACAGACCACCCCATGAGCCAGGACCGCTGGGACCCCGAGATGCGCGCCTTCACCGCCATGATGGAGGAACGCGGCCGCGCCTTCCCCCCGGTGGTGCTGGGCATGCCGATGGATGCGGCGCGCGCGTCCAATGACGGGCCGGGCCTGGCCCTGGCTGAAGCCGGCGGGCCGCCGATGGCCGAAAGTCGCACCGACTGGCTGTCCATCCGCGGCCGGCGCCTCGCCTGCCGGGTGCATCGCCCGTCCACCGACACGCCCCTTCCCGTCATGGTCTACATCCATGGCGGCGGCTGGGTCTGGGGCAGCATCGACACCCACGACCACATCATGCGCGCCTATGCCGCCGCCGCCGGCTGCGCCGTGGTCGGCCCGGACTATGCGCTGAGCCCCGAGGCCCCCTTCCCGCAGGCCTTGGAGGAATGCGCCGCGGTGGTCCGCTGGGTGGCGCAGCACGGCGCGCAATGGGGCCTGGACGGCACGCGCATCGTGGTCGGCGGCGATTCCGCCGGCGGCAACCTAGCCATGGCGACCGCGCTGCTGCTGCGCGAGACAGATCCGTCGCTGACCCTGCGCGGGTTGTTGCTCAACTACGGCGTCTTCGACAGCCGCACCGACACGCCGTCCTACCTGGAATTCGCCACCGGCCACACGCTGACGCGCGAGAAGATGGACTTCTACTGGCGCGCCTACGCGCCGCGCGAGGCCGACCGCCTGCACCCCCTCGCCGCGCCCTTGCGCGCCGACCTCACGGGCCTGCCGCCCTGCCTGCTGCACGTGGCGGAACTGGACGTGCTGTCCGGCGAGAACGCCGCCATGGAAGCCCGCCTGCGCGCGGCCGGTGTCGCGGTGGAAGCCACCACCTTCCCCGGCGTGCTGCACGGCTTCCTGCGGTCGATCGGGCATGTGAAGCAGGCCGACCGCGCGGTGGCGGAGGCCGGCACCTGGCTTTCGCGCCGCCTCGCCTGAAGTGCCGCTTCACCACAACACGGAGGACACCGACCATGGCCGACGCCGCCACCCGTGCCCGCATCGAAGCCCAGCGCGGCGACCCGCGCCTCGCCTCGCACTACCTCACCCCCGCCACCATGCCCTGGCAGCCCACCGAGTTCCCGGGCATCGAGATGAAGCTGCTCTGCCGCGACGAGGCCCGCGGCATGTCCACCATCCTGTTCCGCATGGCCCCGGGCGCCGAGGTCCCGCTGCACGAACACACCGACATCGAGCAGACCTACGTCCTGGAAGGCGCGCTCGAGGATGAGGAAGGCCGCTGCGGCCCCGGCGAATTCGTCTGGCGTCCGGCCGGCAACACGCATGTCGCGCGCGCACCCGAGGGCGCGCTGTTCATCTCGGTGTTCCTCAAGCCCAACAAGTTCGTGGACCGCCAGCCGGGCTTCGCGCGGTAACGCGCGCTACAGCGCCACGCCCGGCCATTCCTCGCCGGTGATCTCCGGTTCGTCGAACGCCGCGTGGCGTGCGGCGTGCTGCGCGATGTCGGCGGCCAGCAGCCGCGCGCAGATCGCCCGCGAAAGCCGCTGCGCCCCCGCGCTGATCGCCGGCACGTCGCCCGTCACCTTCCCGTGGCTCAGCGTGGCCGCGAAGTTGAAGCAGTGCAGCCGCGAAAGATGCGGCGCCGTCCCCGGCACCCGCTCAGTGAAGGCGAAGCCCTCATCCAGCCACGGGTTCAGCCCCAGCGACGCATCGCGCTCCTCCTCCGGCGGCGTGTAGGCATCGCGCCACAGCCGGATATCGCCCGCCACCGCCGCCAGTTCCGGCCGCAACGCCGCGTCCTGCAGGAAGCCGGTGCCGAGCACCACGAACTCCGCCCGCACATCGCCGCGCGGCGTCGCCAGCACCAGCGCGTCGCCATCGCGCGCAACGCGCTCGACCCCCGCACCGGTCAGCAGCGTGGCATTCGCATGCGCCGCCACGCGCCGCACGCTCTCATGCGGCGGCGGCGTCTGCCGCCGTTCGACCGACAGCGCCAGCCGCCAGCGCCAAGCCGCCGGCAGGTCGTGCCAGCCATGCCAGAAGCCGCGCCCCTCCATGGACTTGCCCGAATTCACCCGCGGCAGCGCAGCGCGCCGCAGCAGCATGGTCAGCCGCCCGCAGCCCGCCTCCAGCGCCGCGGCCGCATTGTCGAAGGCCGAGGCCCCAGCGCCCACCACCACCACGTCGCGCCCGGCCAGCGCGCCGAAGTCGATCGCATCCGCGCTATGCGCCCACAGCCGCCCGCGCCAGTCCGGCAGGAAGCCCGGCAGCAGCCGCGGCCCGCCCAGCCCGTCGCGCCCCGTCGCCAGCACCACATGCCGCGCGAACACCACCGCGCCATCGGTCAACGCCAGCCGGAACAGCGCGCCCTCCGGGTCGATCCGCGCCACGCCCACGCCGTTGCGCACATCCAGCCCCGCCACGCGCCGGTACCAGCGCAGGTAGTCCATCCACATGCCCGTCGGGATCTTCCCCAGCGCCGCCCACGCGGCGGCGCCGTGCTGCGCCTCGAACCAGGCGCGGAAGGTCAGCTCATCCAGTCCCAGCGCCGGCCCGGCCAACTGCTTCGGGCTGCGCAGCGTGCGCATCCGCGCATAGGTCGCCCACGGCCCCTCCGCGCCCTCGGCCGCGGGGTCGAACAGCACGACGCGCACCACCCCCTCGCGCCGCAGCGCGAAGCCCGCCGCCAGCCCCGCCATGCCGGCGCCCAGCACCGCGACATCGATCACCGCCGACCCATCCGGCGCGCGCGTCTGCGGCACCCAGGGCGTCGAGGGTTCCTGCAGGCGTTCCAGCGCAGCGGCAAGCCGCGCCTCGAGCGCAAGAAGTCCAGCGGGCGGATCGAACGGCATGCAGCAAGACTACACCGCGCATCGCCCGCTCGGGAGGCAGCGGCCGCGACCCGGCGCCGCGCGACGCACCGCCCCCCGCGCCCTGTTCCCCAGGGAACAAGCCCGCAGCGCGCGCGCGCCTAGCGTTCTCCCTGCCGCGGACAGGCTGCGGCAGCAGCAAGGGAGACACGGACATGGCGGTCACGCATGTGCTCGGCAGTGGCAGCGACCGATGGACGACGGAGGACTACGACCTCGCGCGGACGTCGTTCTTCCTGCCGACCCAGCAGGACGCCGAGGAAATCCTCGCCGGCCCCGGCCACGACACCATCCACGGCTTCGGCGGCAACGACACCATCATCGGCGCCACCGGCCGCGACAGCCTGCTGGGCGGCGACGGGGTCGACCGGCTCGACGGCGGCACCGAGGACGACACGCTGAGCGGCGGCAACGACGACGACAGGCTGATCGGCGGCGGCGGCAACGACCGCCTGTCCGGCGATGACGGGCGGGACACGCTGGTCGGCGGCAGCGGCGACGACGACCTGTTCGGCGGCGTCGGCAACGACAGGCTCTACGCGGGCGGAAGCTCCGCGCAGGACACCTCCGACGGCGGCATCGACATCCTCGATGGCGGGGCCGGCATCGACAGCCTGTTCAGCGGCCTGCACGGCGACACCGCCGCGGGCGACAGCCTGTTCGGCGGCGCCGATGCCGACTACGCCGAGATCAGTCTGGCCAACGCCACCAGCGGCACGACCTTCCTGCGCGCCACCTTCGATGGCATCGACATGCTGCGCGGCACCAACGACATGGCGATCGCCATGGACATCGAGCGGCTGAATATCACCGGCTCCGCCTTCAACGACGGGCTGCTGGGCGGCGACGGCCATGATTCCATCTCGGGCGGCGGCGGCACCGACATCCTGCGCGGCGGCTTCGGCGACGACACGCTGCATGGCGGCGAAGGCACCACCGCCGACACGCTGCGCGGGGGGACGGGCAACGACAGGCTCACCGGCAGCGACGGCGCCAACCTCATGGTGGGCGACGAGGCGACCGACCGGTTGGGCGGCGCCGACCGCATGTTCGGCCGCGGCGGCAACGACACGATGCTGGGCGGCGTCGGCAGGGACACGCTCGACGGCGGCGACGGGAACGACAGCCTGGATGGCGGCCGCGACGCCGACACGCTGGTCGGCGGTGCGGGCGACGACACGCTGCTGGGCGGCGACGGCGCCGACACGCTGCGCGGCGGCCTGGGCCGCGACAGCCTGGCCGGCGGAAACGACAACGACGTGATCGACGGCGGTGGCGGGCGCGACGTGCTGACCGGCGGCGCCGGCAACGACATCTTCCGCTGGTCGGTCGTCAGCGCCGATCCCGCGGTGGCCGACAGCTTCCCACGTGCGGCGACGCGCGACGTGGTGACCGACTTCGAGATCGGCCAGGTGGTGCCCGTCACCGGCTATGTCGGGGACCGGCTGGACTTTTCGGCGATCGACGCGAACGCCGCCCAGCAGGATGACCAGGCCTTCGGCTTCATCGGCCGCGCCGAGTTCAGCGGCAACGGCCGGGGCGGCGAACTGCGCTTCTTCCAGGACGACACCAACACCTTCGTGCAGGCCGACCTCAACGGGGACGCGGTCGCGGACCTGGAGGTGCAGCTCAACGGCCTGATCGAGCTGCGCATGGATGGCGGCTTCGCGCACCTCATCCTGTAGCGCGGCGGCGCGCGGCGGGCCGCCCGGCCCGCCGCGCGCTACGACCCCGCCAGCGCCCGCTTCGCCACTTCCGCCAGGAAGCCCGAGGCCACCGGCAGCACATCGTCATTGAAGTCATAGCGCGGGTTGTGCAGTTCGCGCCCGCCCTCGGCGGGCCCGTTGCCGATCCAGACGAAGGCCCCGGGGACCTCGCGCAGGAACCAGGCGTAGTCCTCGCCGGTCATGGCGGGCGGCATGTCGCGGCGGCACTCGCTCACCGCCGCCGCCGCCGCCGCCGCCAGGTCGCGTTCCGCCGACGTATTCGCCGTGACGCCCACGCCCGCGCGGAAGGAAAAGGACGCCGCGACATCGAAGGTCGCCGCGATGCCGTCGGCAATGCGCCGCAGGCCGGATTCGATCACCACCTGGTCCTCGTCGCGCAGCCAGCGCGCGGTGCCCTTCAGCGTGACGCGCGCGGTGATCTGGTTCTGCGCCTCGCCGCCCTCGACCACGGTCACGCTCACCACCCCGCCATTCAGCGGATCCAGGTTGCGCGCCACGATCGACTGCACCGCGACGATGGCGTGCCCGGCCGCCACCATCGGGTCGCGCGTGAGGTGCGGCAGCGCGGCGTGGCCCGCATGGCCGTCGAACACGATCTCGAACCGCGCGCCGGCTGCCATCACGGCACGGTCATGCACCGCGATGGTGCCGACCGGCAGCCCTGGCCAATTGTGCCAGCCGAAGATGCGCTCCATCGGGAATCGGCTGAACAGCCCGTCGGCGATCATGCTGCGCGCGCCGCCGCCGCCTTCCTCCGCCGGCTGGAACACCAGCCGCACCGTGCCGGTCCAGTTCGGATCATCCAGCAGCAGCTTCGCCGCGCCCAGCAGCGCGGTGGTGTGCCCGTCATGCCCGCAGGCATGCATCACGCCGGGCACGGTGGATTTCCAGGGCAGGTCGTCGGTCTGCTCCTGGATGGGCAGCGCATCCATGTCCCCGCGCAGCCCGACGGCGCGATTCCCCCCGCCGCGACTGATCGTGGCAACCACCCCGTGGCCACCGACGTTCTCGGCGATGTCGGTGATGCCCATCTCCCGCAGGCGGGCGGCCACGAAGGCCGCCGTCTCGCCTTCGTGAAGGGTCAGGCCCGGGTTGGCGTGCAGATGGCGGCGCCAGGATGTAAGGGTCGCGGCGAGATCTGTGTGCATGACCAGCCAAGCCTATCCCGCCCCGCCGCGCCGCACCATCGCCCTTGGCGCGACGGTGTTGCTGGCCGTGCTGTTGGCCCTGGCCCGGCCGGCCGCGGCGCAGGACCCGCCCGAACCCGCCGGCATCCCCTACCGCGCCGAGGTCGTGGCCCCGGACGAAGCAGGGCTGCAGGCGCTGGCCGCGGGGGTCGCGCAGACCCTCACGCTGCGCGAACGCGCCCCCACCGACGCCTTTGGCCTGATCGGGCGCGTGCGCGCCGACATCCCGCGGCTGCAGGACGTGCTGCGCGCCCAGGCCTATTGGGGCGGGGAGGTACTGGCCACCATCGACGGACTGCCGCTCGACGACCCCGGCCTGCCTGCCCGCCTGCAGGCGGCCACACCCGATTCCCCCGCCGTGGTCGTGTTCCGCCTGGTCCCGCGCGAGCCCTACCGGATCGGCACCGTCACCGTGCAGCCCGCCGCCGGCGCCGACCCTGCCCCGGTGCGCGCGGCGGCGGCCGAATCGGGCCTGTCCGCCGGCGACCCGGCGCGGCCCGAGGCGGTGTTGTCGGCCGAATCGACGATGCGCGACGCGCTGCGCCGTGCCGGCCATCCGCTGGCCGCGGTGGCGGGGCGCGAGACCATCGTCGACCACGACCGCCGCACCATGGACGTGACCTGGCAGGTCGCCGCCGGCCCGCGCGCCACCTTCGCCGCACCCGAGGTGACCGGCCAGGTGCGCACCAACACCGGCCTGCTGGAGCGCACCGCCGCGCGGCAGATCGAAGGGCAGGCCTATTCCCCCGCCGCGCTGGAACGCGCGCGGCGCGCCCTGGTCGGCCTCGGCGTGTTCGAAAGCGTGCGGATCGAAGCCGCGATGTCCCTCTCACCGGGCGACCGCCTGCCGGTCACCTTCCGCGTCGTCGAACGCCCGTTGCGCGCCTTTGGCGGCACCTTGTCCTACGAGACCAACTACGGCGCCGGCGTCAGCCTGTTCTGGGAACACCGCAACCTGTTCGGCGGCGCCGAACGCCTGCGCCTGGATGGCGAGGTCGCGCGCCTGGCCGAGGGCGACTTCTCCAACGCCACCTACCGCGCCTTCGCCACCCTTACGCTGCCCGAGATGTTCCGCCGCGACATCCGCCTGACGGCCCGCGCCGGCGCGGTGCGCGAATTGCTCGACGCCTATGACCGGGACGCCATCGTCGCCTCGGCGCTCGCGGAACGCCGGCTGTCCGAACGCACCGCCCTGCAGGCCGGCCCGCAATTCGAAACGGGGCGGATCGGCCGCTACGGGGATCTCGTGCCCTTCACCCTGTTCGGGTTCGTGATGGGCGCGCGCTGGGACGGCACGACCAGCCTGCTCGACCCCACCTCCGGCGCGCGGCTCAGCGTGACGGCGACGCCCTGGTGGTCCTTCGACAACCGCGTGACCTACACGCGGCTGCTCGCGGTCGGCAGCACCTATTGGGACGTGACCGGGAACCAGCGCGGCGTGCTGGCGCTGCGCGGCGTGGTCGGCGCGGCGGTGGGCGCGACGCGCGACGAGATCACGCTCGACAAGCGCTTCTATGCCGGCGGTGGCGGTTCGGTGCGCGGCTACGTGTTCCAGTCGATCGGGCCGCGCGACGCCGGCAACAAGCCGCTGGGCGGGGCGAGCCTGCTGGAGGCCTCGATCGAATGGCGCCAGCGCATCAGCGGGCCCTGGGGTGCGGTGGTGTTCGTGGATGCCGGCGCGGTGGGCGAGGATGCGGTGCCCGGCACCGGCGGCTTTCGCGTCGGCGCCGGCGCGGGGCTGCGCTACCTCACGGCCATCGGGCCGATCCGCGTCGATATCGGCGTGCCGCTGAACCCGCAGCGCGGCGACCCGGCCTATGGGCTGTATGTCGGCATCGGGCAGGCCTTCTGATGCGCCGCGCGCTGCAAGCCGTGCTCGCGGCGCTGCGGCGGTCGTGGCGGCTGGCCATGCCCTGGACGCGTCGCATCCTGCGCGTTGCGGTCGCACTGCTGGTCGGTCTGCCCGTGCTGGTCCTGCTGCTGCTGGGCGGCGCGCTGCTGTGGGCCAATACCGAGGGCGGGCGCGGCTTCGTCGCGCGGCAGGCCGGCGTGCTCGTGCAAGGCCTGTCGATCGAGGGCCTGACCGGCCCGCTGCCCGGGCGCATCGGCGTCGCGCGCCTGGCCATGGCCGACGATTCCGGCGCCTGGCTCGAGGTCGAGGATGCCGCGATCGCGTTCGACCTCATGGCGCTGCTACGCCGGGACCTGCGCATCACCTCCGCGCAGGCGCGCCGCGTCGCGCTGCACCGCCTGCCGCCCGCCACCGACCCGCCGCCACCGCCCGACCCCGATGCGCCGCTGATCCCCGCCCTGCCCTCGCTGCCGGTGGCCGTGCATCTCGACCGGCTGGCGATCGAGCGCATCGAACTCGGCGCGCCGGTGATGGGTGTCGCGGCGGTGCTCACGCTGGACGGCTCGGCCTCGCTCGACGCCGGCGCGCTGGCCGCGCGGATCGACGCGCGGCGCATCGACGTGCCGGCGGAAGCCCGCCTGGTGCTCGACCTCGCGCCGGGCGCCGACCGCCTGGTGGCGCGCCTCGATGCCAGCGAACCGGCCGGCGGGCTGCTGGCCACCGCACTCGGCTTGCCGGACCGCGCGGCGCGGGCGCGGCTGTCGCTCGATGGCCCCGCCACCGGCGCGCGGCTCGACCTCGACGTCGCGCTCGGCGAGGACATCACGCTCACCGCGCAGGGCCGGGTCAGCGCCGCACCCGATGGCGCCGCCGCCGCGCAGGTCGAACTTCGCCTCGCCGCCGCGCAGCTGCTGCCCGAGGAGGTGCGACCCGCCGCCATGCCGGCGACGGTCACGCTGGACGCCGCCATCGACGCCGCGCGCCGCGTCGCCCTGCGCCGCCTGGTGCTGCGCGTCCCGGCCGGCGAGGTCACCGCCGCGGGCAGCGCCGACTTCGCCGCAGAGACGCTCGACATCACTGCTCGCGCCAGCGTTGGCGGCAGCGCGGTGCTGGGCGCGCTGGTGCCGCCTGTCGCGCGCTGGGCGTCGCTGTCCGCCGAGGTCCATGCCAGCGGCGCCATGCGCACGCCGCGCATCGCACTCGACGCCGCCGTGCAGGGCTTCGGCAGCGACACACCCGCGCTGGCCGCGGCACTGGGCGAGACCCCGCGCATCGCGCTGCGCACCGCGCTGCCCGACCGCATCGAATCGCTGGCCATCGACGGCGCTGCCCTGCGCGTCACGGCCGAGGGGAGTGTCGGCGAAACCCTCGACGCGACGCTGCGCGTCGTCGCCGCCGACCTCGCGCCGCTGGTCCCGGGCCTGGCCGGAGGGCTGGAGGCCGAGGCGCGCCTGACCGGCCCGCGGGCCGATCCCTCCGTCGCGCTGACCGCGCGCGGCGAACGCCTGGAACGCGACGGCCAGGTGCTGGAGGCACCCGAGTTGTCGCTGAGCCTGGCCACGCCGTTCAGCGCCCCGCGCGCCGAGGGCACGCTGCGCGCCACCTATGCCGGCCTGCCCGCGACGCTCGACCTGCACGGCGTGCCGGAGGGCGAAAACCTGCGCCTCGACCGGCTGGCCTTCGCCTTCGGCCCGGCGCGGGTCGATGCGACCGGCGTGGTCAACCCACGCGCGGCGACCTTCGCGGGCGATGTGACGCTCGACGTGCCAGACCTGCGGCCCTTCGCCGCGCTGGCCGGCACGCCGATGGCGGGGCGCGCCAGCCTGCGCGCGCGGCTGGATGTTCGGGATGGCGCGCAGGGCTTCGACGCCACCGCGGAACTGGCCGATGCGCGCATCGCCGGCACGGCGCTGGACGGGCGCCTGGCTGCGCAGGGCACGCCGGAGGCGTTCGATGCCACGCTGGAAGCCCGCGCCGACGACGCGCGCCTGACGACGCGGGTGAGCGTCACGCCGGAGGCGCGCGGGAGCAACGCGCCGGAAGGGCGCGGAGGCACCACGCCGGAGGCACGCGAAGGGCCTGCCCCCGGCGGCACCGCGCGCCGCATCACCGTGCCGGAGTTGCTGCTGCGTCGCGGCGCCGACAGCCTGCGCCTCGCCGCCCCCGCGCGCATCCTGCTCGCCGAGGATGGCAGCGTCGCCATCGAGGCGCTGACCATCACCACCAGCCGCGGCGGCACGCTGCGCGCCGAAGGCCGATGGGGGCCCGAGACCGCCGACATCCGCGCCACGCTTACCGCCCTTCCCGTTGCGGGCCTCGCCGCGCTCGCCGCGCCGGGTGCGACGGTCGAGGGCTCCATCGCCGGCGAGGCGCGCATCACCGGCTCCGTCGCCGACCCCGCCGCCCGGCTGCGGATCGAAGCGACCGGCCTGCGCAATGCCGACCCCGCCTTCCGCGGCCTGCCCACCGCACGCGTGCTGGTGGAAGGCACCGCCGGCGCACGCAGCGCCGACATCCGGCTCGATGCCAGCGCGGGTGCGGCGCTGCGCGCCAACGGCACCGCGCGCGTCAGCGGCGGCTTCGGCGCCGATGCCGCTCTGGCCGCGCGCCTTGACGCGAATGCCGAACTCGCCGCGATCGCCGGCCCGCTGCTCGCCGCCGGCGCGCAGCGCGTGACCGGGCGCGCCACGCTGAACGCGGAAGCCACCGGCACGCTCGGCGCGCCGCGGCTGTCCGGGCGAGCCACGCTGGCCAACGGTTCCTTCCGGGACCTCGCGCAGGGCGTCACCCTCACCGACATCACCGCGACGCTGCGCGGCGAGGGCGACCGCGTGGTGATCGAACGCTTCGATGCGCGCACCGCCGGCGGCGGCACCATCGCCATCGGCGGCACCGTCTCGCCCGCGGCGGCGGGCCTGCCCGCCGACATCACCCTCACCGCGCGCCGCGCCCGCCCGCTGCGATCCGACCTGGTGAGCACGGTGTTCGACGCGGACCTGCGCCTGGCCGGCGCGCTGCTGGCCGATGCGCGCCTGTCCGGGCGCGTGCAGGTCACCCGCATGGACATCACCGTGCCCGAGCGCCTGCCCGCCGGCGTGCAGACCCTCCCCGGCGTGACCGAGCGCGGCCGCCGCCCGACCGGCACGCCGCCGCTCGCCCCGCCGGCCCCGCCAGGCAGCAGCACGTTGCCGCCCATCGCGCTCGAGGTCACGGTCGAGGCCCCGCGCGCGGTCTTCGTGCGCGGCCGCGGCATCGATGCGGAATTCGGCGGCAGCCTGGCGGTGGCCGGTACCATCGCCGCGCCGGCGGTGAGTGGCGCGCTGAACCTGCGGCGCGGCTCGCTGTCCTTCTTCGACCGCAGGCTCGATTTCCGCCGCGGGGAAGTGTCGTTCGACGCCGGCACGCTGATCCCCACGCTCGACTTCCTGGCCACGTCACGTGCGCGGGAAGCTACCATCAACGTGACCGTCACCGGCCCGGCGAACGACCCGAAGCTGGAATTCTCCTCGACGCCCGAACTGCCGCAGGACGAGGTGCTGTCCCGCCTGCTGTTCGACCGCCGCGCCAATGAACTGAGCCCGTTCCAGCTCGCGCAGCTGGCACAGGTCCTGGCTGGCGCGGCCGGCCTCGACACGCCGAGCGCGGGCGGCATCCTGGAACGCATCCGTCGCACCCTCGCGCTCGACCGGCTCAGCGTGGGCGAGGACCGCAACCGCGAGAACACGCGCAGCACCGGTGCCACGCTCGAGACCGGGCGCTACGTCGCGGACGGCGTTTATCTCGGCGTGCGCCAGGGCACCGAGGGCGGGCCGCCACGCGTGGGCGTGCAGGTGGATATCGCACCGCGCGTGCGGCTCGAGGCCGAGACCGGCGGCAACAGCGCCGGCGGCGACCGCATCGGGCTTTCGTTTGAGTGGGAGTATTGAATGGACTGGCTCATCCGTGACGACGTTGGATCCGTTGAATTGGATCTGATCCGCGGTCGTCGCGACAATCCGCAAGGCACGCGCAAGATATAAGTGACTGACTGTCGCAAAATATTTGGAATATCACGGCCTTTATTTATGTCATAGTTTCTGGAATATTTTGTTCTTGACCACTTCTCTGTATTTTCCACTTGGACGAACGATGTTGTCGACAATCATCTTGACCTGATAAGCATCGATCTGCTCGTCCGTGTATTGTTCGGCTATGGATGGCACCTTCCTTGGGTCGAGCGAGGATCCGCGCAACCTCCATGCGTAGTCATCGAAATCGATGTGCCCGCCCCGCTTGAGCAACATATCACATAGAAAATAGGTCAACGCATCGATCGAAAAAGTATGTGCTCCATCGAGGAAGCAGTAATCAAATATTGTGGTATGAGGGTTATTCTTTAGTATTTTACCCAGATGCCAGTTATACGAGTCGTGATATTTTTGCGAATTTCCATAATAAAAAATCTTATTTTGATACTTACTCAGTTTAATGATTGCTTCATCTATGGTCTCTTGATAGTCAAATAGGTGTAACGTTGCATTCGGAAATCGCTCAGCGACATTCCTCGCAGTATCGCCGCGATATACTCCAAATTCAGCATAGCTGAATTCGTCATGTTTCTTGTATATTGATTCAAGAAAACGGTATGTCGAAGAAGTTCCCTGAGCTCCGACCTTCAGCGAGTCAGGATACCATTTCTTGTCAGGCATTTCATTCAAGCTTCCCTGCAATCAGGCTGAACGGGAGCATAATCCGAGACAGCCGCTCCGCGAAGGTGCAGCCGCCAGGTGCCCGAGGCCGATCCGCCGCCGAGTGCCGTCCCCGACGTCCACCACCACGGCGCCATGCCGCCGCATCCCCTGACCCTACGGTCAGGCTGGGGGCAACGCGGCGGATGCGCCTCGACGCGAATCATGCCGGCGGCGCGCCCAGCGCCTCCATCACCGCCGCGCGCTTCTCGAGCCACCAGCCATGCTGCGGCGGCCAGGGCGCGAAGACATCCTCGGTCGAACCCGGTTCCAGCACGCCGCGCGCCATCAGCGCCCAGTTCGGGTTGGCCATCGCCTCCCGCCCGATCGCGACCAGGTCGGCCTCGCCATCGGCCAGCACCGCTTCCGCCTGGTACGGGCCGATGATGAGGCCCACCGCCATGGTCTGCAACCCCGCCCCGCGCCGGATCTGCGCCGCATACGGGATCTGGAAGCCGTAGCCGCGCGGGATGCGCTTGCTGCCCGTGGCGGACCCGCCGATGCCGCCCGAACTGCAATCCACCACATCGACGCCGAGCGGACGCATGGCCTGCGCGAAGGCGACGCTGTCCTCGATGGTCCAGCCGCCATCGGTGCCGTCCACGGCCGAAATCCGCACGAAGACCGGGCGATCCTCCGGCCAGGCCTCGCGTACCGCGCGGATCACCTCGAGCGGGAAGCGCATACGCCCCGCCAGGTCCCCGCCAAAGCCGTCATTGCGCGTGTTGGAAATCGGCGAGAGGAACTGGTGCAGCAGGTAGCCATGCGCGCAATGCACCTCCACCGCCTCGAACCCCGCGGCGTGGGCGCGCGTCGCGGCGGCCGCGAAAGCGTCGCGGATCCGCGCCATGCCCCCGGCATCGAGCGCGGATGGCGTGAGAAACCCCTCGCCGATCGGCGCGCCAACGGCCGAGACGATGTCCCAGGTGGTCTCGCCCTTCGCGAACTGGTCGGGGCCGAGCGGGCCATTGCCCTCCCATGGCCGCTGCATCGACCCCTTCCGCCCGGCATGGCCGAGCTGCACGGCGGGCACGCTGCCCTGCGCCTTGATGAAATCCGTGATGCGCTTGAGCGGCGCGATCTGGTCGTCGTTCCACAGGCCGAGGTCGCCATGGGTGATCCGCCCCTCGCGCAGCACGGAGACGACCTCGGAGAACACCAACCCGAAGCCGCCCACCGCGAAGCGGCCGAGCTGCACCATGTGCCAGTCATTCGCCATGCCTTCGACCGCCGAGTACTGGCACAGCGGCGGCACCACGGCGCGGTTGGGGATGGTCAGGCCGCGCAGCGTCAGCGGCGAGAACAGCAGCGATCCCATGCGGGGCATCCTTCGGCGTTTCCGGCGCGCAGGATGGGGCGCGCACCAGCCGTCGACAACCATCCGCGCGCTTGTCGTGGTTGCGCGCGGCGATGCGGTTTGTCTACGCACCTTGGCATGTGGTCCGTTGCGCTCGAAGCGGCTCTCGGTGTTGCTGTTGTCGCGATCGCCGCCTGGTGGCAGTTGCCGCGCCTTCGGACCTGGCTCGCGCCGATCGCGGAACGCCAGAGCACCACGTTGCGCTAGCGCCTGGTCCTGCTCGCGACCGTGGTCGTCGGCTGGTGGGCGGTCCTTCGGATGTTGGCCGCGAGCCTCGCGATAACGATCGTCCTGGCCCATGGCGCAACAGGCTCCGCGACAGCCTTCGGCCCGATGCGTGTGCTCTATGCCATCGCCGCCGTGCCGGCCGCGCTCGGCGCAGTCGTGATCGCGGCGATCGCCGTGATCAAGGCGATGCGCGCCGTGGAGTGATACGGCCCGCCCCTACCCCGCCAGATGCCCCCGCCGCATCACCCGCGCCAACAGCCCATCCACCGGCCCCGCCAGCACCGAGACCACCCAGGCGGCCCCCGCCACCAGCACGATCGCCGGCCCGGTCGGCACATCCAGGTGATACGACACCAGGATGCCTGCGACCGACGACGCCAGCGCGATCCCCACCGCGGCATAGGCCATGCCGCCGACTTCGCGCGCCCAGTGCCGTGACGCGATCGCCGGCAGCATCATCAGCCCCACCGCCATCAGCGTCCCCAAGGCCTGGAAGGCGGACAGCACGTTCACCACCACCAGCCCCTGGAACACCAGGTGCCACAACCCGCCGCGCGCGCCCGCCGCCTGCGCGAAGGCCGGGTCGAAGCATTCCAGCACCAGCGGACGCCAGGCGAAGGCCAGCACCACCAGCGTGACCGACGCCACCCCCGCCATCAGCAGCAGCGCGGGGTCATCCACGCCCAGCACGCTGCCGAACAGGATATGCGACAGGTCGGCCGCGCTGCCCCCCATCGACACCAGCGCCACACCGAGCCCGAGTGCGACGAGGTAGAGCGCCGTCAGCGTCGCATCCTCCCGCCCGCCCGTCGCGCGCGACAACGCCCCGGCGCCGACGGCCACCAGCAGCCCCGCGACCAGCCCGCCGAACCACAGCGCCGGCGCCGACAGCCCCGCCAGCAGGAAGCCCAGCGCCACGCCGGGCAGCGCGCCATGCGCCAGCACATCGGCCGTCAGCGACATCCGCCGCAGCACAAGGAACACGCCGAGCACCGGCGCGCTCACGGACAGCGCCAGGCACCCCACCAGCGCGCGGCGGAGGAAGCCGAATTCGACGAAGGGCGAAATGACGACGTCGTACACTATCTCGCCCTCAGGCGCCGGGCGCCGGCATCCGCCGGCTTGCCTTTCGCGCCATGCACTGTCGCGCCGGGCGCAGCGGTTGGTCTGGGCGCGGTCGCGTTGCGCGCTCCCGGATCGCGCGTGGCGCGATGCGCAGCGTGGTTCTGGTCGGCGGGTTCATCGCCAGCGTCCCGGTGCGCCTTACGCAGCGCGGTGGCAGTGTTCCGCCTCTTCCGCCCAGGCCTCGGACATCATCCGCGCGCGCAGCCGGTTGGCCGCGGACAGCGCCTGCGCCGTCTCGCCCCAGGCGATCGCATCCCGCGCGATCAGCAGCGTCTCCGGAAATTCCCGCGCGACCAGGTCGAGGTCATGCAGTACCGCCACCACCGTGCGCCCCTCGCCATGCCAGTCCCGCACCAGCCGCAGCAGGTCGGCCGAGGTGCGCGCATCCACCGCGTTGAAGGGTTCGTCCAGCAGCAGGATGTCGGCATCCTGCACCAGCAGCCGCGCGAACAGCAGCCGCTGCGTCTGCCCGGCCGAGAGAGAGCCCACCGGCCGCGTCTCGAAGCCCGAAAGCCCCACAGCGGCCAGCGCCTGCGCCGCGCGGTCGCGTTCGCCCGCCGGCACGCCGCGGAAAGCGCCGATGCGCGGCCACAGCCCCTGCATCACCACATCCAGGCAGCCGATCGGAAACGCCCGGTCCAGCGCCGCCAGCTGCGGCAGCAGCGCGATGCGGGCCGTGCCCTCCTGCGCGATCCGCCCGCTCTCGGGCTTGTGCAGCCCGGCCAGGGCGCGCAGCAGCGTGGTCTTGCCCGCCCCGTTCGGCCCGACCACCGCGGTCAGGCTGCCCGGCGCGAAACGACCCGACACGTGGTGCACCGCGGCCCGGCGCCCATGCACCAGGGTCAGGTTGTCCAGCACCAGGCTGGCCGGTGCGCGACGCGCGCTCATGCCGCCATCGCCCAGGCCACGGCTGCCCACAGCAGCGCGCCCACGCCCGCTGCCAGGGCCAGGCGCGCGGAGGCGCCGGAGGACAGCGCCAAAGGATCGCTGAAGCGCGGATCGGGGAAGTGGGGCATGATACGATATGATGTAACATCCCCACCGGACTGGGCAAGGGCGCCGCGGGGCCCTATCTGCGCGGACCATGCAGGGCAGCCCCGCGACCGACCCCGATGCCGACCTCCGGCGCGCGCTGTCCCGCCACCGCGCGCTGGCCACCGGCATGCTGGTGGGCATGGGCGGGCTGCTGGTCGGCACCTATTCCATGCCGCCGGGCTACTGGACCGACATGCTCCAGGCCAGTGCGAAGGCCGGCGTGGTCGGTGGGCTCGCTGACTGGTTCGCGGTGACGGCGCTGTTCCGGCGCCCACTCGGCCTGCCCATCCCGCATACCGCCATCGTGCCGAACCAGAAGGAACGGCTGGGCCGGGCGCTGGGGCGCTTCGTGGCCGGGCATGTCATCACGGAAGCCGAGGTGCGGCGCGTGATCGGGCGGCTCGATCTCGCGCGCATCCTGCAGGGCTTCCTGGCCGACCCGGCGGCGTCGAAGCCCGCCGCCGTCGCCATGGCCGGCAGCCTGCCGCGCATCCTGGCCAGCCTCGAGGACGGGCGCGCCAAGCGCCTCATGGTCCGCCTGCTGCCGCGCATCGTCTCGGGCCCCGCCGGTGCGCGCCTGGTGGCCCGCGTCCTGCGCGCCTTCGTGGCGTCGGGCCGCCACCAGGAGGTCTTCTCCCTGGCGGTCGGGCGCATCAAGACCATGCTGACCGAACGCGAGGACGCGTTGCGCACCGCCATCGCCAGCCGCATCCGCGCCGAGGGTGGCGCGCTGATCGGCTGGCTGGCGGGTGCGACCATGGCCAACCGCATCCTGCACGCCATCAACGCCGAACTGGAGAAGGTCCAGCCCGAGGATTCCGACCTGCGCGCCGCCTTCGGCGAATGGCTGCGCCAGGAAATCGACCGCCTGGAGACCGACCCCGAGCGCGCCGAGGCGATCGGCCGCGTACTGCGCGACGCACTCTCCCACCCCTCGGTCGCGATCTGGCTGGGCGATGTCTGGGCGCGCCTGCGCACCGCCATGACGGTCGATGCCGCGCGCGAGGATGGCCGCACCGTCGCCCTGCTGTCCGGCCTGTTCGCCAACGCCGGCACCCTGCTGGCCGAGGACGCCGCCGCCCGCGCGCGCCTGAATGCCGCGGTCGAGGGCGTGCTGATCCGCCTGCTGCCCTCGGCCCAGACGCAGCTGTCGGATTTCATTGCCGGCGTGGTCGGCAACTGGGATGCCCGCACCGTCGCCGACAAGATCGAACTTCGCGTGGGCCGCGACCTGCAATACGTGCGCATCAACGGCACGCTGGTCGGCTTCCTGGCCGGCGGGGCGCTGTTCGCGCTGCTGACCGCGGTGTTCGGCGGCGTGGCGCATTGAGCGCCCGCCGCCGCCGCCTCAGCGGTAGCGCAGCCCCTGCGGCGTCGCGATCAGTTCGCTGACCGCGCACACATTCACCCGCCGCGCCTCGGCCGCGTAGCCATTGTCCAGCACGAACCGGAAGTCGTAGGGCGCGGCCTGGGACAACCGCACGCTGTAGACCTGCCCGGGTCGCATCACGTTGGCACCCAGCCGGTCCGGGCCCCAGTTGCTGGTGCTCGACGGGTTGTAGAACAGCTGCTGCACGGTCCTGTTGGTCTGGTTGAGGAACCGGACGGTGGTGTTGCAGCCCTGCGCCGCCGCGGGCGTAGGCGCCAGGCTTGCGGTCAGCACGGACAGCACGGCCGCGAGGCCAAGGCGGCGGGCGAGAGACGTCATCGGTGTATCCATTCGTTCATCAATTTTTATATTTGAGATGAATTCGGGCATTCCGACAAGCGGTTTCAACACGCCACCAAACCGTTCACCCGCCTCTCACCCCCGCCGCCGCATCCCCCCGAACATCAACCCCGCCACCAGCCCCGCCGGCCCGCCCACCACGCCGCCCAGCAACGCGAAGACCGGCGCCAGCAGGGTGCAGGACCCCGGCCGTGCGCATTCGGGGTTCACGGCATAGAGGCCAAGCCCGACCACCCAGCCCAGCACGATGCCGCCCACCAGGCCCGCGATGCCGAACAACACACCGAACAGCAGCGCCCCGCCCAGCCCGCCGCGGCGCCGATGAACCGGACAGCCGGCCTCGGCCAGGGCGGCGTGCAGCACCGACTCGGGCGCGGCCGAGGTCACCGCCACCAGGCCCCGTGCCGGGTCGAACCACAGCCCTGCCGCGAGGTCCTGCCGGCGCACCGCCGCGGTCACCGCCGCCACGCGCCCCGGCGCGTCCAGGCCCGCGACCTCCAGCACCCGTGCGTCGGGCGGCGGCCCGCCGGTCATGTCGGGCGGCGGCCCGCCGGTCATGTCGGGCGGCGGCCCGCCGGTCATGTCGGGAGGCGGCCCGCCATTCCTGCCCGCCGCATCCATCGCCGCCTCCCGCCCGTTACCGCCGATGCCGATCAGGGGGGAATCATCCGATCGGGTAAAGGTCCTCGCGACACCACGCGCCTTGAGGCGCTGCCGCCAGCCCGGGCGAGCGACGGCGGCGCCCGGCCGCGATCACCGCCCCGCGCACCGGCGGATCACCCCCCCGGGTTCAGTAGCGGACCTTGTTCGCCGTCGCCTGCCACAGGCGAAAGGCCGAGATCGCCTCCTCCGCCAGCAGCCGGCGCATGGGCAACACGCGCTCGGCCGCGGGGCGCGCCACTTCGTCATAGATCGCGGCATCGTCGAAGCCGATCGCCGCGGCATCGGCACGGTCGTTGCCATGCACGATGGCACCGATGCGCGCCCACCAGATCGCACCCAGGCACATCGGGCAGGGTTCGCAACTCGTGTAGATCACCGCGCCCGACAGGTCGTGCGTGCCGGCCGCGGCACAGGCGGCGCGGATCGCGACCACCTCCGCATGGGCCGTGGGGTCACGCGCGGGCACCACGGCGTTGCGCCCCTCGCCCAGGATGCGCCCGTCGCGCACCACCACGGCGCCGAAGGGCCCGCCACCGGCGGCCACGCCCTCGCACGACAGCGCGATGGCGCGCCGCATGAAGTGGGTTTCGTCCATGCCGCCCCCTGTGTCCCGTCGCCCGAGCGGTGGATCCGGGGCGATCACGCAACCGTGGCCGATCGGCAACAGTGTCGCAAGCAAGAAGCATGGATCGCGGGAAGGACACCCCTGGCGACAGGCCGAGCTTTTGACACAACTGTTGCGCGACCTAAATCTGGTGAGTCACACGCCTCTACACCACAATATCGTGAGATGCGTCCCGAATTCGGATCACGGGGCAAAGGGTTGATTTTATGTGAATAGAGTCGCTAATTTATGAACACAGGGCCAGTTCGAGGGGGACAAAATGGACGAATCCCTGATTGCCGCACTCCGCAGCGAGGAACGCACGATCGTGGCGGAGCTTCGCGGTTCGATACACTTCCGCCGCCTGGAGGAGATCCGGCAGTTGCTGGGCCTCTACCGGGAACAACCCACCATCCGGACCTCCGAGGAACCGCCGATCGGCGCCATCCTCGACGCCATGCTGGGCGAGCACGACCGCCGCCGCGCGCCGCCGCCTGCCCATCGGCCGCAGGTCATCGCCCTGCACGGCGAACGCGCCATCGCCTGACGGGACCGCTCGCGGCATCGGCGCCGAGCGGGATCATCGCCGGCCGGCGCATTATTTCCTACAATATACCAGATAATTACGGTGTCTTCTTTACAAAGAGAAAGAAGTTAAGCCGCGCGCCCGCCTGCGGTGCCCGCGCCCGGCGGCGGCGACCTGCCCCAGCAACCAGGCCGCGCAGACCCCTATCCGCCATCCGCCCCCTCCCCGCGCGGGGTCGTTGTGCTTAACTCAGGGCCATGACCGGCTTCGCGCTTTCCGTCCTCGACCAATCCTCCGTCGCCGCCGGCCGCACGCCCGGCGAGGCCATCCGCGAGACCCTCGCCCTCGCCCGGCATTGCGACGCACTCGGCTTCAACCGCTACTGGTGCGCCGAACACCACAACAGCGCCTCGCATGCCGGCACCGCGCCCGAGGTGCTGATGGCCGCCATCGCCGCCACCACGCAGCGCATCCGCGTCGGCTCCGCCGGCATCATGCTGCCGCACTACGCCTCCCTGAAGGTCGCCGAGCAGTTCCGCGTGCTGGAGGCCATCGCTCCGGGGCGCATCGACCTTGGCGTGGGCCGCGCGCCCGGGTCGGACGGGCGCACCGCCTTCGCGCTGAACCCGCAGGCCAACCAGGCCGCCGACCGCTTCCCCTCCCAGGTGATGGAAGTGCTGGGCTGGCACGGCGATGGCCTGCCCGAGAACCACCCCTTCCGGTCCATCATCGCCCAGCCCGCCGTCGAGACGCGGCCGCAGATGTGGATCCTGGGGTCTTCCGACTACGGCGCGCAGGTCGCCGGCTACTTTTCGCTGCCCTACTGCTTCGCCCATTTCTTCAGCGATGGTGGCGGGTCCGAACAGGCCATCGCCGTGTACCGTGAATCCTTCGAAGCGAAGCCCGGCATGCCCGGCCGCGTCGCCGCCCCCTACCCGGCGCTCGGCGTCTATTGCCTGGTGGCCGACACGGAAGCCGAGGCGAAACGCCTGTTCCGATCCCGCGAATTGTGGCGCCTCAAGCGCGACCGCGGCCTCTATTTGCCGCTGCCCAGCGTCGAGGAAGCCGAGGCGCACATATACAACGACCTCGAACTCGCCCGGCTGGAGCGGATGCGGGACGCCGCCATGGTCGGCACCCCCGAACAGGTGAAGGCACGGCTCGAGGCGCTGTCCGCGGCGCATGGCGGCATCTCGGAATTCGCCGTCATCACGCATTGCCACGACGCCCAGGCGCGCCGGCGGTCCTACACGCTGCTGGCTGAGGTGTTCGGCCTGTCGGCCGGCAACGTCCCGCTCGCGGCGGAGTGATCCGCGCCACGGCTGCGGCCACGGCGCCAAGCCTTTCGCGCATTGTCCACCGGCGCGCTGTTCGCGCGACGTCCACCGGCGCGCTGTTCGCGCGACGTCCACCGGCGCGCTGTTCGCGCGACGTCCACCGCGCGCTGTTCGCGCGACGTCCAGCGGCGCGCTGTTCGCGCGACGTCCAGCGGCGCGCTGTTCGCGCGACGCCCACCGGCGCGCTCCTCGCGCGACGTCACCAGCCTGACATCGGCAGCCGGCCCGTCGGTGCGGACCTCTGCCGCGCTGTTCAGGCAGCCACTCAGCCGCCGCCGGCCATCACGTTGCGCAGCGTCCCGATCCCCGCGATCGTCACCTCGACCACCATCCCCGGGCGCATCGGCAGCGCGCCCACCGAGGTGCCGCAGGCGATCACGTCGCCTGCCTCCAGCGTCATCTCGCGCGACAGCAGGCTCACGATCCGCCCGGGCGGGATGATCATGTCGCTGCACGGGTAGTCCTGCCGCACCCGCCCGTTCAGCGCCACCTGCACGCGCAGCGCCGCCCAGTCGAGCCCCGTCGCGATCGTCGGCCCCACTGGCCCGAACCCATCGCAGGACTTGGCCCGCGCCCATTGCGGAAAGGACGGGTCGGCCTGCAGCAGATCGAGCGCGGTGACGTCGTTCACCGCCGTCAGTCCGAAGATCGCGTCGGCCGCCTCGGCCTCGTCGGCATCCTTGCAGCGGCGCCCGATCACCAGTCCGAGTTCGCCCTCGTACAGGACCTTGCCGGTATAGCTGGCGGGCGGCGCAATGACGCCGTCGGGGTGGTTCAGGCTGCTGTTGGCCTTGAGGAACCACAACGGCGTCTCGGGAATCGCCGCGCCCGTCTTGGTCGCCAATTCGCGAAAATTGTTCCACAGCCCAATGAACTTGCCCGGCACCACGGGCGCCAGCAGTTGCACGGCATCGCGCGGCAACGCCTCGCCGCTCGGCGCCGCGGCGCCGAACATCTTGCCGTCATGCACGGCGATTGTCCCGGCCGTCGCGTCCAGCGTGCCGAAGCCCGTACCGCCACCCGGCCGTGCGAAGCGAACCCAGAGCGTCATGCGCCAACCTCCCGCAACCCGGGGGGCTATAGCGCCAGGCCGCGCGGCAGGCGACCCGCCGTCGCGCGCCGCCTCAGCGGCGGATGATGACGAAGGGCTGCGGCGCCGTGCCGTCGCGCCGCGCGCGACGCATCCGCCACCACAGCGACCCGGCGCCGATCGCACCCGCCACCAGCGCCACCGGCAGCAGGATGCTGATGGCGAGCACCGCCAGCCCCGCGAGCAGCAACCCGCCCGCGACCAGCGCGACCAGCATCCCGGCCGCGCCGATCCGCGCGAGCGCACGGTCGAGCGGCCCGGCGGCGCGTGGCGCGGCCGGTTCGCGGAACTCCCCATCCGGGGTCATGTCGATGACGGGCGGGCGTCGTTGCGTGTCCATGGTGGCCATGACGTGGCCAGGCGGGGGGTGCGGGTCAAGGCCTGTCACATTCTGTGACCCACGGGCCGTGGTGCGCCGGGTCTATTCCGGCCGCACCACCAGCGTCGTGCCGTCCACGCCTTCCACCCGCACGCGCGTGCCCGCCGGGCTGTCCGCGACGTCGCGCGGCAGCCGCGCCGCCCAGTCGGAATCCCCCACCCGCACGCGCGGCCCGGCGCTGCCCGGGTCGGTCAGCACGCCGAATCGCCCGATCAGCCCGGCGTCGGGCGTGTTCACCCGCGGCCGCGGGTGGCGCCCCGCGCGCAGCCGCAGCGCCACCGCGATCCCGCCCGCCAGCAGCGCCACGAAGACGCTGGTGGTCACCCAGAAGGGCGGGCTTCCGACCAGCAGCACGAGCCCCGTGCCCACCGCCGCGATCCCGATCCACAGCAGGAAGACACCAGGCAGGATGGTCTCCGCGCCGAGCAGCACCAGCCCGGCGAGGATCCAGATCAGCGCGGGGTCCATGGCGAGGGCACCTCCGGCGCGGGGGAAGCGGGCGGGCGCGGCGTACGCGGCGGCGCCTGCCCGTCGGGCCCGCGCAGCAACTCCATCGCCTGGGTGATGCCGCCGGCCAGCGCGCTGCTCTCCATCGGCACGATCACCAGCTTCTGCGCGGTGTTGCCGGCCAGTACCTCGAACGCCTTCACGTACTTGTCGGCGATGAAGTAGCGCAGCGCGTCGGTGCCGGCGCCGGAGGCGGCCTCACCCACCATGCGCGTCGCGTTGCTCTCGGCCTGGGCCAGGCGCTCGCGCGCCTCGGCGTCGCGCTTGGCGGCCTCGAGCCGGCCCTCGGCTTCCAGGATCTGCGCCTGCTTGGCACCCTCGGCGCGCTTGATCTCGGCCTCGCGCTCGCCCTCGGCCTTGGCGACCGTGGCGCGGCGCTCGCGCTCGGCGGTCATCTGCAGGTTCATGGCGCGGATCAGGTTCTCGGGCGGTTCGATCTTCCTGATTTCGACGCGCGCGATCTTCACGCCCCAGGGGTCGGTCGCGCCGTCCAGGATGCTCAGCAGCTGCGAATTGATCCGGTCGCGCGAGGACAGCGTCTGGTCGAGGTCCATCTCGCCGATCACCGCGCGGATGTTGGTCATGGACAACGCGGTCAGCGCCTGTTCCAGGAACTGCACGGCATAGGCCGCCTTCGCCGGGTCCATCACGCGGTAGTAGACGATGCCGTCCACCGCGACGGTGGCGTTGTCGCGCGTGATGACCGACTGCTCGGGGATGTCGAGCACGACCTCCTGCACGTTCATCCGCCGTCCGATCGTGTCGATGAACGGCACGATAAAATTCAACCCGGGGTTCAGCATGCCGGTGAAGGCGCCGAAGCGCTCCACCGTCCAGACCTCGCCCTGCGGGACGGTGCGGATGCCCCGCGTCGCGACCAGCACCGCCAGCAGCAGCGCGACGATCAGCACGATGGTGGTGGGGGAGACGAAATCGATGATGTTCATGGCACGACAGCATAGCCCGTTGCGCCTGCCGGCGGTATCGCCGTGGCCCGCCTGCCCCGAAGCGCTTCACGCCGCCCCTTGCCCCCGAGCACGCGCGGCCGGACCATGCACACCGGCATCGATCGGGAAGGAAACACCATGTCCGGCAGCAACCAGCCCCTGAGCGTGGACCTGACCGGCCTGCGCGTGGCGATCAGCGCCGGTGCGGGCGGCATCGGGCGCGTCATGGCCGACTGCTTCGCCGCCCGCGGCGCGAAGGTCTTCGTCTGTGACCTCGATCCCGAGGCACTGGCCACCTGCCCGCACCCCGCGATGCGCGCCGACATGGGCGAGGTGGCGGAGTGCGAAGCCTTCGTCGAGTCCGCCGCGAAACACCTCGGCGGCCTCGATGTGCTGGTCAACAACGCCGGCATCGCGGGGCCCACCGCGCGGGTCGAGGACGTGACGCCCGAGGCGCTGGAAGCCACCCTGCGCATCGACCTGGCCGCGATGTTCCACTGCGCCCGCGCCGCCGTGCCACACCTGCGCGCGGCGGGCGGGGGGGCGATCGTCAACCTGTCCTCCGCCGCCGGGCGCTTCGGCTTCCCGCTGCGCAGCCCCTACGCCGCGGCGAAATGGGGCGTGGTCGGCTTCACCAAGTCGCTGTCGATCGAACTCGGCCCCGACCGCATCCGCGTCAATGCCATCCTGCCCGGCCTGGTGGCGGGCGACCGCATCCGCCGCGTGATCGAAGCCAAGGCCCAGGCCCAGGGCGTTCCCTTCCGGGAGAAGGAAGCGGAACTCCTGCGCGACGTCTCGCTGCGCTGCTACGTCACGCAGCACGACATCTCCAACATGGCGCTGTATCTGTGCTCGCCCTTCGGCGCGACCATCTCCGGCCAGGCGCTGTCGGTGGACGGGGACCAGCAGCGGCTGGGGTGAACCTCCGGTCGTCCGCATCCGGGCCTCGCGCTGGCTGCGCCCGGACCGCGGGCCGGCGCATCGGGTCAGAAGATGTTCAGCACCACCCCCAGCAGCAGGCAGGTCACGACCAGCAGCAACGCCACGCCCGGCTTGCGCATCGACCGCTGTTCGCCCCCCGCGCCGAACAGGTCCCACAGGTTCCACAGGCCGAAGGGCAGCGACACCAGGCCCCACAGGATCACCATGAAGCCCTCGGCCATGCCGCGCCCGGCCGGGTCGAGGCCGCTGCGGTCCCTCGGCACGGCCAGCACCGCCACGAACAGCAGGTAGGCGATGTTGCGCTTGCCGATGCCCGCCAGGGGTGGCCGCGGGGTGCGGGTCGGACCGTCGCTCATGGCGTGCCTCCGGTCGTCGATGGTCGATGGTGTCACACCTTCGCCCGCCACGGTCACAGGGAAATTCGCCGCCATGACCGGCCGCTTCGCCGGGAAGCCGCCCACCGCGGCGCGGCACGTCCCCGCCATGTCAGGGCACGCCGATGCAGGCTGCCTGGAACTTGCTGTAGGGTCCGCACCGATGACCGATCCGATCCGCTCCCTCGACGACCTCGCGCCCGGCATGGCCTGGGACCTCGGCACGCTCACGCTCTCGCAGGATGAGGTCGTGGACTTCGCCACGAAATACGACCCGCAATACTTCCACCTCGACGCCGAGGCGGCGAAGCAGAGCATCTTCGGCGAATTGGTCGCCAGCGGCCTGCACACCCTCTCGGCCGTCTTCGGGCGCGTCATGGGCAGCGGGCTGCTCGCGCAGGTCTCGCTCGGCGGCAACCAGATCGACACGAAATGGCCCGCCCCCCTGCGTCCGAACGAGGAGATCGCAATCCGCACCGAGGTGCTGGAACTGCGCCCGTCGCGCTCCGGCCGTCCGCTCGGCATCGCGAAGCTCAGGCACACCGGCACGCGCGTCAGCGACGGCGTCGTGGTGATCGAGGCGGTGGGCACGCATTTCCTGAGGCGTTGACGCCCACAGGCGTCACCAGGACGTGTTGACGCCGACAGGCGTCACCAGGACGTGTTGAGGCCCACAGGCGTCACCCGGACGTGTTGACGCCCACGGCCGTCATCCGGGCGTGTTGAGCCCGGCCAGCGTCACCCCGCCATCGGCCAGCGTTACCACGACCAGTGTCTCGGCCTCATGCGGTGGCGGCCCGAGCCCGGCCAGCACCAGATGCCGCGCCCCCGGCATCACGCTGGTCACCCGCGCGACCGGCAGCCCGGCGCGCCACAGCAGCGCGCCCGCCGCGTCGAGGCGCAGCAGCGTCAGCCCCCGCCCCGGCATGCCTTCCAGCACCAGGACCCCCGGCGGGTCGGTGAGCAGGATCGGCGCCTCGGTCCCCGCGGTCAGGAAACCCGCCAGGGTCAGGCCCGCCACGGCGGGCAGGCGCGCCACATCGACCAGCCGTTCGGCCTGGCCGAAGCGGTCGGGGAAATGCGCCGGCCAGCCCGGCGGCGCGGCCGACCCCATCCGCACCGCGCCGCGCCACAATTGCTGCGTCACGCCCACACCGGGCGCGGTAGGCGACAGGAAGCGCGTGCCCGGCCCACGCGCCGGCACGGGCGCTTCCAGGCTCAGCCCCGACGACGGCAGGCCGAGCCAACCCTCGCCGAACCGCGCCTCCAGCACCCGGAAGGCGGTCGGCCCGCCGGGCCCGAAGGCGGCCGGCGCAGTGAGCGCCGGCAGCGACCGCGACGAAGGCGCCGCCGCCGGCGAGGCCACGAAGTCGCGCGGGTCGATCCGCCAGGGCGGCCCGCCGCGGGGATCGAACACCAGCGCGTCCGCCAGCCGCAATTGCCCGCGCACCGGCGACGCGAGCCCGGGCACCGCGGCATTGCGCCCGGCGATGCCGGCCTGGTCGGCCAGGAGCTTGCCATCCAGCGCCGAGACCGCGCCAAGCCCATCCAGCCACAGCCAGATCGTCGCAGCCTGTTCGCCGATCAGCCCGTCGCGCATGTCGTGGCTGCCCCGGCTGTCGATGCGCCCGCGATCCACCGTCACGAGGTGCGCGACGAAGCGCGTCACGAGGTCGGGCAGCGCCAGGGCGTGCAGTTCCACCTGCTCGCGCGGGGCCGGCTGGCCGGGCGCGTCGGTGGCGTCCTGCTCGCTGCGCCGGGTCAGGAGGAACAGCGTGTCCTGCCCATCCAGGCTGGTGCGCAGCGGCGGCGGCAGCAGCCGGCGCGGCCCCAGGCGCTGCGGCGGCGTGCCTTCGAAGGCCGCATACATCGCCCCGCCGACCAGCGCGGTCGTCAGCAGCCCGACATAGATGCCGGCCGTCATCAGCGAGCGCCGACGGGAATGGCCCGGCGCCGGCTGGGCGGACGCGTCGCCCGGCCCCGGCGGCCAGGTCACCGCCGGTGGCTCAGCGGCAGGAACACGACCCGCCGACGCCGCCGAAATTGCGCCGCGCGAAGTTTTCGGCCTCCGAGCGCAGATTGAAGCCCTGGCTCATGGCACAGGCGCCGAGCTGGCTGCGCATCTCGTCCGGGCTACGCTGGTCCACCTGGATGCGCCCGCGCACGCAATACGCGTAGTAGTCCGCCAGCGCGGCGGTCGGCGCGAGCAGCGCGAGGCCCAGGAGGATGGCGGGAATCCGGCGCATGGCGGCCCCCGTCAGCGGCACGAACAGGGACGGCCCGCGCCGCCGAAATTGTTCCTCGCGAAATCCTGCGCCGAGGACAGGAAGCCGAATTTCGGCCCCATCTGGCACACGCCCGACCCGCGCGCGATGCGCATCTGGTTGGGGTCGCGGCTGTCCACCTCGATCCGGTTGTTGGCGCAATAGACGTAGTAGTCGGCATGGGCGGCGGCTGGTGAGAGCACCGCGGCGATGGCGAGGGCGGCGAGCAGCTTTTTCATGGCGGCGTTCCTCCGGGAGGTTTCCCGCCCGGAAGGATGCGGCGACGCGTCGTGCTGCGGCAAGTGATCCACCTTGCGAAATGGACGCGCGAAAGGCGTTCCGGCGCGAGGCCCGCCTGGTCGCCCGCGAATGCCCAGCGCCATCCGATGGACCGCCCTGCGGCTTCGATCCGCGACCGCGATGTTCCTCAACGCGCTGCGGGTCGTTGGAATGCGTTGGTGAAGCGGGACGCCGAGAGCTGCTGTAGCGTCCTCGTCGGAGACGACCGAGGAGGCAGCCATGGACACCGAGGCACGCGTGGCAGGCCACTATGCCCGCGGCGGGGGCCTGGAGGCGGCGATCCTCCAGGCGTTGGCGGATGCGGGGAAGGATCCCGAAAGACTCGCGCCCGAGGACCTCGCGCCGCTCGAGGAATTCCACACCGGCGGACGGCAAGCCACGATCGATCTCGCGGCGCGCATGGGTCTGTGCCCGGGGCTGACTCTACTCGACATCGGCTGCGGAATCGGCGGGGCAGCGCGCTTTCTCGCCCGCGAACACGGCTGCCGGGTGACCGGCATCGACCTGACCGCGGAATACGTCGCCGTCGCCAAGGCGCTGACCCGACGTGTCGGCCTTGAGGCCGCGGTGTCGTTCCGCCAGGGCTCCGCGCTCACGCTGCCCTTCGCCGATGGCGAATTCGAAGGCGCATACATGCTGCATGTCGGGATGAACATCTCCGACAAGGCCGCGCTGTTCGAGGGCGTGCGCCGCGTACTGCGCCCTGGCGCGGTATTCGGCGTCTACGACGTGATGCGCCTCGGGCCGGGCGAACTCGACTTCCCGCTGCCCTGGGCCTCGATGGCGGAGGCAAGTTTTGTCGAGGAGCCGGCGGCCTACCGGCAGGCACTCCTGGCGGCGGGCTTCACGATCGAGGCCGAGCGCGAGCGCCGGGAATTCGGGCTGAAGGGGTTGCGCGCGACGCTCGACCTGCTGGCGCGCTCGGCGCTGCCACGGCTCGGGACGCAGCTGTTGATGGGCGAGGAGCACTACCCCGGGAAGATCGCCAACCAGGCGGCGGCACTGGAACGGGGCCTCGTCGGGCCAGTGGAGATCATCGCACGCGCGTGCTGACGGACGGCGCCGACCCAGCCATCAGACCGGGGTCCTCGGGAGCGCGGCGCGCCCGAGGACCACCAGGATCGGTATCGGCCGCCAGGGGCGGCCGACCCATTCAGGCAGACTTCGCCATGATCTCGTCCGCGATGTTCCGCGGCACGGGATCGTAGTGGTGGAACTGCATCGAGAAGGACGCACGGCCCTTGGTCATGCCGCGCAGGTTCGAGATGTAGCCGAACATCTCCTTGAGCGGCACATGCGCGCGCACGATCACCGACGTGCCCGCCATGTCCTGCGACTGGATCACGCCGCGGCGGCGGTTCAAGTCGCCCACCACGTCGCCCACGTGGTCCTGCGGCGTGGTCACTTCCACGTCCATGATGGGTTCGAGGATGACCGGGCCGGCCTTCTTCATGCCTTCGCGGAAGCAGGCCTTGGCGGCGATTTCGAAGGCCAGGGCCGACGAGTCGACATCGTGGTACTTGCCGTCCACCAGCGTGTACTTGAAGTCCACGGTCGGGAAGCCGGCCAGCACGCCGGTGTCGGCCTGCATCTTGATGCCCTTCTCGACCGCCGGGATGTATTCGCGCGGCACCGCGCCGCCGACCACGCCGTTGACGAACTCGATGCCCTCGTTGCGCTCCTTGGGCTCGAACACGATCTTCACTTCGGCGAACTGGCCCGAACCGCCGGTCTGCTTCTTGTGCGTGTAGGTCTCGGTGTGCGGCTTGCTGATGGTCTCGCGATACGCCACCTGCGGCGCGCCGATGTTGGCATCGACGTTATATTCGCGCTTCAGCCGGTCGATAATGATCTCGAGGTGCAGCTCGCCCATGCCGGACAGGATGGTCTGGCCGGTCTCCTGGTCGGTGCGCAGGCGCAGCGAGGGGTCCTCGCCAGCCAGCTTCTGCAGGCCGAGCGTCATCTTCTCGACGCCTTCCTTGGTCTTCGGTTCGACCGAGATGTCGATGACCGGCACCGGGAAGGCCATGCGCTCGAGGATCACGGGGTCGTCGTTCGACGCCAGCGTATCACCCGTGCCGGTGTCCTTCAGCCCCACGAAGGCGGCGATGTCGCCGGCGGAGACTTCCTTGATCTCCTCGCGCTTGTCGGCGTGCATCTGGAACATCCGCCCGATCCGCTCGCGCGAGTCCTTGGTGGTGTTCTGGATCATGTCGCCCTGGCGCAGCGTGCCGCGATAGACGCGCACGAAGGTCAGGTTGCCGTACTTGTCGTTGATGATCTTGAAGGCCAGGCCGGCAAACGGCGCATCCGGGTCGGCCGGGATGTGGCGGCGCTCCTGCGTCTCGTCGAAGCCCTCGTCCGGCGCGACCTTGATGCCGGGCACGTCGACCGGGGACGGCAGGTAGTCGATCACCGCGTCCAGCAGCGGCTGCACGCCCTTGTTCTTGAAGGCCGTGCCGCACAGCACCGGGCGGAATTCGCCGCTGATGGTGCCCTTCTTGATGCAGCGCTTCAGCGTCTCGACGCTGACATCGCCCTTCTCGAAGTACTCTTCCATCGCCGTCTCATCCACACCGACGCAGGTGTCGATCAGGATCTGGCGGTATTCCTTGGCCTTCTCGGCCAAATCATCGGGGATCGGCGCGTCATGGTACGCCGCGCCCAGCTCGTCGCCTTCCCAGATGATCGCCTTCATCTCGACCAGGTCGACCACGCCCAGGAAGGTGTCCTCGATGCCGATCGGCAGCTGCAGCGTCACCCAGTTGATGCCGAGCTTCTCGGTCAGCGTCGCCGCCGCGCGATAGAAGTCCGCACCGGTGCGATCCAGCTTGTTGATGAAGATGATGCGCGGGACGTTGTAGCGGTCGGCCAGTCGCCAGTTGGTCTCGGACTGCGGCTGCACGCCGGCCACGCCCTCGATGATGAAGATGGCGCCGTCCAGCACGCGCAGCGAGCGGTTCACCTCGATGTTGAAATCGATGTGGCCGGGGGTGTCGATGACGTTGATGCGGTGGTCGTTCCACACGGCGGTCACGGCGGCCGAGGTGATGGTGATCCCCCGCTCGCGCTCCTGCTCCATGTAGTCGGTGGTGGTGTTGCCCTCGTGGACCTCGCCGATCTTGTGCGACTTGCCCGTGTAATACAGAATCCGCTCGGTGGTGGTGGTCTTGCCGGCGTCGATATGCGCCGTGATGCCGATGTTCCGGATTCGCTCCAGCGGTGTGCGCGCCACGATGGGCCTCCATAAGCCAAAAGGGGCGCATACGCATGGGTTTTGGCCCAGCGCCGCCCGCAGGATGATACGCCGATCAGGGGTTCGCCGATCAGTCGGTGGCGGCTATCTGCGACGTCCCGCCCGGCTTTGCAAGCGCAACGTGGCGCCGGGCCGCCCCGCGCGGCGCGCCGGACACGCTTCGTTGCGTGCGGCGAAGCCCGCTATCGGCTATGCAGGGGCCGCCATGGATGCCCCCGCCGTCATCGCCGCGATCCGCTTCGGCCACGGCCGCCGCCCGTCGGACCCCGTGCCCCCCGACCCTGCCGCCTGGCTCGAGGCGCAACTCGCCCCCGGCCTGCCCGGCCCAGCCCTGCCCGCCGACCTGCCCACCACGCTGCGCGCCGTCTTCCTGGCGCAGGTCGAGGATGCCGCCAGCGCCCGCGCCGGCATGGGCCGGCCCAACGGCCGGCGCATCGCCACCGAGGAAGCCGCCGCCGCGGTCGCCCTCGCGATCGAATCGCCCAACGGCCTGCGCGAACGCCTGGTCGCCTTCTGGACCAACCATTTCACCGTGGCCCGCGCCAAGGTGGGCCCGCTGGTCGGCGTCTATGTGCGCGACGCCATCCGCCCCCACGTCACCGGCCGGTTCGAGGACATGCTGCTGGCCGTGGTCCGCCACCCGGCCATGCTGTCCTACCTCGACAACCAGAACTCGATCGGCCCGGAGAGTCCCTCCGGCCAGCGCGCGCGGCGCGGCCTCAACGAGAACTTGGCGCGCGAGATCCTCGAACTGCACACCGTCACCCCCGCCGCGCGCTACACCCAGGCCGACGTCACCAACTTCGCCAAGGTGCTGACCGGCTGGAGCTTCATCGCCGCGCGCGAACCGCACGGCTTCGAATTCCGCGCCCGCGCCCACGAACCGGGGGACAAGACCGTGCTCGGCCGCACCTGGCCGGAAGGCGAACAGGGCGGCGTGCAGGCGCTCACCTGGCTCGCCCGGCACGAGGCCACGCATCGCCACCTCGCGACCAAGCTGGTGCGCCACTTCGTCGCCGACGACCCGCCGCCCGAGGCGGTGCGCACCGTCTTTGCCGCGCTGCGCGACACACGTGGCGACCTCGCCGCCGCCACCCGCGCCCTCATTCGCCTGCCCGCCGCCTGGTCGCCCCCGCTGACCAAGCTGCGCACGCCCAGCGACTACGTGGTGGCCGTGCTGCGCGCGGTCGAGGCGCCGGGCGACCAGGCCGACCGCATGGCGGTCGGCACCATGAACTACCTCGGCCAGCCGCTCTGGGGCGCGCGGGCGCCGATCGGCTGGCCCGATGTCGCCGCCGACTGGGCGGCGCCCGAGACCATGCTGCGCCGGGTCGAATGGGCGAACGGTGTCTCCGCCCGCGGCGCCGGGCGCGACGCGGCCGACGTCGCGGAGGCCACGCTCGGCCCGCTGGTCCGCCCCGAGACGCTCCGTGCGGCGGCGCGGGCCGGGTCGGCCCGCGAGGCCCTGACCATCGTGCTCACCAGCCCGGAGTTCCACCGCCGATGAGCCACCTGCCCGCCTTCGGCCGCCGCGCCGCGCTGCTCGGGCTTGCTGCCGCGATGACGCTGCCGCGCGCGCGCGTGGCCTTCGCCGATGCGCCCGGCGAGGCGCGCTTCGTCGTGGTGCTGCTGCGCGGCGGCCTCGATGGCCTGTTCGCCGTGCAGCCCTACGCCGACCCGGCGCTGCGCGACCTGCGCGGCCCGCTGGCGCTGCCCGAGCCAGGGCAGGAGGGCGGGTTGCTCGACCTCGGTGGCCGCTTCGGCCTGCATCCGCGCATGACCAACCTGCACGCGATGTACACCGCGAACGAGGCGCTGGTCGTGCATGCGGTGGCCGGCAACTGGCGCAGCCGTAGCCATTTCGACGCGCAGGACATGCTGGAATCGGGCGCCGACCAGCGCCTCGCCAGCGGCTGGCTGAACCGCGCGCTCTCGGCCGTGCCGGCACGGCCCGGCGCGCAGCACAATGGCCTGGCGGTCGGCACCGACATGCCGCTGCTGATGCGCGGGCCGACCGCGGTGGCCAATTACGCCCCGCGCGGCAGCGCCACGCCCCCGCCCGACCTCCTGGCGCGCGTCGCCGAGCTCAATGCCGCCGACCCCGTGACCGGCCCCGCCATCGCCGAGGGCCTGCGCATCCGCGGCTATGCCGTCAGCACGCTGGGCGACGCCGCGGCGATGCGCCCGCAGCCCGGCGGCGCCTTCCGCGCCCTGGCACTCTCGGCCGGGCGGCTGATGTCGCAGCCCGACGGGCCGCGCGTCGCCGCCTTCGAACTGGGCGGCTGGGACACCCATGCGCAGCAGGTCAACCGGCTGAACGGGCCGCTGTTCCAGCTCGACGAAGGCTTCGGCGCGCTGAAGGAGGCGCTGGGCGACCACTGGCGCCGAACCGCCGTGCTGGTGGTCACCGAGTTCGGCCGCACCGTGCGCGTGAACGGCACCATGGGCTCCGACCACGGCACCGGCGGCGTCGCCTTCCTGCTCGGCGGCGCGGTGGCCGGCGGCAAGGTGGGGGGCAACTGGCCGGGCCTGGCGGGCAACCTGTTCCAGGACCGCGACCTGGCGCCCACCACCGACCTGCGCACCATCGCCAAGGGCCTGCTGCGGGACCACCTGAAGCTCTCCCCGCAGGCCGTGGCGCGCGCCTTCCCCGGCAGCGACGCCGCCGCACCCCTGGGCGGGTTGCTTCGGGCCTGACCCGGTCGGCGTGTCGTTCAGCCGGGCCAGCGGCGGTCAGGCATCGACGGGCCCCGCATCCTCGCCCCTTCGCTGGCGCCGCAGGCCTCCACTACGACCCGCGATAGGTCGTGTACGACCACGGCGTGCACAGCAGCGGCACGTGGTAGTGCCCTGCGCCGTCGCGCAGCCCGAAATTCACCGCCACCACATCGAGGAACAGCGGATCCGGCGCGATGCCGCGCGCCGTGAAATACGCGCCGACGTGGAAGCGCAGCTCGTGCCGCCCGGCGCGGAAGGCGCCGTCGGGCAGCAGCGGCGCGGCGGTGCGACCATCGGCGTTGGTCACCGTATCGCTCACCAGCACGGCCGTGGGCTCCATCCGCCACAATTCCACGCGCACGCCCTCCGCCGGGATGCCCTGCGCGGTGTTCAGCACATGCGTCGAGAGCGTGCCTGGTCCGTTGCCTGTCATCCGATGCCCCCTTGCGGCGCGCGCGCGTCAGAAACTCATGCCGATCCCGATGGACGTGCCGGTCACGTTGTTGTCGCCGATGAAGTAGCGCCCCACCAGCCTGAGGCGCGAGAGGCTGATGCCCACCGCGCCGATCTCGTAGCGCCCGACATCGATCTCGATCCCGCCGCCGATCTTGACCGCCCAGGCGAAGCCCAGCGCGCGTTCCTGGTCGCCGAAATAGGTCGAGGCATTGCCGTCCAGCACCCAGCGCACCGGCCGGCCGAAGGCCTCCCAGCCGGTCGGCCAGCGCAGCCTGGCCCACAGCCCCAGCGTCTGCGCATCCGACCGCTGGCGCGCCCCGCGCGGCGTGTCGCCGAAGGTCTGCAGCAGGATGTTGGTGTAGCGCAGCTCGACATCGATATCCCGCTCGGGCCGGTAGTCGTAGTAGGCCAGCATCATCGCCCCGCCGATGCCCCAGACGTTCACGTGCCGGTCGGTCAGCCCCGACAGGTCCGCCCCGGTGCGCCGTTCGATGAAGGCGCCGAACAGCGTGGAATCCGCCGCCGCGAAGCCGCCCGCCACGTTCAGGATCGGCCGCAGCCACAGGTATTGCGCCAGCGCGATGTCGTAGCCCACGCCCAGCGTCGTGGTGAAGTTGTTCCACCGCGCCGGCGTGCTCCGCTGGTCCTGCCCGCCCGAGAAGACCGCGCGCGGGTCGTAGCGCGCATAGCCGGCATAGGCCTCGAGCCACAGGGGGAAGGACTCCGACAGCGTGAAGCCGAAGCCGAACTGGCTCAGCGTCAGCGTCGTATTGGCCGTGCCGAAATTGGTGGTGCCGCGGCTCAGCGTGACCGAATTGGCCGACCCGTCCGGCACGATGGTGTAGCCCATCAGCCCGAGGATGCCGCCGGGGCGCGCCTGCAGGGTCGAACGCAATTGCGTCAGCCGGTCGGCGATCTCCCCCGCCACCGTGTCGCGCGTGGCGGGATCGACCAGCTGCGCGCGGGCGGCCTGCGGCGCGGACCAGGCCAGCAGGGCCGCGAGCAGGCCCACCCGGCCGATCACGACGGGGCCACCAGCACGACCGGGCGCGGCAGCGCGAAACCGGCGCGGCGCAGATCATCCTCGGCGGCGCGGATGCGCTGCATCACCTCCGGGTCGGTCAGCCGCGGCGCGCTCGCCACCAGCAGCGCATGCCCGGTGCCGATGCGCGTCACCACGGCGATGTAGTCCGCGCGCGCCGCCGCGGGGTCGGTCACCGGCGGCGCGGCACGAGGCGCCGGCGGCTCCGGCGCGGGCGCGGCCGCGCGCAGGCTGCCCGCCAGTGCCGTGACCAGCGCCTGCAGCGCCGGGTCCGCCACCGCGATGGTGTTGCGCAGGTCCGGCGCCTGCCAGTTCTCCAGCGTCGCGCGGCGCAGCATCGCCCCCAGGCTCGCCACCGCGGCGCCGCCCGCCGGGTCGGCGCGCGCGGCACGTGGCGCGAGTTCCGCGAAGGGGTCCTCCCGATAGGCCGGAATGCCGTCATCGGCCATGAGCGACAGGGCTGCGAGGTACATCGCCAGCGCCTGCTGCATCGCCGCGATGCCGTCGCGCCGATCCTCCGATGTCGCGGCCGGGGCGGGATACGCCACGACCAGGCTCGCGGTGCGCGCCCAGTCGCGCGCCGGCGTGTAGTCGGGCGCGCTGCACGCGGCTGCCAGCAGCAGCACCAGCGCGGACGGCGCGCGCGTCATGGCTGCACCAGCGCGGCCACCGCACCGCCGCCGGGCGGGCGCGCTGCCACCACCGGGTCGGGCGGCAACAGGCGCTGCAGGCGCAGCAACGTGTCCTCGGCGTCGCGGATCTCGCGCGCCACCGCCACCTGCGTGATGTGGCGGGTGCGGGCGTCGATCATGGCATGGCCCTCGGCAACGCGATCCAGCACGCGGCGATAGGTGGTGCGGTCCTGCGCGGGCGCTTCGCCCGCCGCCATTGCCGCGCCGAGCGACGCGGCCAGCACCTGCACCGGCCCGTTCGCGGCGCGGATGGCCGGCCGCAGGCGCAGATCCTCGACCACCTGCGCCTGGCCGGCGCTATAGGCCCGCGCGGCCGGCGGGATGTTGCCCGCCTGCGCGCGCTCCAGCACCGCGCCCAGCGCGGCCACGGCCTCCGCCGCGGTGGGATCGGCCGCGGCGCGCGCGGCCAGGGGCGCGAAGCGGGCAGCGCGGAAGGTCAGCGGCTGCTCCTCCCCCGCCAGCACGCCCAGCGCATACAGCCAGGCGGCCAGCGCCTGCTGCTGCGCCAGCAGCCCATCCTGCGCGGGGCCGGCCAGCAGCGCCGGCTGGTCCACCGCCACGCTGGCGGTGCGCGCCCAGTCCTGCAACGCCGTGTTCGGCGGCAACGCGCAGGCGGCCAGCAGTGGCAGCATCGCCGCAAGGGCGGCCAGGTGGCGTCTCAGGGGCAGTCTCCCGGGCCGCGCGGTCGCGGCGTGAAGCTGTGGTGCCTTACCGCCCCGCAGGGGCGCATGCCAGGGTCAGTCGGCGGGCGCGCCGGCGGCGACCCAGGCGAGAAGCTTGCCACGCTCCTCGGCCGTGATCTCGGTGAGGTTGCCCGGCGGCATCGCCTCGGTCTGCACCTGCTGGCGCATCGCGGCCGCCCAGCGGCGGATCTGCTGCGGCGTTTCCATGACCACGCCCTTGGGTGGGGAGGCGATCCCCTCCTGCGTCGGCCGCGCCGCATGGCACGACACGCAGCGCGCAGCGACGATGCTCTGCACCTCGGCGAAGGCCGGCGCCTCCGCGCCGCCCGTCGCGCGTTGCGGCGCACCGAGCACCACCAGTAGCGCCACCACCGCCGCCGCACCCGCCGGCAGCCAGACCGGGTTCGCCCCCTTCTGCCGCAGCACGAAATACTGCCGCACCAGCGCGCCCGAGAGCCCCACCGCCAGCAGCACCAGCCAGTTCCACTGCGACTGGTAGGTCATCGGGTAGTGCGGCGAGATCATGATGAAGATGACCGGCAGCGTCAGATACGTGTTGTGCACGCTGCGCTGCTTGCCCCAGCGCCCGTATTTCGGGTCCGGCGCCTGGCCCGCCTGCATGGCGGCGACCATCTTCCGCTGCCCCGGGATGATCACCATCGCAACGTTCGCGACCATGATGGTGCCGGTCATCGCGCCCACCTGGAGGAAGGCGCCTCGGCCGCCGAAGATGTGGCAGGCGACGAAGGCGACCACCGCGAGCGCGCCGGCACCGATCGCGCCCAGCAGCACCTCGTTCTCCCCATGCTTCGACTTGCACAGCAGGTCGTAGCCGACCCACCCGCCCACCAGCATGACCGCGCTGATCAGCACCGCCAGCCACGCCGGCATCGCGAGCACGGCCGGATCCACCAGGTAGGTGCCCGCCTGCACCCAATAGATCAGCACGAACAGCGAAAAGCCGCTGATCCAGGTCCAGTAGGCCTCCCACTTGAACCAATGCAGTTTTTCCGGAAGTTGCTCGGGGGCCACCAGGTACTTCTGCTTGTGGTAGAAGCCGCCGCCGTGGATCGACCATTGCTCGCCGGCGACGCGCGGATTGCCTGGGGCCGGCTTATCCAGCTGGTTGTCCAGCCCGATGAAGTAGAACGACGTGCCGATCCAGGCGATGCCGGTGATGACATGCAGCCACCGCAGCAACAGGTTGGCCCACTCCGAAAGATAGGCAACGTCCATCAAAGCACCCCCGCGCCGCTGCAGTGCAGCATGGGGCGCGGGCGCGGGGCGAGGCAAGGGGAAGGCGGGGGGCCAGCCCCCCGGCCCCCCGCTGGGAGGCTACGGCCTCCCAGACCCGCGGATCTGATGGGGTGGGAGGAGGGAGGGGCAGCGTGTGCCCGTCATCGAGGGCGCGCGCGTGAGCCCCTCCCTGATCCCTCCCCATTCACGGCGGGGGTCCAGGGGGCAGCGCCCCCTCGCCACTTGCCCCAGCCTGCGCGCCGGGGCACGAAGCGCGCCCCGTTTGTCGAGTGCCCTGCCCATGTCCCCTGCCCGTCTCTCGTTGCCCAAGGACAAGATCCGCATCCTGCTGCTGGAGGGTGTCTCCGACAGCGCGGTCGAGCGCCTGGCCGATGCCGGCTACGCGACCATCAAGCGCGAGAGCAAGGCGCTGGACGGCGCGGCGCTGATCAAGGCGGTGAAGGGTGTGCATATCCTCGGCATCCGGTCCCGCACGCAAGTGACGGCCGAGGTGCTCGAGGCCGCCGACCGCCTCTTCGCGATCGGCTGCTTCTGCATCGGCACCAACCAGGTCGCGCTCGAGGACGCCGCCATGCGCGGCATCCCGGTGTTCAATGCGCCCTTCTCGAACACGCGGTCCGTGGCGGAACTTACGCTGGGCGAGATCGTGATGCTGATGCGCGGCATCTTCCCCAAGTCGAACGCCGCGCACAAAGGCGAATGGGATAAGTCGGCAGCGAACTCCTGGGAGCTGCGCGGCAAGACGCTCGGCATCGTGGGCTACGGCAATATCGGCAGCCAGTTGTCCGTCCTGGCGGAAGCCTTCGGCATGCGCGTGATCTACTGGGACCGCACGGGCAAGCTGCCGCACGGCAATGCGCAGCCCATGACGTCGCTGCACGCGCTGCTGGCGGCGTCCGATGCCGTCACGCTGCACGTGCCGGAAACCCCCGACACGATGAACATGTTTGGCCGCGCCGAGATCGCCGCGATGAAGCCCGGCGCGGTGCTGGTCAACAATGCGCGTGGCACGATCCTGGACCTCGATGCGCTGGCCGATGCGCTGCGCAGCGGCCACGTGCTGGGTGCGGCCGTGGATGTGTTTCCGGTCGAACCCGCACGCAACGGCGAGCCGTTCGTCTCCCCGCTGCAGGGCCTGCCCAACGTGATCCTGACCCCGCATATCGGCGGTTCCACCGGCGAGGCGCAGTGGCGCATCGGCGAGGAAGTCTCCCGCAAGCTGATCGAATACTCCGATACGGGGGCAACCTTCGGCGCGGTGAACTTCCCGCAGGTGGAACTGCCCGCGCGGCCCTCGGGCGCGCGCTACCTGCATGTGCATCGCAACGTGCCCGGCGTGCTGCGCCAGGTCGACGAGGCCTTCGCGCGGCGGGGGCTGAACATCTCCGCGCAGTTCCTGCAGACCTTCGGCCAGGTCGGCTACGTGGTGATCGACAGCGACAATGCCCGCGTGCAGGCCGAGGAACTGCTCGCCGACCTGCGCGCCATCGAGGGCACCATCCGCGCGCGGCTGGTCTACGAACGTCGCTGAAGCCTGCGTGGGGCGGTCACGCCGCCGCCCCCCGCCGCGTCTTGAACAGCGACACCACCACCCCGCCGGCGATCAGCGTCGTCGTCACCGCCAGCCCGATCGCCGGGTCGAGCTTTCCGAACACCTGGTTCCAGAAGATCTTCAGCGCGATGAAGATCAGCACCAGCGCCAGCGCATACTTCAGGTAGGCGAAGCGATGAACCATGGCGGCGAGTGCGAAGTACAGCGCGCGCAGGCCCAGGATCGCGAAGATGTTGCTCGTGTAGACGATGAACGGGTCCTGCGTGATGGCGAAGATCGCCGGCACGGAATCCACTGCGAAGACCAGGTCCGCGATCTCGACCAGCACCAGGGCGAGCATCAGCGGCGTGAGCCACAGCGCGGTCTTGCCGGTCGCCGGATCCGGCAGGCGCACCAGGAACTTCTGCCCGTGCAGTTCGTTGGTCACGCGGAAGCGGCGCTTCATGAAGCGCAGCACCGGGTTGTCCTCGATCTTCGGCATGTTGTCCGCGACCACCAGCATCTTGATGCCGGTCGCCAGCAGGAAGGCGCCGAAGATCCACATGACCCAGGCGAAATCCGACACCAGCGCGGCCCCGAGCCCGATCATGATCGCGCGCAGCACGATGACGCCCAGGATCCCCCAGAACAGCACGCGGTGCTGGTACAGCGCAGGGATCGCGAAATAGGTGAAGATCAATGAGATGACGAAGACGTTGTCGAGGGCCAGCGTCTTCTCCACCGCGAAGCCGGTGAAGTATTCCATCCCGCGCTCGGCGCCCAGCGCCCACCACACCCAGCCGCCGAAAGCGCAGGCGATGGCGATGTAGAAGGCCGACATCCACAGGCTCTGCGAGACCGGGATCTCGCGCGCCTGGCGGTTCAGCACGCCGAGGTCGAAGACCAGCAGCACCACCACGATGCCGATGAAGGCGAGCCACATCCAGGCGGGCTTGCCGAGCCATTCGGCGAACAGCAGCGCGTCCATGCGTCAGCTCCTCCAGATGCCGCGCACATGCGGCAGGTGAAGGATCCGACATCGCGGCAGGATGTCTCCCTGCCGCCAGAGGGGCCCGGATCCGGGTGCGCGGGAGGTTGTCGCCCCCCGCGCCGGTTTCAAGACCCGGCGATGAACGGACGCGCGGCGGCCATCGCCGGCCCGCAGGAGGGCGCCGCGCCGGTCAGCACCGCGGCCGGCGATGTCGTGCCGATCCAAGCGCCGAAGGCGGTGCGCATCGCCCACCAGGGCTCGCTGCTGGCGCGTTCGACCAGCGCCGGAAGTGCGGCGCTGGCACAGGCTTCCACTTGCTGGACCACGGCCGCCGGCGCACGCCCGTCGGCGAGCTGCCCCACCAGCGTCGATTGCAGCGGCCCGACCAGGAAGGTCGCGACCAGGAAGGCGATGATGTCGCCGATCATGCCGGCACGCTCCGGCCGCGCAGCGCCCAGACCAGGCCGCCCAGCGCCAGGATCGCCGCGACCGCGGTGGCCGAACGCGACGCGACCGCCGCGCTGGCCTCGCCCGCCAGCAGCGCGGGCAGTTGCGGCAGCGCCGACCCGCCACCCGCCAGCGCGATGACCGCGACCAGCGCACCGCCGATCGCCGCCGCAACAGGCCAGCGCCCCGCCAGCGAGACCAGCAGCGCGACCACGCCGAGCCCGGCCGGGATCAGCGCCGTCCAGTGCACCGGCGGCGCCGGCAGCAGGTAGCCCGCCGCACCCACCACCAGCAGCACGGCGCCGAAGCCGCGCAGCACCATCGGCACGCGCAGGGATAGTGGTTCCGTCATGGCGCAACGCCTCCTCTGCCACGATGCGCCAAGCGCACCGGATGGAGGTCCGACATCGCGATGCGTCGTGCATCGCCAGAGGGGCCCGGACCGTTGCGCCCAAGATGGTCCGGCCCCCTCGCCGTTCAAGCGGCCTTCAGCGAATGGGCATCGCGTACATCAGCCCGCCGCGCGTCCACAGGTCGTTGACGCCGCGCTGCAGCCCGATCGGCGACCCGCTGCCGAGGTTGCGCTCGAAGATCTCGCCGTAGTTCCCGACCGCCTTGATGGCGTTGTAGGCCCAGCGCCGGTCCAGCCCCATCAGCGGCCCATGGTCGCCCGAATTGCCGAGCAGCCGGCGGATCGACGGGTTCGGGCTGGCCAGCATCTCGTCCACGTTGGCCTGCGTGACACCCAGTTCCTCCGCCTCGATCAGCGCGAAGATCGTCCAGCGCACGATGTCGAACCACTGGTCGTCGCCGTGCCGCACGGCCACCGCCAGCGGTTCCTTGCTGATGATGTCGGGCAGGATGACGTGCTCATTCGGGTCGCGCAGCGCGGTGCGAATGCCCGCAAGCTGCGACGCATCGGTCGTGAAGGCATCGCAGCGACCCGAATTGTAGGCGTTGCGGGTTTCCTCATTCTGGTCGAACACCAGCGGCTGCACGCGCACGTTGTTGGCGCGTGCCCAGTCCGCCAGGTTGAGCTCGTTGGTGGTGCCCGAGGTCACGCAGATGGTGGCCCCCGCGAGCTGCGCCGCACGCTGCACGCCCGCCGACCGGCGCACCATGAAGCCCTGCCCGTCGTAGAAATTCACCGCGGTGAAGTTCAACCCGTTCGCGGTGTCGCGCGTCTGCGTCCAGGTTGTGGTGCGCGGCAACACATCGACCTGGCCCGATTGCAGCGCGGGCAGCCGCGCCTGGGACGACAGCACGGTGAAGCGCGCCTTCGCCGCATCGCCCAGCACGGCGGCGGCGATCGCGCGGCAGGTATCGGCATCGAGCCCGCGCGCAACGCCCTGGCTGTCGAGCACATTGAACCCCGGCGCGCCGGGATGCCCGCCGCAGATCAGCGCATCGCGCGATCGCACGGTGGACAGCGTCGGTCCCGGGGACGCGGTCTGCGCGACGGCGGTGCCCGCAATGCAGGCGGCGAGGGTGGCAAGCAGGGGCAGGCGCATGGCGTTCCTTCCGGGATTGGCGCGGCGTCTGGCGCCGCGCCCGGGCATCCTACAGCACCGGCCGGTCGCACCAAGCCGGGGCTCACGCCACGCGCGCGCGCCCCGCCATGCCCTGCACCAGCGCCGTGGCCCCCAGCGCCACCATGCCGACCAGCAGGCGCACCTCGTCTGGCGCCACATGGCCGAAGGCCGCGAACAGCCCCGCCGCGCCGAGAGCGGCCCGCAGCGCCACCCCCATCGGCCGCATCAGGAACCCCGCATAGGCCGAGGTGATGAGCGTGAGTGCCACCACCTGGATCAGCGTGGCCATCGCGATCGCGACCACGCCGCCGCGCAGCATGATCCCCGGGTCATAGATGAAGGCGAAGCCGACAGTGAACCCCGCGATCCCGAAACGCGTCGCGTGCACTGAGGTGATGGTCGGCCCGGCCTTGGCGATGGCCGCGGCGGCGAAGGCGGCCGCCGCCACCGGTGGCGTCGCATCCGCGATCACCGCGAAGTAGAAGGTGAACATGTGCGCCTGCAACAGGTCGACGCCCAGCGGCCGGCCGAGTTCCAGGATGGTCGGCACGCCGATCGCGGCGGCGATGATGTAGGACGGCGTCGTCGGTATCCCGAGCCCCAGCACCAGCACCGTGAGCGCCACCAGCACCAGCAGCAGCCCGAGCGACCCGCCCGCGGTCTCCTTGATGATGCCCCCGAAGGCCACGACCATGCCGGTGGCCGTGAGCGCCGAGACCACCACCCCCGCCCCCGCGATCGACACCGCCAGCGGCGCCATGGTCAGCCCCGCGCTATAGAAGCTGTCCAGGATCGCCCGCCACCCCATGCGCGTGCGCGCCCGCAGCAGCGAGACGCCCACCATCGCGATCGTCGCCCAGAAGGCCGCGTAGTTGCCTGACCAGCGTTCGGTCATCAGCCAGACCAGCAGCCCGATCGGGATGACCAGGTGCGCATCGGCCAGCACCTCGCGCCAGGCGGGAATGTCCTTGAGCGGCATGGGTTCCATGCCCGCGCGCTTCGCTTCGAAATGCACCGCAGCGAGGATCGCGAAGTAGTACAGCACCGCGCCGATCGCGGCGGCGACGATGATGTCGCCGTACGGGATGTTGGTGATCTCGGCCATCACGAAGGCGGCCGCACCCATGACGGGGGGCATCAGCGCGCCGCCCACGCTGGCCGCGCTCTCGATCCCGCCCGCCACCGCGGGGCGGTAGCCCACCTTCACCATCAGCGGGATGGTCATGGCCCCGGTCGTGATGACGTTCGACACCGAGCTACCGCTCATGGTCCCGAACAGGCCGGACGTCACCACCGACACCTTCGCCGGCCCGCCCGTGTAGCGCCCCGCCACCGCGGCCCCGAGGTTGCTGAACAGCCGCCCCGTCCCGCTGCCCTGCATGAAGGCGCCGAACAGGATGAACACGGCGATGGTGGTGGCCACGATGCCTGTCAGCGGCCCATAGACACCGCCCGCCGTCGGCACCAGCCAGGCCGCCTCGATGATCTCGGGCGCGGTGAAGACGCGCGTGTTGAGCACGCCCGGCCAGTGATGCCCCGTCGCCATGTAGAGCAGGCAACCCGCCACCATCCACGCCAGGCCCGGTTCCACCGCGCGTCGGATGGCTTCCAGCATCGTCACCATGCAGGTGATGCCCATCGCCATCATGGTCGGCGTGAAGGGGTCGACATACTCCATGCGGTCCGACACCGCGGCCGCATTCACGAAGACCCACAGGTGCGGCGCTGCGGACACCACCGCCCAGACCCAGTCGAACACCGAAGGGCGCGTCTGCGGGGACCGCTTCGCGAAGGCCGGGTACAGCAGGAACAGCGGCGGCGTGAACACCAGCAGGTGCAGCGAGCGCATCTCGACCGGTTCGGGAAAGCCGAAGCCGCCGAAGGGCATGGCGCGCTCGATGCCCGGATGCACCAGGCTGGCGGCCCATTCGAAGAACGGGCCGCCGGCGAAGTACAGATGCACGGCGGCCCAGAACGCCAGCCACAGCACGATCGCGCCGCGCAGTGGTCCCGTCAGCTCACGCAAGCGCCGCGCTCAGGCGGCGGGCGGATTGGCGCCGACGGCGCGGAACGCCGTCGCCGCCCCGGGATGGAACGCCACGCCGCGGTATTCCACCGCCTTGGCCGGCGTCCATCCCGCCATGCTGGCGTGGATGGTCGACAGCCGCTGGCCCTGGTTCTTGATCAGCGTGGCGGTGATCTTCTGCACCACCTCGGCCGGGATGCTCTCATGCACCAGGATGACGCTGTCCATCATCGTCACCGGCGCATCGGCCGACATCAGCGGCGGATAGGTCGCGGCCGGCAGCACGCCCTGCGCATAGGCGTATTGCTGCGTCAGGTGGTTCATGACGTCGGTCGGGAAGGACACGATGCGTCCGCCGCGCCGGCCCTGGCCGATCTCGGTCATGATCGCCGCCGGGCGCGCCAGCGCCACGTACAGGTAGTCCACCTGCCCGTCATTGTAGGCCGCGGCGATGTCCGCGTAGGACCCGTTCAGATACCGCCCGCCTTCCGCACGGATCTTGTCCGGGCTGGTCCCGAGGAAGCGCAGGATGCGCTGCAGCGTCATCTCATCGGTGCTGCTGCGCTGCGGTGCCGCGATCTTGAGACCGCGCTGCGTCAGGATCGCGCGCATGTCTTCCGGCCCGGCGCCCGTGTGGCGCAGGAAGTGGTGTTCGGTCGGCGAATAGCCGGTGCCCAGCGAGCGGATGCGCTCGTGCTTCGCGGAATAGGGTTCGATCCCCTGCACGGCAGAGGCCGAGAAGGCATCGATGCCCCAGCCGATCTGCGACTGGTTGTTGTTGATGCGCGTCGGGTTGGCCAAGCCCCCGCCGGGCACAACGCGCACCTGGATCTCGGGGTTCTCCTCTCGGATGAGGGACGACAGCCCCGCCGCCATCGTGTACCAGCCGCCGCCCAGCGACCCCGCCACCCATTCGAGCGTCGCCTGGGCATGGCCCTGGCGAATGGCGGGCACCGCCAATGCGGCGCCGAGCGTGCCGCGCGCCAGCGCGCGACGGCCGATGAAAAGGGACATGCGGGCCTCCTCTGCCTTCTGCGGCGCAGTATGGGCAGGGTTGTCACGCGCGGGCAACGCCCCGGGGCGTCAGGCAATATTGCGTTGCAGCCCCATGACACTCGGGCGTAGACGCCGCGATGGTTGAGGCGGCTGGCACCATCCCCACACGGCGAGGTCCCCGCAATGGTCATCGGTTCCGTCCTGCACGTAGGGTCCGTACTTGCGGAACAGGCAGCGCGCCCGCCTTGTGCCAGCCCCGAAGCCCCGGTGGCCGAGGCCGCGCGCGTCATGGCCAGCACCGGCATCGGCACCCTGCCCGTCATCGACCGCCATGGCCGCCTCGTCGGCCTGGTGGCGGAAGCCGACATCCTGCGCCTGGCCGCCGAACGCCGCTCCGGCATCCGCGGCCTGGCGGTCGAGGACGTGATGACCCGCGACGTCGTCACCGTGCCGGCCGAGGCGCCGCTTGAAGCCGCGCTCAACGTGATGGAACGCGCCCGCTTCCGCCACATGCCCGTCTGCGACGGCCAGGGCCGGCTGCTCGGCCTGGTCGGCCTGGTCGACCTGCTGCGGCTCGCACTCGGCGGCGCGAGCCCCGCCACCACCACCGCGTGAAGGAGAAAACCCCATGACCATCGCCTCCGTGCTGCGCAAGAAGGGCAATGACGTGATCTCGGTCTCGCCCGAGACACTCGCCGTCGAGGTCGCGCGCCTCATCACCTCCCGGCGCATCGGCGCGGTGCTGGTGCGCTCGCCCGCCGGCGAGGTGCTCGGCATCCTCAGCGAGCGCGACATCGTCAAGGCGGTGGCCGAGCGCACCAACGCCACCCACGGCGTCTTCGTGCGCGACATCATGACGCGCGAGGTGGTGATGGTCAGCCCCGACACGCCGGTCGACACCGCGCTCGAGATCATGGACCAGGGCTATTTCCGCCACCTGCCGGTTGTCGACGGCAATGGCGCGCTGCTCGGCATCGTGAGCGTGCGCGACCTGGTGAAGCACCGCATCAGCACGCAGCAGCACGACGTCGAGAGCCTCAAGGCCTACGTCACGCGCACCTACATGCACTGAGCCCCGGCACGGCGCGACCGCGTCGCGCCGGCGCGCCGGTCGCGGCCCGCACCGGCGCGGACGTTCCGCGCAACGCCCGGAAAGCATCGCCATGACGCCGCCGGAGGACCTGATCATCGCCATCGGCGAGGCGCTGATGCGCGCCGCCCGCGCCACAGGCGAGCCCTGGGACTACGCCGGCTGGATGTTCGAGACGCGCGACGGGCGCAGCAGCAGCGGCACCGACTTCCAGTTCGCCGGCCGCCGCCAGCTGTCGCTGGAATTCGCCTTCGACGACATGGACGTGATCCTCGACAGCTTCATGGCCCTGCGCGAGGCGACGCACGTCCCCGGCGACGCGCATTGGATCAAGTGCCTGGCCGTGCTGCGCCACGACGGCGAGATGAAGCTGCTGTTCGAATTCAAAGACTGGTCGCGCTGGTCCATCACGCCAGCCAATGTGGACCGGGCGCTCGAGATCCTCGTCGGCGAGGTTTTTCCCGAAGCCATTGCGCCACCGGGCTGACCCGCGCGCTCAGCACGCCAGCGCGGCGAAGCGGCGCGACGGCGCCACGAACTCCTCCTGCGCCGCCACCGTCAGGATCTCGCGCGACCCCGCCTCGGCCGTGCGCCGCAACAGCCCGAACACCGATGACGCCGCCGCCTCCAGCGCCACCCGCGCCGACCCGCTGCGCAGGCGATGGAACAGGAACAGCGCGGCAATCGCGTCCCCCGCCCCGTTCACAGACACCGGCAGCATCGGCGTGGACAGCCGCCAGAACGCGCCGCCCTCGCCGGCCAGCATCCCGATCTCGCCCTCGGGCGTGTCATCGAGGCGCAGAGATGTCACCAGCACGCAGCGCGGCCCGCGCGCCTGCAGCGCCGCCACCGCCGCACGCGCATCCGCCAGCGTGCGGACCTCGCGCCCGGTCAGCCATTCCAGCTCGAACTGGTTGGGCGTGAGGATATCGGCCGCCGGCAGCGCCTGGTCGCGCAGGAATTCCGGGATGCCTTCGCGCACGAACACCCCGCGCCCCACATCGCCGATCACCGGGTCGCAGCACCACAGCGCGGCGGGGTTCGCGGCCTTCACGCGACGCGCGGCATCGCGGATCGCAGCGCCAATCTCGGCCGATCCCATGTAGCCCGACAACACCGCATCGCAGCGCGCCATCACGCCGCGGTCCTCGATGCCCTGCACCAGGTCGGCGATCAGCTCCGCCCCGAACACCTGCCCGCGCCAGGCGCCATAGCCCGTGTGGTTGCTGAACTGCACGGTATGGATGCCCCAGACCTCGGCGCCAAGCCGCTGGAGCGGAAAGATCGCGCTCGCATTGCCGACATGGCCGTAGGCGACCCAGGACTGGATGGACAGGATGGCGGGCATCGCGACTCGCGCTGGCAGGACAACCCGAGGCTAGCGCCTGCGCCGCGCCGACGGAATTCATCCCCCGCGCGCACCCGCCGCGCCGCGCGCATGGCGGCGCCTCGGCGCGTCGTGCATGGCGCAACGAAATCGCCGCACGCGCCCTTGCGCCCGGCGCGATGCTGCGTCCATCCTCCCGCCCAATAGCGCCACAAGCAGCGCCAGACCCCGAGGGAGAGACCGCCATGACCACGCTCACGCGCCGCGAAACGCTTGCCGCCGGCTTCGGCACGGTGCTGCTGCCCGCCACGCTCTCGGCCCAGCCGGTCGCCAAGCCCGCAGAGTTCAAGATCGGCGTCACCACCTTCCTGTCGGGCCCGGCCTCGGTCTTCGGCGTGCCCTCGCGCCGCGCCTGCGAAATGCTGGCCGAACAGATCAACGCCGCCGGTGGGATCGCCGGCGTGCCGATCCGCCCGATCTTCGTCGACGAAGGCCCCGGCACCGACCACCTGGTCGGCGAGATCCGCCGCCTCGTGCAGAGCGAGGGCGTGCACACCATCTTCCAGTCGATCTCGTCGGGGTCGTGCCTCGCCTGCACGCCGCTGTCGCGCGAGCTCAACAAGGTCATGCTGCTGTGGGATTGCGGCACGCAGCGCATCTTCGAGGAAGCCCGCTACGACTACGCCTTCCGCACCCAGGGCTACGGCACCTCGGAAGTGCTGGCCCCGCTGCTGTACCTGCTCAAGACCAAGCCCAACATCCGCACGCTGGCCGTGGTGAACCAGGACTACGCCTGGGGCCGCGATTCCTGGGAGCTGTGGAAGACCGCGATGGACGCGCTGAAGCCCGGCGTGCGCGTGGTGGCCGAGATGTTCCCCCGCTTCGGCTCGACCGACTTCTCCACCGAGATCACCCGCCTGCTCGCGCTGCGCCCGGACGTGATCTACTCGACCTCCTGGGGCGGCGAGCTGGTGACCTTCATCCGCCAGGCGACCGAACGCCGCCTGCATGAACGCTCCACCTTCGTGCTGCCGGTGGCGGAAGCCTCGATGCAGATCCTCGGTCGCTCGATGCCCGAGGGCCACATCATCGGCACCCGCGGCGACCACTGGAACAACCACCCCTCGCCGGCCAACCCCGCGCTGTTCAACGGCTTCGTCAACGCCTACCGCCAGAAGTTCAACGAATACCCGATCTACCCGTGCCACCACATGGCGCAGGCGGTCTGGGCGCTGAAGGCGGCGGTCGAGAAGGCGGTGGCCGCGAAGAACGGCGCCTGGCCGTCGGACGCCGAACTGGCGGCGGCCTTCCGCGGCCTGACCTTCCCCACGCCGACTTCGACCATCACGCTGCGCGAGGACGGCCAGGGGCTCGAGGACCAGATCGTCGGCCTGTCCTCCTTCAACGACCGGTTCCCCTTCGCGGTGCCCAAGGACATGATGCTGTTCCCCGGCGCGCAGGTCTCGGCCCCGGTCGGGCAGAAGTCGACCGACTGGCTCAAGACGCTGACGCCCGCCCTGATCGAGCAGGCCGGCCGGCCGATCGGCTGAGGCAGCACGCATCATGGCCGAGTGGTTCCAGGACAATGGCCTTCTGCTCGGCCTCGCGTTGCTGGATGGGCTGTCCTCCGCCGGGCTGATCTTCCTGGTGGCGGTAGGGCTCAACCTGGTCTTCGGGGTGCTGCGCATCGTCAATGTCGCGCATGGCTCCCTGTATGCGATCGGCGCCTACAGCGCGGCGTCGATCGGCATCTTCCTCGCGGGGCTCGGGCTGCCGGCCTGGGCCTCGATCCCGACTCTGGTGCTCTCGGCCGCGCTGGTCGGCGCCATCCTCGGCCCGCTGATCGAACGCTTCATCCTGCGGCGCATCTATGGCGGGGAGGAGGTGGTCCAGCTGCTGGTCACCTTCGCCCTCTTCATGATCCTGGAGGATGTGCAGAAGCTGATCTGGGGCGTGCAGCCCATCCATCACGACGTGGCGCTGCGCGCGCTCGGCACCATCGACGTGCCCTTCGGGACCGACTTCATCCCCTTCACCAACTATCAGCTGTTTGTCCTGCCGACATTCGCGATCGTCACGCTGGTCGGCCTCGCGCTGTTCCTGCGCCGCACGTTGACCGGACGCGTCATCGTGGCCGTCACCACGGACCGCGAGGCCGCGACCGCCATGGGCATCGACGCGGCGCGCATCTTCCTCCTCACCTTCACCTTCGGCGCGATGCTGGCGGCGCTCGGTGGCGCTCTGCTGTCGCCCACCGCCGCGCTGGTCCCGGGCATCGGCGCGCAGACCATCGTGCTGTCCTTCGCGGTCGTTGCCACCGCCGGCCTTGGGCAGATCGAAGGGGCGGCGCTGACCTCGCTGATGATGGGCCTCGGCCGGTCCATCGCCGTGTATTTCGCCCCGGAGTTCGAAGTGGTCGTGCCCTACATCATCATGGTGGCGGTGCTGCTGGTACGCCCGCAGGGCCTGTTCGGCGTGATCGAGACGAGGCGGGTATGAGCAGCGCGCTGATCACCGCAACGATGCGCGTGCTCGGCCGAGCCGGCTGCGCCACGCCATGAAGCGCTACGAACCCTTCCTGGCGCTGGTGCTCGCCGGCGGCCTGATCGCCGCCGCCATCGCCGCGCCCTGGCTGCGCTTCGTGCTCACCATCGCGCTCGCCAAGGGCATCGCGGTGATGGGCATCCTGCTACTCCTGCGCGCCGGCCAGGTCTCCTTCGGACACGCGCTGTATATCGGCTTCGGCGCCTATGTGGTCGCCTTCTTCGCACCCGTGGCGGGCGATGGCGTGCTCATCATCGCCGCCTCGGCGGCCGGTGCGGGGCTGCTCGGCCTGGTGGTCGGGCTGTTCGTCACGCGCTACCGGCAGATCTTCTTCGGCATGCTGAACCTGGCCATGTGCATGGTGTTCTACTCGCTGCTCGAAAAGCTCTATCACATCACCCACGGCACCGACGGCATCCGCGTCGAGATCATGCCCATCGCCGGCCAGGTGCTCGACCGCGTCAGCTACGAATGGACGGTCTTCGGCATCGCCATGGGCCTCGCCTTCGTGGTCGGCTTCATCATCCGCCTGTATCTCGCCTCCCCGATGGGCGAGGCGCTGGCCGGCATCAAGACGCGGGAGACGCGGCTCGAATTCATGGGCGTACCGGCGCGCGGCATCCTGCTCGCGGCCTATGTTGCTTCGGCGATGCTGGGGGGCATCGGCGGCGCGCTGATCGCCATGACGTCGCGCCATGTCACACCGCTGCTGTCCTATTGGACCGCCTCGGGCGAGCTGGTCTTCATCGCGATCCTCGGCGGGCCGGGCGGCGTGCTCGGGCCGTTCCTGGGCGCGGCCACCTACGAACTGGTGCGCGTCTACGCCGCGGCCTCCTTCGCCGATGCCTGGCAGATGATCCTGGGCCTGGTGCTGCTGCTGGTGATCCTGTTCGCGCCGGGCGGGCTGTGGGGCCTCGCGTCGCGCCTGGTCGGGGAGCGCCGGCGATGACCGCGCTGCTGCGCGCCTCGGGCCTGCGCCTCGCCTTCGGCGGCGTGAAGGCGGCGGACGGCATCGACCTCGATGTCATGGCTGGCGAATTCCTCGCCATCATCGGCCCGAACGGGGCGGGCAAGACCACCTTCATCAACATGACCACGGGCTACCTGAAGCCCAATGCCGGCACCATCAGCTATGACGGCCGCACCATCACCGGCATGTCGCCGCGCGCCATCGTCAAGCTCGGCATCGCGCGGTCCTTCCAGCTGCCGCAGCTGTTCCTCGAACACACGGTCGAACAGAACATCGCGCTGGCCGTCGCCTCCCGCCACGGCATCTGGTCGCCGCTCGCACCGCTGCTGCGGCCGGGCTACCGCGACGAGGCGCGCGACCTGCTCGACCGCTTCGGCCTGTCCGCCATCGCCGATGCGCGCGCCGATGCGCTGAACGAGGGGGCGCGCAAGCTGGCCGACATCGCCATGGCGGTCGCGCTCAAGCCGCGCCTGCTGCTGATGGACGAACCGACCTCCGGCGTCGCGGCTTCGGAGAAGATGCACATCGTCGAGACGCTGGTCGCCGTGCTGCGCGACGCCCGCGTCACCGCCGTGTTCGTCGAGCACGACATGGACGTGGTGGAACGCTTCGCCGACCGCGTCGCCGTCTGGTCGCAGGGGCGCATTGTCGCCCTCGGCCCCCCCGACGAGGTCCTGTCCGACCCCGCCGTGCAGCGCGAGGTCATCGGCATCGAGCGCCATGCGACACCGCCCACCGTGACGCCCGGGGGCGCGCCCCATGCTTGAACTCGCTTCCGTCTCGGTCTCGATCGCCGGCGTGCCGGTGCTGCGCCAGGTCTCGCTCAACGTCCCCGCCGGCGCACGCGTGGCCCTGATTGGCCGCAACGGTGCGGGCAAGACCACCACGCTGCGCGCCCTGATGGGCCTGGTGCCGGCGTCCAGCGGCCGCGTGATGATCGATGGCGAAGACGAGACCGCCCTGCCCCCGCACCACCGCCCCCGCCACGGCATCGGCTATGCGCCGGAAGACCGCCGCCTGTTCGGGTCCTTCACGGTCGAGGACAACATGCTGCTGCCCGCGCAGGTCCTGAAGCTGCCGGCCGACGAGATGCGCGCCCGCCTCGCCAGAGTCTATTCCCTGCTGCCGGAACTGCGCGACCTCGCCCCGCGCAAGGCCGCCGGCCTGTCGGGCGGCCAGGGCAAGATGGTGGCACTCGGCCGCGCGCTGATGGTGGGCACGCGCGCCGTGCTGCTCGACGAACCCTTCCAGGGCCTCGCCCCAGCCCTGGCGCTACGCTACGCCGAGGCGCTGAAGCGCCTGCGCGCCGCCCTGCCCGACGTCGCCATCCTGATCACCGAATCCAACCCGGAACTGCTCCGCCCGCTGGTCGAACAGACCTACGTGATCGAGCGTGGCGAGATCGCGCCCGCGTGACGCCCCCCATGATCGTCAAGGCCAGCGATTCCAGGCGGGTCCGGCTCGCGATGGGCCTGGTCCCCGCGCTCAGGCCCCGCGCCGGTTGCACCGCCCGTCCCGGTCCCCTATACGGCCCGCTTCCTGCCCGCCGGTCGGTATCGTCGGGCGCATCCGCATGAGCACCGCCCCATGAAGTCCGACATCCATCCCGACTATCACGAGATCAAGGTCATCATGACCGACGGGACCGAGTTCACCACGCGGTCCTGCTACGGCAAGCCGGGCGACACCATCCGCCTGGACATCGACCCCAAGTCGCACCCGGCCTGGACCGGCCAGCAGCGCGTGATGGACACCGGCGGCCAGATCGCGAAGTTCAACAAGAAGTTCGCCGGCATCGGGGCGCGCCAGAAGAAGGCCTGACCCACGGGCGCCGGCCCCGGCGGCGCGACCGATCGGCCAGGGCCGTGCGCCGGTGATGCGTTCGCACCGCAGCACGCGCGCGGCACCGCTGACGGCGTGCTCGGGTTCCGGCCCAGGGATCACGTCGTCGATGGCTCCCTGACGCGGCGCCGGTCTGGTCCCGTATCGTGGTCCCGGCGCGTGCCCCACTGCGAAGGATGGCGACCTTGCCCAGCGACGCGACGCCGCCCGAGGTCCAGCCCGACGGCGGCTATGCCGAATATTTCGCGGGCGGGTACACCAAGGTCAGGGGATGGCTCGCCAGCCGCGGCGCCGCCGGCCTCAAGGCGGTGCTGACGTTCCAGGAGCGGCGCGGGGTCACCGGTACGATCGCCGAGATCGGCACGTTCCACGGCAAGACCTTCGTCGGGCTCGGTCTCGCGGTGCGCCCGCAGGAGACGCTGGTCGGCGTCGATCTCTTTGTTCACCTGGGCACGGATTTCGAACCCATCCTGCGTCGGAACTGCGCCACCTTTGGCGTCGATCCGGACCGGTTCCGCCTGCATCGCGGCCCCTCGACCGACCTCGGTATTCCGGAATGGCGGGAATTGCTCGGCCCGCCGGCACGCCTGGTGCACGTAGATGGCAGCCACCAATATGCGCCGGCCCTGCACGACCTGAAGTTGGCAGCGAGCCATCTTGCGCCCGGCGGCGCGATCCTGGTCGACGACATCCTGAGCGTCGTGTGCCCGGACGTGACCACGGCGGCGATCGACTTCCTGAGGGAGCATTCCGACTTCCGCGCGGTCGCGCTGTTCGACCGCGATGGCCGAATCGGGCGCGGCGGCGCCAAACTCCTGATGGCCGCGGCGCAGGACGAGGACGCCTATGTGAAGGCCCTCGCGTTCGCCTTCCGGCCCGCCCGGGCGGTGCGCAGACCCTTCGCGACGAGCCGCCCGCTGGTGTTCTAAAGCCGCGTTGGGGCGCTGCGACGCCCCTGGCCTTCGGTTCTCACGATCACCTTCCCCCAACCCGGCGATTCCCGCCGCATCGGGATCCGCTCCGGCAGCGCCGGGCGGGCTAGCGTTGGTCGCGCCCGCAGGCCTCCTGCGCGGCACCCTGCCGCGACAGCCACGACCGCGGCAAACGCCGCTTCCGCCCCCCGTGCAGACGCTCGACATCGCCGCGCCTGACGACCGCGCAGCAGGCGCATTCCAGCCCCTCTTGAACCACCCGTCGCCGTCACCCACCTCAAGGGTGCCAGCGGTGCCCTCGGGGCCGCCGGCGCGGAACGGCAGGGTCGCCCGATCGGGGGCCCGCGAGACCGGATCCGCAACATCGGACCTTGCTATCGCAGGAGGTTCATCGTGAACGCCATCGACTTCTCCCCCCTGTTCCGTACCGCCATCGGCTTCGATCGCCTGGCGCGCCTCATGGACAACGCCCGCGCGGTGCCCGAGGCGAACGGCTACCCCCCCTACAACATCGAAAAGACCGGTGAAGAAAGCTACGTCCTGACCATGGCCGTGGCCGGCTTCTCTGAAGCCGACATCGACATCACCGCGCAGGACAACACCCTGACCATTACCGGCCGGCCCCAGCCGCAGCCCGAGGATGGCCGCCGCTTCCTGCACCGCGGCATCGCCGGGCGCGCCTTCGAGCGCCGCTTCGTCCTCGCCGACCACATCGTGGTCGAGGGCGCGGACCTGGCCAACGGCCTGCTGCACGTGGCGCTGAAGCGCGTGGTGCCCGAGGCGCTGAAGCCGCGCCGCATCCCGGTGCAGGGATCCCGTCCGGCGATCGCCGGCGAGGCCCAGGCCACCGCACAGGCGGCCTGACCGCCCCCCGGCCGCGCGCCGGGGCATCCATGAACCGACAGGGGCCCGTGGGCAACCGCCCGCGGGCCCTTTCGCATGGCGAACCGGCGCCTTGCCAGGAGCAGCCAGGCGCCCGCCACCCTGGTCATGAGCGCCCGTCCGCGGGGCGCGGTCAGGCGGGTCCCGCCACGCCCTTCCCGCGCCGAACTCCGCCGCTACGGCCCACCTGCCGCAGGGCGCCGCGACCGGTCGTTGCCCCGGGCACAGCGGCGGCGCGCCGCCACGCGGCTGCCGCGGCGAAGCCGAACGTCGCCCCGCACGCTACGTCCCGCAGAAGGTCGCCTGCACGCGCTGATCGGGCCGCGGCGGCAGCGCGTAGCGCTCGTGTACCGGCTGGTTCTCGAACGGCCGCGCCAGCACCTCGACCAGCGCCTCGAACGGCGCCAGGTCATCGCGTTCCACGGCAGCCGCGATCGCTTCCTCGACCAGGTGATTGCGCGGGATGAAGGCCGGGTTCACCGCGCGCATCGCTGCCGCGCGCGCCTCCGGCGTGACGCCCTCCCCCGCCACGCGCTCGCGCCAGCGCGCGAGCCACTCGCGACCCGCCGCCGGGTCGGCAAACAGTGAGCAGAAAGCCTCGCCCTTTCCCTCCGCCGCATCCGCCAGGCGGCGGAACGCCAGCGTGAAGTCGGCCTCGTTTTCCGCCATGCGCGCCAGCAGGTCCTGGATCAGTGCCTCGTCGCCCGGCGCTTCCTCGCGCAGCCCGATCTTGGCCAGCAGCCCCATCCGCCAGGCCGCGCCGAAGGCGGGCGAAAACCCCGCCAGCACGCCCTTTGCCTGGTCCACGGACGCGGCCTCGTCCTCGCCGATCAGCGGCAGCAGCGCCTCGGCCAGGCGCGCCAGATTCCAATGCGCGATCGCCGGCTGGTTGGCGAAGGCGTAGCGGCCCTGGTGGTCGATGGATGAAAACACCGTCTCCGGATGGTAGTGGTCCAGGAACGCGCAGGGGCCGTAGTCGATCGTCTCGCCGCTGACGGCGCAATTGTCGGTGTTCATCACGCCATGGATGAAGCCGACCAGCATCCAGCGCGCGATGAGCGACGCCTGCCGCGCCACCACGCCCTCGAAGAACGCCAGCGCCGGGTTCTCGGCGCGCGCCGCATCCGGATCATGCCGCGCGATGGCGTGGTCCAGCAGCGCGCGCAGGCTGTCCATGTCCCTGCGTGCGGCGAAATACTGGAAGGTGCCCACACGGATATGGCTGGCCGCGATGCGCGTCAGCACCGCGCCGGGCAGCGCGTCCTCGCGGAACACGTGCTCGCCCGTCGCCACCGCCGCCAGCGCGCGCGTGGTGGGAATGCCCAGCGCCGCCATCGCCTCCGCCACGATGTATTCGCGCAGCACCGGCCCGAGTGCGGCCCGACCGTCGCCGCGCCGCGAGAACGGCGTCGGCCCCGACCCCTTCAGCTGGATGTCGCGCCGCAGCCCCGCCGGTGTGACCACCTCCCCCAGCAGGATGGCGCGACCATCGCCGAGGCTCGGCGAGAAATGCCCGAACTGATGCCCCGAATAGGCCTGCGCGATCGGCTCCGCGCCGGGCGGGACATGGTTGCCCGCCAGCATCGCGACACCCGCGAGCGAGGCCAGCCAGGCGGGATCGAGCCCGAGGTCCCGCGCCAGTCCGCTATTCAGCTTCAGCAGCCGCGGCGCGGAAACGGGCGTCGGCGGCAGCCGCTTGAACAGCGCCTCCGGCAGGCGTGCGTAGGAATTGTCGAAGACCGGGCGCGTGCTGGTCTCGGGCAGGGCGGCGGGGATCGGCGTGTCGGGCATGGATGGCACATCGCGCGGGCGAAGGCGCGGGACAAGGCCCTGAAACGACCGGCCCTCGTCTCGGCGCCACCCCGACGGTTTTCGCTTCCGATGCCGCTCGAGGCAACAAACAATGCCCTCGTTTGCTGAAGGTGCGCCGATGCACCTCCTGGTCGGTCTCGCGGAGGCCGCCGTCCTCGTCGTGACGATCGGGGCGGTCCAGTCGCAGGGGATGGATGCCGAGACGCGAGACCTCCTCGAGCAGGCAAGCCCGAGACTCGTCACCATCCCCGTGATCGACCCGGATGCGGCACCCGAGGCGCGCAGCGATCCGCCGTTCCATCTGCACATCCCGGCTATTGCCGTGGAGAGCCTCATCGGATCGGCCTCCGGCAGCACGCGTGTCTTGGCCAGTCTCCGGAACCGATCCGTGGATCCCGAACGATTGGGCGGATCTCACGTCCCGGACTGCACGGATCAGGCGCCGGGAAGCGCGTGCGTGGCGCAAGGCGGGCGACGCGAGAACGAACGGCGCAGGGCCAATGGCGAATGCGGCATGGAAATCGTCCTGCAGTATCGCCCCTCGTCGGAGACGCTACCGGACCAAACGCTCAGGCATCTTGGCGGCATGAGCCAACCAGCATGCTCCCTCACGTCCGACCCTAACCTCGACATGCTGCTGCATTACCGGCCAATGATCTCCAGCACGGCGGTCCCAGCGGGGACGGTGGCTGCACCTGTCGATCGGCATGCGCCGTCGCGGGCATCCGGAGGCCTTCCACCCTGCTCATTTCGTGCGTATCGGCGCCAACGGCCCCGCAAGCCTTGCCCGATGGGTGCGACTTGCAGGCTCCACGGCTTCGCCGATGACGTGGCCTTCGCCGTCGCGATCCGCAGTGACGACGTCACGAATGCCGGAGCATCCTTGGCAGGGTCTCGGCCCAGATCGAGGCCTGGCGACGGGCCGCAACCGAGATCCAGCCGGCCCGCAACTGACGATCCCCGCACGCGGGGGGCTGGACGTCCGCTGCCCCAACGTCGCGGGAGCAGCACGGAACGGATCGCGACTCCCTCACCCCTTCCGGAAGAACGCCTCCGCCGCCGCCCGATGCCCCTCGCGCGCCTCGATGCCGGCCTCCGCCCGCGCGATCTCGGCCTGCAGCTCCGCGATATACTCGCGCAACTGCCCGACATCCCAGCCGTCGAAGCGCGGCTTCTCGAGCACCTGCCGCCGGCGCGGCATGTCGTCCTGGTCTGGGCCACCCATATGTGTTCCTCCGTCTCCGACCAGGGCTTTGACCCTGCCCCGGCGCGTCAGTATAGGGGGCGTCACATTGTCGCGGGGGTTCGCTGCTGCCCCCCGGCCACCCGAGGTCCGCCCATGCCACAGCCCCTAATGCCCAAGGCCACCGCCGTGTGGCTGATCGACAAGACGTCCCTGTCCTTCGACCAGATCGCCGATTTCGTCGGCATGCATCCGCTCGAGATCCAGGCCATTGCCGATGGAGAGGTGGCGCAGGGCATCGTCGGCTACGACCCGATCGCAACCGGCCAGCTCACGCGCGAGGAAATCGCCCGCTGCGAGGCCGACCCCGCCGCCCGCCTGGTCCTGCAGGAAAGCACCATCGTGCTGCCCAAGCAGCGCGCCAAGGGCGGCCGCTACACGCCGGTGTCCAAGCGCAACGACCGCCCGGACGGCATCGCCTTCCTGCTGCGCAACTACCCGACGCTGCCGGACGCGACCATCGCCAAGCTGCTCGGCACCACCAAGGACACCATCGCCAAGGTGCGCGACAAGACCCACTGGAACAGCGCCAACATCAAGCCGCGCGACCCTGTCATCCTGGGCCTGTGCAGCCAGGGGGACCTGAACGCGGCGGTGGCGTCCATCGGCGGGCCCGCGCCACTCGACGTGCAGCCGGCCGACGACGCGGCCTGAGGCTGCGGTCGCGCCCATCGCCAGGGCGGCTCGGTCGGGCGTCCTCGCAGGTATCTCCGCGCCACGCGACGGCAGGCCCGTCGCAGCCGCCCCACAGCCGTCCCACCGGGCCAGGTCAGATGGCTAAGCGTCATGGCCCGCCGCGAACCCGCCCTTCCGTCAGGCATCGCTCGACCGACCACGCAGGCGCGGCATCCGGGGCTGGCCGGCGCCGCCGCAGCGCGCCGCGACCACCCCGGCGGCAGCCTCCCTCAGTGCCGCGTGGCGGCCTTGAGGCGCTCCATCTCCTCCTTGAGTTTCAACTTCTCTCGCTTCAGCCGGGCCAACGCTTGCCCATCGGGCAGCGGGCGGCGGTCCTCGTCCAGGATTCGGCGCTCGAGGGCAGCGTGGCGGTCCTCGAGGGAGGCGATCCGGGCGTCAAGCGACATTCGATGCGCATCTCCGGGTTCGGGCCCGGCACCGCCACCGCGGGGCCGAGGCCGTGGTTCGGAGCCGGTGTCCCGGCCCCCGTTCAACCGCGGGTGCGACAACCGGAATGGCTGTCACGCCCCGGCCCTGGCATGTTAAGGGCCATGCGGACAGGAATGCACCCCACGATTTCGCAATCTTCCTTGCCGAACCCTTCACCTCATCTCCGGGGCCGCCGGCCATGATCGCCGACCGTGACGCCATGCTGCGCCGCCTGCACGAATTGCGCAGCGAGCACCGCGACCTCGACACCGTCATCGCCCGGCTGGACGGCTCGGCGGTGGACCAGTTGCAGCTGCAGCGCCTGAAGAAGCGCAAGCTGAAGCTGAAGGACGAGATCGCCTGGCTCGAAGGCCGGCTGGTGCCGGATATCATTGCGTAGTTTGTTTGCCCTCAGAGGGCGGGCGGGCCGCATCCGCGGCCCTTGCCTTCGCGCCGTGCACGGGTGCGCTGAACGCCGCTGACGGTCCGCGCGCGGTCGCGCCGTGCGCTCCCGGATCGCGCAGCGATGCGCTTCTCCCGGCCCTCAGACGGCGGGCGCCGGCGTCCGCCGGCTTGCCTTCGCGCCACGCATTGGCGCGCCCGGCACGGCTGACACCCTGGGCGCGGTCGCGCCGTGCGCTCCGGGATCGCTGCGCGATCCGCGTTTGCCCCCCGCCACCGGGCGCCACATGCGCGCAGGGGGCTGTCATCCACCGCGCTGCATCGTATAGGGCTTTCGGGTGGCCGGTCCTCGATGGGGTCCGGTCAGGGTTCAGCGCTGGTCGGGCCGCCAGCGAAGCGTATCCACGCCCGAAGGCGACCCATGGCCCACGCCCATCATGCTGCCCCCAGCGCGCTCCGCCGCTTCCTCGACGGCCAGTCCTCCGCCGGCCTGATGCTGATGGGCGCGGCCGCGCTCGCCCTCGTCATCGCCAATTCGCCGCTGCAGGCGGGCTACGATGCGCTGCTGCGCACCTACCTGGGCCCGCTGTCGGTCGGGCACTGGATCAACGACGGGCTGATGGCGGTGTTCTTCCTGCTCGTCGGCCTCGAGATCAAGCGCGAGACCCTGGACGGCCAGCTCTCGACCTGGTCGCGCCGCGCCCTGCCGGGCATCGCCGCCGCCGGCGGCATGGCGGTCCCGGCGCTGGTCTACCTCGCCTTCGCCGCGGAGCCGGCGCCACAGGGCTGGGCCATCCCGGCCGCCACCGACATCGCCTTCGCGCTCGGCATCCTCTCGCTACTCGGCCCCCGCGTGCCGGTCTCGCTGCGCGTCTTCCTCACGGCGCTCGCCATCATCGACGACCTCGGCGCCGTCATCATCATCGCGCTGTTCTACACCGCCGGCCTGTCGCTGCCGGATCTCGCGGGCGCCGCCGTGGTGGTGGGCGTGCTGTTCGCGATGAACCGCGGCGGCGTGCGCAGCCTGACGCCCTACCTGCTGCTCGGCCTGCTGCTCTGGCTGCTGATCCTGCGCTCGGGCGTCCATGCCACGCTGGCCGGCGTGGTCCTGGCGCTGACCATCCCCCTCCAGCCCACGCCCGGCCGGCCCGACCACGAGGCCGCGAGCCCCCTGCACCGGCTCGAGCACGCGCTGCACATCCCGGTCGGCTTTCTCATCGTGCCGGTCTTCGGCCTGGCCAATGCCGGCGTGCCGATCCTCGGCCTGTCGGCCGAGGCGCTGGTGGCGCCGGTGACACTCGGCGTCGGGCTCGGTCTCGTGGTGGGCAAGCTGGTCGGCGTGCTGGGCTTCTCGCTGCTCGCGATCCGGCTCGGGCTGGCGGACATGCCCGCCTATGCAGGGCGGCTGCAACTGACGGGTATCGCGCTGCTCTGCGGCGTGGGCTTCACCATGAGCCTGTTCATCACGCTGCTGGCCTTCCCCGAGGATGCGCTGCTCCAGGCGCAGGCGAAGCTCGGCATCCTGGGCGGGTCGCTGGTGGCCGGGGTGCTCGGCTACGCCCTGTTGCACGTGGCGCCGCGGGACGTGGCCGGCACGCCGTCGCGCTAGCAGCGATCCGCGATGTCGAATCACGGTCCAGCCATCAGGTTGCGGTCGATGTCATCCACCGACTGGTCGCCCGCGGCCCAACGTCCGCGGGCATTGCCCTGCGCGGCGACGTTGGACCCGCCGGCGCCCGCGGCACGAAGTCCGGCTCGGGCGCTCCACCGCGGCGCATGACCCGGCCCTCGCGGGGCCTGTCCGCAGCCCACGGCCGCGCGCCCCCTTCGCGCTGGCGCGCGAACCGTTCTATGTCCCGCGGCGCGACCCTGCCGCACCGGCGGCGCGTCGCGCCCGCGCTTCCCCGTCACGCCCCGGCGTCCGTTCCTGGCAGGTACGAATGACATCCTCCCCCGGCCCCGGCCCTCTGGTCGGCATCATCATGGGCAGTCGCTCCGACTGGGAGACCATGCGCCACGCCGCCGAGACGCTCGACCGCCTGGGCGTCCCGCAGGAAGCCCGCGTGGTCTCAGCCCACCGCACCCCGCAGCGCCTGTTCGACTACGCGGCCTCCGCCGCCGGGCGCGGGCTGCGCGTCATCATCGCCGGCGCCGGCGGGGCCGCCCACTTGCCGGGCATGGCGGCCTCCATGACCGCGCTGCCGGTGCTCGGCGTGCCGGTCGAATCGCATGCGCTCAAGGGCATGGACAGCCTGCTGTCGATCGTCCAGATGCCGGCCGGCATCCCCGTCGGCACGCTCGCCATCGGCCGTGCCGGCGCGGTCAATGCCGCGCTCCTGGCCGCCGCCATCCTCGCCATCGCCGACCCCGCGCTGGCCGAACGCCTGGCCGCCTGGCGCGCCGCCCAGACCGCCTCCGTCCCGGACGACCCGGCATGACCGCCCCCCTGCCGCCCAACGCCGTCATCGGCATCCTCGGCGGCGGGCAGCTCGGCCGCATGTCGGCGCTCGCCGCCGCGCGCCTAGGCTACGCCTGCCACGTCTATGCGCCCGAGCCCGATTCGCCCGGCATGCAGGTCGCCGCGCGCCGCACCGTCGCACCCTACGAGGACCGCGACGCGCTCGCCCGCTTCGCCGCCTCCGTCGCCGTCGTGACCTTCGAATTCGAAAACGTCCCCGCCGCGGCGCTGGAAGCCCTGGCCGGCCTGGTGCCCTGCCGCCCGGGCCTTGCTGCGCTGGCCACCTGCCAGGACCGGGTGGCGGAAAAGGCCTTCCTGGGCCGCATCGGCGTGCCCGTGGCGCCCTGGCGCGCGGTCGAGACCGAATCGGACCTCGCCGCCGCCGCGGCCGACCTCGGCCTGCCCGCCGTGCTCAAGACCACCCGCATGGGCTATGACGGCCGCGGCCAGGCCGTGCTGCGCAGCGCCGAAGATCTCGCCCCGGCCTTCGCCCGCCTCGCACCCCGGCCGCTCGTGCTGGAAGCCTTCGTGCCCTTCGCGATGGAGATCTCCGCCATCGCGGCGCGCGCCGCCGACGGCACCATCGCCACCTTCGACCCGGCCGAGAACCGCCACGCGCACCACATCCTCGACCTGTCTTTCGCGCCCGCCCGCATTCCCGACTCCGTCGCGGCCGCCGCGCGCGCCCATGTCGCCGCCGTCGCCGACGGGCTCGACCTCGTCGGCATCGTCGCGCTCGAGATGTTCCTGCTGCCCGATGGCAGCCTGCTGGCCAACGAGATCGCGCCGCGCCCGCACAATTCCGGCCACTGGACCATGGATGCCTGCGCCGCATCGCAGTTCGAACAGCACATCCGCGCGGTCGCCGGCCTGCCGCTCGCCGACCCCGCCCGCCACCACGATGCGGTGATGCGCAACCTGATCGGCCCCGAGGGCATGGCGGCCTGGCCCCGTCTGGTCGCGACTCGGGGCGTCGTGGGGCACCTCTATGGCAAGGCGAGCGCCCGGCCCGGCCGCAAGATGGGCCATGCGACGCGCCTGCTCGCGCGCGGCAGCCTTGCATCCCTGCCCGACTCGGACGCGCTGGCGGGCTTGTGACCGAATTGCCACCGCCCCCCGTGGCTGCAGGGCAACAGTGCCGGCACAACCCGCCCGGCAGGCGGCCATCCGGGCGTGATGGACGGTAGCGCGCCCCGCCGCGGATGCTAGAAGGGTGACGTTCCGGTGCGGTTGCGCACCAGGCATGACATTCGGCCCCGCGGGGCCTCGAGCAGGAGAATTCCAATGAGCCTGAAGAAGGCGCTTCTTGCCGCGACGCTGCTGTCGCTGCCGATGGCTGCGACCGCGCAGGCGCAGAGCTGGGATCCGCGGGTGCAGGGCATCTACGTGGGTGCTGGCGCCGGCTTCAACTACCTGATGGGCAGCTCGGACACCGTCGCGGGCCGCTCGCTCGACGTCGGCTTCGAGTGGGGCTTCGCCGGCGTGCTCAGCGTCGGCTACGGCTTCGGCAACGGCCTGCGCCTCGAACTCGAGGGCAGCTACCGCCAGAACGACGTCGACAACATCAAGGCCTCGGGCGTCGGCTCGCTGCCGCGCACTGGCGGCACCGCGGCCAGCTACGGCGTGATGTTCAACGCGCTGTACGACTTCCGCCTCGGCCCCGTGATGCCGTATGTCGGCGCCGGCGTCGGCTACGTCATCAACGACTGGGATGACATCAGCTTCGGGCAGCGCGCCGCGAACGGTACGAACGCGCGCCTGAGCTTCGGCGGCGACAGCGGCACCTTCGCCTACCAGGCGATCCTGGGTATCGCGCTGCCGATCGACAGCGTCCCCGGCCTGGCCCTGACCGCCGAGTACCGCTTCCTGGGCACCGCGCAGGTTGAACTCGACGGCCGCGCGAACGGCGTGGTGCAGGTCGGCAACACGCGCATCGCCGACCGCGAGGCGTTCTCCTACAGCGCCGACAACTACAACCACTCCATCATGTTCGGCGTGCGCTACAACTTCGGCCGCACGGCTGCGCCGGTGGCCCCGGCCGCGGTGGCGCCGGCGCCGGCGCGCACCTTCCTGGTGTTCTTCGACTGGAACCGCGCCGACCTGACCGCGCGCGCGCGCCAGATCATCGCGGAAGCGGCGCAGGCCGCGCGCACGCAGCGCGTGACGCGCATCGAAGTGACGGGTCACACCGACACCTCGGGCTCGCCGGTCTACAACCAGGGCCTGTCGGTCCGCCGCGCCAACGCGGTGGCTGCCGAGCTGGTCCGCCTGGGCATCCCGCGCAACGAGATCACCGCGCGCGGCGTCGGCGAGAGCCAGCTGCTGGTCCCGACCCCGGACAACACCCGCGAGCCGCAGAACCGCCGCGTGGAGATCGTGCTCCGCTAATCGCGGGACACCACGCGACAGAACATGGAAAGGGGCGCCTCAGGGCGCCCCTTTCTGCGTCAGGGGGATGGCTTTCGCATTGCAGCAACCACCGCCCTCCTGCACACTTTGCAAACCAAAGAATCGCTATAGACGAATTCCGATGTCCCCCGCCGGTTCCCCTCGCCGCCTGGGTCTTGCAGGCACTGCCCTGCTGGGCGCCATGGCCTCCGCCGCCCCCGCGGCGGCGCAGTTCGCCCCCGGGCCCTACGTGGCCGGCGGCTTCGGCTGGAACCTCGTGCCGGACACCGACCTCAATCTCGACCAGGCCGGCACCGCGGCACTCGGCCGCGCGGGCTATGGCGGCAGCGGCACGGTGGGTTTCTCCCCCGGCATCGCAGGCGTGCTCTCCCTGGGCTGGGGATTCGGCAACGGCCTGCGCCTCGAACTCGAAGGCAACTACCGCTCCAACGAGACCGACAGCGCCTCCGGCGTGGCCGGCTGGGCCAGCATCGGCGCGCCTGGCGGTCGTCAGGAAAGCTGGGGCGTCATGGGCAATGTGCTGCTCGACCTCGGCGTATTCGGCCCGGTCATCCCCTATGTCGGCGTCGGTGCCGGCTATGTCGTGACCGAATGGGCCGGTGTGCGAGGCATCAGCCAGAACGGCGCCCTGCGCATGACCGTGGACGACCGCGACGGCCGCTTCGCCTACCAGGGCATCGCCGGCCTGGCCTTCCCCGTGGAGTTTGCCCCTGGGCTGGCCGTGACCGCCGAATACCGCTTCCTGGGCACACTGCAGCCCCGGCTGCAGGCACGCTTCGACAATCCGCTGACCGGCGCCGCCGTGGCCAGTGGCTCCGTCGAACCCGATGTCTACAACCACTCCCTGATGCTGGGCCTGCGCTACACGCTGGGGCGCGGCGCCGCGCCATCCGCGCCCGCCCCCGCCGCGGTCCCCCAGGCCAGCCGCAGTTTCCTGGTGTTTTTCGACTGGAACCGCGCCGACCTGACGGAACGCGCGCGCCAAATCATCAACGAGGCCGTGCAGCACGCTCGCAGCCAGCGCAGCACCCGGATCGAGGTCGCTGGCCATGCCGACCGCTCCGGCACGGTGCAGTTCAACCAGGCGCTGTCGCGCCGCCGGGCCGAGACGGTCGCCGCCGAACTCGTCCGCCGCGGCATCGCGCGCGAGGACATTGCCATCACCGCCCTCGGCGAGACCCAGCCCCTGGTGCCGACCGCCGACGACGTGCGCGAACCGCAAAACCGCCGCGTCGAAATCCTAGTGCGATGACGACTGGCGGCTGACGGGCGCTTTTCGCGCCCTCAAATGCCAGGCGCTTGGCTCGAGCCCTGTTTACCGGCGCGCCGGCATCGACTGATTTTCCGGGCGCGATCGCGCCGTGCGCTGGCGGATCGTGCCGGCGCACGATCCGCGTTTCGCCTGACGTTCAAGGGCCGCGCGGCGTGATGGCTGCCGTACGATCGGCCTTCCGCTGACCATCGAAGGGCACGCGCGCTTCACGCGCGCAGCGCCCACGAAAAAGGGGCGGCGCCTGCGCACCGCCCCCTCCCCGATCGACCGTGCCGCGGATCAGCGGCGCGTGGTGCTGCTGCGCGCTGCGGTACGGGCGGGGCGTGCCGCCGCGGCGGGCGTCGCGCCGCAATCATCACCGTAGGTCTGCGGAATGTTGCGCTCGGCTGCCAGGGCAGCGAGCTGCGGCGCCGGCGTCGCCAGCACGCGCTGGAACAGCGGGTCCGCATCGCGGCAGAAGAACGACCCCGAGCGGATCGCGTCCTCGGAATGCTCGTTCGCCATGGTGGTGTTGTAGACATCGAGGCGCGTGCGCCCCTGCCCGCCATGCACGCGCGTGAAATGCGCCTGCGCCGCGCGGTCGGCCGCCGTCAGATCGCCGCCGAAGCGCCGCACGAACTGGTTGTAGCTCTCGCCCTTCTGGCACTGCAGCGCGCTGACCATCAGGTAGGACCGCAGGGCGCGCAGCTCGAACACGGCGCGCTCCTCGGGCCGTAGGCAGGTATTTGCCAGCGCCGGGCCGGCAATGGCGATGCCGCAGAGCGCGGCGAGGAAGGTGCGGGTCTTGGTCATGGGCGCCTGGCGCTCCCTTGCGGATGGATGAACGCGCACCCCGCCCCGACTCGGCGCGCGGTACACGATTCCTGGGTTCGCTGATACTCCGCGGCCGGATACGGGGAAACCCAAAAAAACGTATTCAATCGCCAGGGGAACCAAAGCCTTGCGGCACGCCGTGCAGACGCCCGTGTAACACGGCGCGGCCGCCCGCCCCTGGTACCCGCTTGACACGCCCGGCACCGGCCTCCGGGCCCTCCCAGAGGCGAAGGGCGCGCTCTGCGCGCGACGCACTGCCGCACTCGCAGCGCGATACACGGGCTCGCCCTCGGCGCGATAGACTGGCGCACCCTTGGTGCGACGCACCGCCGCACGGTCCACGCAGCGCACGGGCATAGCTTCCAAGCGACGTCGGTATTCGGCACCGCATGACCCGCCGCGGTGGCGCTCCGGCGCCCGACCTACGAAGGCCGCGCCCGGCGCCGGCCCGACCCCGCCCTCACGCCGCCCGCTTGCGTCCGCACCCGCGCCGCAGCCGGCCGATCCGCGCCAGCCCCGCCAGCCGGCGGTCCAGGAAGTCGAGCGTCGGGCCGATATCGTCCGATTCGTCGCGCAGCCAGAAGGCCAGCGTGGCGCCATACACCGCGCTCAGGCTCACGCGGCGCGTGTACCAGGAGAAATCCGCCGAGCTATCGCCCGCCGCATACCAGATCGCATTCGCCGTGCGCGCCGCCGTCCGCAGCGCCGACGGCACGTTCCAGGGCAGCGACTGCAGCGCCAGCGCCTGGCGCACCGCCTCCCGGTGCGGCCCCGCCTGGCGCAGGCGCGTCGCGATCAGGGTGCGGATTCGGTCAGGCGTGCGCAGGCCCGACAGATCCCCCGCCGCCTCGGCCATTTGCCGGTCGGCCAGCGCCAGCCAGGCCTCGATCGCGCTGACCGGGCCGCGCGGGAACAGGAAGGCGGCCTCTTCTTCGGGCAGCCCCGCGGCGCGCAAGGCCGCGGCGATGGCTCGCGGCGTCCAGCCCATCGCGGGCACCAGCGGCAGCAACGCCTCGATGACGGCATCGGACTCGGGCAGGTCGGTCATGGTGCCTTCTCCTGTTCGGCGCGCTGCGCGGCGGCGGCGCGCGCCAGTTCCTCGGTGAAGCCGAATTGCGTGAAGTCCTGCATGCGCATGGGATACAGCAGGCCATCCAGGTGGTCCGCCTCATGCTGCATGACGCGCGCGACGATCCCCGCCGCCTCCCCCTCGACCGGTTTGCCCGCGATGTCGACGCCGCGGAACCGGATGCGCGCCGGCCGGCGTACCGCACCACGCAGGCCAGGGATGGACAGGCAGCCCTCGAAGGCTGCCTCGGTCTCCTCGCCCACCGGTTCCAGCACCGGGTTGATCAACGCCGAGACACCGCCGGCCCCGGTCCGCCAGACGAACAGCCGCAGCCCCACATGCACCTGCGGCGCGGCCAGGCCGATCCCGCCCGCATCCTCCATGGTCTCGGCCATGTCGGCCACCAGGCGGTGGATCTCGGGGGCGGTCGGATCCGTCACCTCGGCCGCGCGGGCCAGCAGGATGGGGTGGCCCATGCGGGCGATCTTCAGGATGGCCATGGCGGTCGGTCGCACTCGGAAAAGTGGCGCATGGGTGAATATAGGGCGCCGCGCGATTGCGGGAGGGCTTCCGGCCCGGCGCGAATCCGTGCTATGGCGGCGCCGATCCGCACGGACCGGGCAACCGGCCGTGCTTGTTTGCCTTCCACATCCAACGCGCAGGAGGTTGCGCCGCGTGCAAGTCGTCGTTCGGGACAACAATATCGACCAGGCCCTCAAGGCCCTGAAGAAGAAGCTCCAGCGGGAAGGCGTTTTCCGCGAGATGAAGCTTCGCCGCCACTACGAAAAGCCGTCCGAGCGCCGTGCGCGCGAGGCCGCCGAGGCCGTCCGTCGCGCCCGCAAGGTTGAGCGCAAGCGCCTCGAGCGCGAAGGCTTCTGAGCCACCCACCCCGCGCCCCGGCGCGGAGCTGACGGCCGCGGCACGCCAGGCGTGTTCCGCGGCTTTTTGCTGCCCGGCGCGTCAGCCCCCGCCCTGCTGCGGCGCCGGATCCCGCGCCGCCTCCGCGCCGTCGCCCAGCCAGTCCTTGCGGTGCGACAGCAGCAGCCGCCGCCCCGCCTCCATCCCCTGCGACGCCTCGAGCGCGAAGCGCTCGGCATCGCGCCGGCGCAGCGTCGCGATCACCTCGTCGGCCTCGGCATCCGGGGTGCCGGTGCGGATCAGCGCCGACCGCCCGATCGAAAGCGCGGATTCGAAGGTCTCGCGCACCACCTCGTCGGCGCCGGCGGCCAGCAGCCGCATCGCGTGCTCGCGGTCGAAGGCGCGCGCCAGCACGGGAATGCCGCGGAACTCCGACTTCAGCAGGTGGATGATGCGCAGCGCCGCGTCCCGGTCGTCGACGCAGCACAGGATGATCTCGGCACGCCCCGCCCCCGCCGCGTGCAGGATATCAAGCCGCGTGCCGTCCCCGTAATGCACCTTGAAGCCGTAGGCATTCGCCTCGCGCACCATCTCGGGGTCGATATCGATGACCGAGATGGTGAAGTTGCGCGTCAGCATCGACCCGCCGGCGATCTGCCCGAAGCGCCCGAAGCCGATGATCAGCACGCGCGCCTCGTTGTGGCTGGGTGCCTCCACGCCATCCAGCGACGGCTCCGCCGCGGGCACCATCCGGTCGTGCAGGATGATCATGACGGGTGTCAGCACCATCGAGACAATGACGGTCGCCGTCAGCACCGCATTGGTCGGCCCGTCGATGATGCCCACCGCCGCGGCCGCGGCGTACAGCACGAAGGCGAACTCCCCGCCCTGCGCCATCAGCACCGCGCGCTCCAGCGCCTCCCGGTGGTCGGCCCGCCCGGCGCGCGCGACCGCATAGATCGCCACCGCCTTCACCACCATGCAGGCCACCACGCCGCCTGCGACCAGCACCCAGTTCGCCCCGATCACCGCGAGGTCGAGCGACATGCCCACGGCCAGGAAGAACAGCCCCAGCAGCAGCCCCCGGAAGGGCTCGACATCGGCTTCCAGCTGGTGCCGGAAGGCGCTCTCGGACAGCAGCACCCCGGCCAGGAAGGCGCCCATCGCCATCGACAGGCCACCCAACTGCATCGCCAGCGCCGATCCCAGCACCACCAGCAGCGCGGCCGCCGTCATCACCTCGCGCGCGCGGGCCTCGGCCAGCAGGCGGAACATCGGGTTCAGCAGGTACAGCCCCGCCGCCACTAGCGCGGCGATGGACGCGAGGCCGATGCCGACCGCCTGCCAGCGTTCGAAGGCGCTGGTCACACCTGCGCCGGGCGCAAGGAAGGCCACCAGCGCCAGCAGCGGCACGATCGCCAGGTCCTCGAGCAGCAGCACCGCGATGATGCGCTGCCCCGCCCGCGTGCCGACCATGCGCCGTTCCTCGAGCATCTGCATCACGATCGCGGTCGAGGTCAGCACGAAGCCGGTGCCCGCCACGAAGGCCACCACCGGCGGATAACCCGCGAGCCACGCGATACCGCCCAGCAGCGCCATGCACACGCCCACCTGCGCGACACCCAGGCCGAAGATCTGCTGGCGCATCCCCCACAGGCGCGAGGGCTCCATCTCGAGCCCGATGATGAACAGGAACATCACCACGCCAAGCTCGGCGACATGCAGGATCGCCTGCGCGTCGGTGAACAGCCCGATGCCGAAGGGCCCGATGACCAGCCCGGCCACCAGGTAGCCCAGCACGGATCCGAGCCCGAGCCGCTTGAACAGCGGCACCGCCACCACCGCGGCACCGAGCAGCGCCACCACGCTGACCAGGTCCGGCCCGTGCGATTCGGCGCTCACGCGGGCATGCCCGCGGCTGGTTGCTGCCCGTCCACGGATATCCCCCGCTGTGATCCGGCCCCATGCTGGCGCGCCGGCGCAGGGGCCGCAACGACGGATGGCACGCGCATTGCCAAACCGACCGCATCGCCGCGCGCCGGTTCACGTCACGCCCGTCCGCATCACGACACTGCAAGGACACCGCCATGCCCCGCACCATCACCCTGCCCTGCCGGCCCGAACCGCTCGACGTCGTGATCGAGGAGACCGCCCTGGTCATCGTCGACATGCAGAACGCCTACCTGTCGAAGGGCGGCTACATCGACCTGGTGGGCTTCGACGTCTCCGGCGCGGCGCCCGTCATCGCCGAGACCGCGCGCATCGCCGATGCCTGCCGCGCCGCGGGCATCCCGGTCGTCTACCTGCAGAACGGTTTCAGCCCCGACCAGCGCGAGGCGCCGCCGACCGCCCCGGTGTGGCACAAGTCGAACGCGCTGAAGTTCATGCGGGCGAACGACGCCTATGCCGGCAAGCTCATCACGCACGGCACCTGGGATTACGACATCGTCCCCGAGCTCACGCCCCATGCCGGCGACATCGTCGTGCCCAAGGCGCGCTATTCCGGCTTCGCGGGCACCGCGCTCGACCAGGTGCTGGCGGCGCGGCGCATCCGCACGCTGCTGGTCTGCGGCGTTGCCACCAACGTGTGTGTCGAGAGCACCATCCGCGACGCCTATCACCGCGAATTCTTCCCCGTGATGCTGGCGGATGCGACCATGGCGGCCGGCCCCGGCGCGCAAGCGGCCACCGAATTCAACGTCGAGACCTTCTTCGGCTGGGTGTCCGGCGGGGCGGAATTGCGTGCCGCGCTGCGGGCCAACCAGGGCTGAGATTCGCCTCCGGTTAAGGTGCCGCGGCGATAGTCGCGGCCGCCCATGACCCATGCCGCGCCGCTGCCAAACGCCCTCGGAATCGAAGCCGCCGGCCCGACCGACGGGCTGACCGGGCTGCTGCGGCGCGAGGGCTTCCTCGCCAGCCTGGAAGCCCACCTGCATGACGCCGCGCAGGACGGGACGCCGTTCGCCGTGCTGGCGCTCGACCTCGACCGCTTCAAGGCGGTGAACGACACGCTCGGCCACCACTACGGCGATGCGCTGCTGCGCGGGGTCGGCCGGCGCATCCGCGCCTGCATCCGCGGCACCGACATCGCCGGGCGGATCGGCGGGGATGAATTCGCCCTGCTGCTGCCCGACACGCCGCAGCCCGATGCCGCCGCGGCGCTGGGCGAACGCCTGACCGACATGCTCGCCCGCCCCTTCCTGCTCGATGGCCAGAGTGCCGTGATCGGCTGTTCGGTCGGCGTGGCGCACTACCCCGCGGACGGCACCGATGCCGCGTCATTGCTGCGCGCGGCGGACCTCGCGCTGTACCAGGCCAAGGCGGAGGGCCGCGGCACGGTACGCCGCTTCGTGCCCGCGCTGCGCTCGCGCGCCGATGCGCGCCGCGTGCTGGAAGGCGAATTGCGCGCGGCGATCGGCCTCGGTCAACTCGAACTGCACTACCAGCCGCAGGTGGCGGTCGCGACCGGCGCGCTCACGGGGTTCGAGGCGCTGCTGCGCTGGAACCACCCCTCGCGCGGCCTGGTGCCGCCCGGGGATTTCGTCGCGCTGGCGGAGGAGATCGGCCTGATCGTGCCGATCGGTGAATGGGTGCTGCGCACCGCCTGCCGCGAGGCCACGACGTGGCCGGCCGACCTGCATGTGGCGGTCAACGTGGCCGCGCCCCAATTCGCCCGCGGCGACATCGTGGGCGTGGTGCGATCCGCCCTGGCGGAGAGCGGCCTTGCCGCCCATCGGCTCGAGATCGAGGTGACCGAGACCTCGCTGCTGCACGACGTCACGCGCGCCATCGCCACCTGCCAGCGGCTGCGCGCGATGGGCGTGCGCATCTCGCTGGACGATTTCGGCACCGGCTATTCGTCGCTGACGCAGTTGCGCGACTTCCCACTCGATCGCGTCAAGATCGACCGCAGCTTCATCGCCGGCATCGGGGAGCGTGCCGACAGCGCGGCCATTGTGCAGGCGGTGGTGGCACTCGGCGCCTCGCTCGGCCTGCGCACCACCGCCGAGGGGGTCGAGACCGAGGAGCAGATGCAGCGCCTGGTACTGCACGGCTGTGCCGATGCACAGGGCTTCCTGATCGCCCGCCCGGTCGCCGCCGGCGCCATCCCCGAGACGATCGAAAGGCTGCGCGAGGCCGCCGCGCGGCTGCACCTCCAGGAGACCCGCCCATGACCGACGCACCTCAGGTGCTGCGCCGCGTCACCTATGTCAGCCGCGCGCTGACCACCTCGCGCGACGACCTCGATGCCATCCTGGCCACCGCGCGGCGCAACAACGCCGCGATGCGCGTGACGGGCGCGATGATGCTCAGCAACAAGCACTTCGCCCAGGTGCTGGAAGGCCCGCCCGCCGCGGTCGAGGAGATCTTCGAACGTATCCAGATGGACGAACGCCACACGGCCGTGGCCGTCCTCGAAGTGGCCGAGGTGACCGCCCGCGCCTTCGATGCCTGGACCATGGGCTTCGTCGACGACCCCGACGGCTTCGAAGCCGCGCCCGCCGACCCCGAGGCGGCCCCGCGCCTCGTGATGCGCCTGCGCGAGGCGCTGATGCACTCGGCCGCGGCCGAGGGCGTTCGCTGACGTGAATTCAGGTCGTGGCGTGGGGCGCGGCACCGGACATGGCCCCGCGCCCCCATCCGTGCCTCAGCGCTGGAGCGCCTGCACGATCTCCTGCGTGACCTTCTTCGCATCGCCGAACAGCATCATCGTGTTCGGACGGAAGAACAGCTCGTTGTCCACGCCGGCGTAGCCCGACGCCATGCCGCGCTTGATGAAGAAGACCGTCTTGGCCTTCTCCACGTCCAGGATCGGCATGCCATAGATGGCCGACGACTTGTCGGTCTTGGCGGCCGGGTTGGTCACGTCGTTCGCCCCGATCACGAAGGCCACGTCGGCATCGGCGAATTCGGGGTTGATCTCCTCGAGCTCGTGCACCTCGTCATAGGGCACGTTCGCCTCGGCCAGCAGCACGTTCATGTGGCCCGGCATGCGCCCGGCCACCGGATGGATGGCGTAGGAGACGTCCACGCCTTCCTTCTTCAGCAGGTCGGCCATTTCGCGCAGCACCTGCTGGGCCTGCGCCACCGCCATGCCGTAGCCCGGCACCACGATGATCTTCTGCGCGTTCTTCATCATGTAGGCCGCGTCTTCCGGCGACCCGGCCTTGACCGGCGGGCGGTCGGCATTGCCCGCGCCGGCACCGACGGTGCCGCCCTCGGACCCGAAGCCGCCCAGCAGCACGTTGATGATGCTGCGGTTCATGCCCTTGCACATGATGTAGGACAGGATGGCACCCGAGGCGCCGACCAGCGCGCCGGTCACGATCAGCAGCAGGTTGCCGATGGTGAAGCCGATGCCCGCCGCCGCCCAGCCCGAATAGCTGTTCAGCATGGACACCACGACCGGCATGTCCGCCCCGCCGATCGGGATGATCAGCAGGAAGCCCAGCGCGAAGGACAGGAACGCGATGGCCCAGAACAGCACCGACCAGCCGGTGGCCACGAACAGGATGACCAGCAGCAGCAGCACCCCACCCAGGATGGCGTTCAGCTTGTGCTGGTTCTCGAAGGTGATCGGCGCGCCCGACATCCGCCCATCGAGCTTCAGGAACGCGATGACCGAGCCCGAGAAGGTGATGGCACCAATCGCAAGCCCCAGCGACATCTCGATCAGCGACACCGCCTTGATGTTGCCGGCCACGCCGATGCCGAAGGATTCCGGCGAATAGAACGCCGCCGCTGCCACGAACACCGCCGCCATGCCGACCAGCGAGTGGAAGGCTGCGACCAGCTGCGGCAGCGACGTCATCTGGATGCGCTGCGCCACCACGGTGCCGATGCCGCCACCGATGGCGAGGCCCGCCACGATCAGCATGAAGCCGCCGAAGTCGATGCCGCCCTTGAAGATGGTCGCGAAGATCGCGATGCCCATCCCGATCATGCCGTACAGGTTGCCCTGCCGGCTGGTCTCGGGGTGGCTCAGCCCACGCAGGGCCAGGATGAACAGGACCGATGCCGCGAGATAGGCAATGGTCGAGAGCGTCGTGCCCATCGCCTCAGCTCCCCTTCTTCTTGAACATCGCGAGCATGCGCCTGGTCACCATGAAGCCACCGGCGATGTTCACCGCCGCCAGCGTCACGCCCAGGAAGCCGAAGATACGCGCCGCCCCGCTCTCGGCCATGCCGGCCGCGAGGATCGCGCCCACCACGATCACCGAGGAGATCGCGTTGGTCACGCCCATCAGCGGCGAATGCAGCGCCGGGGTGACGTTCCACACCACGTGGTAGCCCACGAAGCAGGCCAGCAGGAAAATGGTCAGGAGGTACAGGAAGGGCGAGATGGCGTCGGCGGCCGGCGCCGCGGCCTCGGCCATCCGCCGCGCGGTGTCGGCAAGTGCGACGGCGCGCTCGGCAATGGTCTGCGCCTCGTTCGCGACATGGGTCGGAGTCATCGGTGCGTCCCCTTACGAAGCCGGCTGCATCAGCGGATGGACCACGGCGCCGCCGCGGGTGAGGGCGACACCCTTCACGATGTCATCATCCTCGGGCAGCTTCGGCGCCTTCGCGTCCTTGTCCCAGAAGGTGGACAGGAAGGTGAGCAGGTTGCGCGCGTACAGCGCCGATGCTGCCGCCGGCAAACGCCCGGGCCAGTTGGTGAAGCCCAGGATCTTCACGCCGTTCGGCGTGACAACCATTTCGCCCGGCTGGGTCAGCGCGCAGTTGCCGCCCGCATCGGCGGCGATGTCCACGATGACCGAACCCGGCTTCATCGATTCGACCATCGCGGCGGTGACCAGCGTGGGCGCGCGGCGGCCCTGCACCAGCGCGGTGCACACCACCACGTCCTGCTTGGCGATATGCGCGGCCACGACCTCGGCCTGCTTGGCGTAGAACTCGGCGGAAAGCTGCTTCGCGTAGCCGCCCGCGGTCTGCGCGGCCTTGCTCTCCTCGTCCTCGTATCCGACGAAGGTCGCGCCGAGCGACTTGATCTCCTCCTTCGCGGCCGGGCGCACGTCGGTGGCCGAGACGCGCCCGCCCAGGCGCCGCGCGGTGGCGATGGCCTGCAGCCCGGCAACCCCCGCGCCCATGACGAAGACATTGGCGGCGGGCACGGTGCCGGCCGCTGTCATCATCATGGGAAAGCCGCGGTCATAGGCCCCCGCGCCCTCGATCACCGCGCGATACCCCGCCAGGTTGGCCTGGGAGGACAGCACGTCCATCGACTGCGCGCGGGTGATGCGCGGCAGCAATTCCATGGAACAGGCATCCACGCCCGCCGCAGCATAGGCCGCCGCGGCCGCCGCATCGGCGCCGAGCGTGCCCAACAGCAGCGCCCCGCGCGGCAATTCGGCCTCGGGCGCGCGCACCGCCAGCACGATGCCCGCCCCGGCCAGCGCCGCCGCGGCATCGGCGGCGATGGTCGCCCCCGCCTCGGCATAGGCGCTGTCGATGAAGCCGGAGGCCAGGCCCGCGCCGGACTCCACCGCCACATCGAGCCCCATGCCGACGTATTTCTTTACCGTCTCGGGCGTCGCGGCCACGCGGGTTTCCCCGCTCCGCGTTTCCTTCAGGACCGCCACACGCATCCGGAGATACCCCCCACGCGCCAAATGAAGCGGCGCACCTACAAGCCCGGCGCCGGACTGTCCAGCACCGATCCCCATGCCAAGCACGTCGCGTGCCCGGCCGCGTCAAGCAGGGGTGCGGCGCGGTGATTTCAAGGGTTGGTCAAGCCGGGGCGGTGGAAGGTGCCGCGCGCGTGGCACGGGGGCCACGATCGCAGTCAGGCCGGCTAGCCCGCCGTCACCGGATGCGGATCCGGCAGCCCCGCCTCCGCCAGCGCCACCGCCTGCTTCTGCGCCAGCACCTGCACGTCGAACCCCTGGATCAGCTCCTGGAATAGCTGGTGCCAGTTCAGCCTGGCCCCCAGCCGCAGGAACACCGACCCCAGCCCGATCGCCGCGCGGTCCATCAGCGGGAACTCCCGCGGCACCCGCACCCCGCCCGTCCGCTTCAGCCCCGCATGCACCTGCTCGGCGATCTTGCGGCCATGCATCGGGTCGTCGTTCACCTGGATCGGCCGCACCCGGTCATCAAGCAGCGGCTCGTACAGGAACTTCGCCCAGATGTTCAGCACCTCGATCGTCTCGCGCGACAGGTTCTTGAACCCCCAGACGCGATACGCCTCGGCCGCCTTGTCGAAATCCTCGTCGCGGATTGCCTCGAACAGCATGATCACGCCGCCGATGAAGGATGGCGGGAAGATCCGTACCACCCCGAAATCGAGCAGGTTGATCCCCCAGCCGCCATTCTCCGGCATGTCCGACCGCACCTGGTAGTTGCCCAGATGCGGGTCGCCATGGATCACGCCATAGCCGTACAGCGGCACGTACCAGGCGCGGAACAGCGCGCGCGCATAGGCGGCGCGTTCCTCCTCCGGCGGGTCCTCGTCGATGCGCGCCTGGATGGCGCGGCCATCGAGCCAGGTCATGGTCAGCAGCCGGTTCGTGGTCAATTCCTCGACCGGCGTGGGCACGCGCACGCCGGGCACGCCGGTCAGCATCTTGGCATAGAGCCGCTGCTGCGCGGCCTCGCGCTTGTAGTCCAGCTCCTCGCGCAGGCGGTCGGACAGCTCGACGAAGGCGTCCTCGTTCTCGAGCGTGCTGTCCATGCGGCGGAACACCGCCAGCGCCATCTTCAGCTGGCGCAAATCGGCTTCGACGACGCTCGCCATGTCCGGGTATTGCAGCTTGCAGGCCACGCGCGTGCCGTCATGCAGCACGGCGCGATGCACCTGGCCGAGCGAGGCGGCGGCGGCGGCCTCGCGCTCGAAGGACGCGAAGCGGCGTTCCCAATCCGGTCCAAGTTCGCTGCCCATGCGGCGCTTCACGAAGGGCCAGCCCATCGGCGGCGCATTGGCCTGCAGTGTCGCCAGTTCCTTGGCGTATTCCGGCGGCAACGCGTCCGGGACGGTGGACAGGAACTGCGCCACCTTCATCATCGGGCCCTTCAGACCGCCCAGGATGGCCTTCAGGTCCTCCGCATGCGCCGCCTTGTCGGACTTCATGCCCAGGAAGCGCTGGCCGGCATAGCGCGCGGCGATGCCGCCGACAGCGCCGGAGGTGCGCAGCATCCGCCGCGCCTCCCCGAAGATGGTGCTGCCCTCGCGGTCAGCCATCGGTGCGCTCCAGCTCATCGATGAAGCCCGAGATCACATCCAGCCCCTTCATCCAGAAGGCCGGGTCGGCGGCGTTCAGCCCGAAGGGCGCGAGCAGTTCCTTGTGCCGCTTGGTGCCACCCGCGCGCAGCATGTCCAGGTACTTGCCCTCGAACCCCGGCACGCCGCCCTCGCGGTACACGCCATACAGCGCATTCACCAGGCAATCCCCGAAGGCATAGGCATAGACATAGAAGGGCGAGTGCACAAAATGCGGGATGTACGCCCAGTACACGCCATAGTCCGGCGTGAACTCGAAGGCCGGGCCCAGGCTTTCCACCTGCACCTGCATCCACAGCTCGCCGATGCGCTCATGGGACAGCTCACCCTTGCGGCGCTCGTCGTGCAGCAGCGTCTCGAAGCGGTAGAAGGCGATCTGGCGGACCACCGTGTTCAGCATGTCCTCGACCTTGCCGGCCAGCATCGCGCGGCGGCGGCGCGGGTCGGATTCGGCATCGAGCACGGCGCGGAAGGTCAGCATCTCGCCGAACACGCTCGCCGTCTCGGCCAGCGTCAGCGGCGTGGAGGACATCAGGTAGCCCTGCGCACCTGCCAGGATCTGGTGCACGCCATGGCCGAGCTCATGCGCCAGCGTCATCACGTCGCGCGGCTTGCCGTGGTAGTTCAGCAGCAGATACGGGTGCGCGCTCGGCACCGTGGGGTGCGCGAAGGCGCCGGACGCCTTGCCGGGCCGCAGCGCGGCATCGATCCAGGGCTTGTCGAAGAAGCGCTGCCCGACCTGCGCCAGTTCCGGGCTGAAGGCGGCATAGGACTTCACCACCCGTTCCACCGCCTCCGGCCAGGGCACCAAGCGGTCATCCTCGTCGGGCAGCGGCGCGTTGCGGTCCCAGTGCTGCAGCTTCGGCAGGCCGAGCCACTTCGCCTTCATGCCGTAGTAGCGGTGCGACAGGCGCGGGAAGGACTGGCGCACGGCGGCCACCAGCGCGTCCACCACCTCGTCCTCGACCATGTTCGACCGGTTCCGGTACGACCCGGGGCGCGGGTAGTGGCGCCAGGTGTCCTCGATCTCCTTGTCCTTCAGCAGCGTGTTCGTGATCAGCGTGAACAGCCGCACGCGATCGCCAAACGCCGCCGAGACACCTTCGGCCGCCTGCGCGCGCACCGCGCGGTCGCGGTCCGACAAGCGGTTCAGCGCGGCCGAGACGGTCAGCTCCTCCCCGCCCACCGGCACGCGCATGGTCGCGATGGTCTCGTCGAACAGCCGTACCCAGGCGGACCGGCCGGCCACCTCCTTTTCGTGGAGCAGCTTCTCGGCCTCGTCGGAGAGCTGGTGCGGGCGGAACACCCGCAGGTCGCGCAGCCAGGGCCGCCAATGCGCGAGCGCCGCCGACCCGCCGAGCTTCTTCTCGAGCGCGGCATCCTCCAGCCGGTTCATCTCAAGCGTGAAAAACAGCAGGTGGGAGGAGATGGTCGTCACCCGCTCCTGCATGGTCTGGTAGAAGCGGCCATTCGCCGCGTCCTGCGCGTCCCCGCTGAACACCAGCCCGGCATAGGAGGTGACGCGCCCGAGCCCTTCCCACATCGCCTCGTATTCCGAGATCGCCTGCGCCAGCGCATCGCCGGACAGCGACGCGAGCTTGCCGGCCAGCCGCGATTCGTACGCCCGCGCCTGCGCCTCGATCCGGTCGAGGTCGGCGCCGATGCGCGGATCATCCGGCGCGGCATAGAGGTCCGAGAGGTCCCACACCGGCAGCGCGCCAGGCGCGGCTGCGGCATCGAGGGGAGCACGAAGGGCGGTGGGAAGATGGGGCTTGGTCACGTTCCCCATATAGGCCATGCCGGGACTTGGCCAAGCGCCCGCATCACCGCACCATGCAGGCTGGGCGCAAGACCGGGGAGACTCCATGCCATACACGCCGGGCCGCTGGCCGAGCCTGCCGGCCATGATGCTGACGCGCGCGGCCGAATGGGCTGACCGCCCGCTGTTCCGCCACTGGCAGGGCGGCGCCTGGCGGTCGGTGACGTGGGGCGACTTCGCGGTGCAGGTCGCAGCATGCGCGGCCTTCCTGCGCGCCAAGGGCGTCGCACCCGGCGACCGCGTGCTGCTGGTCAGCGAAAACCGCCCCGAATTCCCCATCGCCGACACCGCCATCATGGCGATCGGCGCGATCACGGTGCCGACCTACACCACCAACCTGGCGGCCGACCACGCACATATCCTGCGCGATTCCGGTGCGCGCGCCGCGGTGGTGTCCACCCGCAAGCTGGCCGAGAAGGTGCTGGAAGGCGCCGGCCTCGCGAACGGCCTCGACCTGCTGGTGTGCTGCGAGGACCCGCCCGCCGCCGCCGGCCTGGTCGCCCACCCCTGGTCCGAGGCACTCGCCACCGCCGCCGACCCCGCCACCCTCGCCGCCGAGACCGAGCAGATCAGCCCGGAAGCCATTGCCTGCCTGATCTACACCTCCGGCACCGGCGGCGTGCCCAAGGGCGTCATGCTGCCCCACCGCGCGCTGCTGGCGAACCGCGACGGCGTGGCGCCGCTGGCCGAACGGCTCGGCCTGTCCGGCAAGCCGTATTTGTCCTTCCTGCCGCTGTCGCATTCCTACGAGCACACGGTGGGCGGCTTCCTGCTGCCGTCCCTGGGCCTGGAAGTGGTCTATTCCCGCGGCGCCGACCGCCTGAGTGCCGAACTGGCGGAAATCCAGCCCGCCGTCATCACCGCCGTACCCCGCCTGTTCGAAGTGCTGCGCGGGCGCATCCTGGCGGGGCTCGAGAAGGAAAAGCCCTGGAAGCGCGCCTTGTTCGACCGCGCCGTCGCCTTCGGCCTGCGCCGGATGGACGGCCCGCCGCTGGGGTTGTTCGAAAAGCTGCAGGACCTGGTGCTCGACAAGCTGGTGCGCGAGAAGACGCGCGCGCTTCGGCGGGCGGCTGCAGGCGATGGTCTCGGGCGGGGCGCGGCTCGACCCCGACCTGTCGGGCTTCTTCATGGCGCTGGGCCTGCCCGTGCTGCAGGGCTACGGCCAGACCGAGGCCGGCCCCGTGGTCAGCGTGAATCTGCCCTGGGACAACAACCGCACGACGGTCGGCCCGCCGCTCAAGGGCGTGGCGCTACGCATCGCCGAGGATGGCGAGGTGCTGGTCCAGGGCGCGCTCGTGATGACCGGCTACTGGAACAACCCCGAGGCCACCGCCGCCGCCCTGAAGCCCATCGGAGGCGCGCCCGGCGACTGGCTGCACACCGGCGACGTCGGCGTGATCGAGGACGACCGCCTGCGCATCACCGACCGCAAGCGGGACTTCATCAAGACGCTGGGCGGCGACATGGTCAGCCCCGCCAAGATCGAGGCCCTGCTGATGGCCGAACCGGAGATCCACCAGGCCCTGGTCGCCGGCGAGGGCAAGCCCGCGCTGGTCGCCCTGATCGTCCCGACGGACGGCATGGAGGCCAAGATCGGCGACGCCGTCCGCCGCGTGAACGGCAAGCTGCCCACCATCGAGCGCATCCGCCACTTCGCACCCACCGACCCCTTCACCATCGAGAACGGCCTGCTCACGCCAACCATGAAGGTGAAGCGGCGCGTGGCGATCGAGACGCGGCGCGAGGCGATCGACGCGCTGTCAGGCTGAGGGACGCCAAACCCTGCGCCGCGGCTGCGCGGCCTGGCCACCGCAGGCGCGCGGAGCCTTGGCGGCCCGGGCGGCCGCGCCCCGGTGCAGGTTTGTCGTCGGGCATCCCGGCGCGAGGCGCCGAGGCCACCGATGCGCCCGCCGGCTGTGCGACGAAGCCCAGGCTGCCGCAGCGTCGCCGCACCGCATCCGGCAGTCCGCGTGCCGCAGGCTTCGCACGTCCGGCCTGTACTCCCGCGGCCTGGCGCCGGCGTCGCGGAAAACCGCACGGCGCCGCACCCGCCGTCGCGCCGGATCGACGGCGCGACGGGCCGGGCTGCGCTGGACGCCGCAGGCCCACGGCGCGAGGCTGATGCCATGACAACGACCCCAACCAACGCGCTCGCCGACCTGTGGACGCTCGCCGGCCTGCGCGCCATGCCGCAGGTCGCGCTCCACGGCACCGACCCGTGCCAGCCATCCACCTTCGCGATCGGCACCGCCGCACTCGCTTCCATCGGCGCGACGGGCGCGGCGGCAGCGGCCATCCACGCCGAGCGCGGCGGACCCGCGCAGCACGTCGCGGTGGACATCGAACACGCGCTCACCGAGTTCCACTCCGAACACCACCTGCGCATCGACGGCGCGTCGGTCCACGAGGGCTGGGACCGCATCGCCGGCCTGCATCGCACCGGCGACGGACGCTGGCTGCGGCTGCACACCAACCTGCCGCATCATCGCGAGGCGGTGCTGCGCGTGCTCGGGTGCGACTACGACCGCGCCGCCGTCAGCGCCGCACTGCAACGCTGGACCGCGCAGGACGCCGAGACCGCGATCTACGACGCCGGCGGTGTGGCCACCATGACGCGATCGATGGATGAATGGGCGGCGCACCCGGCCGGCATCGCGGCCGCGGCGCTGCCCGCGCTGGTGCTGGAACGCATCGGCGATGCACCGCCGACGCCCCTGCCGCCGCTCGGCGCGCGGCCTTTGCACGGCATCCGCGTGCTGGACCTGACGCGCGTCATCGCCGGGCCGGTGGCGGGGCGCACCCTGGCCGCGCATGGGGCCGAGGTGCTGCACATCACCGCCCCACACCTGCCGTCCATCCCCGCGCTGGTGATGGATACCGGGCGGGGCAAGCGCTGCGCGTCGCTCGACCTGCGCGACGAGGCCGACCGCGCCACGCTGCGCGGGTTGGCATCCGGCGCGGATGTGTTCCTGCAGGGCTACCGCCCCGGCGCCATCGCGGGCCACGGCTTCGCGCCGGAGGCGCTGGCGGCGCTGAGGCCCGGCATCGTCTGCGTCTCGCTCTCCGCCTGGGGGCACCACGGGCCGTGGGCCGGGCGGCGCGGCTTCGATTCCCTGGTGCAGAACGCGAACGGCATCAACGATGCAGAACGCATCGCGGCCGGCGAGGACAAGCCGAAGCCCCTGCCCTGCCAGGCGCTGGATCATGCCTCGGGCTACCTGCTGGCCTTCGGCGCGATGGCGGCGCTGCTGCGGCGGGCGGAGGAAGGCGGGTCGTGGCTGGTGCGCGTCTCGCTGGCGGGCACGGGGGAATGGATCAAGCGGCTGGGGCGGGTCGAGGGCGGGCTGTCAGCGCCCGGCATCGCCGACCCCGCGCGGTTCGTGGAGGACAGCGCCAGCGGCTTCGGGCGCATGACGGCGGTGCGGCATAGCGCGGTGCTAGCCGGCATGCCGGCGGGGTGGGTGTTGCCGGCGGTGGGTTTGGGCACGCACCCGGCGGCTTGGGCGTCCTAACCCGCCGCGCCGTCCGCGCGCACGCTGACCGGCACGCCGATCTTGTGTTCCAGCCACGCCACCAGGAAGGCTCGGTCGGCGGGCTCGCGCCGCCTCACGCCGAACGGGAACACCTCGCGATAGAGAAGGTGCAGGTAGCTCGCTGCAAACAGAGTCGCGAGCGCACCGCTGACCCAATGGCCGCGCCGCCAAGCGTTCAGCGCAAAAGGGAGCAGGACCAGGGTACAGATCAACCCCACCACGACAGCGCGCCACAGCCGCGACCGCCTCAGCGACGGGTCACGGCCGACGCGACCGTGAACGCGGCAGGTTGACCCAAAATCATCGACCTTGGCCTCCAGCACGTTCCACGAGGACCCGGGCCCGAAGTCGCTGATGCGCAGACGGAATCCGTCCCTGGTCCTGCGGGCGGCGACGCCGCCGAACCCCGGCAGAATGCCCCAGAGCCGCGCGCGCCGCCGCACCAGCGCCACCAGCGCATCGCGCGGCATGGGCACGGTGGCTTCGAAGGTCAGGTGATCGGTCGCGGTCGTGTCGCTCACGGTGCCGCCCCACCCGCGCGCACAGTCACCGGCACGCCGATCATCCCCTCCAGCCGCTCGATCAGGAACGCCCGGTTCGCCGCCGCGTGGCGGGGCGCGCGAAGCACGCTGACGATGCCCCCGATCCCGGCGGCTGCGAACAACGCGAAGAACAGGAACCCGCCAGGATTCAGGGCCCCGAGCCACAGGCCCTGCACAATGACCACCGCAGCCACACAAGCCTGCGCGCCGGCGATCACGCCAACCAGCATGCGCGGCGCCGGCCAGCCGTCATCGAAGATGAAGCGCCCTGCGATGCGACAGGAGCCGCCATGGTCCTGGACCTCAACCTCCAACGAGATCCAGCCAGGTGTGCGGAACAAGCCGACCCGGCGCAGACGAAACCCAGCCTCGGTCTTCCAGGCCGCAACCGGGCCGACCCTGCTCGGCTGCCCCCAGATGGTGCCGCAACGCCGCAGCACGTGCGCGACCAAGGCATCATGCGTCATCGGGACGGTGGCCTCGAAGGTCAGGTCGTCGGCCGCGTTGCCGTCGCTCACGGCTCGCCGCCTGCCCGCCGCACCGTCACCGGCGCATCGATCAGCCGCTCCAGCCATTCGACCAGGAACACGCGATCCGCCGGCGCGCGCCGCCTGGACGCGTAGAACTGTCGGTAAAACGCTTGCATGGCCCGGATCAAAGCCAGCGCGAAGACGATCAACCAGCCAATCACCTCTTCGAAAAGTCCGAGCCTCCCGCGGCCGTCGATCAATGCCAGCACAAGGACCGTGAAGCCTAACGCAAGGCAGAACGCGACCCACGCGACGGCCTTGCGACGCTCCTGCTCCATCTCCGGATGCCATCCGACGCGCCCGTGGACCCGGCAGGCATCGCCAAGGTCATCGACAGTTGCATCCAGGGTCATCCAATGAGGCAACCTGAAGAGCCCGGAGCGCCGCAGGTGAAATCCGGTGTCGGTCTTCCAGGCAGCGATCGGCCCGATCGCGCCGATTGCGGCGGCGTGGGCGTGCCTGACGCCAACCCGCCGCATGATGCTGCCGACCAACGCCTCGCGCGTCATCGGCACGACCGCCTCGAAAATCAGATCCTCATCCGCCGCCGTGCCGCTCAAGCCGCCACCGCACTCCTCCCCAGCACCGCACCCCCGCGCAACGCCCCCGCCTCCGTCGCCCCCCACTGCACCCTGTGCCCTTCCGGCAGCGCCCGGCTCCCCGGCACCGCGAGCCACACCCGCAGCAATACGCGATGCGCCCCCGCCGCCGCATCATCCGCGTAGGCCGTGCGCCCATGATACGTCACGTGCTGGTTCAGCAGCTGGATATCCCCTGGCGTGAACGCCGCCTCCGCGCACAGTTCCTCAGCCAGCGCCGCCAGCAGATCCATCGCCTCCACCTGTTCCGCGCGCAACGGAGGCACCCCCGGCTCCGCATGCGCCATCTCGACATAGGTGCGCGAGTACTGGCTGGTGAAGGCCCCCTCCGGCCCACGCGCAAACACCGGCATCCGGAACACGCGGTCGCTGTGCCCCGCCCCTTCCTCATCCGCCGGCCGCATCCGCCAGAAATCCTCGTACAGCACCGCGAGCAAATCCGGCCGCCGCCGCGCCATCTCGTCATGGATCGCGACGGTGGACACCACGCGCGACACACCCCCCGCGATCCCGTTCGACGCGCACAGCAGCGCCAGCACATCGCATTTGTCGGTATGGAACCGCAGCGGCCCGGTCGAACGAGACCGTGCCCGCGCCGATGGCACCGGCCCGGCCCCCCCACCCGTCACGGCAATCCCCGCCCCGGTCTCGTCCTTCACCTCGCCGATGAACTCTCCGGTCGTGTTCTGGAACAGCGGCGTGCCGACATTCGCGCACAGCCCCCAGAACAGGATGCGCAGATCCTCGCGCGACAGCCGCTCCACCGGCAGCCCGGACAGCCGCAGCACGCCCGCGCCGTTCTCCAGTTCCTCCGTCACCTCCGCCAGCAGCGGCGCCAGCGACGGAATGGAAAAATGCTCCCGCGCCATCGCCGGCGGCGCGCGCCCGGCGGCCTTCACAGCGGCCAACGCCTCCTCCAGCGCCGCGATCTCGTTCGCGCCCAACCGCCGCGGCCAGAAGCCGCGCGCCGCGAGTTCATCACCACCGCGCCAGGCCGAAGCCCCGCCGATCGGTGCCATCGCGTGGTCCATCGCTCGCTCTCCTATTGAACGCTGATGCCGCGCTCGCGGATCAGCGACGCCCAGCGCGCTGATTCCGCGGCGATGCGCTCGGCGAAGCCGGCGCGGGTATTGGGCAGGTAGACCAGCCCCTGCTCGGCCAGGAAGCGCTGCATCTCCGGCGCCTGCGCCACCTGCGTGTACACCGCGAACAGCCGGTCCAGCACCGCCTCCGGCGTGCGCGCCGGCACGATCACCGCATACCAGGTCGAGACCTCGATCCCCGGCTGCCCCGCTTCCGCCAGCGTGGGCACATCGGGCAGCTGCGGCACGCGCGTCGGCGTGGTGACCGCCAGCGCCCGCACCCGCCCGTCGCGGATGGCCGGCAGGATGGTCGGCAGGGTTTCGAACATCGCCTGCACGTCGCCGCCGAGCAGCGCGATCAGGCTGTCGGTGTTCCCGCGATAGGGCACATGCACCATGTCCACGCCGTCGCGTTGCCTGAACATCTCGAAGATCAGGTGCTGCGCCGTGCCGATGCCCACCGACCCGTAGTTCAGCCGCCCCGGCTGCGCCTTCGCGCGCGCGATCAGCTCCGCCACCGTTGTCGCCGGGAAATCTCCCTTGGTCACCAGCACCAGCGGGGATGCGGCGAACATCGTCACCGGCACCAGGTCCCGCGCCACGTCGAAGGGCATGTCGCGATACAGGTTCGGGAAGATCGTGAGCGGCCCCAGGTTGCCCATCCCGATCACGTATCCATCCGGTGCCGCGCGCGCGACCTCCGCCACCCCGATCCGCCCGCCGGCGCCCGGCTTGAAGTCGTTGACGATGGTCTGGCCCAACACGGCACCGACACGGTCGTTGAAGGCCCGCGCAATCAGGTCGTTCAGCCCGCCTGGCGGCCAGGGCACCACGAAGCGGATCGGCCGGTTCGGCCAGGGCGCCGCCGCCCCCTGCGCCCACGCCGGCCGTGCAGCGGATACCCCAAACGCCGCCGCCAGCGCCCGGCGACGATCGAACGCAATGCCCACGGCGGTGGCTCCCCTGCTGGTCCGTCCGAGGGTCGGACGGGCCCGCGCGGCGGTCAACCGCGGCGGCGCGTCAGCGCCCGGCGCGCTTGCGCTGGATCAGCTGATCAAGCTGCGCGCCGTCGATATCCGTGCGGATCTGAATCCACAGCGGCAGGTGGTCCGACAGCTGGTAGGTGAAGGCATCCTTCGTCAGGTCGGGAAACAGCGGTCGGTGGTCCGAGGCGAAGAAATCCAGTACGCCGCCGGCATTGCTGAAATTCTCCGGGTAGCGCGCGAAGTGCAGGATCTGGTCGTAGCGCTTGTTGCGCGCCAGGTTGCTGCCGAAGCTGCCCTTCGCGAGCGCCGCCGGCAGCTGCAGCCCGGTCGAGGTGAGTGCCGCGAACATCGGGCTTTTCAGCGAGGGGATGTTGAAATCCCCCATCACCAGGATGTCGGCGTCCTCCTTGTGCCGTTCGGCCATCTTGGCGCCGAGCCAATTCGCCAGCCCCTGCAGTTCCGCCGTGCGCGCGGCCGTGCTGTCGCCCCAGCGGACATGCGTGGTGAAGGCGACGAAGTCGAAATTGCCCGACTTGAAGGACGCGACATACGGCGCGCGCCACCAGCTCTCGGCCGGCAGGTACTCGGTGCCCGACTTGCGGCGCGGCGGGCTCGCCTCGGCGGCCAGGCCGTTGAAGGCCACGACGCGGCCGTCGAAGACATAGACGATCCGCTCGCGATTGCCGCCGGCGTCGAGGATGGCGTCCGAATACACCACATCCCAGTAGGGGCCGAGGATGGGCAGGACGCGCGTGAGGTCGGTGAGGTCGTCGCGCGTCTCGACGATGCCCACGAGGTCGAACTGGCCGATGATCTCCGCGATATAGTGGATCGCCGCCTGGGACCGGCGCTTCTTGCCGAAATCGCGGATGTTCCAGGTCGCGATGTTGAGCGTCTCGTCGAGCTTCGAGGCCGGGATGCGCGCCGCGTCGATGCGCCGGCGCAGCACCTTCAATCCCTCGGCGATCTCGAGGCTGACATTGCCGTGGAACATCCTGGCCTCCCCGCCCCGGCGCAGCATCCGCCCGCCATCTGAAGCGCGTTGCGGCGCACGGGCCGCGATCCAGGTCACACGCGCAGCGGCCGCGCGCGGGGGGGGGGGGGCGCGATGCGCGCCACCACGAAGGCCGCCCTGCCCGGCCGGCGCCGCGCCGGGCCAGGCACGCGCCACGCGGCGCGCGGGCCGGTGTATAGGGGCGCGGAACAGACGCCCGGCCAGGGCGCTGCCGGGGACCGTGCGATGGGTGTGACGACCGAGATCCTGCTGCCGCTCGCGCTCTTCGCCATCATGTTCGCGCTCGGCCTTGGCCTCGCTCCGGCGGATTTCCGCCGGGTCGTGCAGCAGCCACGCGACGTGCTGGCGGGGCTCATCTCGCAGATCCTGCTGCTGCCCGCGGTCGCCTTCGTGATCGCCATGGTGTGGTCGCCAGCGCCGGCGCTGGCGGTCGGGCTCATGATGATCGCGTCGGCCCCCGGCGGCGTGACCTCGAACCTGCTGACGCGCTTCGCCGGCGGCGATGTCGCGCTGTCGGTGGCGCTGACGGCGATCACCAGCCTGGCCGCGATGGTGACGGTGCCCATCGTGGTCTTCCTGGCACTGGAGCATTTCGCCGGCACGGGCGCGGCGGCGGACCTGTCCCTGGTCGGCATCGCGTTGCGCATGTTCGGGATCGTGGTGGTGCCGGTGCTGCTCGGCATGGCGCTGCGCGGCGCGCGGCCCGCGCTGGCGGCGGCCTGGCTGCCGCGGGCGGAGGCGTTGTCGGGCGTGCTGTTCCTGATCGTCGTCGCGGCGGCGATCTGGACGGAGCGCCAGAACATCGCGACCTCCTTCGCCGCGGCAGGGCTGGCGGCGCTGGTGCTGAACCTGGTGATGATGGCGGTCGCGTATTGGGGCTCAGCGGCGCTGGGCTGCGCGCGGCCACAGCGCATCGCGCTGTCACTGGAATGCGGGCTGCAGAACGGCACGCTGGCGATCGCGGTGGTGGCCGCGCTCGGGCTCGATGCCGCCTATGCGCTGCCGGCGGCGATCTATTCGCTGCTGATGTTCGCCACCGCGCTGGGGTTCGTGGCGGTGGTGCGGCGGGGCTAATCCGGCAGCCGCGCCGTATCCAGCGGCAGCACCGCCCCCATCCACATAGCGTGGCGTTCATGGTCCGCCCGCTGCCGCCCGGTGTCGGGATGCACCAGCACCGCCAGCCCCTCGCGGTTCAGCGCCAGGAACGGCACCAGCGTTGGGAACAGCGCCGGGGCGAAGGCCACCTGGTACATCGCCTGCGGATGCGGCCCCACGGGCACATCGTGCCAGCGCCCGAGCACCGCGTCGGGAAACGCGGCGGCGATGCCATCGCGCAATCGCGCCGCGGCGTCGCGCGATGCCGCGTCGAAATACACATGCGCGTGCCAGCCCGTGATGGCGTCGGGCGGCGCGAACATCACATCCCCAGCGCGCGACGATAGAGGTCGAGCAGCGTCTCCTGCTCCTCGACATCCGCCGGTTCCTGCTTGCGGATGCGCAGGATCTGCCGGATCACCTTCACGTCGAAGCCGGCCGACTTCGCCTCCGCCATGATGTCCTTGATGTCCGACGACAGCGCCTTCTTCTCCTCCTCGAGCCGCTCCACGCGCTCGATGATGGACCGCAGCCGGTCGGCTGCGATGCCGCCGACCTCGGTATCGTCGCTGGTCTTCGCTGCCTGTGACATCGCCCTGCCCGCCGTTTGAAGGGAGGCGGGCTTAGCCTTCGGGGTGCGCGCCATCAAGGCCCTCCGTCTCGGTCCGGCGCCGGGCCTCTCCCGCACCTGGCAACCGGTCGTGCCGCAGGCGCGCTCCTCGCGCGACCAGCGTGTGCTGGATGGGTGGCCGGGTGGGGGCGAGCGCCGGTGCCAGCATGCGTTCAATGCCCGGGGTTGGCGGCGGCGAAGGCGGCCTTCTGTTCCGCGCTCGCTTCCTTCTGGTGCTTCGCCTGCCAGTCCTTGTAGGGCATGCCGTACAGCGCCTCGCGCGCGGCCGGCGTCTCGAGCGCCAGGCCGCGATCGGCGGCGGCCTCCTGCACCCAGCGCGACAGGCAGTTCCGGCAGAACCCCGCCAGGTTCATCATGTCGATGTTCTGCACGTCGGTCCGCTCGCGCAGGTGCTGCACCAGCTTGCGGAAGGCGGCGGCCTCGATCGCCTCGCGCGTCGCGGGATCGGTGCCGATGGACAGGTCGGCCTCCTGCATGGGCTCGGGCATGGGCATGGCTCCTTCGGTCCTGCCCAAGATGCGCCCGCGCGCGGCGCGATCAAGCCACCCCGCAGGTGCTTGCTGGCGCGCCGCCGCTGCCCCACCCTGCCGCGCGGGGGACCCAGCACCGCATGACCATGACCGACGCCGATGCCCGGATCGCGCTGAAGCGCCTGTTCGACGCCGCGGTCGCCGCCGCCGACCCGCGCAGCGTGCTGGCGCGCCACCTGCCCGAACGCCCCGCCGGGCGCGTACTGGTGCTGGGTGCGGGCAAGTCCGCGGCCGTCATGGCCGCCGCCGTCGAAGCCGCCTGGCCCGAGGTGCCGCTGCACGGCCTGGTCGTCACCCGCTACGGCCACGCCCACCCCACCACGCGCATCGAGGTGACGGAAGCCGCGCACCCGGTCCCGGACGAACCCGGCGCCGCCGCCGCGCGCCGGATGCTGGCACTGGCCGAAGCCGCCGCCCCCGGCGACCTGGTGCTGTTCCTGGTCTCGGGCGGCGGGTCGTCGCTCACCACCCTGCCGGCGCCGGGCCTCAGCCTGGCAGACCTTATCGCTGTGAACCGTGCGCTGCTCGCCTCGGGGGCCACGATCCACGAGATGAACTGCATCCGCCGCCACCTCTCGGCCTTCTCCGGCGGGCGGCTGGCGGCGGCGGCCCACCCGGCGCGGGTGGTCACCCTCGCCATCTCGGACGTGCCGGGCGACGACCCGACCGTCATCGCCTCCGGCCCCACCGTGCCCGACCCCTCCACCTTCGCCCAGGCCCGCGCCCTGGTCGCGCATTACCGGATGGACCTGCCGCCGGCCGTGACCGCGCACCTGGCGGCGGGGCTGGACGAATCCCCCAAACCCGGCGACCCGCGCCTGCCCACGCCCGACTACCGCTTCATCGCGACACCGCTGATGGCCCTGCACGCCGCCGCGGCGCAGGCCCGCACGCTGGGCCTCACGCCCCTCATCCTCGGCGACGCGCTGGAGGGCGAGGCGCGCGACCTCGGCACCGCGCTGGCCGGCATCGCGCTCTCGGCACGCGCCCACGGCCACCCCCTGCCCGCCCCCTGCGTGCTGCTCTCGGGCGGCGAGACCACCGTGACGCTGCGCACCCCCACCCCCGGCCGCGGCGGCCGCAACGGGGAATGCCTGCTCGGCTGCGCCCTTGCTTTGGCAGGCACCCCCGGCATCTGGGCGCTGATGGCCGACACCGACGGCATCGACGGCTCCGACGACAATGCCGGCGCCATCGCCACGCCCGACACGCTCGCCCGGGCCCACGCCGCCGGCCTCGATGCGCGCGCCCTGCTGGCCGGCCACGACAGCCACCGCGTCTTCGCCACCCTGGGCGACCTGGTCACCACCGGCCCGACGCTGACCAACGTCAACGACTTCCGCGCCATCCTGGTCGCCTGAGCATGGCCGAAGGGCAGCACGAGCCGGCAGCGCCAAGCACGTCGACCGCGGCGCTGCCGGGTCTGCCGGTCAAGGCGCGGCGCCCGGCGCGCTGTGCTAGGTCGCCTTACATATACTAAGCTGAACTTTGCCCGTGCGGCTCGCGCCTTATCCAGTCTAAGCTGCCCGCCATGCGCGACCCAGCCCTTGAAGAAGTCTTCGCCCGCCGCGGCGCCATCACCCGCATCGCCACCGAGCTCGGCATCTCCACCGCCGCCGTCTCCCAATGGCGCCGCGTGCCGGATGAACGCGTCTCCGACGTCGCCCGCATCCTGGGCCTGGCGCCGGAGGCGATCCGCCCCGACCTCACCGCCCCGCCGCCGCCCAAGCCCGAAGGACAGCCCCGCATGGCCACCCGCACGGCCCTGCGCCGCCGCCGCCGCACGAAAATCATCGCCACCCTGGGCCCGGCCTCCGCCACCACCGAGGTCATCGAACGCCTCTACCGCGCCGGCGCCGACGTCTTTCGCCTCAACTTCTCCCACGGCTCCCACGAAGACCACGCCGCCCGCATCACCATGATCCGCGAGGTCGAACGCAAGGTCGGCCGCCCGATCGGCATTTTGGCGGACGTCCAGGGCCCGAAACTCCGCGTCGGAAAATTCCAGGCCGGCCGCGTCACACTCCAGACCGGCCAACCCTTCCGGCTCGACCTCAACCCCACGCCAGGCGACGTGCGCCGCGTCAACCTGCCCCACCCCGAGATCATCCAGGCCGCGCAGATCGGCACCTCCCTGCTGCTGGACGACGGCAAGCTGCGCCTGCGCGTCACCCGCGTGCGCCCCGACCACCTCGAGACCGAAGTCGTCGTCGGCGGCCCGCTGTCCGACCGCAAGGGTGTGAACGTCCCCGACGTCGCCCTGCCCATCCCGGCGCTGACCGAGAAGGACCGCGCCGATCTCGACTTCGTCCTGCCGCTCGGCATCGAATACATCGGCCTGTCCTTCGTCCAACGCCCCGAGGACGTGGCCGAGACCCAACGCATCGCCGCCGGCCGCGCCTGGGTCATGGTGAAGATGGAAAAGCCCCAGGCGGTCGAGAACCTCGACGGCATCCTGGCCCTGGCCGACTGCGTCATGGTCGCGCGCGGGGACCTCGGCGTGGAACTCCCGCCCGAGGAAGTGCCCCTGGTGCAGAAGCGCATCGTCCGCGCCGCCCGCGCCCTGGGCAAGCCGGTGGTGGTCGCGACCCAGATGCTGGAGAGCATGATCACCGCCCCATCCCCCACCCGCGCCGAGGTCAGCGACGTCGGCACCGCGGTCTTCGACGGGGCGGATTGCGTGATGCTCAGTGCCGAGACGGCGGCCGGCCAATACCCCTACGAAGCGGTCAACATGATGGACCGCATCGTGGCCCGGGTGGAGCAGGACCCGGATTGGCGGCGGCTGACCGATGCCTCCCGCCCCGCGCCCGAGCGCACCAGCGCGGGCGCCATCAGCACCGCCGCGCGCCAGGTGGCCGAGACGATCGACGCCGAGGTGATCGCGACGTTTTCCTCGACCGGGACGACCACGCTGCGGGTGGCGCGGGAACGGCCGGGCTGCCCGATCCTGGGGCTGACGTCATCCGGTGTGACGGCGCGGCGGATGGCGGTGATCTGGGGGGTGCATCCGCTGGAGGTCTCGGAGATCCACTCGATGACCGAGATGGTGGCGCGCGCGGTCCGCGCGGCGCAGCACGAGGGGTTCGCGAAGACGGGGGATGAGGTGGTGGTGACGGCGGGCGTGCCGTTCGGGACGCCGGGGACGACGAATGCGTTGCGGGTGGCGGTGGTGAGGTAACGGCGAGTTTGGCGAGGTTTAGGTGACACAGCCCTGGTTGGCTGACGTAAAGCCAGCCGACTCAGCGGCGAGGCCTTTTTTCAAGCTCTATGCCCATTGCAGAGAAAACATCGTGAAAATCCGAACGCCTCTGCAACGCACTTTTGTGTTTAATCAGAAGTTCTTTCAGTTCACTGTCAGAAAACATTTCCGGCATAATGAAAGCAACTCTTACAATAGCAGGATTCCGTATGATTCCAAAGTTAGCTTTATCCATCCGCATCAATTGAAACTCCTCACGAATTTTTTCGCGCGCGCGATCGGAAAGCCGCAAGCCCCGCTCGATGCGCGGCACATCAACCAGCTCGCGAACAGCCGGCCTAACTGTTCCATTCAATTCAAAATCATCGCCCACATATAGCTCCAGAAGACGCAGTAATGTTCTGTTATCAGGAATCGGACGCTTTTTATTCTGAACGGACTGAAGATGGCGCCAGTATCCCCACGCCCACGCGGCCGCACTCGAAATCTTCACGGATTTATGAAAGAGCTTCTCTTGAAGCTTTTGATATATTTTTACTGAATTCGCAGCAAACGTTTCTGTCTGATATGCACTGAAGGCAGCCGCAACCTTGATTATGCTTTCAACCAGCTTCCTCTCTTGTGTAAGCGACAACCCATCAAGAATTACACTTTCGGCGTCGGCATTTCTCCAGTCTTCCGAATTAGCTACGTATGCTTCCAGCATAACGGCAGTTTTCAGGCGATCCGCCAGCTTCATCCCATCATTTTGGAGATAAACGTCGATTGCAGCTCTTCTCAAATCTGGACCGTATGGCCCCCTACTCAGCGCTTGCCAGTTATCATTCGATCGGCAGCCCGACGCAAAAAATGCGACATGTCGTGTAGCGCGCGCCAAAAGTTTTGGTGTGAACATTGCCTCTTCGACCATAGCTTGCGCCAACCGAGCAGTGGCTGGCGGCAGCTTTGGCTCAAACGAAACTAGGCTGTCATGCCACTTATGGTGCTCGCTATTTTCATGCTCAGCCGCGATGGTGAGCGCATTCAGAAGCTCCTCAGCCTGCGCGCGCGCGAGCACAGCAGCCATTGGGATGACTTCCTTCCACTCATCGGCAATCAGGTTCTCCCCGATATTAGCTAGAGGATTGGCTTTCCCACCTGGGATTAGCGTATACCCCTCGACAGCTGCCACGGCTGCCAAATATTCTTGAAAAGTTAGGTGCCGAAACTGATAAAATGGAACCGTCTTCCCGCCCTCGCTTCTGTATCCTCCTTCAACCAGCAAACTAGATCGAAGCTCCACGCGCTTCAGAAACTCATGCGGGCTATCCTTCGCATACCGACCCACCATCGGAAGTCGAATTCTCGCTTCCTCAAGAATCTTTAAAATATCAAATTCCGTCGCGGTTTGCGCGCCCCGTCGCATTAATTCAAATGCGAGACACGCTAGCAGCGGTACTGCCTCTTTCACGTTTAGTGCGTCGTGCCCTTTAATATTCCATGTATCAAGCAAGACCTCGACGGCTCTATCATAAAGGCTAACTCGATCTGGTGGAAGCCTTCCTGCTCCGTGCTTGACTACTAATAGCATAGTTAGAAGAAGAGGATTCTCAGACAATCTCCGAAGAGCGTCATTTTCCAGAAGGGTATCTGCGACGGCGGCTGCATCGGCAAGAGATTCTGGCGAATCGCCCCCCATGAGGCGATGCCAGTGCCCACTTAATTCCTTCACAGCCTCCACACTTAACGGAGCGATTCTATACCTCACACAAAATCGCGTCAGACAAGGAGCAACCAAATCGAACCCCGCCTCTCGACTAGTGACAACAAATCGAATTTTTGGATAGAACTCAAGAAACTTCTCTAAGTTTTCCGAAAAAATTGCTCGATCTGCGTCGCTATGGATCTCATCTAGTCCATCAACCAAAAGCAATACAGAACCCGCCTTGAGAGGACGCTCAAGAGCATCGTAGAGACCGTCTACACTCGGGTCGCCAGTGATCATCGCCAAATTCCGAAGCAGCTCAGGAATAGGCTTCCGAATGTGATCTTTCCATTCTCGGCACCGGATCATCACCGGAACAAGATCAATTTCAGGCAGCTTATCTGGACAGGCAGTAAGTCGCGCTCTATCGCTGTAAGCTACAGCAAGCCGCTTGAGCAACAGGGTCTTTCCACCCCCCGGCAGCGCAAGCAATGCGATCTTTTTTTCTTTGAAAAATACTCTCGAAAAAGACTCAACCTTGTTTCGTTCTTTTTTATTCTGCAATTTTATGTCGTGCTCGACATCATTAACTGCTTCTTTTGCAGCAAAAGCCTGAAGTTGCAGCGGGACGAACAGTCTTTCCAGATCAAATTTCCGCTGGGCGGTCTCCATGTCCGCGCGCATACCCTCAATCGTCATCTCACCACAATCACGCAACAAAAAGCGCTGGTAGGCGTTGATCGTCTGCGAATGACGTACTGCCGCTGCCGCAGCACCTGCGCGCGCCCTTGACCTCGACGGCGTGCTAGCGTGTTGCGTCGGAAAGCAATTTAAGATGTAGCCAGGCAGGTCGGCATGAGCATCTCCATACCCAAGCGGCTCAACAAAGCCCCGCCACACAGGATCAGCAAGCCTAGCACCCACTTCGGAATTTCGGACCAACGCGTAGTGTTGAGGCGCGCCAGCGCCGACGTTTTCGCGCAACCATGTAATGAGCGCATGAAAATTTGGGTCGCCGAACGTTTCCCCGCAACCGATAAATAGCAGACGATTTAGGACACCCATCGAACGCTGAACTAGCGCACGGAGCTCACTCTCAATGGCATCGTGATAGTCACGAATACCAAAAATGCAGTCGCTCGGATTACTCCAAATCCCGTGTATATGAAAAATAGCCTCCCGCTCACGGCGAAGCCACGCAAGAATTTCATCTTTTCTAGAAAAATCGGCAGGAGATACACCAGTAATCATCTCCATCATTGAGTCATAATTGAGGGTTGCAATAGGAATTTTTTGCAAAAATATTGCACGTACAGCATTGTACATTCCCCCTTCCTCAGGTTCGCAACCTTCAAATACGCTTTTCATCCAACGCGCGTATGCGTCACCGCGCGGCGCACCTAGCTTTCGACCAACGAATTCCGCGGCCCCAAGCATGTCATCGATGTCACCGGATGTCGCGGCGCTAGAGTAGCGCTGGACCTGTTCTTCATTAATCAACGCCCGGGCAAGCGCGTAATCAAGCCCAGATTTCACGAGACTCGGCCAAGATGGTGCAATCTTTGATTTCAGATTAAGGGCTATGCTAGCTCCGGCACCAAAAACAACAATCAGGTTTCCATTTTTTGCGGACTGCCGAATGCTTTCTATAGTCAACGGGCTTTCTCCTTATCAGTGCCATCAAGGTTTTCTTGATCGAAGGTTTGTGCTCTGTGCTATTCGTAACGTTCCTTCTTCAGCTTTAACTAACTGGTAACGAGCGAAAATGGAAGTAGGGAGCCAGGTTTGCGATGCAGCCACGAACCGCAATCACCTCACATACGACGGCTCGCCGCATGGTTCGCAGTACGATATAGGAATATATTGCTTTTCATTCCATGGCGTTGCATACTGGCGCGCATGACCCCCACCCCCCTCACCCCCGACGCCTTCGCCGCCCTCCTCCCCCACCTCCTCCCCCGCTCCCCCGCCGGCCGCCAGGTCGGAGACCTCCGCGCCCGCATGGAAGCCATCTTCGCCCTCGCCTGCACCACCGCCCCCTGGCGCGCCATCCCGGCCGACCACGGCAAGGCCGACACCATCGCCCGCTACTTCCGCCGCCTCACGCACAACGGCCTATGGGAAAAACTTCTCCACGTCCTGCACCAATCTCTCCCCAACCACCCGCTGCGCGCCATCGCCCCCCTCATCTTCCGCGCCTGCCGCCGCGCCGTTCGGCTCCGGGGCCTCCCCTTCATCGCCATGATCCGCCGCCTGGGCTTCCTCCAGGCCCTGAACGGCCCGCCCACAAAACTCCCCGACCCCCATTTGTCCGAAAACCTGGTCGCGGCCATCCGCCTGCCGCGCGCATCCCTCGCGGCAGGCTGCACCGCCCTCTACACCGACCTACTCAGGACACTCCGCCGCCTGCATCGCCGCGCGGGGGGCATCAAGCACATCCCCCGCGCCACCCGCCTCGGCTGGTCGTGATGCCTATTCCGGCCGCACGCCCGCCGCCCGCAGCACCGCCACCGACTGGTCCACCTCGCGCCGCAGGAAGGCCCGCACCGCCTCGGGCGTATCGAAGCCCGGCCGCAGTTCCTCGCCGAGCGCCGCCAGCCGCTCCCGGTTCTGCGCCAGCCCCGCCTGGAACGCCGCCGACAGCGCGGCCAGGATCGGCGCGGGCGTCGCCGCCGGCGCCGCGCACACCCGCCAGTTCTGGAACACGAAGCCCGGCAGCCCCGCCTCCGCCGAGGTCGGAACCTCCGGCAGCAGCGGGCTGCGCCGCTCCACCGTCACCGCCAGCGGCCGCATCGTCCCCGCCCGGATATGCTCGAGGCTCGCCGACGCCGACAGGATCGTCATCTGCGCCTCCCCGCCCACCACGGCGAGTGCGGCCGGCGCCCCGCCGCGGTAGTGCACCATCTCCATCTGCACCCCCGCCGAGGTCTTCAGGATCTCCGCCGCGATGTGCACCGGCCCGCCCACCCCGGTCGTCGCCATGTTCAGCCGCCCCGGCTGCGCCTTCATCAGCGCCACCAGCTCGGCCAGGGAATTGGCGCGCACGCTCGGATGCACCAGCAGGATCAGGGAGGCAAACACCAGCACGCCCACCCCGGCGAAGTCCGTCACGGGATCGTAGGGCAACCTGGCGATCAGCGCGGGGGCCACGCCATGCGCACTGTCATTGACCAGGATGGTGTGCCCATCCGGCGCGGCCTTGGCCACCATGTCGGCGCCGATGGTGCCGCCCGCGCCGGTGCGGTTCTCCACCACCAGCGGCTGGCCGAGCATGGCCTGCACCGGGTCGGACATCATGCGCGTGAGCACATCGGTCGGCCCGCCGGCGGTGAAGGGCACGATGGCACGGATGGGCCGGTTGGGCCGCCAGGCCTGCGCCCGGGCAACCCCCGGCGCGGCGAGCAGGAACGGGGCGGCGGCAAGCGTCCGGCGGCGAAGCAGCATCGGTGTCTCTCCCTGGGATTCGGCGCTCATGCCGGCGCCGTCACGGGAAGATATAGGGGCGGCGCGCGGCGCTGGCGATGCCCGGTCAGCGCCGCGGCGCCGCTCAGCCGCGCGCCTTCGCCTCGCCCGCCAGCAGCGCCCGCTTGCGCGGCACGCCCCAGCGGTAGCCGGTCAGGTCGCCATCCTTGCCCACCACCCGGTGGCACGGCACCGCAAGGGAGACCGGGTTCTGCGCACAGGCCCGCGCCACCGCCCGGGTCGCCCGCGGTTCGCCCATCGCCGCCGCCAGGCCGGAGTAGGTGCGCGTCTCGCCCAGGGGTATCGCCCGCAGCGCCTCCCACACCCGCCGCTGGAAGGCGGTGCCCCGAAGGTCCAGCGGCAGGTCGAGCGCGGCGCGCGGTTCCGCCACATAGGCCACCACCTGGCGCACCGCCTCGGCCAGCGCATCGGGTGCGTCCTCGATGGTGGCGCGGGGGAAGCGGGCCATGACGTCGCCGCGCAGCGCCTCGCCATCCTCGCCGAAGCCGATGAAGCAGACGCCCTGCGCAGTCGCGCCCACCATCAGCGGCCCCAGCGCGGACTGGGCGAGCGCCACGCGGATCACCTCCCCCGCACCGCCGCGGCGCGCCGCCCCCGGCGTCATGCCCAGCACACGGCCGGGGGCTTCGTACACCCGGCTTTCGGAGCCAAAGCCTGCCCCGGCCACCGCATCCGCCACGCGCTCGCCGGCCGCGAGCGAGGCCGCCAGCCGCCGCGCGCGCACGCTCTCGGCATACGACCGCGGCGTGACGCCGGTGATGTCGCGGAACAGCCGCAGGAAGTGGTGCCGGGCATACCCCGCGCGGTCGGCAAGCGCCGCCAGGGAGGGGATGGTCTCGGACGCCTCGATCATCTCGCAGGCCGCGCGGATGGCGGCGGCGTGCAGCGCCGCGCGCTCTCCCTTCGGATCGCAGCGGCGGCAGGCGCGGAAGCCGGCGGCCTCCGCCGCCGTGGCGTCGCAGAAGAACCGCGTGTTGCGTCTCAGCGGCGCGCGCGACGGGCAGCCGGGTCGGCAGAACACCCCTTGCGTCGTCACCGCATACAGGAAGGCATCGGAGGGTGTGCGGGCCAGCACCGCGGCCCAGCGGAGGTCGTCATCCATGGCCGCTGTGTCGCACGCACCACGCCAGGCGGGCCATCCGCGCGTTGCGCCGGCGCGCGGGGCGGCATCTCGCACCCGCAACACTTTCCAGCTTATGAATCTTCACCGCATCGTTTTACCCCTTTCGGAACGATGCAGCGCCGGTCCCGCCGCGCGTCTCCCTTGCCGTGGAGATCCAACTCATGTCCTGGTCGCAGTTCGGCTCGCCCACCGCTGGTCCCACCCCGCAAGCCGACACCTACACCGGAGACATCGGCGACAACGGCAGCGTCGATGGCGGCATAGATGGCGGCGGCGGCGATGACAGCCTCAGCGGAAATGGCGGCGCCGATTATCTGTCGGGCGGGGCGGGCATCGACCTTCTCTACGGCGGCGCCGGGCTGGACACGCTCGACGGCGGGACTGACGGCGATTCCCTGTTCGGCAACGACGACGCCGACACGATCGAAGGCGGCGACGGCAAGGACCTCATCGACGGCGGCGCGGACACCGCCGGGGACCTCCTGACGGACTCGCTGGGTGGCGCCTGGATCTTCGGCGGCGACGGCAATGACACGATCCAGGTCACGCTCGCCGGCGCCTCGGACAACTCCACCGGATTGTTCGGCAACTTCCTCGAGGGCGGGGGCGGCAACGACCTCATCGAACTTGTTGGCAGCGGGACGGTCTTCGGCTCCGGGCTGTATGGCAAGGCCGGGGACGACACGCTGGTCGGCGCCGACGCCTTCGCCTCCCTGTTCGGCGACGAGGGCAACGACAGCATCCTCGGCGGCAGCGCCGGCGAGGCGCTGCACGGCGGCGTGGACGACGACGTCATCCTGGGCGGCGGCGGTGACGACTCGATCTATGGCGACAATCTCGACGGCAGCGGCACAGCCGGCAACGACAGCCTCGACGGCGGTGCCGGCAACGACACCATCGACGGCGGCGCCGGCGACGACACGATCAATGGTGCCAGCCTCGGCTGGGATTCGATGATCGGCGGCGATGGCATTAACACGCTCGACTTCTCGGGCGCGGCGGGTCCCGTGGCGTTCCACCTGGCCCAGCGCGACGTCTACGAGGACGGCAACCCGACCGACGACTGGCCCGACAGCCTCGACATCAACGGAGAGCCGACCGGCGACAAGGAGTGGGAATACCTCGAGGGCTTCACCGTCGCCTACGGCTCGCGGTTCAGCGACGGCTTCATGGCCGGCTCCGAGGTCGGCGACAGCATCTTCGGCCAGGCCGGCGACGACCGCATCTTCGGCAATACCGACGACGACACGCTCGATGGCGGCACCGACAACGACTACGTGGTGGGCGAGGAAGGCCATGACCTCCTCGCCGGCGGCGGGGGCGACGACACGATCGTGGGCGGACGCGGCGACCTCAACACCACCGCGCCCGAGGCCGAGGGCGCCGACACGTTCGAGGTCGGCGAGGAGACGATCGGCGGCGCCGACACGCTCGACGGCGGCGGCGGCGACGACCTGATCCATGGCATGGAGGGCAGCGACAGCCTGGTCGGCGGCATCGGCGAGGACACCATCACCGGCGGCACCGGCGACGACATCATCGACGCCGGCGACGACAACGACCTGGTCATCTGGCGCCCAGGTGACGGCAACGACTTCATCGACATGGGCGACGGGACCGACACGCTGCGCCTCGCCGGCTGGGACAACGATGAATGGGAGATCACCGACCAGAACGGCTTCGACTACATCCTCACCAATGTCGTCGACCGGTCGATCGTGGTGCGGGCCCTCAGTGTCGAGTTCATCACCTGCTTCACGCCGGGCACGCGCATCCTCTCCGCGCGCGGCGAGGTGCCGGTCGAGACGCTGCGCGCCGGCGACCTGGTGGCGGCGCCTGGCCGCGGCGCCCCGCTCAAGCCCGTGCGCTGGGTCGGCCACACCCGCGTCGACATCGCGCACCACCGCGACAAGCGGAAGGTCGCGCCCATCCTGTTGCGCGCCGGCGCGCTCGGCGCAGGCGTTCCGACGCGCGACTTGCGCGTGAGCCCCGAGCACGCCTTCCTTCTGGATGGCCGCCTGGTGCCCGCGCATCTGCTGGTGAACGGCAGCACCATCGTGCAGGAGACATGGCAGCGCGCCATCACCTACTGGCATGTCGAACTCGAACAGCACGGCGTGCTGGTTGCCGAAGGCGCGCTCGCGGAATCCTACTTCGACGACGGCAACCGCCACCTGTTCGACAATGGCGTGATCGCGCTGCACCTCGACCTCGGCGCCGGGCGCGGTGGCGGCCGCTACGCCGCCGAGGCCTTCGCGCCGCCGCTGCTGTCCGCCGAGGACCCGGCGCTCGCGCGCATCACCGCCGCCCTGCCGCAGCACGCCCGCGCGCGCCAGGGCTGAGCAGGCCGGCGCGGCTTCAGGTCGCGTCGCCCTCCGCCTTGCGGCGCAGTTCGCGCAGCCGGGCATCGCCGCCGCGCAGGCGCGGGTGCAGCGCCAGCGCGGCCTCCATGCTGCGCAAGGCGGCACGCGCGTCGCCAGCTTCCTCCTGCAACATCGACAGCGTCAGCAGCGCGCCGAAGTGCCGTGGCTCGAGCCGCAGCGCCTCCTGCAGGTCGCGCGCCGCCGCCGCCTGGTCGCCCAGCGCCGCGTAGGCCTGCGCGCGCTGGTGCCAGGCTTCGGCACTCTGCGGGCTGAGCACGATGGCCGCGTCGAAATCCTCCAGCGCCTCGTCATGGGTGCGCGCAGCCAGATTGCGCGCGCCACGGCGCAGCAGCAGCACCGTGGCGGGGCTGGCCTGCTCCACCCACAGCGTGCGGATGCGCCCTTCCATCATGTGGGCCACCGCATCGTCGGGCGCGGCCTTCAGCCCTTCGAACAGGCTGTCGAGCTCGGCGCGGCGGCTTTCCTGGGCGCGGTTGGGCGCGGGCTGGGACTGGGCATGCGCCAGCACCGGCATCAGCAGCAGCGGCAGGGCAAGCAGGGCGGCGCGCATGGCGCCATGTTCCGCCCGCCGGGCCCCGCGGGGCAAGCATCGATTGATCATGTCAGGCTGAGGATGGTCATGCCCACCACCACCGCAAGCCTCGCCGCGCCCGCCCAGCGCGGGTCGGCATCCGCCCGCCCGGCCGACCGCCACACGCCCACCGCCACCACCAGGTTGTAGGGCACCGACAGCGCGTAGCCGACCACGAAGGCCGCCATCACCTGCCCCGCCATCACCAGCCACAGGAAGCCCAGGGTGGTGCTGGCATTGACCACCAGTCCGCCCAGCACGGCCCAGGTCCAGAACGCCTCGCCGAGCGGCAATTCGCCGCGCCACAGGCGCCGCGCGATCACGCCGCGGTGCGCGCGCGCGCGACCGCGGCGGGTTCCGGCCCGCCTGCCATCCAGTCCAGCAATTCGACCGTGTGCACGGCCGGCATGGCGCCATCGCCCAACTGCGTCAGGCAGCCGATATTGCCCGAGGCAATCACCGCGGCACCCGTGCGCGCGATGTTGGCCTGCTTGCGCGCCTTCAACTGCCCCGCGATCTCCGGCTGCAGGATGTTGTAGGTGCCGGCCGACCCGCAGCAGATGTGCCCCTCCGCCGGTTCCCGCACGTTGAACCCGGCCATCTTCAGCAGCGCCTTGGGTTCGGCGGTGATCTTCTGGCCGTGCTGCAGCGAGCATGCCGCATGGTAGGCCACCGTGATGCCCGATGCGGCGCGCGCGGGCGCATAGCCGAAGCGGGTCAGCACCTCGGTGATGTCGGCCGCGAGGCTTGCCACGCGCGCGGCAGCCGCGGCCTCCGGTTCCTCGCGGAACATGTGGCCGTAGTCCTTCAGCGTGGTGCCGCAGCCCGAGGCATTCACCACGATCGCGTCCAGCCCCTCGCCCTCGATCTCGGCCGTCCAGGCGGCGATGTTGGCACGCGCCAGGCGCATCGCAGGGTCATGGTGGCCCATATGGTGGTCGAGCGCGCCGCAGCAGCCTTGCCCCTTCGTCACCACCACCTCGATCCCCATGCGCGTGAGCAGGCGGATCGTCGCCTCGTTGATCGACGGCGCCAGCACTTGCTGCGCGCAGCCCATCAGGATGCCCACGCGCCCACGCCGTGCGCCTTCCGCGCGATGCACCCGCGGCCGCTCGATCGCCGATGGCGAGGGCACCGATGCGGGGGCGAGGCGCAGCATCGCGCGCATGCGCTGCGCCGTGAGCGACGCGCCCGGCACGAAGCGCGCGAAGGGCCGTGCGAACCACGCCCCCACCAGCGCCAGCCGGAACCGCGCCGGATGCGGCAGCACGAAGGACAGCACGCGCCGCAGCGCGCGTTCCGGCCAGGGGCGCGTGTAGGTCTGTTCGATATACGCCCGCGCATGGTCGACCAGGTGCATGTAGTGCACGCCCGACGGGCAGGTCGTCATGCAGGACAGGCAGGACAGGCAACGGTCCACATGCCGCACCACCTGCTCGGTCGCGGGCTGGCCGCCTTCCAGCATGTCCTTGATGAGGTAGATGCGCCCGCGCGGGCTGTCGAGTTCGTCGCCCAGCAGCAGGAAGGTCGGGCAGGTCGCCGTGCACATGCCGCAATGCACGCAGGTGCGCAGGATGCGGTTGCTCTCGGCGGTATCGGGGTCGGCGAGCTGCGCCGGCGAGAAGGTCGTCTGCATCACGCATGTCTAGGGGAGCCGGAGCCCCGCCGCCAGCAGGTCGGCCAGTGGACGCCGCCGGCGCCCCCCTCCTATCGTGACGGCGGTACCCAGGGGATTCGCCGCATGGTCACCGAAGCGATCCAGGAGCTCGCGGCCTTCAGCGTCTTCGCCTTCGCGGCGGCGCTGTTCTTAATCCAGGCCGCGGCCAAGGAGATCGGCTACGTCTTCGGTCATCGCCGCGCGGCGCACCAGGAGAACCCCGGCGAAGGCGTGAGCGTCGTGGTGGGCGGCATGCTCGGGCTGCTCGCCTTCGTTCTCGCCCTGACCCTGTCGTTCTCGAGCGCCCGCTTCCAGGAGCGGCGCGAGGGCACGCTGGCGGAAGCCAACGCGATCGGCACCGCCTGGCTGCAGGCCCAGGCGATCGGTCACCCGCGCGGCGCGGAGATCGCGCGCCTGCTCGAGGAATATACGCACGTCCGCCGGGACTTCGTGGCGGCAGGCCGTTTCGCGCCCGAGGTCGAGACCGCGACGCGGCGGACCAATGCGCTGCAGTCGGTCATCTGGGGCCACCTCGCGGCCATCGTGCGCGAACGGCCGGACCCGGTGACCTCCTCGCTGATGAATGCGCTGAATACGACCTTCGACCTCGCGACGGCCGAGCGCTTCGCCTTCGCGACGCTGTTCCCGCCGCAATTGTTCTGGCTGCTGATCGGCATGACGATGGTCTCGATGGCCGCGCTCGGCTTCCAGCTGGGGCTGCGCCAGAAGCCGTTGCGGGTGCTGTCCTTCCTGCTGCTGTCCATGTGGACGGCGACCATGACGATCATTCTCGACATGGGCGCGGCGCGGCTCGGTTCGATCCGGATCGGCGTGCAGGCCTACGACTGGACCATCCAGGGCTTCCACGGAGGCGTCACCGTCCCGCCTGCGCCAGCGCGCTGAGCCGCCCTGCCGCCCGGCGTCGGGGCGTGCTATCCACGGCTGAGAATGGCTCGCAACATCACCCTGGACGCCGCCCCGCCCGCTGGTCCCACCCCCCGTCGCCGTCGCGCCCCGGCCTGGGCCTGGGCTTCGGTGCTGGTCGCGGCCGCCATCACGGCGCCGCTCGTTGCCGTGCTGCTCTCCGCGATGACGGTGCCTGGGGCCAGCGTCGTCCATATCGCAACCACCACCCTGCCCGAGATGCTGCGCAATTCCGCCCTGCTGGCGCTGCTGGTGGCGCTGATGGCGGGCTCGGCGGGGGCGATCTCGGCCTGGATCGTCTCGACCTGCGAATTCCGTGGCCGGCGCCTGCTGGAAGTCGCGCTGCTGCTGCCGCTGGCGATGCCGGCCTACCTCAACGGATATGTCTACACTTGGCTGTTCGACGTGGCCGGGCCGCTGCAGCAGGGCTTCCGCGACCTGACCGGGCTGCGCTTCGGCCAATACTGGGCGCCCGAGATCCGGTCCCTGCCGGGTGCGGCGCTGATGCTGGCGATGGTACTGTACCCCTACGTCTACCTGATGTGCCGCAGCGCCTTCCTGCAGCAGAGCGTCTGCCTGCTGGAAGCCTCCCGCACGCTCGGGCACGGGCTGCCGCGAACCTTCCTGCATGTGGCGCTGCCGCTGGCGCGGCCCGCGCTGGCGGCCGGCATCGCGCTGGTGCTGATGGAGGTACTGGCGGATTTCGGCACGGTGCAGCATTTCGGCGTGCGCACCTTCACCACCGGCATCTACGAGGCCTGGTTCGGCATGGATGACCGCGGTGCGGCGGCGCAGCTCGCGGTCGGACTGCTGGGCTGTGTGTTCCTGCTGCTGGCGCTGGAGCGAATCTCGCGCGGGGGGCGGCGCTTCCACCCCACCACAACGCGCCACCCGCCGCTGCGCCCGGTGGTGCTGCGCGGCTGGAAGCAGGCGGGCGCGATCGCCGCCTGCGCGATGCCGGTGGTGCTGGGCTTCGCCATTCCCGCCAGCGCGCTGGCCTGGCTGGCGCTGACCAGCGGGGACCCGCTCGACCCGCGGCGTTTCCTGCCCTTCGCGGTGAATTCCCTGATGCTGTCGGGCATCACGGCGGCGCTCGCGGTGCTGATCGCGGCCATGATGGCCTGGGCGGTGCGCATGCATCCCTCCCCGGCGCGCTCGCTGGCGAACCGGGTCGCGGCGCTGGGCTATGCGCTGCCGGGATCGGTGATCGCGGTCGGCACGCTGGTACCCTTCGGCATCTTCGACAATGCGCTGGATGCCTGGATGCGCGAGCGCTTCGGCGTCTCCACCGGGCTGCTGCTGTCGGGCACCATGGCGGCGCTGGTCTTCGCGTATCTCGTGCGGTTCCTCGCGGTGGCGCTCTCGGCGGTGGAATCGGGGCTGGCGCGGCTGAAGCCGTCCTTCTTCGCGGCCGCGCGGGTGCTTGGGCGCACGCCGGGCCAGGCGGTGCGGGAGGTCGAATTGCCGCTGGCGCGCGGGGCGCTGCTGACCGCCGCCGTGCTGGTCTTCGTCGACACCATGAAGGAATTGCCGGCGACGCTGATCGTGCGGCCCTTCGACCTCGATACGCTGGCGGTGCGCATCTACAACCTTGCGTCGGACGAACGCCTGGCGGAGGCCTCGACCGCCGCGCTGCTGATCGTGCTGGCGGGGCTGCTGCCGGTGGCCGCGCTCACGCGCGCGATGCGGCGCAGCGACTGATCCGCGCGCCGCGCCCATGACTGCGGCGCGACGATACGTTTCGCCACAGACTGAGGGCCTTGCCGGCCCCGCGGCGCGCCCCCAAGCATGGGCGCGATGACCCGGACGATGTTCCCCTCCCGCCCCCGCGGGCCGACCAGGATGGCCGCGCTGCTCGCAGCCGGGCTGCTGCTGTCCGCCTGCGCCGCGCTGTCGCCGCGCGCCGTCAGTACCGATGCGCGCATCGCCGCCCTGCCGACCACCGGCGCCACGGTCGAACGCCCCGTCACCATCCGCTGGAACGACCACATGGTCCCGTGGGTGGACGCCGAGACCGACCGCGACCTGTTCTATGCGCTGGGCCTGGTGCATGGGCATCTGCGCGGGGCGCAGGTGGCGCTGCTGCGGCTGGTTGCGCGCGGCCGGCTCTCGGAAGCCGCTGGCCCCTTTGCGACCGACATCGACCACGCGCTGCGCATTCTCGATTTCGGCCGCGCCGCGCCGGCGGTGCGCGCCGCCTGGCCGGAGGAGACGCGCGCGCTGATGGGATCCTTCACGGCCGGGCTGAACCACGCGGTGATGAACGGGCGCGCGCCGCCCGAATTCGGGCTTCTCGGCCTGTCGCGCGAACCTTTCACCGAGGACGACCTGATCGCGATCGGGCGGCTGGCGGGCACCGACGTGAACTGGCTGGGATACCTCGCGCTGCTGCCCTCGCGCGGTACGCCCGGCTTCGACAGGCTGTGGCAGCGCACCGTCGCGGCCGGGTCCTCCGCACCGGAAGCGGCGCTGCCCGAAGGACGGCGGCTTGCCGTGATCCGCGACATCCTGGCCGGCACGGGGCGCGTGGGGTCTAACACCGTCGCGGTGGCCGCACGGCGGTCCGCGACCGGCGGCGCGCTGATCGGATCCGACCCGCATCTGGGGTTGATCCAGCCGAATGTCTGGCTGGCGGCGGGCATGCGGTCGCCGTCGTTCCACGCGGTCGGGCTGATGGTGCCGGGGCTGCCCTTCCTGGCGATCGGGCGCAACGCGGATGTCGCCTGGGGCGGCACCAACATGCGCGCGGCGTCGTCGGACCTGTTCGATGTGTCGGGCCTGCCGGCCGAGGAATTCCGCAGCCACACCGTGCGCATCCGCCAGCGCCTGTGGTTCAGCGCGGAACGGCAGGTGCGCCTCACGCCGCATGGCCCCGTCGTGACCGATGCCGCGGTTCTGCCGCGCCGCCCCGGCGACGTGATCGCGCTGCGCTGGATCGGCCATGAGCCGACCGACGAGATCACCGCGCTGCTCGGCGCGGCGCGCGCGCGCAACGGCGAGGAATTCCGCGCGGCCTTCGACCGCTTCGGCGTCTCGGCACAGAACATGATCTGGGCGGGGCGCGACGGGCGGATCGGACAGTTCTACGCGACCACCATCCCGGACCGCCGCGCGATCCCGGCCGACCCCGTGCTGGATGCGCGCGACCCGGCCGCGACCGCGCCATGGGGCCGCCTGCTGCGCACCCCCGACCTGCCCCATGTGGTGAACCCGCGCGACGGCGTGCTGGCGAGTGCGAACAACCGCCCCGAGCCGCTGGGCGGCCGCGCGCCGCCGGTGCTGGGCTTCTTCTTCTCCGACAGCGATCGCGTCGAGCGCCTGCGCGAGTTATTGGCATCGCGCCCGCGCCACACGCCGGCCGACATCATGGCGATCCAGGCCGATACGCGGTCCCCGCGCGCGGGGCGGCTGGCGGCGGCGCTGGCGGCGCGGATGGCTGGCATCGCGGAGGCCGCGCCGCTGGTCGCCGCCCTGCACGGCTGGGATGGCGACTACCGCGCCGAGTCCCGCGCGCCCGTGGCCTTCGAGGTGCTGCTCGCGCGCCTGGTTCCGCTGCTCGCGGCCGAGGACCGCGCCGAAGCCACCACCAATCGTCGCGCGCCGGAAAGCCAGTGGAACTTCATCACCGCGTTCCTGCTGCGCGACCTCGATGCGCTCGATCCGGCGCGGCGCGAGGCGGTGCTGCGCGAAGCCTCGCGCGTTGCGGCGACGGATCTCGCGGGACTGTCCACCTGGGGCGAGATGCACCGCCTGCCGCACGCGCATGCCCTGGTGAACCTGCCGGTGCTCGGCGAGGCCTTCTTCCGCTACGGCGACTACGCCGTGGGTGGTTCGCGCGAGACACCGATGAAGACCAGCCACGGCCTGGTCACCGCGCGCCACAACACCGCCTTCGGCTCCATGGCGCGGCACGTGAGCGACATGTCCGACCCGGACGCCAATTGGTTCACGCTGTGGGGCGGGCAGGATGGGTGGCTCGGTTCGGCGGCCTTCGCGGACCAGGTGCCGATGTGGCTGGAACGGCGCAGCATCCGCGTGCCGCTGCGGCCGGAGACGGTGGCGGTGGAGTTCCCGCGCGCGACACGCCTGGCGCCGCGATGACCGCGCCCGATGACCGCAGCGCCGCAAGGCGCGAAGGTCTGAATCGGCCGCGCCGATGACCGCGCCCGATGACCGCAGCGCCGCAGGGCGCGAAGGTCTGAATCGGCCGCGCCGATGACCGCGCCCGATGACCGCAGCGCCGCAGGGCGCGAAGGTCTGAATCGGCCGCGCCAATGAGCGCGCCCTTCGACGCCACGCCCCTGCTGCGCGCCTTCGCCGCGCGGCGCCATGCGCGCCTGCTCGCCATGGACCCCGCCGCCACGCAGCAGGCGCTGCTGCTGCGCCTGGTGCAGCGCGCCGCCGGCACGCGCTTCGGGCGCGACCACGGCTTCGGGGCGATCCGCTCCGTGGCCGACTTCCAGCGTGCCGTCCCGCTGCGCCGCTACGAGGCACTGCACGATGCCTATCTCGCACCCACCCTGCCGGTGCTGGAGAACGTGCTGTGGCCCGGGCGTACGCCCTACCTCGCGCTGTCCTCGGGCACGACATCGGGGCGCACCAAGCACATCCCGGTCACGGCCGGGATGGTGCGCGCCAATCGCGGCGCCGCGCTCGACGTGCTGGCCTGGCATCTCGCGCAGCACCCGCAGGCGCGGCCGTTCGGCGGGCTGTCGTTCATCCTGGGCGGTTCGACCGACCTCACGCAGGTCGCACCTGGCGTGCGGGCCGGCGATCTCTCGGGCATCGCGGCGGTCGAGGTGCCATGGTTTCTCCGGGGCTGGGCCTGGCCTCCCGCGCGCATCGCGCTGATGCCGGACTGGGACGCGAAGCTCGCGGCGCTGGCGGCCGAGGCGCCGGTGGGCGACATCCGCACGCTGTCGGGCACACCGTCCTGGCTGCTGGTGCTGCTGGAACGACTGGCCGCGAAGCATGGCGTGGCGCCGCTACCCTCGCTGGAACTGCTCATTCATGGCGGCGTCGCCTGGGCGCCCTATCGCGATCGCCTCGCACCCTTCCTGCCGGCGGGCTGCCTTACGCGCGAGGTCTATCCGGCCAGCGAGGGCTTCGTCGCCATCGCTGACCGCGGGGATGGCGAGGGGCTGCGCCTGAACCTCGACCGCGGCTGCTTCTTCGAATTCGTGCCGGTCGGCGAACTCGACGCGCCTGCGCCGACCCGCCACTGGGCCGCGACGATCGAGACCGGCGTGGACTACGCCGTGGTCCTGTCATCCTGCGCCGGACTGTTCGGCTATGTGCTGGGGGATACGGTGCGCTTCATCGACCGCGCACCGCCGCGCCTGCTGGTGACGGGCCGCACGTCATGGACCCTGTCCGCCTTTGGCGAGCACCTGGACGGCGAGGAGATCGAAGCCGCGCTGATGCATGCCGCCGCGGAGGCCGGCATCACGGTGGTCGAATACGTGGTGGGCCCGGAATTCGACGGCAGTGCCGGGCGGCACCGCTGGTGCATCGAGGCCGCGGGCAGTTGCGATCCGGCGTCGCTCGCCGCACTGCTCGATGCCGCGCTGCGCGTGCAGAACGACGACTACGCGGCGCATCGCGACGGCGCGCAACTGGCACGGCCCGAGGTGGTCCTGCTGCGACCGGGGGCCGTGGCCGACTGGATGCGCGCGCAGGGCAAGCTGGGCGGACAGCACAAGGTGCCGCGGGTGATCGCCGACCCCGCGCGCTTCGCCGATGCCGCCGCCGCGCTCAGTGGCCCTGGTCGGGGGCCGCGTCCGAATTGAGCAGCGTGTAGCGCTCGATCCCGATCTTCGCGATCAGGTCGAACTGCGTGTCGACGAAGTCGGCGTGCTTTTCCTCGTCGCGCAGGATGGTCAGGAACAGGTCGCGGGTGACGAAGTCGCGCACCGTCTCGCAGTACGCGATCGCCTCGCGCAGGTCGGCGATCGCCTTCTCCTCGAGCTTCTGGTCGCATTCCAGAACCTCGCGCACACCCTCGCCGACCAGCACGGGGTTGAGGCGCTGCACGTTGGGATGGCCGCCGAGGAACAGGATGCGCTCGATCAGCGCATCGGCGTGCTTCATCTCCTCGATCGATTCCTCGTATTCGTGGCGGCCGAGCTTGGTCACGCCCCAGTGCCGCAGCATCCGCGCATGCAGGAAATACTGGTTGATGGCGGTGAGTTCGTTGGTGAGCTGGGTGTTCAGATGTTCGATGACCTTGGGGTCGCGCAGCATGGGGACGTCTCCTGTCCTGCGGACGTGACCGCCCGTCTCCGCAAGCCATACCTGCGAAGACGGCCCGGGGCTGTCAAGCCGCGCGCGGTCAGGCGCGTGCGGAGGCCGCGGACCCGCTGCGCAGCAGGTCGAGGATGGTCCGGCAGCAGCAGCCGCATTGGGCGTCGCAGCCGCAGCCGGCATAGACTTCAGCCGGGCGAGAGGCACCGGCGGCGATCGCGGCGGTGATCTGCGCCGCGGTCAGCCGGTTGCAGTGGCAGACCACCATGGCGGGCTCAGCGCCAGCCGGCGCGCTGCATGATCTGCAGCGCCTGCGGGGCCAGCGCGCCGTAGCGCTGCGCATTGACCTCGTCGGCCCGGAAGGTGCCGAGCGCGGCCAGCGCCGGATGCGGCGCGACATCGGCCACCACCGGGTATTCGAAATTGCCGTTGGCGAACAGTTCCTGCGCGCGCGGGCCTGTCAGGTATTCGATGAACTTCAGCGCCATCTCCTTGTTCGCGGAGGACCGCACGACGCCCGCGCCCGAGACGTTCACATGCGCGCCGCGGTCGCCCGCTCCCTGGTTCGGGAAGATCACGCCGATGCGGTCATACACCGCCTTCTCGGCCGGGTTCGACGAGGCACCGAAGCGCGCCAGGTAATAGGTGTTGGCGATCGCGAGACCACCCACGCCCGCGGCCACGGCCTGGAACTGCGGCGTGTCGCCGCCCTGCGGCGGGCGCGCGAGGTTGGCCGCGACGCCGCGCGCCCAGGCCTCGGCCGCCTGTTCGCCGTCGGCCACCATGATGCTCGCCATCAGCGACGTGTTGTAGGGGTGCGCCGCGGCGCGCACCAGGATCTGGCCGCGGAACTCCGGCTTCGCCAGGTCCTCGTAGCGGTCGAGCCCCGCGGGGCGGCCGCGCTGCTTGTCGAACATCACGACGCGGGCGCGGCGCGAGACGCCGTACCAATGCCCCTCGGGGTCGCGCAGACTGGCGGGCACGCGGCCCTGCAGCACCTGGCTCGTGGTCGGCGCCATGATGCCCGCGGCGACCGCGCGGGCGAGCCGCGCGCCATCCACCGTGATCAGCACGTCGGCCGGGGTATTCGCACCCTCGGACTGGATGCGGGCGATCAGCTGGTCGGCATCGCCTTCGATCAGGCGGATCCGCATCCCGGTCTCGGCGGTGAAGCCGTCATACAGCGCCCGGTCGGTGTCGTAATGGCGGGAGGAATAGAGCGCGAGGGTGCGGTCCTGCGCCAGGGCCGGGCGCGCCAGCGTGGCGGCGCCGAGCGCGGCGGGAAGGGCGAGGAGGTGGCGACGCAGCATGTCTGTGACCCTGTTCGACTGGCAGGGCCTTCCTACTGCAAATGCGAACCTGTCGCAAATGATTTTGCGAACCCTTCTCAGTTACATCGTGCAACCGGACGCCCTGCCCCGCGCAGGACGCGGCGGCCGATGCGCTGGCGCAGCGCACCGGCCGCCGCGACGGTCAGGGCTGCAGCCCGCGCAGGAATTTCTGCCGCGCGCCGCCCGCCGCCATCAGGAAGGCATGGTCCGACCCGCTCAGCAGGAAGCGCGCACCCAGGCCGATGTAGTCCCGCGCCACGACTTCGTCGTAAACGCCGCCCATGCCCATGTGCTTGCCATGGGCCTTGCAGGCCGCGGCCACCTTCGCATAGGCGGCGCGCACATCCGGATGGCCGATCTGACCGGCGATGCCCATGGACGCCGTGAGGTCCGAGGTGCCGATCATCAGGCTGTCGACACCGGGCACGGCGGCGATGGCGTCGGCGTTGGCCACGGCCTCGGGCGTCTCGATCATCACGCAGACCAGGATCTCGGCGTTGAGTTCGCGCTGCGCGGCGGCGGTGTCGCTGACCATGAAGCCGTATTGCGCCGGCGGGCCGCCCCAGGACCGGCTGCCGGTCGGCGGGTAGCGGAAGGCCTGCACGACCGTCGCGGCCTCGTCCGCCGTGTCGACATGAGGCACCACGATGCCCATGGCCCCGTTGTCGAGGCAGCGCGTACCCTCGAAGATCGCGTCCTTGCACACGCGCACGATGGGGGTCACGCCCTGCGACAGCGCGGCCATGCACATGCGCGTGGCGTCGTCGACGCTCATCGCGCCGTGCTCCATGTCGACGAACAGCCAGTCGAAGCCGCAGCCGGCGGCGATCATGCCGACCGCGGGCGTGCGCAGATGATGCACGCCGAAGCCGAGGGCGAGTTCGCCGGCTTCAAGGCGACGTCGGGCGAGGTTGGGTGCGAGAGGCATGATGGCGTTTCCCTGATTGGCAGTGGCCGCACGCCACCACGCGCATCCGGGGCGGTCAATCGGCGGGGCGGATGCTCATGGCCAGGGTGTACTGGTCGATGCGCGGCGTCATGGTGATGCCCTGACGCGCGCCCCAGTTGTTCACCTGCAGCAGCAACGGCAGCATCACCGCCTCGGCCAGCGCGAGGTCGGTCGCCTCGCGGATCAGCGCCAGGCGCCGCGGGGCCGCGACCTCGGCACCGGCGGCGACCAGCAGGCGGTCGAGCGCCGGGTTCGAATAGCGGATGCGGTTCGCATTGCCCAAGCCGCCCTGCCCGCGCGTGCCGAGCTGCGGCACGAGGGTGTACAGCGCCTCGCCGGTCTGGTTGCCCCAGGAGGAGAGGAAGACCGGCAATTCGTAGCGATTGCGCCGCGGCGTGAAGACCGCGTGCGGCATGGTCTCGACCGCGGTCGCGACGCCGATGCGCGTCCACATCTGCGCCACGGCCTGGATCATGCGCGCCGAATTCACGATGCGGTCGTTGGAGGTGGTGATGGTCAGGCGGAAGCCGTTCGGATAGCCGGCTTCGGCCAGCAGGCGGCGGGCGGCATCGGGGTCGGTGCGCTCGACCGGGATATCGGCGAAGTGGCCGAAGAAGCCCTCGGGCAGGAACTGGCCGGTGGCGATGGCCTGGCCCTCGTTGATACGATCCACCAGGGCGCGGCGGTCGATCGCCAGGGACAGCGCGCGGCGCACGCGCACGTCGCCGAGCGGGTTGCGCGTGAGCGCCGGGGCGCCGTCATTGGCGCGGATGTGGCCGGTGGCGAGGGCCTCGTCCGTTCGGTCGAAGCCGAGGAAGACCAGGCGGTTCGAAGCGATGGTGAAGACCTGCAGGCGCCGGTCGCCGCGCACCCGCGCGACATCAGCCGAGGGGATGTCGGCGATCACGTCCACATCGCCGGCCAGCAGCGCCGCGGTGCGCGCGGAATTGTTCGGGATGACGCGGAAGGCGACGCGCTCCCAGGGTTCGCGCCCGCGCCAATACGTGTCGTTGCGGGTGTAGTGCGCCTCGGTTCCAGCGGACCAGCGGGCGAAGCGGTAGGGGCCGGTGCCGACCATGGCGCGGCCCGAATTGTAGTCGTCGGTGCTCGCACCCTCACCGTGGCGGCGCGAGACGATGAAGATATTTGACAGGTTCGCCATCAGCAGCGGCGCCGGCGCGGCGGTGGTGATGCGCAGTTCGTGCGGCCCGATGATCTCGACCTGCCGCACCTCCCGCGTATAGGTGCCGAAGCTGCCCGGGCTGTTGGGCACATTGCCGGCGCGGTGCAGGGAGAAGGCGACGTCGTCCGCCGTGAAGGGCGTGCCGTCGTGCCAGCGCACGCCCTCGCGCAGCCGCACGGTCCAGGTGATGCCGTCGGTGGTCTCGGCGGCGGTGGCGAGTTCGGGTTCGAGCTGCATCGCGGCGTTCGGCGCGTGCAGGGTCTCGAAGACATGGGCGGCGGTGGCGCTGGATTGCGCGTGCGCGTGATAGTGCGGGTCGAGCGCGGTGGGCGGCGTGGCGAGCCCGATGGTGAGCGTCTGCGCCGCGGCAGGCAGCGCGGCGATGGCGAGCAGGGCAGCGAGGCGGATGCAACGCATCGAAGTCCTCCGGCACGAGGGCCAGCCGAGTTTGCACGACGCGGGACGGGAAAGACAGGCGCGGCTTGCGACAGCCGCGGCACCTTCCGCCATCCGCATGGCCTGTCCGCGGCGGCCCGGCCTGTGGCGCCGGCGCGTCGCCGCGCCGGGTCGCCGAGGCTCGCTCCGCACGGACGGCGCGGAGCGCGGCAGGAGGCTCAGCGCGCCGCGATGGCGGCGATCTCGATCTTCACGTCGCGCGGCAGGCGCGCGGCCTGCACGGTCGCGCGCGCCGGCGGGTTGGTCGGGAAGTAGGTCGCGTAGACCGCGTTCATCCGCCCGAACTCATTGAGGTCCGCCATGAACACCGTGGTCGAGACGATGTCGGCCATGGTGAAGCCGGCGGCCTCGACCACGGCGCGCAAATTGTCGAGCACCTGGCGCGTCTCGGCCTCGATGCTGCGGTCGGCGATCATCTGGTTGGTGCGCGGGTCGAGCGCGATCTGGCCGGCGAGGTACAGCGTGTTGCCCACGCGGATGGCCTGGCTATAGGGGCCGATGGCCTCGGGCGCGTTGCGGGTGGCGACGACGCGATCCTGCGCGGCAGCGGCGAGCGGCAGCATCAGCGCGAGGGCGGCAAGGGTCGGCAGGCGGATCATGGTGGGGCTCCCGGGTTGGCGATGGCCCGCCGAGGTTCACCCGGCGCGGTCGCGTTCCGCAAGCGTGGTGTCGATCAGCGCCTCCACGGTTTCCAGGCGGTCGGCTTCCTCGGGCGGCTTGTCGCGGCGGATGCGGGCGATGCGCGGGAAGCGAAGGGCCACACCGGATTTGTGGCGCGTGCTGCGCTGCGCGGCGTCAAAAGCGACTTCGAAGACGATGCCGCGCTCGACCTCCCGCACCGGGCCGAAGCGGTTGGTGGTGTTGTTCCTGATCCACTTGTCGAGCCAGGCGAGTTCGTCATCCGTGTAGCCGGAATACGCCTTGCCGATCGGCACCAATTCGCCATCCGCGCGCCAGACGCCGAAGGTGTAGTCGGAATAGAAGGACGACCGCTTGCCGTGGCCGCGCTGGGCGTACATCAGCACGGCATCGACGGTGAGCGGGTCGCGCTTCCACTTCCACCACAGGCCCTTGGTGCGGCCCGCCACATAGGGCGCGTCGGCGCGCTTGAGCATCAGCCCCTCGATCGATGCCGCGCGGGCGCCGTCGCGGATGCGGCCCAGCGTGTCGAGGCTGTCGAAGGGCACCAGCGCCGAGAGGTCCATGCGCGGCGGCGAGATGCGCGCGTGCCAGGATTCCAGCCGTGCGCGGCGGGTGTCGAAGGGCAGCGGGCGCAGGTCCTCGCCGGCGTCAAACAGCAGGTCGTACAGGCGCACGGCGGCGGGGAAGTCGCGCTGCATCTTGGCCGTCGGCGCCTTGCGGTTGAGGCGCTGCTGGAGGTCGGCGAAGGGGGCGACCTCGTTCTCCCGCACCACCAGCAATTCGCCGTCGAGCACGGCGTGGAAATCCATCGCGGCGCAGATTTCGGGGAAAGCGCCGGAGATATCCTCCCCGCCGCGCGACCAGATGCGCCGCCCGCCGGGACCGGCGGTGAGCTGCACGCGGATGCCATCCCATTTCCATTCGGCACGCCAGTCCGGCGCGTGCAAGGCCGCGAGGTCGGGTGCCTCCAGCGGGTGCGCGAGCATCAGCGGGCGGAAGATCGGCTGGTCGCGCGGGTCGGGGCGCTCGGCCTGGCCTTCCAGCCAGCGGAACAGGGGCGCGTAGGGCCAGGCGACACCGTGCCAGACTTCCTCGATATCCTCGACGCGCTGGCCGGACCATTCGGCCAGCGCCACGCGCGCAAGGCGTGCGGAGACGCCCACGCGCAACCCGCCGGTGACCAGCTTGATCAGCGCGAGCCGCCCGCCGGCGTCGAGTGTGTCGAGCCAGCCGGCGATCAGCGCCGGCACCTCGGCCTTGGGCGTGTCCTGCAGCGCCTGGACGATGTCCGACAGCGCCGGGGGCGGTGCGTTCACGCCCGCGCGCGGCTGCCAGACCAGGGCCAGCGTCTCGGCTAGGTCCCCGACATAGTCGTAGGACATGCGCCAGAGTTCCGGGTCGATGCGCGATGCGCCGAGCTCACGGATCACGCCGGGCTTGGCGGCGGAGAACACCAGTTCGTCCGTCAGCGCGGCCAGGCCGATGCCGCGCTCGGGGTCGGGTTGCGTCGCGAACCACTGCGCCAGCAGCGCCAGTTTCGCATTGCGCCCCGGCGTGAAGACCAGGCGTTCGAGCAGTTCGGCGAAGGCGGGCAGGCTCATGGCGCGGCGGCCTCGGCGGGCGGTTCGCCCTCGTCTTCCTCGCCGCGGCCGACCAGGTGCAGGGCGCGGCCGCGGATGCCGCGCTGGCCGAGGGCATGGATCAGCGCGTCCTCGCGCCCATGCGTGACCCAGATCTCCGGCGCCTGCACGTCGTCGGCGGTGGCGAGCAGTTCATCCCAGTCGGCGTGGTCGGAGATGACCAGCGGCAATTCGATGCCGCCCTGCTTGGCGCGCTGGCGCACGCGCATCCAGCCGGAGGCGTTGCACACGACGGGCTCCGCCAGCCGCCGCGCCCAGCGATCCGCGATGGCCGAGGGCGGCGCCAGCACGATCGCGCCCTTCAGCTCGTCCTTCTTCGCGACCGTCGCCGCGCGCAATTCGCCCAGCGGCACGCCGAGCGCCTCGTACACACGGCACAGCGCGACATGCGCGCCATGCAGATGGATCGGCGCGTCCCAGCCGGCCAGGCGCAACAGCGCGATCAGCCGCTGGCATTTCCCGAGCGAGTAACAGCCCACTACATGCGTGCGCTCCGGGAACAGCGCGACGGATCGCAGCAGGCGCGCGATCTCGGCCGCGGCGGGCGGGTGGCGGAAGACCGGCAGGGCGAAGGTGGCTTCGGTGACGAAGACGTCGCAGGGTTCGGGTTCGAAGGCCGCCGCGGTCGGATCGGGGCGGCGCTTATAGTCGCCTGAGACCACGGCGCGGCTGCCCCGCCATTCCATGCAGACCTGCGCGGAGCCCAGCACATGCCCGGCCGGGCGCAGCCAGACGCGCACCCCGTTCATGCCGATCGCTTCGCCGAAGCCGAGCGCCTGTTGGCTGACACCCGCCCTGCCCTCGCCCATGCGCTGCGTCATGATGGCGAGCGTCTCGCGCGTGGCCAGCACATGCGCGTGGCCCGGGCGTGCATGGTCGGAATGGCCGTGGCTGATGATGGCGCGGTCCACGGCGCGGGTCGGGTCGATGAAGAAGCCGCCGGGCTCGCACCACAGGCCGGAGGGGGTGACCTTCAGCCAGGTCTCGGGATGGGGGGCGTTCACGGGTTGCATATGGGTGGCTTCCCGGGGCGATGAACCGCCGCCATATTGGCGCGCGAATGAGAACATTGCCAGAACCTTTCGGCGGCTGGTTCGCCGCCCGCGGCTGGACGCCGCGGCCGCACCAGCTCGCGCTGCTGGAGGCTGCAACGCGCGGGGAGCACGTGCTGTTGCTGGCGCCGACGGGCGGCGGCAAGACGCTGGCCGGGTTCCTGCCCTCCCTGGTCGACCTGGCGCGCCAACCACGCGAAGGGCTGCACACGCTGTATGTCTCGCCGCTCAAGGCACTGGCAGTCGACATCGCGCGCAACCTGACCGCGCCCGTGGCCGACATGGCCCTGCCCATCCGCATCGAGACCCGCACCGGCGACACCCCCGCCAACCGACGCGCCCGCCAGCGCGAAACCCCCCCGCAGATGCTTCTGACCACGCCGGAGAGCCTGACGTTGCTGCTCTCCCTGCCCGATGCGCCGGCCTTCTTCGGCGGGCTGGGTGCGATCATCGTGGACGAGGCGCATGCGCTGGCCGGGACCAAGCGCGGCGACCAGCTGGCACTGTGCATGTCGCGGCTGGCCACGCTGGCGCCGCGCGCACGGCGTGTCGGGCTGTCGGCGACCGTCGCGCATCCGCAGGCGCTGCGTGCCTGGCTGTCGCCGAGCGCGCAGGCCGACGACGTGCGGCTGGTGGAAACCAAGGGCGGCGCCGCCCCGGTCTTCGACCTGCAACTGCCGGAAGGGCGCCTGCCCTGGGGCGGGCATATGGGCCTCGCTTCCGCGCCCGAGATCTACCGTCGCGTGGCCGACGCGAAACTGACCATCGTCTTCGTCAACACCCGCGCCCAGGCGGAACTGGTCTTCGCCGCGCTTTGGCGGTTGAACGAAGAAGCCCTGCCGATCGGCATGCACCACGGCAGCCTGGAGATCGGGCTGCGCCGCAAGGTGGAAGCCGCCATGGCCGAAGGCCGCCTGCGCGCGGTGGTGGCGACGGCGTCCCTCGATCTCGGCATCGACTGGGGCGATGTGGACCAGGTGATCCAGGTCGGCGCGCCCAAGGGTGTGAGCCGCCTGTTGCAGCGGGTGGGGCGCGCCAATCACCGCATGGACGAACCCTCCCGCGCCGTGCTGGTGCCGGCCAATCGCTTCGAGGTGGTGGAATGCGTCGCCGCGACCGAGGCCGTGGCCGCGCATGAGTTGGATGGCGAAGCGCCGCGCCCCGGCGGGCTGGATGTGCTGGCGCAGCATGTGCTCGCCATGGCGTGCTCCGCGCCCTTCCACCCGGATGCGCTGTACGCCGAGGTGACGCGCGCCGGCGCCTATGCCGCGCTGACGCGGCGCGACTTCGACGACGTGGTGCGCTTCGTCGAGGATGGCGGCTACGCCCTGCAGGCCTATGACCGCTTCCGCAAGCTGTTCCGCGATGCCGAGGGGATGGTGCATGTCCGCGGCACCGCGGTGGCGCGGCAGTTGCGGATGAACCTTGGCACGATTGTGGAAACGCCGCTGCTCAAGGTCCGCCTGCGCGGCGGCGGCGTGGTGGGCGAGGTGGAGGAATGGTTTGTCTCCACCCTGGAGCCCGGCGACTGCTTCCTGTTCGGTGGACAGGTGCTGAAATACGAACGCATCGAACCCGCCGCGGTGATCGTGACGCGCGGCGGGGATGGCGAACCGCGCGTGCCGGTGTACGCCGGGGCGCGCATGCCGCTCACCACGCATCTCGCGGCGCGCGTGCGCTCGATCCTGTCCGACCCGCGGCGCTGGCGGCATCTGCCCGAAACGGTGAAGGAATGGCTACGGCTGCAACGCCTGAAATCCGAATTGCCGCCGCGCGACGGGCTGCTGGTGGAAACCTTCCCGCGCGGCGGCAAGTGGTTCCTGGTGGCGTATACGTTTGAAGGGCGGCTCGCGCACCAGACGCTGGGCATGCTGGTGACCAAGCGCATGGAACGCATGGGCCTCGGGCCGCTCGGCTATGTCGGCACCGACTATGTGCTGGCCATCTGGTCCGCCTTCGAGCCGCACGATGTCGAATCGCTGTTCGCCGAGGACATTCTGGGCGACGAGATGGAGGAATGGCTGGCGGAATCCTCGATGCTGCGGCGGACCTTCCGCAACATCGCGACGATCGCCGGCCTGCTCGAGAAGAACCACCCCGGCGCGGAGAAATCGGGCCGTCAGATGACGATGAATTCCGACCTGATCTACGACGTGCTGCGCCGCCACCAGCCCGACCACATCCTGCTGCGCGCGACCCGCGCCGAGGCCGCGCAGGGCCTGACCGACGTGGCGCGCATCGCCGGCCTGCTCGCGCGCGTGAAGGGCCGCATCCGCCATCGCGTGCTGGACCAGGTCTCGCCGCTCGCGGTGCCGGCGCTGATCGAGGAAGGCCGCGAATGGGTCGCCGGCGGCGCCGAGGACGCGCTGCTGGCCGAGGCCGCCGCGCTGGTGGCCGACGCGACCGATGGCGCCGAACACTTCGCGGAGACCCTCGCCGAGGTCACCGACCCCATGCCCGTGCGCGGCACCTCCGTCGCGCGCGACAGGCGCCGGTCGAAATGGCGCCGCTCGGCACCGAAGATGGTGACCGGCTGATGGCCGCCGCCCCCATCCACATCGCCGGCGAGAGGCTGATGCTCGACCCCGCCGGCGTGCTGCACTGGCCCGCGCGCCGGCTGGTCTGCGTGGCCGACCTGCATCTGGAAAAGGGCAGCGCCTTCGCAGCGCGTGGGCAATTGGTGCCGCCCTACGACACGCGGGAGACCATCGCCCGCCTGCTGCCGGTGCTGCGCCGCTACGGCCCGCAGCGCTTGGTCTTCCTGGGCGATTCCTTCCATGACGGGCAGGGCTGCATACGGCTGGCCGAGGCCGATCGCACCGCCCTGATCCGCGCCCTGGACGGCATCGAGGTGACCTGGGTCGCCGGCAACCACGACCCCGCGCCGCCAGTCGGCCTGCCCGGCGCGGCGGTCGAGGAATGGCGCGATGGCCCCCTCACGTTCCGCCACATCCCGCAGCCGCGCGCGGTGGGCGAGATCGCCGGCCACCTGCACCCGCGCGCCACCGCGCCGACACGCGCCGGCGGCGTCTCGCGCCCCTGCTTCGTCAGCGATGGGCGGCGCGTGCTACTGCCGGCCTTCGGCGCCTATACCGGCGGCCTCGACACCGCCGACACGGCCATTGCCGGGCTGTTCACGCGTGGCGGGCGTGCCTTCCTGCTGGGCGGCGAGCGGCTTTATTCCTTCCCGCTCGCGCCGCGGCGGGCCGTGTCCAGCGCGGCGCTGGAACGCTTCGGCAACCAGGACCTGCCGCTGCTCAACGCGACCAGGCTGCGCAGCGGCTGACCCTCACACCTTGAGGTAGCGCTCCGCCGCATCGGCCAGCACCTGGCAGCACAGCGCGAGGTCTTCCTCCTTGGTGTCCTCCGCCCAGTGGTGGCTGATGCCGCCGATCGAGGGTGTGAACAGCATCGCGACCGGCATGCGCTTCGCGATGTATTGCGCGTCGTGCCCCGCGCCAGAGGGCATGCGCGTCCAGGCGCCGGGCGCTTCCGCCTGCGCCGCGGCATCGAGCGCTTCCATCATCGCCGGGTCGCAGATGGCGGGCGTTGCGCGCGACTTCTGGATCAGCGTCGCCGGACATTTCTCGCGCCGGTTGCTCTCGGCCACCAGCGCGCGCAGCGTGGCTTCCATGCGTTCCAGCACGGGCACGCTCACGTCGCGGAACTGGAACAGCACCTCCGCGCTGCCGGGAATGATCGACGGCGCACCGGGTTCGAGCGAGATCCGCCCGGTCGTCCAGGTGGACCGCGCGCCGCACACGCGTGGAAATTCCGCGTCGATCGCCGCCAGCAACCGGACCGCCGACAGCCCGGCATCGCGCCGTTCGGCCATGGTGGTGCCGCCGGCGTGGTCCTGCATGCCCTCGAAGCGGATCAGCCACTGCCAGATGGCGACGATGCCGGTCACCACGCCCACGCGCAGGCCCGCACTTTCCAGCTGCGTACCCTGTTCGATGTGCATCTCGAAGAAACCCTTGTGGCGGCCGGGTTCGAGCTGCATGCGCGGCTTGCCGGCGAGCCCCGCTGCGGCCAGCGCCTCGCGCAGCGGCTGGCCGTCGTTGCGCGACTTCGACCGGTCGATCTCGTCCTCGGCCAGTTCGCCGATCATCGACCGGCTGCCGAGGAAGCCGCCTTCGAAGTGCCCTTCCTCATCGGCGAAGGCCGCGACATCCACGGGCAACCCCGCGCGCGCGAGTGCTACGCCCGCCATGACCCCGAGCGCGCCATCCAGCCATCCCGCCTGGTTCTGGCTTTCGATATGGCTGCCCACCAGCACATGCGGCCCCGGCCCCTTGTGCCGGCCATACACGTTGCCGATGCCGTCGATGCTGGCCTCCAGCCCGCATTCGGCCAGGCGTTCCATCAGCCAGCGGCGGCTTTCCATGTCCTGGGGCGAATAGGTCGGCCGGTGCACGCCGGTCCGGTAGGCGCCGATCTGCCGCAATTCGTTGAGGTCGCGCAGGAAGCGATCGGCGTCGATCCGGGGCATGGGCGGGCTCCATTCGTCGGGAAGCCATGCTGCGGTGCAAAATTCGTCGCGACAAGGTGCGACGTTAACTGCGCGGCAAGGAGTTCCGCGCTTTGTATCGACTCGCCGCAAACCGCGGTGTTCCTGTCGCAGAGGCTGAAAAATGACCGCCCTGGCGCCCCTCCCCCGTTCCACCGAAGACCTGAGCTCCGTCGCGCTGCTGGAATCACCGAAGGGTGCCGAACTGCACCTGCGCGGCCATGGCGGCACGCTGCTGCGCGTGCCGCTGGCCGATGCGGACCACCTGCGCGGCCTGGCCGCGCTGGCGATGATGGCCGGCGTGCTCGCCGCCCCGGCCGCGCGCATCGCCTGATAGGCTTTCGCCCGGCCGCCGCCACGGCCTAGGGTTCCCCCAGCCCGCGCGACACAACAGCGGGCGGGAGGACGCGCATGACACGCATTGCCGCCGCGCTCGCCGCGGTGCTGACGGCCATCGCCGCGCCTGCGACCGCGCAGGTGCAGATGATCGTGAACTTCGCCGCCGGTGGCCCGACCGACATCGTCGCCCGCATGATGCAGAACGAGATGGCGGCCGCCCTCGGCCAGCCCGTGGTGGTGCGCAATGTCGCGGGCGCCGGCGGCACCATCGGCACGGCCGAGGCGGCGCGCGCACGACCCGATGGGCAGACCATCCTGTTCTCCCCGGTCGGGCCCGTCGCCATCCAGCCGCATTTCCGGCGCGGGCTGGGCTACACGCTGGAGAACCTGGCGGCCATCTGCCAGGTGGCGGACAGCCCCGTGGTGATGATGACGCCGAAGAATTCCGGGCTGCGCACGGTGGCCGACGTGGTGGCGCGCGGGCGTGCGCAAGGCCAGGGTTTCCCCTTCGCGTCAACCGGCGCGGGGTCGATCCCGCACATCTCGAATGTCGCGCTCATGCGGCTCGCGAATTTCGAGATGAACCATATCCCCTATCGCGGATCGGGCGAGGTGATGCTGGCCTTCCAGCAGGGCCAGGTGCAGCTGTTCACCGACCAGACGCTGCTGATCCGGCAATACGACCTGCACCCGATCGCCTTCCTGACCGAACGGCGCAATCCCGACTTCCCCGACGTGCCGACCATGCGCGAAGCCGGCTACGACCTGGTCTACACGATCTGGTCGGGCCTTTATGCGCCGGCGGGCACGCCGGAGCCGCTGATGGCGCGGCTCGAAGCCGCCTGCCAGCGCGCCATCAACCACCCCGACGTGGTGGCCGGCATGACGCGCGTGGCGCAGCCGATCCTGTACCGCAACCGCGCCGACTTCGCCGCCTTCACGCGCAACGAGAGCGAGAAGTTCCGCGCCCTGATCGCGGCTGCGGGGCTGCGTTCGGCCGAGTAGGGCGGATCCCGATCGGGTGAATCTCATCTGATCGCGTGAAGATGCACGCAGGAACAGAAGACTGGCGGCGTTGCCGCGAGCGAGGCCAACGGCTGCGCCTCCAGCCCGCGTGACGAACGGCACGCCGCGGCATCGCGCCGCTGGCCTCATGCGTCCGGCGGCAGCACGTCCGCGCCGTTGATCTCGAGCGCTTCGAGCACGCGCGAGACGCAGTTGTAGCCCGCGATCGTGACCGTCAGTTCCACCAGCTGTCGCGCGGGGAACAGCTCGCGCACGGCGCGCGCGACGTCGTCGGGCACATGCACCTGCCGGGTCATGGCGTCGCAATAGGCGAGGACGGCGCGCTCGGTCGCGTCGAACAGCGTGCTGCCGTCCCATGCCGGAAGTGCGTCGAGCTGCGCCTGGCTCATGCCCTCGGCGAGCGCGATTGGCGCATGCGCGGCCCATTCGTAGGACGCGCCGTTGATCGCGGCGATGCGGCAGATCACCATCTCACGCAGCCGGCCGGACAGCGTGGAGTTCCAGCGCACCGCGTCGAACATGGTGATCCAGCCGGTCGCGATCGGCGGTGCATGCAGCAGCATTCGGTGCAGGTGGCCGACCTTCTTGCGCGAGGCGCGGATCGCGGCGGCCGCCTCGACATGGTCGGGATGCGCCGTGTCGGCGTAGGGAATGCGGGCCATCGGTGTCCTCCGTGGCGCCGAGTGTGGCGCGCGCGACGCCGGGCGTGAAGTCAGGGGCGGCGGCGCAGCAGGTAGCGCTGGCGCCCGTCCATCACCAGCACGCCCGTCTGGTTGTGCACGGTGCTGCGCAGGCCGAGCACGCCGGTCGTGCGTTGCGGCGTGATCTCGTCGACCTCCAGCGCGGCATAGAGCGTGTCGCCGGCGAAGACCGGGTGCAGGAAGCGGGAGGACTGTTCGAGGAAGCCCTTCAGCGAGTCCTCGACCAGGTGCGGAAAGATGCCGGCGCCGGCGGCGGTCTGGATCGCCACCTGGAAGCCGTGCGCCAGCATGTGCGGCATGCCGCGCGCCCGGCAGTATTCGACATCGTAGTGCACCGGGTGGTTGTCGCCCGACGCCAGCGCGAAGGCGGCGAACAGCGCCTCGGTCATGGTGCGGCTCGGCAGGACGAAGCGTTCGCCGAGGGTGAAGTCCTCGAACCAGCGCTGCGCCGGCACCATGCGGTGCGCGGCCGGGTCGAAGGTCACGGGACGCCCGGCCGCGCGCCATCCGGCGCGATGTAGCCCCGCGCGCCATCCGGCGCGATGTAGCCCCGCGCGCCGTCCGGCGCGACGTAGCCCAGTTCGCGGTCGCGCGCCGCGGCCGCTGCGTTGCGTGCCACCGGATCTCCGAAACCGCCGCCGCCGGAGGTCTCCAGCCGCACGATGTCGCCCTGCCGCAACCGCACGCCATCCGACTTCGGTGCGATCGGTGTCTCGACGCCATCGCGGATGCGCACCAGCCGCCCGAGGCTGCCCGGCCCGCCCCCAGCCAGCCCATAGGGCGGGAAGCGGAAGCGATCCATGTTCGCGGTGAACACGCCGGCCGGGCTGTCCACCCGCCATTCCCGGAACAGCCCGAGCCCACCGCGGAACGCGCCTGCCCCACCCGACCCTGGCAGCAGGCCGTAGCGCGTGATGGTCAGGGGCATCTGGCTCTCGATCATCTCGACCGGGATATTGGCGTTGTTGTGCATGCCGAAGGACCAGGCGTTCACGCCATCCTTGCCAGGTGCCGCGCCGGTGCCGCCGATCTCGATTTCGACCAGCACCTCGCGCGATCCGTCCGCACCCTCGGTCTGGAAGGTCGCGACATAGGACCCGCCATAGTAGGCCGCGGGCATGCGGTCAGGCAGAGCCCGGTGCAGGCAGCCGAACATCACATTCGCCAGGCGATGCGACACCGCCACGCGATGCGCAACCGAGGCCGGCGCGCGGCAGTTGGTGACGGAACCCTCGCGATGGGTGATGCGGATCGGCCGGTAGCAGCCGGCATTGGCCGGCATGGCGCCATCCGTCGCGGCGATGATCGCGTAGTAGACCGCGCAGTTCGACATGGCCGGCGTACAGTTGATGGGGCCGCGCTGCTGGTCGGCGCAGCCGGTCAGGTCCACCACGATTTCGTCGCCCTGCACCGTGACCGCGGCGTGCAGCCGGACCGGCTCGCCCGAGATGCCGTCATCGTCGAGGAAGTCCTCGAATTCGTAGCGCCCGTCCGGCATGGCGCGGATGGCCGCGCGCATCGCCGCCTCGCTCATGTCGAGGATGCGCGCGGTGGCCTCGGTGATGCCCGCCGCGCCGTAGCGCTGCGCTAGCCGGCGGATCGACGCCGCGCCGACATCGAGCGAAGCCAGCTGCGACTGCAAATCACCCAGCATCAGCGCCGGCTTTCGCACGTTCTGGCCGATCATCTCCCAGACCGCGCGATTGAGCCGCCCGTTCTCGATCAGCTTCAGCGGCGGGATCCGCAGGCCTTCCTGGAAGACCTCCGTCGCGGTGGCGGCGTAGGACCCCGGCGCCATCCCGCCCATGTCGATGTGGTGGCACAGCGCGCCGACATAGGCGACGCGCCGGCCCTCATGCATCACCGGCTTGAACACCAGTACGTCGTTGAGATGCTGCGCGCCGCAATACGGGTCGTTGGTGGCCACCACGTCGTCCGGCCCCCATTCGTCCGCCACCACGAAACGGTCGAGCAGCGTGCGCAGCGCCGCGCCCATGGAATTCAGGTGCTGCGGGATGCGCGCGGACTGCGCGACATTGTTGCCCTCCGCGTCGAACACCGCGGTGGAGTAGTCCAGCAGCTCGCGCACGATGGTGCTGCGGCTGGTGCGCCAGATGGTGATGTCCATCTCGGCTGCCGCGGCGGTCAGCGCGTTGCGGATGACCTCGATCTCGATGGGGCCGAACGTCATGCTGCCTGCCTCCGCGCCATCAATGTGCCCGCAGCGCCCAGCGTCGCCGTCCAGCCGCGCGTGATCCAATGCGTGGCAAAGGCTTCCTCGACGATGGCAGGGCCTTCGATGGTGTCGGTCGCGGTCATCGCCTCGCGGTCCCAGACCGGAATGTCGCGCCATGCGCCGGATTCGAACGCGCGGCGCGTACCCTTGCGGGCCGGGCGGGCGGCGGGCGGCGGGTCACCAGGTTCGGGCTTGTCGAGCAGCCCGGTCGCGATGGCACGCAGCGTCACGATTTCGACCGGATCGCCGGGATTGGCGTAGGAGAAACGCTGCCGATGCATGGCGTGGAAGCCCTCGACCAGCGCCGCCAGGTCGCCGGCATCGGGCACGGCCACCTCGCCCCAGGGCACCAGCAATTCGAAGGCCTGGCCGTGGTAGCGCATGTCCACCGCGATGCTCACGCGGCGGCGCTCCGGCGCGATGCCGTCCCGCGCCAGGCGCGCATCCGCCTCGGCGCGCAACGTGGCGATGGTCTCGGTGATGCCCGGCAGGCTGGCTGGCTCTGCGCGCATCACCCGTGAGCGCGCGATGTCCTGCGTGAGGTCCGAGAACAGGATGCCATAGGCCGAGAGCGTGCCCGGTTCGCGCGGGAAGGCGACCTCGGTCATGCCGAGTTCGCCCGCCACTTCCGTCGCATGCAGCCCGCCCGCGCCGCCGAAGGACAGCAGGCAGAAGTCGCGCGGGTCGAGCCCCTTCTCGAACAGCGAGAGCCGGATCGCCGCCCCCAGATTGGCGTTGGTGACCGTGAGGATTCCCTCCGCCGCCTGCTCGACTCCCAGGCCGAGCGGCCCACCCACGCGCGCCTCGAGCGCCGCGCGCGTCGCGGGCATGTCGAGTTTCATCATCCCGCCCAGGAAGAAGTCCGGATCCAGCCGGCCGAGCGCCAGGTTCGCATCCGTCACCGTCGGTTCCGTCCCGCCGCGCCCATAGGCCACCGGGCCCGGCCGCGCGCCGGCGCTGCGCGGCCCGACGGTCATCCGCCCGCCCGCATCCACCGCGGCGATGGACCCACCGCCGGCGCCGATGGTGCGCATCTCGACCATCGGCAGGCGCACCGGCAGGCGGTCGATCTCGCCCTGGGTGATGACCGAGACGCGTCCCTCCTGCACCACCGAGACGTCATACGACGTGCCGCCCATGTCCACCGCGACCAGGTTCGGCCGCGCCAGCAGCGCCGCCAGCCGCCCCGCCGCGAGCGTGCCGCCCGACGGGCCGGACAGCAGTAGCCGCGCCGGCTGCTCCGCCGCCATGCGCAGCGAGCATACGCCGCCATTCGACTGCACGAGGAAGACCAGCGGATGGAAGCCGCCCTCGCCGAGCTTCGCCTCGAGCCGATCGAGATACGCCTTCACCACCGGCACCAGCAGCGCGTTCAGCACCGTGGTCGATGTGCGTTCGTATTCGCGGATCTCGGGCGAGATGTCGGACGACAACGACACCGGAAGGTCCGGCCGCGCGGCCTGCAGCAATGCTGCGATCCGCTGCTCATGCGCCGGGTTCGCGTAGGCATGCAGCAACGAGACCGCGACGCATTCGGCGCTCAGTGCCGCGATGCGGTCGAGCAGCGCAGGAACTGCGCCCTCGTCGAGCGGCACCTCCGTGCTGCCATCCGCGCGCATGCGCTCCGGCACGCCGAGCCGCCGGTCGCGCGGCACCAGCACCGGGAAGGGATCCGGTGCCAGGCCATAGATGTCGCGCCGGACATGGCGATTGATCTCAAGCACATCCTCGAATCCAGCCGTGGTCAGCAGCACGCCGCGCGCGAGTTTGCGTTCGAGTACCGCATTCGTCGCGATGGTGGTGCCGTGCAGCAGCAGGCCGACCTCCGACAGCGCGAAGCCGAAGCGCTCCGCCGCCTCCCACACGCCGCGCAGCAGGCCGATCGAGGGGTCCTCCGGCGTGGTCGGTGTCTTCCAGGCGCGCGCGATGCCCTGGCGTGCGTCGAGGATCTGCAGGTCGGTGAAGGTGCCCCCGATATCGACCGCGATGCGGACAGGGCGGGCGGTGTCTGTGCTCACGCGCGAAATTCCGTTCGAAGTGTCAGCCCATCACGGAGGGCAGCCAGAGGGCGAGCCCCGGGAAGACCATAAGCAGCACGACCGCCAGGAGATAGACGCCAAGGAACGGCAGCACGCCGACGAACACGTCGGTTATCGGCCCGGCGCGTTTCCGCATGCCCTGCAGCACGTACATCACCGTCCCGTCGGGCGGGGAGATCTGCGCGATCTCCACCAGCATGGTCACGATCACGCCGAACCAGATCGGGTCGTAGCCGAGCGCCACCACGATCGGAAACACCACCGGCACCGTCGTGATGATCATGGAGAAGCCCTCCATGAAGGTGCCCAGCGCCACGTACAGCATGATGATGCACAGCATGATCCCCCAGGGCGGGATCGGCAGCCCGGCAATGAGTGCGGCGAGCGCCTGCGGCACGTTGATGATGGTCAGGATGTAGTTGAGCAGATAGGCGCCGAACAGGATCAGCCCCAGCAGCGCCGTGTTGCGCGCCGTGGCCTCGGCGGAGGCATTGAGCATCCGGAAGGACAGTTTGCCTTCGAGTGCCGCGAAAAAGGCCGCGCCCACCACGCCGAGCGCCGCCGCCTCGGTCGGTGTCGCGAAGCCGCCATAGATCGACCCCAGCACCAGCAGGATCAGCAGCAGCGTGGGCACGAGGTCCACCAGCGCGCGCAGTTTCATCCCGATCGGCAGCCGCGGCGGCTTCTCCATCGGGTGGCGCAGCCCGTGCGCCAGGATCACCAGGATGAACAGCCCGGTCACCAGCAGCGACGGGATGATGGCGGCGATGTACAACGCCCCGACCGAAGTCTCGGTGATCAGGCCGTAGATGATGAAGGTGATCCCGGGCGGGATGAGGTTGCCGAGCGCCCCGCCGGCGGCGAGCGACCCCAGCACCATCCGCTGGCTGTACTTCGTGTCCTGGAAATACGGCAGCGCGACCGACCCCATGGTCGCCGCCGTCGCCACCGACGATCCGCTGATGGCGGAGAACACCGCGCATGACACGATGTTGGTGTGCAGCAACCCGCCGGGCATCCGGTTGAGCCAGACGTTCAGCGCCTTGTAGAGCCGGTCGGACAATCCCGCCCGCAGCAGGATCTCGCCCATCAGCAGGAACAGCGGCACCGCCACCAGCACGAAGTTGCTGGATGGCCCCCACAACGTCTGCCCCAGGAAGGTCCACCACGGCCGGTCGGAGAAGATCAGCCCGGTCAGCACCCCGAGCGCGCCCAGCACCGCCGCGATGTACACGCCCGACCCGAAGAAGACGACGAAGACGCCCACCAGCATCAGGATCTCGGCCACAGGCACCGCCTGCCCAGTGGTAGCCGCGGCGAAGATCGTCACGCCCAGCAGGCCGAGCAGGAAGACGATGGCGATCATCGCCGATCGCCCTCATGCGCCATGGCCACGGCCTCCAGCGCTTCCTCCGTCTCGTCCTCCAGCGTGCGCGACCCAAGCAGCCCGTCCAGCGCCGCCCCCTGCCCGTCCGCCAGCGCCAGCACCGCTTCCAGCAGCAGCACGCCGCAGCAGACCACGAAGGCCGATATGCCGAAGGCCCAAATGCCCTGCGGCCAGACCAGTTCGATCCGCAGCGCGGAATTGTCGTGCGCGTTGAACAGCACGCTTTCGTCCACCAGTTCCCAGGCCGACCAGGCGATCAGCACGCCGAGCGCCGTCAGCAGCAGCAGCGAGACCACATGCAGCGGCGCACGCAGCCGCACCGGCAGCCGGTTGGCGAATACGTCCACCCGGATATGCGCGCGCCGGATCAGCGTATGCGCCAGCGCCCAGGCGATGCCGCCCGCCAGCATGTAGCCCGTGACCTCGACCGTCGCCTGGGACGAGAAGCCGAGGAAGGCCCGCGCGACGATGTCGAAGGTGATGAACAGCGCGCAGGCGATGTAGGTCCAGCCCGCCACATGCGCCATCACCGATGCCACGCGCGCCACGCCGCGCCGCAGCGCGCGCACGGCACGCAACGGCGCGGGGGATGGCGTGACGGCGCCGCTCACCCGCCGAAGCGCACGCCGGAGATCGGCGCGATCACCTCGTTGTAGATCTCCCCGCAGCGCGCACCGCAGCGGCGCACCCAGCCGGGCAGAACCACCTCGCGGAAGATGCGCTGGGTCTCGGCGCGGTCGGCGTCAGTGGCGACGACCTCGGTCATCGGCCGTGCGGCAACGGTATGGATGCGGCATTCGGCAGTGCGGCCGATGTTGCAGTCGATGCCGTCGCGCGTGGCCGCGGCACCCAGCGCCCATTGCGCGTCAGAGACCTCCTTCATGGTCGCCTCCAGGAAGGCGCGCACCTGCGGGTCGAGCCGGTTCCACCACGCCAGGTTCACGAGATACCCGGCCACCGCCCAGGACACCGGCATGTTCGAGATATGCGTCGTCACCTCGGGCCAGCGCGCCGCGGCACCCGAGCCCGACCCCGTGATGGCGCAATCCACCACCCCGCGCTCCAGCGCCGAATAGACTTCCGGGAAGCCGATGCTGACCGGCTGCGCGCCAAGCGCGGTGAAGTAGTCCACCAGCGAATTGCCGAAGGTGCGCACCCGCCGCCCGCGCAGATCCGCGAGGGTCGTGAAGGGCGCGCGGCAGAACACCACCTGCGCCGGGAAGGGATAAAGCGCGACCAGCCGCGTCCCGAAGCGCTCGAGGTCACGGTTCGCGGCGGGGATGATCGCCTCCGCCATGCGCTTCGCATCGGCGATGTCGGGCGCGAGGCCCGCCAGGTCCACGCCATCCAGGATCGGCACGTCGCCCGACAGGGTGGTGAGCGTGCCCGCCCCGATCTCCACCTGGCCCGATCGCACCAGGCGCACGATCTCGTTGCCCGCCAGGTTGCGCTCGGCATGCGTGGCGAGCGTCACCTGCACGCGCCCGTTGCTGCGCTGCGCGGTTGCGTCGCGCAGGATCACCTGGTCCACCCGCGTGTATTGCGGCTGGGTCGGCAGCGGCTGCGTCACGGCCACGATGCGCACCGGTGGTCCGGCCGGCAGGCTCGGCGCCTGCGCCAGCGCGGCAGGCGCAACGAGGCCGAGAGCCGCGGCGATCGCGGCGCGGAGGGAACCCAGACGATGCATCGGAAGTCTCCTTGGTTCGGGCCAGCCGTGGTCTGCGCCACGGTTGCGCTGATGCGTCGCGACCATGCGCAGCGGCTGGCCTGCAAGGCACATGCCGCCCTGTGCGATCCACGACGTCGTAGCACGCAACGCTGCGACCCCACCCGGGCGGTGTCAATGCACCGGGGGCTTCCGCCGCGGCGCGCGCGGGGTCATCCTGCGTCGCCACCCGGAGCCACCCGAGATGTACCCCCGCCGCTGCGCTCTCGCTGCCGCCCTGTTCGCCATGCCCTGCACGCTGCGCGCGCAGATCGTCCGCCCGGCATCCTGCGCAGGCTGCACGCGGCGGTGCTGACGCTCATGCGCAATCGCGCCACCATCCACCACTGCCACGAGACCGGCCTGCACACGGCCACCAAGGAACTGCCCGACCCTGTCGCTGTCCTGCGCGCCGCTTCCGCGCGCCGGAATGGCGTGGTCTGCCAAGGGAACATACGCATCGATGGGTGAGACACGCCTGGCCGTCGACATCGGCGGCACCTTCACGGACCTGGTGCTCGCCACGCCGCGCGGCACGCATGAGATGAAGCTGCTCACCACGCCCGACGCGCCGGAGCGCGCGGTGCTGGAGGGGGCGCGCGCCATTCTCGCCGCCGCCGGCTGCACGCCGGGCGATGTGGGCCTGGTCGTGCACGGCACCACGCTCGCGACGAATGCGCTGATCGAACGAAAGGGCGCGCCCACCGCGCTGCTGACCACCGAGGGCTTCCGCGATTCCGTGGAAATCGCCTACGAGCACCGCTTCGAACAATACGACCTGTCGATGCAGCGGCCCGAACCGCTGGTGCCGCGCGACCTGCGGCTGGGCGTGCCCGAACGCATCGCGGCCGATGGGTCAGTGCTGCTGGCGCTGGACGAGGCCGCGCTGCGCGCCACGGCACGGGCGCTGCGCACGCGCGGCATCGTCGCGGTGGCCGTCTGCTTCCTGCATTCCTTCACCAATGCCATCCACGAACGCCGCGCCGGCGCCATCCTGGCGGAGGAGATGCCCGACGCCGCCATCACGCTCTCCTGCGACGTGGCACCCGAGATCCGCGAATACGAACGTGCGTCCACCACCATCGCGAATGCCTATGTGCTGCCGCTTATGGGTCGCTACCTGGCCGCGCTGGAACAGGGCCTGCGCGACGCCGGCATGGCCTGCCCGCTGCTGCTGATGATGTCCTCGGGCGGCGTCACCACGGTCGAGACGGCGAAGCGCTTCCCGGTGCGGCTGGTCGAATCCGGCCCGGCCGGCGGTGCCATCCTCGCGCAGGCGGTGGCGGCGGAGAACGGGCTCGACCGCGTGCTGGCGTTCGACATGGGCGGCACCACGGCGAAGCTGACGCTGATCGACGACCTGGACTTCCAGCGGAGCCGCTCCTTCGAGGTGGCGCGCGCCTACCGCTTCATCCAGGGCAGCGGGCTGCCGGTGCGCATCCCGGTGATCGAACTGGTCGAGATCGGCGCCGGCGGCGGTTCCATCGCGCGGGTCGATGCGCTCGGTCGCATCCTGGTCGGGCCGGACAGCGCGGGGTCGGTGCCCGGGCCGGCCTGCTACGGGCGGGGCGGGACGCTGCCCACGGTGACGGATGCCGATGCCGCGCTGGGGCGGCTCGATCCGTCGCGCTTCGCCGGCGGTTCCATCACGCTCGATGTCGCGCGTGCCGAGGCCGCCGTGGGTGGCGCCATCGCCGGCATGGCGCCGACGCAAGGCGCGGTCGGCATCGCCGAGATCGTGGACGAGACGATGGCCAATGCCGCGCGCGTGCATGCGGTCGAGAACGGCAAGGATACCGCCGGGCGCGCCATGATCGCCTTCGGTGGCGCGGCACCGCTGCATGCCGGGCGGCTGGCGCAGAAGCTCGGCATCGCGCGGGTGGTGGTGCCGGTCGGCGCGGGGGTGGGGTCTGCGCATGGCTTCCTGCGCGCGCCCATCGCGTATGAGGTCGTGCGCAGCCGGCACATGCGCCTCGATGCCTTCGATGCGGCCATGCTGAACGCCTTGTTTGCCGAGATGCGCGCGGAAGCGGAATCGGTCGTGCGCCTGGGCGCGCCCGACGCGCCGCTGACCGAAGCCCGCACGGGCTTCATGCGCTACCGCGGCCAGGGGCACGAGATCGCGGTTCCGCTGCCCCCGCGCACGCTGGCACCCGAGGACGCCGCCACGCTGCGCACCGGCTTCGAGGCGGCCTACACCGCGCTGTTCGGCCGCGTGATCCCGCGCCTGGAAGTGGAAGCCATGACCTTCGCGCTGGCGCTGTCCGCCGCGCGCGCGCTGCCTGGCCGCGTGCCGGACCCGCCGCCGCGCCCCGCCCCGCCCGCGGCCGGCACCCGCGACGTGACCGACCCCGCCACGGGTGCCACCGAACCGGCGATGGTCTTCGAACGCGCGGCCCTCGCGCCGGGCATGGTGCTGCCTGGCCCGGCGCTGATCGTCGAGGATGGCACCACCACCGTCGTGCCGCGCGGCATGGCGGCGCGCATCAATGCCCTGCACCAGATCGTGCTGGAGACCGCCCGATGAACAGCACCGACACGACGGCGCCGGCCGTCGGGACCGCGGATATCCGCTACCAGGTCATGTGGAACCGCCTGCTCAGCGTGGTCGAGGAACAGGCGCGCACGCTGGTGCGCACGGCGTTCTCGACCTCGGCGCGCGAGGCCGGCGACATCTCCGCCGGCGTCTTCGACCTGCAGGGGCAGATGCTCGCGCAGGCGGTGACCGGCACGCCGGGCCACGTGAATTCCATGGCGCGATCGGTGGTGCATTTCATCCGCGAATTCCCGGTCCACACCATGAAGCCGGGCGACCACTACATCACCAACGATCCTTGGAAGGGCACCGGTCATCTGTACGACCTTGTGGTGACGTCCCCCGCCTTTCACGACGGCAAGCTGGTCGCGCTGTTTTCGTCCACCACGCATATCGTCGACATCGGCGGCGTCGGCCAATCGGCCGAGGGCAAGCAGGTCTTCCACGAAGGCCTGTTCATCCCGCTCATCCCGCTCGCGCGGCAGGGCGTGGTGGACGAGACGGTGATGCGCATCATCCGCGCCAATGTGCGCGAACCGGTGCAGGTGGAAGGCGACGTCTTCGCCCTGATGGCCTGCAACGAGACCGGCGAGCGGCGCCTGTCGGCCATGCTGCGGGAGAACGACCTCAAGGACCTCGATGCGCTCGGCGACTACATCATCACGCGCTCCCGCGCTGGCATGGCGGCGGCGATCGCGAAGCTGCCGAAAGGCACCTGGAAATCCCACATGCGCATCGACGGCGTGACCGACCCGATCGACCTGCATGCCACCGTCACCATCGCCGACGACCACATCGCGGTGGACTACGCCGGCACATCCGCCGCCGTTCCCTTCGGCATCAACTGCCCGCTCTGCTACACCGAAGCCTATACGGCCTTCGGCGTGAAATGCCTGGTCGGTGCCGAGATCCCGAACAATGCCGGCACGCTCGACGCGGTCATCGTCACCGCGCCCGAGGGCTCGATCGTCAATGCGCCCTTCCCCTTCCCCGTCACGGCGCGATCGACCATGGGGCACATGCTGCCCGACGTGGTCTATGGCGCGCTCGACCAGGCGATCCCCGGGCGCGTTCCGGCGGAGGGCACGTCGAACCTGTGGAACCTGAAGCTCGGCGCGGGGCCTGGCTATACGGGCCCGACCGGGCCGGCCTTCATGATCACGTCCTTCCATTCCGGCGGCACCGGCGCGCGGCCGAACCTCGATGGGTTGTCGGCCACGCCCTTCCCCTCCGGCGTGCGCAACGTACCGGTGGAGGTGACCGAGGCCATCACGCCGCTGGTCTTCTGGAAGAAGGAATTGCGCGAGGGTTCCGGCGGCGCCGGCCGCTTCCGTGGCGGCCTCGGCCAGGTGATCGAGGTCGCCCGGCGCGACAACCAGCCCTTCGGGATCTTCGCCACCTTCGAACGTGTGAAGCACCCGGCGCGCGGGCGGGCCGGTGGCGAGAGCGGCGCGCGCGGACGTCTCTCGCTGGCCTCGGGCACCGAGCTCAAGCCCAAGGGCTTCCACGTGGTGCCGGCGGGCGACCGGCTGGTGGTGGAAATGCCCGGCGGCGGCGGCCATGGCGACCCGGCCGAGCGCGACGCCACGGTGGCGCAGCGCGACGCCGCGCTGGGCTACACGCGGGAGTAGGCACACGAATTCGATTCCGCAACTGCAACCACCCTGATAGTCTCGCATCGGCGGTTGTCCATGGAGACTCCATCATGCGGCTCGCAGCACTCGCCTTCGCAACCCTTGCGCTCGGCGCCATTGAGGCCCGGCCCACGCTGGCGCAGGGCGTCACGGCCTTCGACGGCACCTGGAGCGGGACCGGCACGCTGACCCGCCGGCAGGGCGCCGGTACCGCCTGCGGGGCGGACACCACCGACCGGCGCTTCACCATCCGCAACGGGATGATCGAATTCCCCTACGACAACCGCTACGGCGTGACCTTCAGCGGGCCGATCGCGGCCGATGGCAGCTTCAGCATCACCACCGGCGGCAACAGCTTCGTCGGGCGCGCCACGGGTTCCACCATGACCGCCCAATACTCCGGGCGGCAATGCGTGCGGGACTTCCAGATGCGCCGCCGGGCGAACTGACCCGGGGGCGGTTGCGCGCGGGCGCGGCGCGGGCTACCGCGCGCCGGTGTCCGCCCCGCTCCGCACCGCAGATTTCGATTTCGCCCTGCCCGAGGCCCTGATCGCCCAGGCCCCCGCGCGCCCGCGCGATGCCGCGCGGATGCTGGTGGTGCGCCCCGATGGCGTCACGGATGCCGGGGTGCGCGACCTGCCTTCGCTTCTGCACCCCGGCGATGTCATGGTGGTGAACGACACGCGGGTGATCCCGGCCCGCCTGCACGCAAGGCGCGGTGCCGCGCGCATCGAGGTGATGCTGAATCGCAGCGAAGGCGCCGGCCTGTGGCATGCGCTGGTGCGCAATGCGCGCCGCCTGCGCGCCGGCGATGTGATCGCGATCGAGGGTGCGGAAGACTGCACCGCGACCGTCACGGCGGCGCCGCAGGATGGTGCGGTGGTTCTTGACTTCGGCCCCGACCAGGCGGCGCTTGCGGCCGCTCTGGAGCAGGCCGGGGAAATCCCGCTGCCGCCCTACATCGCGCGCCCGGATGGCCCGCGCCCCGAGGACGCCGCCGACTACCAGCCGATCTTCGCGCAACGGCCCGGCGCGGTCGCCGCCCCCACCGCCAGCCTGCACTTCACGCCCGCGCTGCTGGATGCCATCGCCGCGCGCGGCGTGGGGCGCGCCACCGTCACCCTGCATGTCGGCGCGGGCACCTTCCTGCCGATGCGCGCCGAGGACCCGCGCGCGCACCGCCTGCACGCCGAATGGGGCGAGGTCACCAACCAGGCCGCCGCCACCATCAACGCCGCGCGCGCCGCCGGCGGGCGGATCGTGGCCATCGGCACCACCGCGCTGCGCCTGCTGGAATCCGCGGTGGATGACGCCGGGCGTATCGCGCCCTTCCGCGGCCTCACCGACATCTTCCTGCTGCCCGGGCACCGCTTCCGCAGCGCCGACCTGCTGATGACCAACTTCCACCTGCCGCGCAGCACGCTGTTCATGCTGGTGTGTGCCTTCGCCGGCACCGGGCGCATGAAGGCTGCCTACGACCACGCCATCGGGCAGCGCTACCGCTTCTATTCGTATGGCGATGCGTCGCTCCTGGAGCGCGCGCCATGACGCTGCACTGGACCCGCGCCGTGACCGACGGCGCCGCGCGTGCCGGCGTTCTGCACACCGCGCATGGTGAGGTGCCAACCCCGGTCTTCATGCCCGTCGGCACCGCCGGCACGGTGAAGGCCATGACCGCCGATGCGGTGCGCAGCACCGGCGCGCGCATGGTGCTGGGCAACACCTATCACCTGATGCTGCGCCCGGGTGCCGAGCGTGTCGCGCGCCTGGGGGGCCTGCACCGCCTGATGGACTGGCACGGCCCGATCCTGACGGATTCCGGCGGCTTCCAGGTCATGTCGCTGTCCGGCCTGCGCAAGATGGACGAGGATGGCGTGACCTTCCGCAGCCACGTGGATGGCAGCAAGCACCGCCTCACGCCGGAACGCAGCATCGAGATCCAGCGCCTGCTCGGCGCGGACGTGACGATGTCCTTCGACGAATGCACGCCGTTCCCCGCCACGCACGACCAGGCCGCGGCGTCGATGCGCCTGTCGATGCGCTGGGCGGCGCGCGGGCGGGAGGCGTTCACCCCGCGCGAGGGCCATGGGCTGTTCGGCATCGTGCAAGGTGGCGTCTACCCCGACCTGCGCGCCGAGAGCGTCGAAGCCCTCACACGCATCGGCTTCGAGGGCTATGCGGTCGGTGGCCTCGCGGTCGGCGAGGGCCAGGCCGCGATGTTCGAGGTGCTGGAATCCACCTGTCCCCTGCTGCCCGCCGACAGCGCGCGCTACCTGATGGGTGTCGGCACGCCGGCAGACCTCGTCGGCGCCGTCGCACGCGGCATCGACATGTTCGACTGCGTCATGCCCACGCGGTCGGGCCGCACCGGGCGCGCCTATACCCGCCGCGGCGTGATCAACATCCGCAACGCGCGACACGCCGAGGACACCCGCCCGCTCGACCCCGATTGCGCCTGCCCGGCGTGCAGAAGCCATTCGCGCGCCTATCTGCATCATCTGTTCAAGGCGGGGGAGATGCTCGGGCCGATGCTGCTGACCTGGCACAACATCCAGTACTACCAGGACCTGATGCGCGAGCTGCGCGAGGCGATCCTCGCCGGCACCTTCACGCAGACCGCCGCGCGCATCACCGCCGCCTGGACCGAGGAGACCCCCGCATGACCGAGGATTATTCCGGCCTGACGCAGCTCGGCCAGCCCACCGCGCTGCCGCGCAATCCGGAGGAAGCGGTGCTGGAACGCGTGCCCGCGCCGCACCAGGACTTGCGCTACTGCGTGCGCTTCACCGCCCCGGAATTCACGTCGCTGTGCCCCCTCACCGGCCAGCCGGACTTCGCGCACCTGGTGATCGACTACGTGCCCGGCGAATGGATCGTCGAGAGCAAGTCGCTCAAGAACTACCTGGCGTCCTTCCGCAACCACGGCGCCTTCCACGAGGCCTGCACGCTCGATATCGCGCAGCGGCTGGTCGCACTTCTATCGCCGGCCTGGCTGCGCATCGGCGGCTACTGGTATCCGCGCGGCGGCATCCCGATCGACGTGTTCTGGCAGTCGGGCGAGGCGCCACAGGGCGTCTGGATCCCGGCGCAGGAGGTCCAGCCCTATCGTGGGCGCGGCTGACGCCATCCGCGCGGAGGCGCTGTCCATCGGCTTCGACGCCGTGGGCTTCGCGCGCGCGCATCTCGGCCCCGAAGTGCGCGAACGGCTCATGCACTTCCTCGCGGAAGGCCGCCACGGGTCGATGGGCTGGATGGAGGCACGGGCCGAACAACGGGCCCACCCGCAGGCCCTGTGGCCCGAGGCGGTGTCGGTCGTGGTGCTCGGCCTGAACTACGGCCCCGACACCGACCCGCTGGAGACCCTCGCGCAGCACGACCGCGCCACCGTCAGCGTCTATGCCCGCAACCGCGACTACCACGACGTGCTGAAGAAGCGCCTGAAGGCACTCGGCCGCTGGATGGCGGAACGCTGGCCCGGTGCGGGCATCAAGGTGTTCGTGGACACCGCGCCGGTGGCGGAGAAGCCACTCGCGCAGGCGGCGGGCCTCGGCTGGCAGGGCAAGCATACCAACCTGGTGTCGCGCACGCATGGGTCCTGGCTGTTCCTCGGCGAGGTCTTCACCACCCTCGATCTCGGCACCGATGCCCCCGATGTCGACCATTGCGGCAGCTGCCGCGCCTGCCTCGATGCCTGCCCGACCGCGGCCTTCCCGGCGCCCTACGAACTCGATGCGCGGCGCTGCATCTCCTACCTCACCATCGAGCATCGCGGCCCGATCGACCCCGCGCTGCGCCCGCTGATGGGCAACCGCATCTATGGCTGCGACGACTGCCTGGCCGTCTGCCCCTGGAACAAGTTCGCGCGCGCACACAGCGAACCGGCCTTCGCGCCGCGTGCCGCATTGCGCGCGCCGCTGCTGGCGGACCTCGCGGCGCTGGACGATGCCGCCTTCCGTGCCATGTTCTCGGGCAGCCCGGTGAAGCGTATAGGGCGCGACCGCTTCGTGCGCAACGTGATGGTCGCGATCGGCAATTCGGGCGAGGCTGCGCTGCGTGCCACCGCGCAGTCGCGCTGCGACGATGCCGACCCTGTCGTCGCCGAGGCGGCGCGCTGGGCGGCGCAACGGCTGGAGGCCGCATCATGAGGGACGACGCCGCGCTCGTGTTGTTCTCCGGCGGCCAGGATTCCGCCACCTGCCTCGCCTGGGCGCTCGACCGCTTCGCGCATGTGGAGACCCTCGGCTTCGACTACGGCCAGCGGCACCGCGTGGAACTCGACGTGCGCGACGCCTTCCGCGCCGCGATCCCGTCCCCGCGCCTCGGCCCCGACCACATGCTGCGCCTCGATGCGCTGGGCGCCATCTCCGACACCGCGCTGACGCGCGAGGCCGAAATCGCGATGGGCGCGGACGGCCTGCCCACCACCTTCGTCCCCGGCCGCAACATCGTCTTCCTCACCTTTGCCGCCGCGCTCGCGTATCGGCGCGGCCTGAAGCACATCGTCGCCGGCATGTGCGAGACCGACTATTCCGGCTACCCGGACTGCCGCGACGACACCATCAAGGCGCTGCAGGTCGCGCTCAACCTCGGCATGGAACGCCGCTTCGTGCTGCACACGCCACTGATGTGGCTGACCAAGGGCGACACCTGGCGGATGGCGGAACGGCTCGGCGGCAGCGCGCTGGTCCAGGCGGTGGTCGAGCACACCCACACCTGCTATCTCGGCGACCGCTCCCACCGCCACGCCTGGGGCTACGGCTGCGGCACCTGCCCGGCCTGCGAGCTGCGCGCGAAGGGTTGGCAGGACTACGTCTCGGAGAAGCTGTGATGTTCACCCCGCGCCTCGAAGGCGTGCTCGCCCTGATCGGCTTCGGCCTCTGCATTCCGGCGGCCAATTGGCTCATCGGCAATGCCGGCACCCTGTGCGTGCCGAACGGCCCCTGCCTCGTGCCCGTCGCACCGGGGCTGATGGCGCCCTCCGGCGTGCTGATGATCGGCCTCGCGCTGGTGTTGCGGGACCTGGTGCAGCGGCGCCTCGGCGTGGGCTGGGCGGCGGGCGCGGTGCTGGCCGGGGCCGCGCTCTCGGGCTTCGTGGCGCCGCCGGCGCTGGTCGTGGCCTCGGCGGCCGCCTTCCTGCTCAGCGAATTCGCCGACCTTATCGTATTCACGCCGTTACAGAAGCGCGGCCTGGTGCTGGCGGTGGCCGCCAGCGGCGCGGTCGGGCTCGTGGTCGACAGTGTTGTCTTCCTCTGGCTCGCCTTCGGGAGCCTCGACTACCTGGCGGGCCAAGTGGTCGGGAAGGCCTGGATGGTGGCGCTCGCGCTGCCGCTGGTCGCGGCTCTGCGCCGCCGCGACGAACGCCGGGGCCTCGAACCCGCATGATCATCGACGCGCATACCCACACGCTCACCCCCGCGGTGAACCAGCGCCTGCAGGGGCGCCCCGAACTCGCGCAGGTGCCCTACAACCGCGACATCTCGCCCGAGAGCGCCGAGGTCGATCGCGCGCAATTCCCCGAGCTCGGGCGCCGCTTCAACCAGATCGCCGCACGCCTCGAGGACATGGCGCGCATGCGCGTCGACCACCAGGTGGTGCTGCCCGCGCCGGGCCAGCAGCACTACTGGGCGGACCCTGACCTGCTGGTCGAGATCTCCCGACTGCAGAACGCGCATGTCGCGGCGCTGGTGGCGCAGGACCCGGCACGATTCAGCGGCCTCGGCACACTGCCCATGACCGCGCCCGACCGTGCCCCCGACGAAGCCGCGCGCGCCGTCGAAACCCAGGGCCTGCGCGGCTTCCAGATCGACACGCGCGCTGGCGCGATGGAACTGTCCGACCCTGCCTTCGACCCGCTCTGGCGCCGCCTGGTCGCGCTCGACGTGCCGGTGGTGCTGCACCCGCTGGGGTTCAGCGACGGCGCGCGGCTCGGTGCCTTCTTCATGGTCAACACCGTGGGCAATCCGCTCGAAGAAGTCATCGCGGCGAACCACCTGGTGCTGGGCGGCGTGCTCGACCGGCATCCCGGCCTGCGCGTGAAGATCGTGCATGGCGGCGGCTTCCTGCCCTTCCTGATCGGGCGCCTGGACCACGCCTGGAAGCGACGCCCGGAACTGCGCCGCCTGACCGCCCAGCCGCCATCGGCGTACCTGCCGCGGCTGTGGTACGACACGGTGGTATTCGACCCGCGGCTGCTGCGCATGCTGTTCGACCTGGTCGGGCCGGGGCGCATCATGCTCGGCAGCGACTATCCCTTCGACATGGGCGATGACGACCCCCGCGGGATGCTGGCCGCGGCCGGGCTGCCCGCGGCGGAGGCCACGGCGATCGAGGGCGCCACGGCGCGGAGCTTCTTCCGCCTCTAGAACCGGTGCCGATCGGACGGTGCCATCGGGCCCGCTGCCGAGGCTCGCGGCCATGGCGCCTGCGCGCGGCCTTGGCGACTGGCCCCGCGCTTGCAAGGCGTGGCGCACAACCGTGCCGGACGTCTTCGCCATGCAGCGCCGCAGCCTCCTCGCCGTCGCCACCGCCTGCCTCGCCGTGCCGCACCGCGCGCAGGCGCAGCCAGGCACCATCCGCATGATCGTCCCCTTCGCGCCGGGCGGTGCCTCGGACACCACGGCGCGCATCATCCAGCCGGGCCTCGCCGCCGGCCTCGGGCGCACCATCGTCATCGAGAACCGCGCCGGCGCCTCGGGCTCGATCGGCACGCGCATGCTCGTGCAGGCGCCGCCCGATGGCAGCGTCATCGCCATCACCAATACCTCGCCCACCGGCATCGTGCCGCTGGCCATGGTGCCGAAGCCCTATGACGGCGACACCGACTTCACCCACATCGCCATGGTCGCCGATACGCCGACCGTGATGCTGCTGCCCGGCAACAGCCGCTTCACCAGCTTCGCGCAGGTGGTCGAGGCGGCACGCGCGCGCCCCGCAGGCGTCACCTACGGCAGTTCGGGTGCCGGCGGCATGCAGCACCTGCAGGGCGAGATGCTTGCAAAGCTGTCCGGCGGGACCTGGGTGCACGTGCCCTACCGCGGCACCGGCCCCGGCCTGCAGGCGACGATCTCCGGCGAGGTGGATTGCTTCCTCACGCCGCTGGCCGGCACCACCGGCGCGATCGAGGCCGGGCAGGTCAAGGCGATCGCCGTCTCCACCGCAGAGCCCTTCGCCGCGCTTCCGGGCGTGCCAACCTATCGCGCGCTCGGCCTGCCCGACCTGACCGTGTCCTCCTGGACCGGCATCTCCGGCCCGCGCGGCATGCCCGCACCGATCGTGGCCGAGATGCACGCCGCGATGCAGAAGGTGCTGGACGATGCCGACACGCAGCGCCGGCTGATCGCGGCGGGGCTCTATCCGCTGGGGCGCACCGTGTCGTCGGCTGAATACCAGCAGGTCCACGCGGATTTCGCGCGCGTCTGGGGGCCGGTGGTGCGGGAGGCGCGGATCACCATCGACTGATGCGCGACGCGGGCGCAGACCTCATCCTGGCGGCGCCGCATATCCGCGCCATGCGGCGCGGGCGCGGGACGCACGGAGGCACCCCGAGCGTCCAGCACCATGCGCCGCCTTCCCGCCTTCACGGATCGGGCGCTACGCCCGCCGCACGTTCCAGAAGGTCGCGAAGCCCTCCAGCACACCGGTGATGTTCGACCGATACGCCGTGGGCTGCAGGTACTGCCCGGTCGGGTAGTAGGGCACCTCGCGCATCGCTTCGAGCTGGATGTCGCGGCAGATCGCCTGCTGTGCCGCGACATCCGGGGCGCGAAACCAGGCGTCGCGCAATTCCTCGATGCGCGGCATGGTGGCCCAGCCGGCATAGCCGGCCTCGCCATTGCCGCGCAACGCGATGTGCCCGGCTGGATTCAGCCAGTCGGTGCCGGCCCAGTTGGTCATGAAGGCAGACCAGCCGCCATCGCTCACCGGCCCCTTGCGGTTGCGCCGCTGCAGCATGGCGTTGAACTCGACCGAGTAGATCTCGACATCCATGCCGGCCTGGCGGAACTGATCCTCCATCACCGAGCCCATTGCCGCATTGGGCGCCGAGGTGGACGGGATCATGAAGACCACCTTCTCGCCGCGATACCCGGCAGCACGAAGATCAGCGCGCACCTTCGCGTAGTCGCGCGGCCCGCGCAGCACGTCGAGCCCGGCATCCGACGCCATCGGCGTGCCCGGCGCGAAGAAGCCGAGCGGCACGTTCATCAGGCTGCGGTCGTTGCCGACCAGCGATTGCATGCAGGCCGTCTGGTCGATCGCCCCCCACAGCGCGCGGCGGATCGCCGGATTGTCGAAGGGCGGCTGCAGGTGATTGACGCGCACCATGCCCACGAAGCCGGAGGTATCGAGCACGCGCACCGTCACGTTGCGCGCGCGGCGCAGCTGCGGCAGCAGGTCGTGATAGGCGTATTCCTGCCAGTCGCGCTCACCGGCCACCAGCGCGTTCGTCGCCGTGCTGGAATCCGGCATGACATGCCATTCGACGCGGTCGAAATGCACGACCTTGGGCCCCGAGGTCCAGGCCAGCGGCTGGTCGCGCCGCGGCACATAGCCCTCGAACTTGGTGTAGACGTTCAGCGCACCGGGCACGCGTTCATCCGCCTTGAAGCGGAAGGGGCCGGAGCCGATCATCTCCGTCACCTGGCGGAACGGGTCGGTGTTCGCCAGGCGCTCCGGCATCATCGCGCAGACCGGCACCGAGGCCTTGCCCAGCGCGATCGGCAGCAGCGGAAACGGCTGCTTCAGGCGGAAGCGGATGGTGCGGTCGTCGGGCGCGGAGAGTTCCTCGGTCGCGTCCATGAGCGTCGCGCCGAACGGGTCGCGCCGCGCCCAGCGGCGGATGGAGGCGACGCAGTCGCGCGCGAGCACGCGTTCGCCATCATGGAAGCGCAGCCCCTCGCGCAGCGTCAGGTTCCACAGCTTGCCGTCATTCTCGATGGTGTGACCGTCCACCATCTGCGGCGTTGCCTGGTAGGACGCGTCCATGCCGTACAGCGTGTCGAACACCATGTAGCCATGGTTGCGGGAGACGTAGGCGGTGGTGGTGACGGGATCGAGCGTCACCAGGTCCTGCTGCGGGGTGAAGCGTAGCGTGCTGGCGGTTTGCGCACGGACCAGCGCGGGGCCGCCGAAAATGCCGGCGCCGGTGGCCGCGAAAAGCGAGCGTCGCTGCATGGCAGGGGTCTCCGTCCGGGGCGATGCGCGCGCGAGCCTGCGCGCATCGCCGAAGACGAGCAATCCCCATGCCGCGGAGCGGCCAGCGCCGCGGCAGGCCGCGCGGCGCCTCAGTCAGCGCGGATGTTGTTCTCCCGCACCACCGCGCCCCACTTCGCGACCTCCTGCTGCACGAAGGTGCCGAGTTCCGCCGGCGAGGACATCACCAGCCGCGCCTGTTGCACCTCCTGCATGGTGGTGCGCACGCGCTCCTCGCTGAGCGATTCCTTCAACGCCGCGTTCATGCGCGCGACCGCGTCCTGCGGCGTGCCGTGCGGCGCGAACACGCCCCACCAGGCTTCCGCCTCCAGCCCCGGAATGCCCGCCTGCGCCACCGTGGGCAGCTCGGCCAGGGCAGGCAGGCGCTGTGGGCCGAACTGCGCGAAGGTGCGCAGCGTGCCCGACCGCGCATGCGGATGCACCACCGCGGCGGAACCGATCATCATGTCGACATGCCCGGCCACGGTGTCGTTCACCGCGAGCCCGCCGGAGCGATACGGCAGGTGCGTCATGCGCGTGCCGGTGCGCCCCTGCAGCAGCACCATGGTCAGGTGGCCGATCGTGCCATTGCCGGTCGACCCGAAGGACACCGCATCGGGCCGCGCCCGGGCAGCTTCCACCACCGCGGTGATCGACTGGAACGGCTTGTCCGGCTTGCAGGCCAGCACATAGGGCGCGCCGCCGATCAGCATGACGGGATCGAGGTCCCGATCGGGGTTGAACGGCAGCTGCGGCAGCAGCGCGGCCAGCGTCGCGTGGCTGTCGAAGGTCAACAGCCAGGTCTGCCCGTCAGGCCGCGCCTTCGCGACCGCATCGGTGCCGATCGACCCGGCCGCGCCGGCCCGGTTGTCCACCACGACGGGCGCGCCGAGGCGCTGCGTCAGCCCCGGCGCCACCAGCCGCGCTACGGCATCGGTGGACCCACCCGGCGCGAAGGGCACGACGATGCGGATGGCAGCGCCCTGCGCACGCACGGCAGGGGCGGCGAGGATGGCGGCAGCGCCGAGCGCGGCGCGGCGGGTCATGCGGATCATTGGGCGTTCTCCCGGATGGCGTTGCCGCAGACATGCGGCGAGGCGGCGCGCGGGGCAAGCCCCTCAGGCGTCGAGCAGGTCGAGCACCGAGGGGTGGAACAGCGCCTCGGGCGCGATCTCCCGTGCCGCCAGCCCGTCCGCAACCGCGTAGCGGATCATCGCCGCGATCTCGTCGCGGTTGCGCGCGACGCCATAGGGCCAGGGGTTGCCGCCCATCGCCGCGATCTGCGCCTCGGCCTCCGCCGCGATCCAGGGCAGCGAGACACGCAGCACGTTCACCAGGCGGAGTTCGTCCACCGACGCACGCTTGGCCGCGGTGAAGGCGCGGAACAATTCCACCGGCAACCAGGGGTGGCGCTCCACCACGTCGCGGCGCACCGCCAAGCAATGCATGATCGGGAAGAATCCGGTGGCGTTGAACCAGGCCTGTTCCTCCGCGCGGGTGTCGGGCCACAGCCGATCCACCGGCGCGGAGCGGTCGACGAAGCAGCGTGGCGGGCGCGGGCCGATCAGCGCGTCGATCTCGCCGGCGGCGAGCGCCGCCTCCAGGTCGCGCCCCAGAGGCTTCACGTCGAAGCCGTCCGGCAGCGTGATGGCGATGCGCTCGCCACCGGTGCGCCAGGCGATGCCCTTCGTGTCCACCCCATACTGCTCCCGCAGGAAGCCGCGCACCCAGAGTGCCGCGGTCTGCTGGTATTCGGGCAGCCCAATGGTCCGCCCCGCGAGGTCCGCCGCGCTGCGGATGCCGCGGTCCGTGCGCACATACACCGCCGAATGCCGGAAGGCGCGCGAGAGGAATACCGGCACGCCGACATAGGGCGCATCGCCGCGCGCGGTGGTGACGATGTGGCTCCCCATCGAGAGTTCGGAAACATCGAACGCCTTGTCGCGCAGCGCGCGGCGAAAGATGTCCTCCGGTTCGCCCGGGATGAAGGTGATGTCGCAACCCGCGACGCGGAAGCGGCCATCCATCACCGGCCTGGTGCGGTCGGAAGTCGTGCAGGCAAGAGTGAGCGGAATCATGAGGCCGCGAGGTTCTCCGGCGTGAAGGGCATCGAACGCGGACGGATGCCGAGCGCATCGTGGATGGCATTCGCGATGGCGGCGATGGCGGGTGCCAGCGACGCCTCGCCGGCGCCCAGCGGCTTCTCGTCAGGCCGCGGGATCAGGCGCGTCTCGACGGCGGGAACTTCACTGAAGCGCAGGATCGGGTAGCTCTCCCAGTCGTCCGACGTCACGGCGCGCGGGCCGAAGGCCACCGCTTCCTTCAGCGCCATCGACACGCCATGGATGGCGCCGCCCTCGTACTGGTTCGCCACGCCATCGGGGTTGATGACCTCCCCCACGTCGGCGGCGATCCACAGGCGCCGGCACATGACACGGTCCAGAGCCTCGATCTCGGCGGCCACCGCGCAATAGGCCCCGGTGTGCTTGTAGCACGCATAGGCCAGGCCGATGCCGAAGCCCTCGCGCTTCGTGCGCCCGCGCCAGCCGCACATCTCGGCCGCCAGTGACAGAACCTCCCGCCCGCGCGGGTCCTCGAGGTGCCGCAGGCGGAAATCGAGCGCATCCTCGCCCGCCATCTGCGCGAGTTCGTCCATCACGGATTCGATCGCAAACACATTCGCCGGCGCGCCCAGCCCCCGCAGCGCGGAGACCCGCAGCGGCATGGCATCCAGCCGCTTCACGCCGATGCGCAACTTCGGGATGCGATAGGCCGGCACCGCATTCCGCTGCGCCCCGCCGCCCGAGGCCAGCGGCGAGTTCAACGCATTCGGGATGGTGCGCGCCGGGTCCATGTACTCCACGGCGAGCAGCGTCGGCAGCGCGCCGCGGCCGGGGCGGGACGAATGGCCGTGGCTGATCACCTCCTCCTGCCAGGACGCGATGTTGCCCTGCGCGTCGAGCGACGCCTCGACATCCACCACCATGGCCGAGGACATCGGTCCCCACCCGAGTTCCTCCGCGCGTGACCACAGCAGTCGGACCGGCCGCCCCGGCACCGCGCGCGCCGCCAGCGCCGCATCCAGCGCGACATCATCCGCGCCATTGTGCCCGTAGCAGCCCGCGCCTTCGACGTGGTGCACCAGGATGGCATCCTCGCCCATCGCGAAGGCCTTCGCGAGGTCGGCGCGCAAATTGTACACGCCCTGCGAATGGGTCCAGACCTCGAGCACTGCGCCATCCCAGCGCCCCACGGCGCAGCAGGTGCCGACCGACGCATGTGTGACATAGGGGCGGTGGAACGTCGCGCGCAGCGTCCGCGCCGGCGCCGCGGCTGGATCGTCGCGTTCCAGGATGACGGCGTGCTCGCCGGGTGCCGCGCGGAGCCAGTCAACCAGTGCGTGCTCCGGCGGCAGCGTGTCCTCCGCCGTCCAGTCGCAGCGCGCGGCCAAGCGCTCCGCCGCGCGCTCCGCATCATGTTCGTCCGCCGCGACCACCGCGAGGAACGACCCGTCCCGCGCCACCACCGCATCGCCCGGCAGCGCGCCGTCGCGCAGTGCGATCAGCCGCGCGCGCCGCGCCGGCGGGCGCACCACGCGCGCGTGCAGCATGCCCGGCAGGCGCAGGTCATGCACGAAGCGCGGCACGCCGAATACCTTGTCCGGCAGGTCGACACGCGCGGCCGATGTGCCCGCCACGCGCCGCGCCGCGGGCGGCTTGGCGCGCGCATCCTCCGGCGCATCGCAGGCCAGCAGCGCCGCATCCGCCTGCGACCAGTACGACGCGATGGTTCGCCCATCCGGCGCCAGGAACGCGCCGTCGTCGACGCGCAGCGCATCCATCGGCACGCCGCTGCGCTGCGCGGCCACCTGCAAGTGAATCGCGCGCGCGGCCGCGGCCGCGTGGCGCAACGCCATGCCGCTGTCCTGCACCGATAGGCTGCCGGAGGTGACACCCTCATTCGGGCTGCCCGGCGTGCTGGCTGCGGTCACGCGCACGCGGGTCAATGCCACGTCAAGCTCATCCGCCACGATCTGCGCGAGCGCCGTCAGGATTCCCTGCCCCAGTTCGACCTTGCCCGGCGTAACCGTGACATGACCCGCTGCATCAAAGGCAAGCCATCGATCCAGGCGCGGGTTGTTCGCCAGGCTCCCCGGCAGCCTCCCCGGCGGTGCGGCGCGGCGATCGAGGTCACTCATGCGCGCATCTCCGCCGCCGCGCGCTGCACCGCGCGAATGATTCGGTTGTGGCTGCCGCAGCGGCACAGATGGGGGTCGAGCGCGTCGCGGATCGCCCCATCATCCGGGTCGGGATCGCGCGCGAGCAGTGCCGCCGCCGCCACCAGGATGCCTGACAGGCAGAAGCCGCATTGCCCAGCCTGTTCGGCCAGGAAGGCGCGCTGCAACGGGTGCGGCGCAGCGGCCGACCCAAGCCCTTCCACCGTCGTCACGCTGCGCCCCGCCACGGCCTCCACGCCCATCGTGCAGGCATAGGCTGGTGCGCCATCCACCAGCACCACGCAGGCGCCGCACTGCTCGGCCCCGCAGCCGAAGCGCGGGCCGGACAGGCCACATTCCCCGCGCAGCACATGCAGCAGCGGCGTGCCCTCCGCCACCACCTGCACCGTTGCGCCGTTCAGCGTGAAGGCAACCATGCCCGCTCCTCAGTTCGCAGTGATGCGGGCAATGCGAATGCCCTCGGCCTGGCGGGTGATGTCCTCGCGCAGGAAACGGTCGAAGGCCTCGACGCTCATGGGGTTGACCAGGGCGCCGGCACGCTGCTGCGCCTCGCGCGTCGCGGGCAGGCCCATGATGCGGTTGACCTCGGCGGCGATGCGTTCGCGGATCGGCAGCGGCGTCGCCGCCGGCGCCATCAGGCCAAGCCAGATGCTGGCCTCGTAGCCCGGCAGCACCTCGGCCACCGTCGGCGCATCCGGCAGCAGCGGGCTGCGCGCGGGACCGGTGGTGGCCAGCGCGCGTACACGCCCACCGCGCGCCTGCTCTGTCATGGTGGGAATCGCGTCGAACATCATCGGGACCTGGCCGGCGATCAGCGCGGTGCGCGCCTCGTTCGATCCCCTGAACGGGATGTGGGTGATCTCGATACCGGCCATGGCGCGGAATATCTCGCCCGCCACGTGATACGGCGTGCCCGGCCCCGAGGACGCGTAGTCGAGCTTGCCGGGATTGGCCTTCGCATAGGCGATCAGCTCCGGCACCGAGTTCACGTTCAGCGACGGATGCACCACCAGCACGTGATGCGCGACATTGATGAAGGCCACCGCCGAGAGGTCCCGCATCAGCACATAGGGGCGGTTGGGCAGCAGCGTCTCGTTCGCCGTGTGCGTATTGGACATCAGCAGCAGCGTGTGTCCGTCCGGCTGCGCCTTGGCCACCGCATCGGCGCCGATCGTCCCGCCCGCGCCCGGCCGGTTCTCGATCACCACCGGCTGGCCGAAGGCCTGCTGCAGCGGCTCCTGGAGGAAGCGGCCCGCGACATCGGCCGACCCGCCGAGGCCGAAGGGAATGACGATGCGGATGGGGCGCGCGGGCCAAGCTTGCGCCACCGCGCCACGCGCGCCCAGCAGCGATGCGGCGCTCAGCGCCAGGGCCGTCCTGCGGTCGATCATGTCCTGTTCCTCCCGGGTCGATCCTGCATTTGTGGCATCGCGCCAGGGGGGCGCAAGTGTCACACCCAGTCGGGCACCTGCATCGCCGCATAGGCGTCGCGCAGCGCCGCCGCCCAGCCCTCGCGCACCCGGCGGAAATAGGAATCCTCCTCCGTGATGCGCCGGTGCAGCGCGACGCGCTGCGTGCCTTCGCGCACCACCAGCAGGTCGAGCGGCATGCCCACCGTCAGGTTCGACCGCAGCGTGCCATCCATGCTGATGAGCGCGAGCTTCACGCCATCGGCCAGCGAGACCTGCGGCGTCACGGCGCGATCGAGAATGGGCTTGCCGTACTTGTGCTCGCCGATCTGCAGGAAGGGCGTGTCGGCGGTGGCCTCGATGAAATTGCCCGCGGCGTAGATCATGAACAGCCGATGCCCCTGCCCCGCGATCTGCCCGCCCAGCAGCAGCGCGACATCGAAGCCCACGCCCTGCGCGCGCAGCGCGGGCCCGTCCGCGTCGAACACCGCGCGCACCGCCGCGCCAACGAGCTGCGCCGCGCGGAACATGGTGGGCACGCTTCGCAGCGTCTGCTGCTCGCCGTCCAGCCATAGCCCTTCCTGCAACCGGTTCCACACCGCCTGACTGATTGCGAGGTTGCCCGAGGACAACAGCGCCAGCACGCGGTCCCCCGGCACTTCCTCGACCTGCATCTTGGAAAAGGTGGAGATGTGATCGACGCCCGCATTGGTGCGCGTGTCGGACAGCAGCACCAGCCCCTGGTCGAGGAACAGGCCCACGCAATACGTCATGCGCGCCTCTCAGGAATGGAGGTAGAAGGCGCCGATCTCCGCACCCAGGTCGATGCTGCGGTCGATCTTGCGCGTCAGGAACTGGTGCAACCCCTCGCCCATGATGTCCTCGATGCGCGAGAATTTCAGACGCGCATGGATCTCGCCCGCCAGGCGGTGGCATTCCCCGCGCTGCCCGCCATGCGCGGCCGCCAGCCCGTCCAGCGTCTCCTCGATGCGCGCGTAGCACGCCACCATCGACCGCGGCAGTTCGTGGCGCAGCAGCAGCATCTCCGCGATCCGCCGCGGATCGAGCCGTGCGCGATAGATGTGGTGATAGGCCCGCAGTGCCGACACCGACCGCAGGATCGCCTGCCAGTGCAGGTAGGCCAGTGCGCCACCCTCCTCCACGTCGCTCAGCGCATGGTGGTGCGTGTCGAGCACGCGCGCGGTGTTGTCGGCGCGTTCCAGCATGGTGCCCAGCCGCACGAAGCGCCAGGCCTCGCCGCGCAGCATGGTGTCGGCATAGGCGCCGTTGAACAGCACCGTTCGCTGCTTCATCCAGTCGAGGAAGTCCGGCAGGTTGTCGGGCGCGAAGGTTGCCTCGGTGCTGCGGCGTGCCTGTGACCAGGTCTCGTTCACCGCCTCCCACATGTCGACCGTGAGCGCTGTGCGCACGGCACGCCCGTTGCGCCGCGCCGCCTCGATGCAGGACATGATCGAGGACGGATTCTCGGGATCGGCGGCGAGGTAGCGGACCACGTTTTCCTGCGTGAGCGGCGCGCCCTTGTCGCGGAATCCCGGCTCGCAGCCGGTGGCCACCAGCAGCGCGTGCCACGCCGTGTCGCGCTGCCCCGCGCCGGTCAGCGACGCCATGCGCAGCGCCACCTGCAGACCGCGCGCATTGTTGCCCGCGCGCTCGACATAGCGGCCGAGCCAGTACAGGCTGGATGCGGTGCGGCTCAGCATCCCGAGCCGCCCTGCGACTGCGATTGCGACTGTGATTGCGACCCGGACTGTGACTGGGATTGCGACTGCGACTGCGACTGCCCCTGCAGCGGGCGCGCGATGTCGGCGGGGTCGTCCTCCAGCACCCAGGTGTCCTTGGTGCCACCGCCCTGGGAGGAATTCACCACCAGCGATCCCTCGCGCAGCGCGACACGGGTCAGCCCGCCGGGCACCACGCGCACCTCCTTGCCCGACAGGATGAAGGGCCGCAGGTCGACATGCCGCGGCGCGATACCCTTTTCCACCAGCGTCGGCACGGTGGACAGCGCAAGCGTCGGCTGCGCGATGTATTCGCCCGGCCGCGCCTTGATGCGCGCTGCGAATTCCATGCGCTGGTCGGTCGTGCTGTGCGGCCCGACCAGCATCCCGTAGCCGCCCGACCCGTGGGTCAGCTTCACTACCAGCTCGTGCAGGTTGTCGAGCACATAGGCGCGATGGTCTTCGCGCTCGCACAGGTAGGTCGGCACGTTCTGCAGCAGCGGTTCCTCGGCCAGGTAGAAGCGGATCATCTCCGGCACGTAGGGATAGACCGCCTTGTCGTCGGCGATGCCGGCCCCGGGCGCATTGGCCAGCGCGACATTGCCCGCCTTGTAAGCCGCCATCAGCCCCGGCACGCCCAGCACGCTCTCGGGCCGGAACACGCGCGGATCGAGGTAGTCGTCGTCGATGCGGCGATAGATCACGTCCACGCGCTGCGGGCCCGCCGTGGTGCGCATGAACACCACGTCATCCTCGACGAACAGGTCAGGGCCTTCCACGACTTCCACGCCCATCTCGTCGGCCAGGAAGCAGTGTTCGTAATAGGCGGAATTGTACGACCCCGGCGTCAGGATCGCCACGCGCGGCGCGCCGCGGCAGCCGGGTGGCGCGACCGACTTCAGCGTCTCGAGCAGTTCCTCGGGATAATGCCCGACGGGGGCGATGCGGTGCGCCGCGCAGATACCTGGGAACAGGCGGAGCATCGCCTCGCGCCCCTCCAGCATGTACGAGACACCCGATGGCGTGCGGCAATTATCCTCGAGCACCCAGAACTCGTGCGGGCTGGTGCGCACCACGTCGATGCCCGCGATATGCGTGTAGACGCCGCCGGGCGGCGTGAAGCCGGCCATCTCGGGGCGGAAGGCCTCGTTGTCGCGCACCAGTGCGGCGGGGATGTGCCCGGCGCGCAGGATCTCCTGCTTCCCGTACACATCCGCCAGGAACATGTTCAGCGCGCGCACCCGCTGCACCAGGCCGCGCGACAGCGCATCCCATTCGGCGCGCGCAAGGATTCGCGGAATGATGTCGAAGGGGATCAACCGTTCCGGATCCCCGCCCTCACCATAGACGGCAAAGGTGATTCCGATGCGTTTGAACAGCAGTTCGGCCTCGTGCCGGCGCTGTTCCAGCGCGGCACGTGGAGTCGCGGCCAGCCAGCGCGCGATCTCGGCATAGGGTCCGCGAACGAGGCCATCGGCCGTCATTTCGTCGAAGGCGGGTGTGGTCATGGTCACCGGCGCGAAGTCCTCCGTCCCCGAGCCTTGCCGTTCACGACCGCCGAACGCAAGCCCGCGATGGTGCGCCCCGGCCCGGGCCGCGCGACCTTTGCCCAGGAAGCGGGCGATGCGTGCCCCGGTATGGGCAGCCACCGCACCCCGCCCTATCGTCTCGCGCCCCGCCAGGAGAACCCCGCATGCCCGAGCCGACCACCGCCGCCGACGCCATCGCCGCCGCCTTCGCCGGCGCCGGCACACGGCGCATCTACGGCGTGCCGGGCGGGGGTTCGAGCCTCGACCTGATCGCCGCCGCCAAGGCCCGCGGAATCGACTTCGTGCTCGCGCGACACGAGACCTCCGCCGTGATCATGGCCGCGACCGAGGCGGAACTCGCGGGCACGCCAGGTGCGGCGCTGTGCACGCGCGGGCCTGGCGTGGGCAATGCGGCGAACGGCATGGCGCATGCCGCACTCGACCGCGCGCCGGTGGTGCTGCTGGCGGACGGCTTCGCGCCGGCGGAACGCGCCTTCGCCACGCACCAGTATTTCGACCACGCGGCGATGCTCGCGCCGGTGACAAAGCTGCAGCTTTCGGTCGGGCAGATGGCGGCGGGCGATGCGGCAACGCAGGCGATCGGCGCGGTCATGGCGGCCCCGCGCGGGGCGGCGCTGATCGAAGTATCAGGTGCGGCCGCGAAGCAGCCCGCGGCGCTCGCGCCGGCGCAGCCGCGCCCTGCCCTGCCCGCGCCCGATGCCGACGCGATCGCCGCCGCGCAGCGCGTGCTGGCGGGCGCGCGGCGGCCGGTGATCGTCGCGGGTCTTGAAGCCGTGGACGCCGCGGAACCCCTGCGCGCCCTGGTCGCCGCCCTCGGTTGCCCCGTGCTGGTCACCTACAAGGCGAAGGGCGTGGTGCCCGACGCCGACCCGCATTTCGCCGGCATCTTCACCTGCGGCGCGGCCGAGGGCGCGGTGCTCGATGCCGCCGACGCCGTGATCATGGTCGGCGCCGACCCGGTCGAATTCATCCCGAAGCCCTGGCGCTGGCCGGTGCCGGTGATCGAGGTCGCGACCTCCCCGCGCGCCCTGCCTTATGCCACGGCGGCCGCGGCGCTGACCGGGCGCATCGGCGCGTCGCTGGCGTCGCTGGCGGAAGACGCGTCACGCGCCGACTGGCGCGCCGAAGACATCGCCGCGCTGCGCACCGCCTGGCTGCGCGCGCTGACCAACGACCCGCAGCGCGGCACGGGCATCGGCCCCCAGCGCGTGGTCGAGATCACGCAGGCCGCGGCCCGCGCCGCCGGCTTCGACCCGCGCGTCGCGGTCGATGCCGGGGCGCACATGTTCCCCGCCACCACCTTCTGGCAGTGCGAACGCCCCGGCGACCTGCTGATCTCGAACGGCCTGGCGACCATGGGCTTCGCGGTGCCGGCGGCGATCGCGGCCGCGCTGCACGATCCCGCGCGCGGCGCGCTGGCCTTCACCGGCGATGGCGGGCTGCTGATGGGGCTCGGCGAATTGGCGACCGCCGCGGTGCTGGGCGTGAAGCTCGTGGTGGTGGCGTTCAACGACGCGACGCTGTCGCTGATCGACATCAAGAAGGATGCGCGCGATCTGCCGGCGGGCGCGCTGGGCTGGCCGCGCGCCGACCTAGCCGGCGCGATGCGCGCGATGGGCGGCATCGGCCTGCGCGCCGATACCGAGGCGGAGCTCGCCGCCGCGATGGCCGAAGCCTGCGCGGCAGCGGGTCCGGTGCTGATCGACGCGGCGGTGGACCCCTCCGGCTACCCCGCGCAGATCAAGGCGCTCAGGGGATAGTCGGCACCCGCGCGTGCCAGTCGGTCTCCCGCTGGTAGGCATCCGCCACCGCCAGCGCGCGGCCCTCGGCGAAGGGCCTGGCCGAAAGCTGCAGCCCGATCGGCAGCCCGCGATCATCGAAGCCGCAGGGAATGCTGACCGTGGGAATACCCAGGTAGTTGAACGGCCGCGTGTTGGACGAGATCGCCATGTGCCGCGCCCAGTTGTCCGGGCTGGCGTCGATGCTGGTCTCGGCCAGGGTCGGCACGCGCATGCGCAGCGTCGGGGTCGCGACGATGTGGTGGCCGGCGAAGGCTTCCTTGCAGAACTGCCGCAGCAACGGCCCGCGCCGTGACAGCGCCTCCAGGTAGTGCGTGCCGGGAATCGCATAGCCGCCGTACATCCGGCCTGACAGATGGATCGCGTAGTCGCCCGGGTGCTCGCGCATCCAGTTGGCGTGGATGGTCGCCGCCTCCACGCGGCTGACCACCGCGACATAGGTGCCGATCGCGCGCAGCGACGGGCACGCGACGTAGGTGACCGAAGCGCCGCGCGCGCGCAGCACGTCCAGCGCCGCCTCGAAGCCGCGCACCACCACATCGTCGGCACCATCGAAGAACCATTCGCGCGGCACGGCCACGCTGACCCCCCGCAGGTCGCCGGTCAGCGCGGCCTCGTAGTCCGGCACGGCTTCCGGCGCGCTCGTTGCATCCAGCGGGTCATGGCCGGAGATCACGGTCATCACCCGCGCCGCATCGCGCGCGGTGCGCGTCAGTGGCCCGACATTGTCCATGGAAAACGACAACGGCATCACGCCGGACCGCGAAACGCGCGTCTGCGTCCCCTTGATGCCCGTGACGCCGCAGATGCTCGCCGGCAGGCGGATCGACCCGCCCGTATCAGACCCCAGCGCAGCCGCGAAGAAGCGCGCGGCCACACCCGCGCCGGAACCGGATGACGATCCGCCCGTACAGTAGGGCAGGCTCCACGGGTTGTGGCAGTCACCGAAATGCGCGTTGTGTCCGGTCGGGTTCTGCGCGAACTCCGCCATGTTCAGCGTGCCCATGTCGATCGCGCCCGCGGCGTCGAGCCGTTGCAGCACGGTCGCGGTCTTGCCCGGCTTGAAGTCGGCGCGGATCTTCGACCCGCAGGTGCTCACGCGCCCGGCCCGGTAGTACATGTCCTTGTGCATCATCGGCACGCCACTCAGCGGGCCGGGCGTCGCCCCCGCGGCACGCGCGCGGTCCTGCGCGGCGGCGGCATCCAGCGCGGCCTCGCGGTCCAGGCGGATGACCGAATTCACCTGCCCGTCATGCGCATCGATGCGGGCGAGGCAGGCCAGCACCATGGCTTCCGCGGTGGCCTCGCCCTTCGCGAAGGCGTCCGCGGCCTCGGTGACCGACAGCAGCGCGAGGTCGCTCATGCGCCAGGTTCCTTCTCCGCGCGCAGCGCGGCCTCGAAGGAAGATGGCTCGTCCTCGAAGACCAGCGTGCCGCGCAGCGCCTCGAATTCCGCCATCAGCGCGGGGAAGTCCTCGAGCCCACGCGCCGCGGCGGCATTCGGGCAGTCCACGCCGGACCACAGGCGGATCGCCGCCATCATCTCGGGGCTTGGGTCGTTGCTCATGGCGGTGGCGTCTCCTGGATGGCGGCGCGTCATCCTTGCGCCGCCATGGAGGTTTGCAAACCCCATGCCCGGCTGGCAGCCTCCGGCCAACACCCGAGGAAACGACCAGATGAAGATCGTGGACATCCGCGCCTACCCCACCTCCTTCCCGCTCCCTCCCGGTGGGCCGAAGCTCGGGATCGGCCAGGCGGTGAAGCGCGATGCCGTGATGGTGAAGGTCACCACGGAGGATGGCATCGTCGGCTGGGGCGAAAGCCATCATGGCCGCGCGCATACCGCCATCGCGAAGCTGATCGAGACTACCTTGCGGCAGCTCGTGCTCGGCATGGATGCCTTCGACACCACCGGCATCACGGCGCGCATCTACAAATACCAGCTGGCCTCGCACGGCATGGGCGCGGGCTGCGCGATGGCGATGTCGGGCCTCGACATGGCGCTGTGGGACGCCAAGGGGAAGGCACTGAACCTGCCGCTCTACAAGCTGCTCGGCGGCGCTTCGCGCGCCGTGCCGGCCTATGCCGGCGGCGTGGCACTGGGGTACCAGCCGCCCTCCGAACTGATCGACGAGGCCGCACCGCACATGGCCGCCGGCTACAAGGCGATAAAGCTGCGCGTGGGCGACACGGTGCGCGACGACGTCGCGCGCATGGAGGCGGTGCGCGACGCCTTCGGCCACGACCTGGTGATCCTGACCGACGCCAATATCGGCTATTCCATCGACCAGGTGCGCCAGGTGATGCCGGAGATGGACCGCCTCAACATCGGCTGGCTCGAGGAACCCTTCCCCGCGCACGACCACCATTCCTATTCCCAGGCGCGCGGCTACGGCTCCACACCGCTCGCCGCTGGCGAGAACCACTTCACCCGCTACGAATTCACGCGCGTGCTGGAAGACGGCGTCATCACCATCTGGCAGCCGGACCTGTCGAAGTGCGGCGGCATCACGGAAGCGCTGCGGATCGCGGCCATGGCCTCCGCCTTCAAGATCCCCATTCATCCGCATTCGTCGATGACCGGCGTGAACCAGGCGGCGTCGATCCACTTCCTCGCCGCGATCGAGAATGGCGGATACTTCGAGGCCGACATCTCCCGCGCCAACAAGTTCCGCGACGAACTGGGCAGCACGCCCTGGACCATCCGCGCCGACGGCACGGTGCTGCCCAACGCCACGCCGGGGATCGGCGTCGAGGTCGATGAGGGCTTCCTAGCCGCCCACCCGGCCATCGAGGGGCCAGGCTACGTCTAGGCCGCGGCCGCCATCACCGCATCGGGCATGATCACCTGCACGAAGCGCGGCGTGCCCGCTTCGGGCGCGACCATGCCGAAGGCGCCTTCGGGAAATTCCGCCTGCGCCAGCATCCGCCCGAAGATCGCCGGGCCGAACACGTGGATATGCCCCACCAGCAGCGCGTTCGACCCCGCCGGCGGCGACGTGCCCATCGCGCGCCGGGCCGAGGCGATCGCCCCGGGCACGTCGGTCGTGTAGTCGTCCGCCACCAGTTCCATCGTCACGTCCACCGGCCCGCCGCGCGCCATGGCCTGCGCCGTGTCCACCGCGCGGAACACGGGGGACGAGCGGATCGGCCGCAGCGGAATCGCAAGCCGCGCCATGGCCTCCGCCAGGGCGCGCGCCTGCGCCACGCCCGCCGCCGAGAGGTTGCGCTGCCCCGCGCGATCCCCCAGCCGCCCGGTATCCACCTGGCTGCGGTCGGTGATGGCGTGGCGCATGTAGAGCACGAAGCCGCCGGCGCGCAGCGTGGTGACCCAGCCCCGTGTAGTGGCCAGCGCCGGCGCGGCCAGCACCAGCGCGGGCAGCGAACGTCGTGCAATCCTCATGCGATCTCCCGGATCAGCTTGGCGCGCATCGCGCGGGCGAAATCCATGCGTGTCTCGGCGGCGATGACGAAGGCGCCGGGCCCGCCGATCACGTCGCGTTCGTAGGTCCGGCGCAGCGGCTCGCCGAAGCGCGTGACCGGCGCGACCTCGATGGCCAGCCCGTTCACCGTGATGCCGCGCGCCACCGCCGCGTCGCGCGCCTCGGTCGCGGGCGTGAAGGACCGCATGTCCGGCCCGTCGCCCGCCACGTCGATGACCAGGTCGTCGCTGCGGAAGGGTGCCGCGGCGATCAATGCGGTGCTGTGCGCGATGGCATCGCCGATCGCGTTGTAGGATTGGCGCGACCGCGGCGCGGCCATGATCGCCTCGGCCAGCGCGCGCGCCGAGGCCCCATCGCGCACCGCCACCCAGTCCACCACCGTGGCCGCCCCGCCAGGGCTGCCCCACTCCACCATCGCCACGCCGATCGCCCCGTTCGGGTTCGACGCGATGGCTGCGAGCACCGCCGGATGCGTCACCCCCTCGGCCAGCCCCTCGCGCTGCAGGCGGAATTCATCGGCGTCGATGGAGCCCGAGGCGTCCATCGCCAGCACCAGCAGCAGGTCCAGCACGGGCGCGGCCTGCGCGGCCAGAATGCCCGGCGCCAGCGCAGCACCCGCGCCCAGCATGGCACGGCGACGGATGGGGGGTCGTTCCATGGCCGCAGACATGGCGCGCGGCGACGCGCGTGCAAGGCGTCAGTCGCGCGCGCACCAATCGTGCCACATGGCCCGCCAGGCAGCCTCCAGCCGCCGCGCCATGCCCGCACCATCGCTCAACGCGCCGGCATCGATGCCCGCGCGCGCCGCCGCCAGCGCCCGCGGGTCGTTCACGCGGCGCACCGCCTGCGCCACATACGCCTCGACGTCCGGCGCGATCCAGTCGGCCAGGCCGGCGGCGGTCAGCAGCGTCTCCCCGTTCCGGCTCATCATCCCGCCACGGCCGCGCAGCGTGAGCGTCGGCACGCCCGCCAGGATCGCCTCCGCCGTCGTGGTGCCGCCGGGGAAGGGAAACGGGTCGAGCATCACATCCACATCGGCATAGCGCGTGAAATAGGCCGGGCGCGCGCTGTGGCCCTCGATATCCAGCCGCGCCAGGTCGCCGCCCGCCGCGGCGAAGCGTGCGCGGATCGCGCCCGCCGTGCCGGCATCCTCCAGCGCGCGCGCCTTCAGCAGCAGCCGCGCATCCGGCACCGCCGCCAGGATGCGCGCCCAGGCGCCCAGGACGCCATCGTTCAATTTCATCGGCGCGTTGAAGCAGCCGAAGGTGGCGTGCCCGCGCGCGACCATCGGTGTCGGTGTGCGCGGCAGGGCGAAGCCCGGCGGCGTGATGCACAGATAGCAGCCGGGCAGGCGCAGCACGCGCTCGGCATACAGCGCTTCCTCGTCCGGCGGCACCGTCACGGCATCGGCGATGATCCAGTCGACCGCGCGCGACCCGGTGGTGTTGGCGTAGCCGATCCAGCTTGCCTGCACCGGGGCGGCGCGATGGTCCAGCACGCTCAGGCGCGTGCCGTGCGTATGGCCCGAGAGTTCGACCAGGATGTCGACGCCATCGGCGCGCATGCGCGCCGCCACCGCCGCATCCGGCAGGTGCTGCACGCGGTGCCAGCCGTCGAACAGGCCGCGCAGGCGCGCGGTCGTCGCATCCCCGCCAGCCTGGTTGGCATAGGCCAGCAATTCGAAATCGCGCCGGTCATGCGCGGCGATCGCCGCTTCCAGGAAGAAGCCGACCGGATGCGCCCGTAGGTCGCCCGACAGGATGCCGATGCGCAGCCGCTTCCTGGGGTCGCGCGGGTTCGCGAAGGGGCGCGGCGGCAGCGGCGGGAAGGCCTCGCCATAGGCGCGATGGTCGGCCGCGACCTCGGCCGCGCTCACGCCCGGCAGGTAGTTCAGCGCCAGCAGCAGGTTGTGCCAGGCCGGGCGGCAGGCGGGGTCCTGCGTGATGGCGGCGCGCTGCACCGCCACCGCCTCCGCCGCGCGGCCGGATTGCAGCAGCGCCAGGCCGTGATTGACCTTCGCATCGGCGCGCCCGGCGAGCACGCGCGCCACCTCAGCCAGATGCGGCACGGCATCATGCGGGCGGCCGAGGCCGAGCAGCGCCTCGCCCAGCGCGCTGCGCACCAGCGGGTCATCCGGTGCGGCGGCCTGCGCCGCGGCAAACAACGGCACGGCGAGGTCGGGGCGGGCGGCATCCAGCCAGGCGCGCGCGGCGTCGATGCGCAGCGCCGCATCGCCCGCGGCAAGAGCGGCTTCGAGCACGCGCGCGGCGCCCACCGGGTCCCCCCGCGCCGCCAGCAGCGCCGCAAGATTGCGCGCCGCCCGCCCATAGGCCGGCCGGCGCGCCAGCGCGGTGCGGAAGGCGTCTTCCGCACCCGTGTCATCCTGCGCATCGCGGCGCGCGACGCCGAGGTTGTTCCACGCCTCCGGTTCGTCGAGCCCGGCGCCGATCGCGCGCCGCCACAGCGCCGCGGCCGTGCCCGGGTCGCCGGCCTGCTGGCGCGCCGTGGCGTCACGCGCCAGGGCAAGCGCCGCCGCGTCGCTCACCCCGCGATGGCGTAGGCCGGGCGTCGCGGATCGGCGCCGGCGCGCACCAGCCCGGCCTTGGGGTCGGACAGCACCGCCTCGACGCAGCCGGCCAGCCAGGTCACCTCCGGCCAGTCCTTCACCTCGTGGCCGCGCGCGGTCAGCCCATCCCGCACCGCCTGCGGGATGCGCGATTCGGCGGCGACGCGCCCGGGGAAATAATCGAAGGGCGCGAAGGAGGACGGGAAGGCATAGGACGCGATGCGCGGCGCCTCGATCGCTTCCTGCAACTCCATGCCGAAGTGGAAGATGTTAAGCATCACCTGAAGCATGGCCTGGATCTGCACGTCGCCGCCCGGCGTGCCGAAGGGCATCACGCCGCCATCTTCCGTGACCAGCATGGCGGGGTTGGGCGTCAGGCGCGGCCGCTTGCCCGGCGCAACGCCGGATGGGTGCGCCGGGTCCGGCCGCGACTGGCTGCCGCGGTTGGACGGGATGATGCCGAGCCCCGGCACCACCGGCGAATTCCACGACCCATCGGACGGCGTCGCGCTGAACGCATTGCCCCAGCGGTCCACCACCGCGACATAGGACGTGTCCGCCTCGACCTTCGGCAGGTCCGCGCGCACCGGGCCGTCGGCCGGCGTGCCCATGCCGAGCAGCGGTTCGTACATCGACGGATGCGCGCGCTGCGGGTCGATCTGGCGCAGCCGGGCATCGAGGTGCGGCGTGCTCAGCAGCGCATCGATCGGCACCTGCGTGAACAGCGGATCGCCGAAGTGGTATTCGCGGTCGGCCATCGCTGCCTTCACGCATTCGGTCAGCAGGTGCAGGTAGTCGACCGAATTATGCGCCATGTCGTCGAAGCCGGCGCGCTCCATCAGCAACAGCGCCTGCGCCAGGGCCGGCCCCTGGCACCAAGGTCCGCAGGTCAGCAGCGTATGCCCGCGCCAGCGCCGCGCCACGGCGGGTTCCAGGCGGGACCGGAACCCCGCCAGGTCCTCCATGGACAGGAAGCCGCCCTCGGCCTGGATGAAGCGAACCATCTCGCGCGCGATGTCGCCGCGGTAAAAGGCGGCATGCGCGGCCGCCAGGCCCGCCAGGCGACCACCCTTCGCCGCCGCCTTCTCGGCATCGACCATGAAGGTCAGCGTGCGTGCCAGGTCCGACTGCACGAAGCGCGTACCCACCACCGGCGGCTTGCCGCCGGGCAGGAAGATGGCGGCGTTGGAGGGCCAGCGCGCGTATTCGTCGCGGTGCGCCGCCACCGTCTCGGCGAGCAGCGGATAGACTGCGTAGCCCTCCCCCGCATAGCGGATGGCGTATTGTGCCACGTCGCCGAACCCCATGGTGCCGTGCCGCTCGAGCGCGGTGATCCAGGCGTCGGGCGCGGCCGGCACCACGGTGCGGCGCACCCCATTCGGGATCTTCCCGCCATGTTCGCGCATGAACACGTCGGGCGGCAGCGCGCGCGGCCAGTGGCCAAGCCCGGCAATGGTCTCGACCGTGCCGTCGGCCAGCCGGATCATGATCGGCGCCACACCCGCGACGTTCACCAGGTCCGGCAGCAGCACGCCGAGCGCCATGCCCGCCGCGCAGCCCGCGTCAATCGCGTTGCCGCCGGCCTCCAGCACCGCCATGGCGGCGGTCGAGGCAAGGTAATGGCCGGCCGAGACCGCATGGCGCGGGCCGGAGAGCGTGGGGCGGGTGGCGAACATGGGCGGGTCCTGACCTGCGGGGGCCGAAGCGTCGGCGTGCGGCCGTCCTGCGTCAACGGTTTGGTCGTGCGCGCCCCGCGGCGCGCGTTGGCCGGGCGCGCCCAGGCGTGAGCGTTGATCGAGCGCGCCCGGGGGGCGCGACACCTTGGCGCCCGGACGGACACGGCAGAGGATGCGCGCCTTCGAAGGGAGTACCGCCCATGTCCGACCCCGTCCTGCTGGCCATCGATGCCCGCGGCATCGCCACCGCCACGCTCAACCGCCCGGACAAGGGCAATGCCTATGACGAGGACCTGCTCGCCGCGCTGATCGCGGGGCTCGACCGCCTGCATGATGACGACGCGGTGCGTGCGCTGGTCATCCGTGGCGCCGGCCGGCACTTCCAGGCGGGGGCCGATCTCGATTGGCTGGCGCGGGCGGCGACCTACACGCCGGAACAGGCCTATGCGGCATCGATGGCGACCACCACGGCCATGCAGAAGCTCAACGAATTCCCCAAGCCGACCTTCGCCCTCGTGCATGGCGCCTGCTTCGGGGGCGGCTGCGGCGTGGTGTGCTGCGTCGATGTCGCGATCGCCACGCCGGCCGCCATCTTCGGCCTGACCGAAGTGCGCGTCGGCGTCGCCCCCACGCCCATCAGCACGCACATGGTCCACGCCATGGGCCTGCGCCACACGCGCCGCTACGCCCTGACCGGCGAACGATTCGGTGCGGAGGAAGCGCTGCGCATCGGCCTCGTGCACGAGGTGGTGGCGGCGGATGCCGCGGATGCGCGCCTCGCCGAGATCATCGACCAGACAATGCTGTCCGCGCCATCCGCCATCGCCATGACGAAGGGGTCCTTCCTTGGCGCCAATGGGCTGAAACTCTCGGCACGGGAGATGTCGCTGCTGGCGCATGAATCCTGGATGCAGCGCGCGTCGGCCGAGGGGCGCGAGGGCCTGGCGGCTTTCCGGGAAAAGCGCCGGCCGGGCTGGTACCGGTAGGCGGGGTCCCGACGGTCGGGCCACGATGCGGCCGGAGCCGAGGACTGCCCGGTGCCGCAACCCGGCACGGGCGGTCCCGGCGCCACACAACCCCTGCGGGAAGCGCCGCGGAGCGCCGACAACCTAACGACTTGTCGCTCAGGCCGTCATCGAACCTTCATAAATCTGCAATCGGGAGGTCTTCCGGGGCTCCTAGAAGCGCGCCAGTGGCGTCCCTGCCGGGGCGGACACCCGATCAACAGAACGACGGAGACACGCACGTGAACAGGCGGACCCTTCTACTCGGTGCCGGTGCGGCCATGACCCTGCCCGCCATCGGCGCGCAGGCCCAGGCAGCCCAGATCACCGGCGCCGGCGCGTCCTTCCCCAACCCCGTCTACCAGAAGTGGGCCGAGGCAGCGCGCAGCGCCATCAATGTCCAGGTCAACTACCAGTCGGTCGGCTCGGGCGCGGGCATCAACCAGATCCGCAACCGGACGGTGGATTTCGGCGCGACGGACGCGCCGCTGAACGCGACGCAGCTCACGGAAGGCAGCCTGCTGCAGTTCCCGACCGTGATGGGCTCGCTGGTCGCCATCGTGAACATCCCGGGCGTCGAGAACGACCAGCTGAAGCTGACCGGCCCGATCCTGGCCGACATCTACCTGGGCAAGATCACCCGCTGGAACGACCCGCGAATCGTCGCGATCAATGCCGGCCTGACGCTGCCGAACCTGGCGATCGCCCCGGCCTATCGCGCCGACGGATCGGGCACGACCTTCGTGTGGGTGTCCTACCTCTCGGACGTCAGCGAGGAATTCAAGACCCGCGTGGGTGTCGGCACCTCGGTCCGCTTCCCCGCGGGCACCGGCGCGCGCGGCAATGAAGGCGTGGCCGGCACGGTGCGCCAGGTGCGCGGCGCCATCGGCTATGTCGAGAACGCCTACGCCATCACGAACCGCCTGGTGACGACGCAGATCCAGAACCGCGACGGCAACTTCGTGAAGCCGGAGCACGAGACCTTCATGGCGGCCGCCGGCGCCGCCGACTGGAACGTGCCGGGCTTCGCCGCGAACGTGGTCAACACGGCCGGCCCGCAGTCCTGGCCGATCGTGGCGCCGACCTTCATCCTGCTGCCCACCAACCCGGCCGACGCGGCGCGCAGCGCGAATGTGCGCCGCTTCTTCGACTGGGCCTTCAAGGATGGCGACCGCCTGGCGCAGGAACTCGAATACATCCCGCTGCCGCAGTCGGCCAAGGACGCGGTGCGCGCCGCCTGGAACCGCCAGTTCGGCGCCTGATGCGACCCCCAGGGGCCCGGCACGCCGCCGGGCCCCTTCTTCTTCCTCCTGACGGGCAGACACAGTGAGCCAGGCCGCGACAGCCTCCCCCCCGGCCCCCGCGCGCACGGCGCGCGGCGCCGGCAACCTCGGCGACATCATCTTCGAATGGGCGTGCAGGGGCGCGGGCATCTTCGTCCTGCTGCTGCTCGGCGCCATCATCGTCGAATTGTTCATCGCCGGCCTGCCGGCCTTCCGCGCCTTCGGCATCGGCTTCATCTGGTCGACCGAATGGGACCCGGTGCAGGAGGTGTTTGGCGCCGGCGTGTCGATCTACGGCACCGTCGTGACTGCCGTGCTGGCCATCCTGCTGGCGGTTCCGGTCGCCTTCGGGATCGCCTTCTACCTGACCGAACTGGCGCCCGTCTGGCTGCGCCGCCCGGTCGGAACCGCGGTCGAACTGCTCGCCGCCGTGCCGTCGATCATCTACGGCATGTGGGGCTTCTTCGTCATCGTCCCCGCCTTCGCGACCTACATCCAGCCCACGCTGATCGACACGCTGGGCGAATTGCCGCTGGTGGGCTTCCTGTTCCAGGGCGCGCCCTTCGGCACCGGCATCTTCACCGCGTCCTTCATCCTCGCGATCATGATCCTGCCCTTCATCGCGGCGACCATGCGCGACGTGTTCGAGCAGGTGCCGCCGGTCTACAAGGAAAGCGCCTACGGCCTCGGGGCCACCACCTGGGAAGTGATGCGCGGCGTGGTCATTCCCTACACGCGCGTCTCGGTGGTCGGCGGCATAATGCTGGGCCTGGGGCGCGCGCTCGGCGAGACGATGGCGGTCACCTTCGTGATCGGCAACGCCAACCGCATCACCGGGTCCCTGTTCGGGCCGGGCAACACCATCGCCTCGCTGGTCGCGCTCGAATTCGGCGAGAGCGAGACGGGCAGCCTGAAGCTCGCCTCGCTGCTCGCACTGGGCTTCATCCTGTTCGTGCTGAGCTTCATCGTGCTCGCCACCTCGCGCTACCTGCTGCGCTCGCGACTGAAGGCCTGATCCCATGAGCATGACGCTCTCCGCCGGCACGGTCCCCGGCCCGCGCAAGGACCCCGAGGTCGCACTCGCTCTCGGCCGCCGTCGCAAGCGCGCCGACCTGGTCATCCGCATCCTGTGCGTGCTGGCGACCGCGATCGGGCTGATCTTCCTCGCCTCGATCCTGACCACGCTGTTCTATCGCGGGTTCGAGGCGATGAACCTGCGTGTCTTCACCCATGTTATGGCGCCGCCGGGGTCCGAAGGCGGGCTGCTCAACGCCATCGTAGGCAGCCTGATCCAGGCCGCGCTCGGCACCGCGATCGGCACGCCGATCGGCATGCTGGTCGGCACCTACCTGGCGGAATACGCCCGCGAGTCGAAGCTCGGCAACATCGTGCGCTTCGTCTCGGACATCCTGCTCTCGGCGCCGTCGATCCTGATCGGGCTGTTCGTCTACCAGATCCTGGTGCTGCCCTTCGGCGGCTTCTCGGGCTGGGCGGGTGTCGCCGCACTCGCGATCATCGTCATCCCGGTCGTGGTCCGCACCACCGAGGACATGCTGACGCTGATCCCGAACACCCTGCGCGAGGCTGTGATCGGCCTCGGTTCGCCCAAGTGGAAGATGATCGTCTTCGTCTGCTGGAAGTCGGCCATGTCGGGCATCATCACCGGCATCCTGCTGGCGGTGGCGCGCGTCGCCGGGGAAACAGCGCCGCTGCTGTTCACCTCGCTGGGCAACAACGCCTGGTCGACCGACCTGACCAAGCCGATGTCCAGCCTGCCACTGGCGATCTACGCCTTCGCAGGCTCCCCCTTCGAGGACTGGATCGCGCTCGCCTGGGCCGGCGCCTTGCTGATCACGCTGAGCGTGCTGCTTCTCAACATCCTGGCGCGCACCGTGCTGCGCGGCCGCAAGTGAGCGGAAGGAACGACACCATGTCGACCACCACAGACACCGGCACGGCCGAGGCCGCCACCCAGGGCTTCGGCGGCGTGCAGGCCCGCTCCGAGGCGAAGCTCAACGCGACGCGCATCGCCATCAAGGGGCTCGACTTCTTCTATGGCGACAACCGCGCCCTGAAGTCGATCGACTTCAACATCCCCGACCGCCAGGTCACCGGCATGATCGGCCCGTCGGGCTGCGGGAAGTCGACCCTGCTGCGCGTGCTGAACCGGATGTACAGCCTGTATCCGAACCAGCGCGCAACCGGCGAGGCGATGATCGACGGCATGAATATCGTCGCCCCCGATGCCGACCTGAACGCCCTGCGCGCCAAGATCGGCATGGTGTTCCAGAAGCCCACGCCCTTCCCCATGACCATCTTCGACAACATCGCCTTCGGCATTCGCCTGCACGAAAAGCTGTCCAAGGCGCAGATGGACGAACGGGTGGAATGGGCGCTGACGCGCGCAGCCATCTGGAACGAGGTGAAGGACCGGCTGGACAGTTCGGCCCTCGGCCTCTCGGGCGGGCAGCAGCAGCGCCTGTGCATCGCGCGCACCATCGCGGTGCGCCCCGAGGTCATCCTGTTCGACGAACCGACCAGCGCGCTCGACCCGATCAGCACGCTGAAGATCGAGGAACTGATCGACGAGCTGAAGCGCGACTTCACCATCGTGATCGTCACGCACAACATGCAGCAGGCGGCGCGCTGCGCCGACCAGGTGGCGTTCTTCTACCTCGGCGAACTGATCGAGGTGGCGCCGGCGGCGCAGATGTTCACCGCGCCCAAGCACCCGAAGACCCAGGAATACATCACCGGCCGCTTCGGCTGAGCCCGGCAAGGACACGACCATGCCCACCGAACACATCGTGCGATCCTACGACGAGGACCTGCGCAAGCTGCGCGACCTGACCGCCCGCATGGGCGGCCTGGCCGAACGCCAGGTGGCCGACGCAACCCGTGCCCTGGTGCGCCGCGACACCGCCCTGGCCGCCGAGGTGGTCAGCCGCGACGCGCAGATCGACGCGCTGGAGCGTGAGGTCGAGGCCTTCTGCGTGCGCCTGCTCGCGCTGCGCCAGCCCATGGCCGCCGACCTGCGCGTGGTGATCGCCGCCATGAAGGCATCGAACGACATCGAGCGCATCGGCGACTACGCGCGCAACGCCGCCAAGCGCGCCATCGTGCTGGCCTCCCTGCCCTCGATCGGCAGCCTCAACGGCTTCGAGCGCATGGCGCAGATGGTGCAGGAAAACCTCAAGGCCGCGATGGACGCCTTCGTGAACGACGACGCCGAGGCCGCCCAGCGCGTCTGGGAGGCCGACGAACCGGTGGATGCCATCTACAACGGTATCTTCCGCGAATTGCTGACCTTCATGATGGAGGACCCGCGCAACATCACCGCGGCCACCCACATGCTGTTCATCGCCAAGAACCTGGAGCGCATCGGCGACCACACCACAAACATCGCCGAACGCATCTTCTACGCCGTGCGCGGCGACACACTGCCGGACGAACGCCCCAAGGCCGACCAGTCGGCCTTCGCGGTGGTGCGCCCCGCCGGCGAATAGGAGCCGCCCCGATGGCCGAGGCCTACGCCACGCTCGCCAAGCCCACCATCCTCGTGGTCGAGGACGAGGCGCCGCTGCTCACGCTGCTGCGCTACAACCTCGAGAAACAGGGCTTCCGCGTCGAGGAAGCCGCCGATGGCCAGGAAGCGCTGCTGCGCGTGGCCGAGGCGCGGCCCGACCTGGTGCTGCTCGACTGGATGCTGCCTGCGCTGTCGGGCATCGAGGTCTGCCGCCAACTGCGCCGCCGCCCCAACACGCGCGACCTGCCCATCATCATGGTGACCGCGCGCACCGAGGACCAGGACGCGGTGCGCGCGCTTGACACCGGCGCCGACGACTACATCGCCAAGCCCTTCGTGATGGACGCGCTGCTCGCGCGCATCCGCGCCCTGCTGCGCCGGTCGGGCGGCGTCGCGACCAAGGGCACGCTGACCTATCGCGACCTGACGATGGACCAGGACGCGCACCGCGTTGCGCGCGCCGGCCGTGCGCTCCACCTGGGGCCCACCGAATACCGGCTGATGGAATTCTTCCTGCAGCACCCCGGGCGCGTGTTCACGCGCGAACAGTTGCTCGATGCCGTCTGGGGCCGCGACATCCACGTCGAACCGCGCACGGTGGACGTGCATATCCGCCGCCTGCGCAAGGCGATCAACGCCGACCACGAACCCGACCTGATCCGCACGGTGCGGTCGGCCGGCTATGCGCTCGACTCGGAAGATCATTAGCGCGCCCTCGGACGGCGGGCGGGCCGCGTCCGCGGCCCTTGCCTTCGCGCCACGCACTGTCGCGCCGAGCGCCACGGACGGTCTCGGCGCGGTCGCGCTTTGCGCTCCCGGATCGTGCATGCGCACGATCCGCCCGGTTGTCAGCCCCGCGCAATCCGCGCGCAGCAGCGTTCGAAGGCCGCAAGGTCGCGCCAACGGTCGCCCGCCGCGTCGTGGCGTTCGAACGCGCCGCCCGCAGCCGCGATGCCGCCATCGATCATCAGGTTGTCGCCCAAGCCGAAATCCTCGAGGCCCATGGACTCGGCATCCTCGAAGCCGCCATCGGCGCGCGGACGTGCCGCAGCCCCCAGGAATCCGCGCGTGCGGGCCAGGAAGTCCGCCGCCGCAGTGCTGTACCCCGCCACCGGCCGCCCCAGCGCCCGCATGAAGCCGAGCTCGTAGACGGTACCCACATCCGCCGATGGCCCGCGGAACGGCGTCAGGTTCGCGATCAGCGCCTGGCAGGACCGGATATGCGCCTCGTTGCCCAGGTAGATCCGCATCCAGTACGGCATCTCGGCCGGCGGGGCGGCGGGCGGCGGATCGAGCGGAAACACCCCCTCCAGCCCATGTGCTGCGCAGACGCGCTTCTTCGCCGCTGCGACCTCCAGGGCATCGGGCAGGAAGACTTCGGGGCCGGCGAGATAGACGCGCATCCGCCCGATCCTGCCTTGCCCGCGGCGCCTGCGCCATGTGAAAGGGCGGCCATGGACCTGCAAGCCGAATACGACAACCGCGCCCGCGTGCCGGGCTCCGCCGCTATCCTCGAACAGTGGTCGCGCGATGCCGAGGCCTTCCGCACAACCTGGGCGCGAAGCCAGCTCGACCTGCCCTATGGGGTCTCGGCGCGCGAACGCTTCGACCTGTTCCTGCCCGAGCAGGACGGCGTGGCCCCGCTCGCCGTCTTCATCCATGGCGGCTACTGGCAGGCGCTGGACCGCAAGGCGGTCAGCCATTTCGCGCGCGGCATGCTGCTGCAGGGCGTGGCGGTGGCGGTGCCCTCCTACGACCTGTGCCCCACCGTGCCGCTGGCCAAGATCATCGACCAGATGCAGCAGCTCTGCGCCATCCTCTGTGCCAAGACGCACCAGGCCATGCTCGCGGTCGGGCATTCCGCCGGCGGGCACCTGGCCGCCTCGCTGCTCGGGCAGGATTATTCGCGCTTCGCCAAGCCGCTGGGGCGCCAGGTCGTGCCGGGCGCGCTGCCGATCTCGGGTGTCTTCGAACTGGAACCGCTGCTCGGCACGACCATCGGCCAGGCGCTGAAGCTCTCGCCCGAGGCTGCGCGCACCCTCTCCCCCCGCTTCCAGGACCCGGCCGATGGCGCGCTGCACGTCGTGGTGGGTGGCGTCGAGAGCGACGAATTCCGCCGCCAGTCGCGCGACTTCGCCGAGGCCTGGGGCGGCACGCTCGATGAAATAGCCGGGGCGAACCACTTCACCGTGCTCGACCCGCTGACCGACCCCGCCTCGCCCCTGGCCACCCGGGCGGCCGAGATGGCGCGGCGGCTTGCGTCCCTGTGACGCTTCGCGCTTAACAGGGGCGACACTTCACGGCAGCGGGAGGCTTCCAATGATCGGCATCGGACGGCGCGGGCTCTTGACCGGATCGACGGCACTTCTCGCGGCGCCGGCGCTGCTGCACGCGCAGCCGGCGGGCGGCGTGAAGATCGGCCTGGTCGCGGTGCAGACCGGCCCGCAGGCGGCCCTCGGCACCCAGCTGCGCGACGGCTTCCTGCAGGGGCTGCGGCACCTCGATGGCAAGCTCGGCGGCCTGACCACCGAGGTCGTGCACATCGACGACGAACTGCGCCCGGAAGTGGCCGTGACCAAGGTGCGCGCCGCGCTGGAACGCGACCGCGTGGATTTCGTGGTGGGCGTGGTGTTCTCGAACATCCTCGCCGCCATCCTGCGGCCGGTGACGGAAGCCAACACCTTCCTGATCAGCACGAATGCCGGCCCGTCCACCTTCGCCGGGCGCGGCTGCAACCCGTTCTTCTTCACCACGTCGTACAACAACGACCAGGTCCATTCCGTGATCGGCCAGGCCTGCGAGGACCGCGGCTACCGCCGCGTCTTCGTGATGGTGCCGAACTACCAGGCCGGGCGCGATGCGGTCGCCGGCTTCAAGTCCCGCATCAAGGGGACGGTGGTCGACGAGGTCTATGTGCCCCTCACCCAGCTCGATTTCTCGGCGGAACTCGCGAAGATCGCGGCCGCCCGCCCCGACGCCATCTTCACCTTCATGCCGGGCGGGCTCGGCGTGAACCTGGTGCGGCAGTACCGCCAGGCGGGGCTCGCCAACATCCCGTTCCTGTCCACCTTCACGGTGGATGAAGCCACGCTGCCCGCGCAGGGCGAAGCCGCGCTCGGCTTCTATTCCGCGGCGTCCTGGGCGCCGAACATGGACAACCCGCAGAACCAGCGCTTCGTCCGCGACTTCGAGGCGCAGTTCAACTACGTGCCGGCCTCCTACGCCGCGCAGTCCTACGACGGCGCGATGCTGCTGGATTCCGCGATCCGCAAGGTCAACGGCAACCTCGCCAACAAGGATGCGCTGCGCGAGGCCATTCGCGCGGCGGATTTCCGCTCGGTGCGCGGGCCGTTCAAGTTCGGTGTGAATCACTACCCGGTGCAGGATTTCTGGCTGCTCAAGGTGGCGCGCCGCCCCGATGGCAAGTTCTGGACCGAGACCGACCGCAAGGTGCTGGAAGCCAACGTCGATCCCTGGGCGGCCGAATGCCGCATGCGCTGATGCGCGCGGGGCTGGCGGGGCGGCCGCGCGCCAAGCGAAAGCGCCGGGTGTGACCACCCAGCTGCTGCTGGTGCAGGCCCTGAACGGCCTGCAGCTCGGCATCCTGTTGTTCCTGGTGGCGGCGGGCCTCACGCTGGTGTTCGGCGTGATGGATTTCATCAACCTCGCGCATGGCGTGCAGTACATGCTGGGCGCCTATCTCGGCGCGGCGCTGGCGGCGGCGACGGGATCATTCTGGCTCGGCCTGCTGCTGGCCTTGCCGGCGGCGCTGGCGGCGGGGCTGCTGCTGGAAGTGCTGGTGTTCCGGCACCTCTATGCCCGTGACCACCTGGCCCAGGTTCTCGCCACCTTCGGCGTCATCCTGTTCCTGAACGAGGGTGTGAAGGTGGTGTTCGGCGCGGCCCCGTTGCAGGTCGCGATCCCGCCGGTGCTCGAAGGCGGCATCGAGATCATGCCTGGCCTGCAATACCCGCTCTATCGCGTCGCTGTGCTGGTCGCCGGGCTCGCGACCGGCGGGCTGCTGTGGTGGCTGGTGGAGCGCACGCGCATCGGCATGCTGGTGCGCGCGGGGGCGACGAACGCGCCGATGGTTTCGGCACTCGGCGTCGACATCAATCGCCTGTTCCTGCTGGTCTTTGCCTTCGGCGCGATGCTGGCCGGCTTCGCGGGCGTGCTGGCCGGGCCGATCTTCTCGGTCGAGCCGGGCATGGGCGACAATGTCCTGATCCTGGCCTTCGTGGTAATCGTGATCGGCGGGATCGGTTCCATCCGCGGGGCCTTCATCGCCGCCCTGCTGGTCGGGCTGATCGACACGCTGGGCAAGTCGCTCGCCCCCGATCTGCTGCGCCTGGTGCTGGACCCGTCGGCCGCACGCCAGGCCGGCGCGGCGCTCGCATCCATGCTGGTGTACGTCGCGATGGCGGCGATCCTCGCCTTCCGCCCCGCCGGCCTGTTTCCCGTCCGCAGCAGCTGATGCGTCAGGCCTGGCTTCCGCTGGCGGTGCTCGGCGCACTCGCGGCCGCGCCATTTCTCGGCTTCGGCGGGTCCTACGAGACCACGCTGATGGCGCGCGCCATGATCCTGGGCATGGCGGCGATCTCGCTCGCCTTCCTGGTGGGCGGCGCGGGCCTCGTCAGCCTGGGCCATGCGGCCTCGCTCGGCATCGGCGCCTATGCGGTCGCGATCCTGGACGCGCATGGCATCACGGATGCCGCGCGCGTGCTGCCCACGGCGGTCGGCGCCGCCGCGGTCTTCTCGCTGGTCACGGGGGCGATCGCAATCCGCACCGCCGGCGTGCATTTCATCATGATCACGCTGGCCTTCGGGCAGATGGCCTTCTTCACCGCATCCTCGCTCGCCGCCTATGGCGGCGACGACGGCTACACCATGTACAGCCGCACCGAGGTGATGGGCACGCGCCTGCTCGAAAGCCGCCTGGCGTTCCACTACATCTGCCTCGCCGCGCTGGCACTGACCTGGGCGCTGTGTGCCATGCTGCTGGCCTCGCGCTTCGGCCGCGTGCTGCGCGCGTCGCGGGAGAACGCGCAGCGCGTCGAAGCGGTAGGCGTCGCGCCGTATCCATACCGACTGGTCGGCTACACGCTGGCCGGCGCGTTGGGCGGCATGGCCGGCTTCCTGCTGGCCAACGCGACGGAATTCGTCTCCCCCGCCACGCTGTCCTGGCAGCGGTCGGGCGAATTGCTGTTCATGGTCATCCTGGGCGGCGCGGGCCGCCTGTGGGGCGCCATCCTCGGCGCGCTGGTCTTCGTGCTGCTCGAGACGTGGCTCGCGCAGCAGATGCAGCACTGGAAGTTGGTGTTCGGGCCGCTGCTGGTGCTGTCGGTCATCTTCCTGCGCGGCGGGTTGGCCGGGCTGGTGGCGCGCCGTGGCTGAACCGCTGCTGCGCCTCGATGGGCTGCGCAAGCGCTACGGCGGCCTCGCGGTCACGGATGGCGTGACGCTCGATGTCCTGCCCGGCGAGATCCACGCCGTCATCGGCCCGAATGGCGCGGGCAAAACCACCCTGATCCACGAGATCACCGGCATCGTCGCCCCGGATGAGGGCCGCATCCTGTTTGCCGGCGCCGACATCACGCGCCTGTCGCTGCCGCGGCGCGCGCGGGCGGGCCTCGCGCGGTCGTTCCAGATCACCAGCATCATCGCCGGCTTCTCCGTGCTGGAGAACGTGGCCCTCGCCGTGCAGGCGCGCAGCGGGTCGTCCTTCCGCTTCGCCTGGCCGGCCGCACGCGAACGCGCATTGAACGACGCGGCGATGGAAGCACTCGCCGAGGTCGGCCTCGCCGACCGCGCCGCCGCCACCGCCGGCGCACTCAGCCATGGTGAGAAGCGCGCGCTCGAACTCGCCATCGCGCTTGCCACGCGCCCGCGCCTGCTGCTGCTCGACGAACCGCTGGCGGGCGCCGGGCCGGAGGAAACCGAACGCCTTATCGCGCTGCTCACCCGCCTGAAATCCGCCTACACCATCCTGCTGGTCGAACACGACATGCAGGCGGTCTTCGCCCTCGCCGACCGCATCTCCGTTTTGGTCTACGGACGCATCATCGCGACCGGCACGGTCGCCGAGATCCGCGCCAATGCCGAGGTCCGCGCCGCCTACCTCGGCGAGGATGATTCCTGATGCTCGCGGTCGAAGGCCTGCTCGCCGGCTATGGCGGATCGCGCGTGCTGCACGGCATCGGCTTCACCGTCGGCGCGGGCGAGGTCGTGACGCTGCTCGGCCGCAACGGCATGGGTAAAACCACGACGGTGCGCGCCGTGATGGGCCTGCTGCGCCCCGACGCCGGGCGCATCGCGATCGACGGTGCCGACGTCACTGGCCTGCCCCCGCACCGCATCGCGCAGCGCGGCATCGGCCTGGTGCCGGAAGGCCGCCAGGTGTTTCCCACGCTGACGGTCGAGGAGAACCTCCTCGCCACCGCCGCCAACCGCGGCCCCGGCGCGCCGCGCTGGACGCTGCCGGGCGTGCTGGCCCTATTCCCACGCCTGGCGGAACGCCGCCGCAACCTCGGCGCGCGGCTGTCGGGCGGCGAGCAGCAGATGGTCGCCATCGCCCGCGCGCTGATGACCAACCCCCGCCTGCTGGTGCTCGACGAAGCGACCGAGGGCCTCGCCCCGCTCATCCGCGCCGAGATCTGGTCCGTCCTTGCGGCACTGCGCGCCGAGGGCCAGGCGATCCTGCTGATCGACAAGAACATCGCCGCGCTGCAGCGCCTGGCCGACCGCCACGTGGTGATCGAGAAGGGCCAGGTGGTCTGGACGGGGTCGAGCGCCGCACTCGCCGCATCGCCTGGGGTGCGCGACACGTGGCTTCACGTGTGAAGGCCGGCGGCATACGAGGACGTTCGACGTACGGCACGAATATACCCCTAGCATCCCCATGGCGCAGAACGCAGTCATCGGCGTGCCGGACGGGCGGCCGAGGCAGGCCACGGCCAGCGCCCTGGTGCGCCTGTCGATGGGCATCGTGCGCGTCATCTGCAGCGCGTCCGGCGCAACGATGCGCGCGCCGCTCACCCGCATCCACGAGGCGGCGACACCGCCGAGGCACTGCGCACCGCCATGCCGATCGGCGGTGCAGGCCGCTATAGAGGCGTGAAGGTCTCGTGGACCATGACGACGTCCTCCTTCACCTCGCCATGGAGACGGAAGCCGTGCGTCCCAAGCATCGCCAGCAGCCGCGCCTTGTTCGGCCCCTTCGCCTCGATGGTCATCACGTTGACCCGCACCTTGGCGAAGTCGAGCGTCGCGAGCGCCGCCGGCTCCCCGCCCTCAAGGTCGAGCGAAAGGTAGTCGATATGCGTGATGCCGTGTTCCAGCAACAGGTTGTCTAACCGCCGGCCGCGCACCCAAGACAGCTGCAACTCCGGCAGGCTGGCCTCGCGCGCTGCACGACGCTCGATCTGCCGGACCTGCTGCATCGGCATGTGGCGCACCAGGCCGCCGAGCAGGCCGGCGTCGAGGAACAGCATCGGCTCCTCGACATCGGCCAGCGCGCAATGCGCGACCGGCGCCTTGCGAACCTGGCGCGCACGTTCGGCGAACATCGGATTGGCTTCCACCAGGAGGCCGGTCCAGCCCAGCGTCCGCTCGAAGAACAGGGTGTTCGAGATGCGCTCGCCATCCGCGACGCCGGCTTCGAAGAAAACGCCCTTGGCCTGGTTAGGGAAGAAGGTCTCGTGGACGAACCTGTCCTGGCCGTACTGGCCACGGTAGCGCCCGGGCCCGCGCGCCGGCGGCGGCGAAGCCGGCGCGAGCGCAGGCTCACGGAATGCACGCGACCCGGCGATCGGGGGGCGGTGGTAGACGGCGTCGCCGTGCCACCGTGCGGTGCCCCCGCTGGTGAACCCCAGGCCGGACAGGTGCGCGTGCAACTCCGGCAACAGCACGCCGCCCTCGTAGATCGCCTCGCTCGACACCTCGACCTGCAGGATCTCGACGAAGTCGAGGTAGCGACCCGCACCCTTCAGCGCCAACAGCTCGGCGCCCTGGACATCCAGTACCAGGAAGCCGACCTCCTCGGGGCGCAGGCCGGCCTCGGACAGGACGGTGTCGAGCCGCGATGTCCGGAGTTCCACGGTGGATACCTCCGTGACATGCGGCCATTGCTGCTGCAGCCGGGGCGTCGCCGCGAACATGGACGAGGATTTGCCGCCATTGCTGAAGCGGTGGAAGGTCACCTCTCCGCCATCCGCGTCGGCAACCAGGCGGTTGAAGGCCAGCTGCCGCACCCGCGGGTGCCGCTCGCGCGCAGTCGCCAGCATCATCTCGAGCTGTGCAAAGACATCAGGATCCGCTTCGATCCAGACGATGATCTCGGGCTTCAGGGCCAGGTAGCGCCCGATTTCCTGCCCCAGGTGGGCGCCCACATGAACAATCGCGCGCGGGGACTTGTCGATCTGCATCATGGCTGGCGACAGTGCCATCCGAACCCTCCGCTCAAGGCGACGGGCCGCGCCCCGTCTATGGTAATGTTCCGCAGCGCGGATCGCTGTCAAACACGCGCCGCACGGGCGCGCCCGCGCGAAGCCCCGCCCTGAAGCAGTCTGGCCGCGCGCGCCGGAAGGCGGCAACATCGCCACGCACCACCAGGGAGAAGGAATGCCATGACAGCCCTCAGCGCGGGAGTGACGCCGGCCGGCGAAGGGATCGGCGGAGTCGTCTGGAACATCCTCGGACAGACCTACAAGCCGGTCGCGCACAGCGCATCCTGCTTCGCCTTCGACACGCTGTTTCCCGACGGCACCTTCGTGCCTCCGCACATCCACGCCACGCAGGATGAATTTGTCCGCGTGCTGGAAGGCCGCTTTGACCTCGTGCTGGACGGTCAGCCCATGCAGGCCGGCCCCGGCGACCTGATCCGCCTGCCGATGGGCATCATGCACGGCATCTTCAACAAGTCGGGCGCGCCGGTGCGCGCGCTGTTCTGGGTGAGTCCCGCGAAGGGCCTGTACGAGTTGTTCACGCGCATCCACAACGTGCCCGACCCGGCTGAGGTGGTGCGCATCGCCAGCGAATTCGAGGTGGAGTTCCTCCCCCCACCCGGCTGAGGCCGCCGCGCTTGCCTCCGTGACGCTTCTGCGACAGTTTCGTGACACCCAACCCGTGCCGCCATCGGACCCGGGATCACGAAACCAGGGAGACCGCGTCATGCGCCGCCGCCTGCTGTCCCTTGCCGCCCTTCTGGGCGGCATCGCCCTCACGCCGTTGCAGGCGGCCGCGCAAGGCACGCTGAACCTGTACTGTTCCGTACAGATCGAATGGTGCCAGGCGATCGCGACCAACTTCCAGCGCGACACCGGCATCCGCGTGAACATGACGCAGCGCGGCTCGGGCGAGACACTCGCCGCGATTCGCGCCGAGGGGCAGAACCCGCGCGCCGACGTCTGGTTTGGCGGCACCGGCGACCCGCATTTGGCCGCCGGCGAGGAGAATCTGACGCAGGCCTATGAAAGCCCGAACAACGCCAACCTGCAGCCCTGGGCGCTGACGCAGTGGAACCAGTCCGGCCGGCGGTCTGTCGGCGTCTATGCCGGTGCGGTCGGCTTCGGCTTCAACACGGAACTGCTGGCGCGCAAGAATATCGCGCCGCCGGCCTGCTGGGCCGACCTGCTGGACGCACGCTTCCGCGGCGAGATCCAGGTGGCCAACCCGAATTCCTCGGGCACCGCCTACGTGATCATCGCCACGCTCGTGCAGATCATGGGCGAGGACCAGGCCTTCGACTTCATGCGCCGCATGCACCCCAACGTGAATTCCTACGCGCGGTCGGGCACCGGCCCGATCAAGGCGGTGGCGCGCGGGGAGACCGGCGTATCGCTTTCCTTCGTCCATGACGCGGTGACCGAGCGCAATGCGGGCTTCCCCGTCTCGTACGCGACACCCTGCGAGGGCACGGGATTCGAAATCGGGTCGATGTCGATCATCCGCGGTGCGCGCAACCTGACGCAGGCGCGGCGCTTCTACGACTGGGCGCTGACGGAACCGGCGCAGCGCCTGGGCTTCGAGGCGGGCGGGCAGCTACAGACGCCGTCGAACCGGAACGCGCCGCTGCCGCCCAATGCGCCGGACCTCTCGCAGATCCGCCTGATCGAATACGACTTCGCGAAGTACGGCCGCGCCGCCGAGCGCCGCCGCCTGATCGAGCGCTGGGACCGCGAGGTCGGCGCGCTGCCGCGCTGATCGCTTCGACGTCGGCGCCGGCCCTGACGGCGCCACGACCCTCAGGCCGGCGCACCCCCGCGCCGGCCCCGCCCCCCGACCGGACCGCCCCCCCATGAGACTTCGATCGCTTGCCGCTGCCGCGGCGCTGACGCTCAGCCTCGCCACCCCTGCGGCGGCGCAGGGCAGCCTCAACATGCTCTGCGCCCCCGCCGCCGACTGGTGCGAGGCGATCGCCGCCGCCTTCCAGCGCGAGACCGGCATCCGCGTGGCCATGGCGCGCAAGTCGTCGGGGGAAATCCTCGCCCAGATCCGCGCCGAGGCGCAGAACCCGCGCACCGACATCTGGTTCGGCGGATCGGCCGAGACGCACATCACCGCCGCCGAGGGCAACCTTCTTCAGGCCTACACGTCACCGAACATGGCCGGGCTGCACGACTGGGCGCAGCGCGTCCACGCCATGGCGGGCGAGCGCTGCGTGGGGATTTCCTCAGGCGCGATCGGCATCGCCTACAACCGCGAACTGATGGCGCGGCGCAACCTGGCCATTCCGCGATCCTGGGCCGACCTGCTGAACCCTGCCTATCGCGGCGAGATCCAGCTGCCCAATCCGAATTCATCGGGCACCGCCTACACCATCATCGCCGGCCTGATCCAGCTGTGGGACGAGGACCGCGCCTTCGACTACCTGCGCCGGCTGCATCCGAACGTGAACGCCTATACGCGATCCGGCGCGGCGCCCATGCAGGCGGTCTCGCGCGGCGAAACGGCGTTGGCGGCGTCCTTCAACATGGAGACGACGTCGATGCAGCAGGCCGGCTTCCCGATCGAGATGATCTATCCGGAGGAAGGCACGTCCTACGAAGTGGCCTGCCTGTCGATCATCCGCGGCGCACGCAACCTGCCGCAGGCGCGCCGCTTCGTGGACTGGTACCTGACGCCTGCTGCGATGGATATCGGCCCGACGGTGAACCAGTGGCACGTGCCCGCCGCGCGCGGCGCCAAGCCTGACCCGCGCATCCCGGATCTCTCCTCGATCCGCCTGGTGAACTACGACTTCGCCGCCTTCGGCCAGGCCGAGGCGCGCCGGCGCATACTCGCGCGCTGGGACCGCGAAATCGGGAGCCTGCCGCGATGAGGGCGCTCATCACCGGCGCGCTCACTCTGCTCGCGGCCCTACCCGCCGCGGCGCAGGGCCAGCTCAACCTGTACTGCTCGGCCACCATCGAATGGTGCCAGCCGATCGCGCGCGGCTTCGAACGCACCACCGGCATCCGCGTTGTGCTGTCGCAGAAATCGACCGGCGAGATGCTCGCGCAACTGCGCGCCGAAGCGCGCAACCCGCGCGGCGATGTCTGGTGGGGCGGCACCGGGGACCCACATGTGGCCGCCGGCGAGGACGGCCTGACCATCGCGCATGAAAGCCCGCGCATCGCCGAACTGCACCCCTGGGCGCAGGCACAGTGGCGCCAGACGCAGGGGCGCACCGTCGGCGTCTATGCCTCGGTGCTCGGCTTCGGCTTCAACACGGAACTGATCGCGCGGCGTGGCCTGCCGGAACCGCGCTGCTGGGCGGACCTGCTGAACCCCGCCTATCGCGGCGAGATCCAGATGGCGAACCCGAATTCCTCGGGCACGGCCTACATCGTCATCGCCACACTCGTGCAGATGATGGGCGAGGACCAGGCCTTCGACTACCTGAAGCGCCTGCACGGCAGCATCAACGCCTATCCGCGCTCCGGCACCGCGCCCATCACGGCGGTGGCGCGCGGGGAGACGGCGCTGTCCATTTCCTTCGTGCACAACGCCGCCGAGGAGCGCGCGGCCGGCTTCCCCGTAGGCCACGCCGTGCCCTGCGAGGGCACCGGCTACGAGATCGGATCGATGTCGATCATCCGCGGCGCGCGCAACATGGAGAACGCCCGCCGCTTCTACGACTGGGCGCTGAGCGCCGAGGCGCAGCAGGTCGCGAGCCAGGAAGCGCGCAAGCTGCAGACCATGGCGAATGCCCGCGTCCCGCTGACCGAGGGCGCACCCAACATGGCGACCGCGCGCATCATCGACTACGACAACGCCCGCTTCGGCGCGAGCGCCGAGCGCCGCCGTCTGCTCGCCCGCTGGGACCAGGAGGTCGGCGCGTTGCCGCGCTGAAGCCGCATGCGCTTCGTCGGATCCTCGATGTTCATCTGGCTGGCCGGTGCGCTCGGCGCGCTGGTGCTGCCCTGGCACATGCAGCAGGACGGCGTGACGCTGCGCGGGTTGCTGGCGCTCGGCGCCGGCGATGCGGAAGCAGCATCAGCACTGACTCAGGCCACGGCTTTCGGCCGGTTCTGGTTCTGGCCGGTGCTCGGCGCGCTGGCCCTCGCGCTGCCGGGCGCGCTGCCTGCCGGCACGCGCGCGCGCCGTGCGGCCTTCCTGGTCGCGGGCGGGGCCTTCGGCCTGCTGGCCGTGGTGCTACAGGGCCTCGCCATCGGCATCCAGGGCTGGAACTGGGCCTGGGCGGCGGCCGCTTTCGGTGAACTCGACGATCGTCAATTCGGCATGGGCCTTGGTGGTGTCGTCACCGCCGTGGCGTTCCTGCTGATGCTGACCGATGGCCTCGCTTTGCGCGGCTGGTTCAAGGGGGATCGCTTCGTCTCGGGGTCGGTCGGCGTGCTGGCGGCCTCCATCATCGTCTTCACCGCCTGGCCGGTGGGCAATGTGCTGACGCAGATGGTCACTCCGCGCGGCGACCTGTCCGGCGCCGAGGCACTCGGCGCGCGGCTGTTCGACGCGAAGATCTGGGGCCTGTCCTGCGTCACGGCCAATGTGAATTGCGGCGTGTTCTGGAATACGCTGATGCTGGCGGTGTCGTCCGCGACGGCCGCTACCATGCTCGGCCTCGCCTTCGCGCTGATCGTCACGCGCACCGGCTTCCGGGCCAAGAAGGCGCTGCGGCTGCTGACCGTGCTGCCGATCATCACGCCGCCCTTCGTCATCGGCCTGGGGCTGATCCTGATCTTCGGGCGATCGGGCGTGGTCAACCAGGCGGCGGACGCGGTGTTCGGCGTGGAGCTCGGCCGCTGGATCTACGGCTTCGGCGGCGTGTGGCTGGCGCAGGTGTTCTCCTTCACGCCGACCGCGTTCCTGGTGCTGATCGGCGTGGTGGAAGGCATCTCGCCGGCCATGGAGGAAGCCTCGCAGATGCTGCGCGCGTCGCGCATGCGCACCTTCCGCGCGGTCAGCCTGCCGCTGATGCTGCCGGGCCTGGCGAATGCCTGGCTGATCGTCTTCGTGGAATCGCTGGCCGATTTCGGCAACCCGATCGTGCTCGGCGGGTCCTTCGGCGTGCTCTCCACCGAGATCTTCTTTGCGGTGGTCGGCGCGCAGCAGGATTTCGGGCGCGCGGCGGTGCTGGCGGCAATCATGCTGGTGGTGGCGCTGCTCGCCTTCGTGGGCCAGCGCGCCATCGTCGGCAAACGATCCTACGTGTCCATGACCGGCAAGGGCGATGTCGGCCTGCCCTCCCCGCTGCCCAACGGCGTGCGGCGCGCGGCGTTCCTCATCGCCATTCCCTGGGCGACGCTCACCATCGTCGTCTACACCATGGCGCTGGCGGGCGGCTTCGTGCGCGTCTGGGGGCGCGACTGGACGCCCACGCTGAGCCACTTCAAGCGCGCCTTCGCGCTGGAATGGACATCGACGGGCGGCATCATCTTCGCCGGCGGCGCGTGGCATTCGCTGTTCACCACGCTGCAACTGGCGGCCATCGCCGCCCCCATCACGGCCAGCATCGGCCTGCTCGCGGCCTGGGTGCTGACGCGGCAACGCTTCGCCGGGCGCACCGCGCTGGAATTCGCGCTGATGCTGACCTTCGCAGTGCCCGGCACCGTCATCGGCGTGGCCTATATCCTGACCTACAACCTGCCGCCGCTCGAGATCACGGGCACCGCCGTCATCCTCGTGACCTGCTTCGTGTTCCGCAACCTGCCGGTCGGCGTGCGATCCGGTGTCGCGGCCATGAGCCAGCTCGACAAGTCGCTCGACGAAGCCGCGATCACGCTGCGCGCCTCCACCTTCCGCACGCTGCGCACGGTGGTGCTGCCGCTGCTCAAGCCCGCCATCGTCACCGCGCTGGTCTATTCCTTCGTGCGCGCCATGACGACTGTCTCGGCAGTGATCTTCCTGGTCTCGGCGGAATACGAGATGGCGACGGTCTTCATCATCAACCGCGTCATCAACGGCGACTACGGCCTGGCCATCGCCTATTGCGCGGTGCTGATCGTGCTGATGATGGCGACGATCGGGCTGATCAACCTGGCGGTCGGGCGCCGCCAACTCGGGCGCCGTACCGCCGCCGCACCCGCCACTGTCGGAGGCCGCGCATGACCACCACCAAGGCCGCCGAAGTCCGCCTCGAAGGGGTGGGCAAGCGCTACGGCAACGTCACGGCCGTGAAGCCGCTGGACCTGGTGATCGAGGGCGGCACGCTGGTCACGCTGCTGGGGCCCTCGGGCTGCGGCAAGACCACGCTGCTGCGCATGGTGGCGGGGCTGGAGCAGGCGACGGATGGCCGCATCCTGATCGGCGGGCGCGACGTCACGCTGCTCTCGGCGGGCGAGCGCAACGTCTCCATGGTGTTCCAGTCCTACGCGCTGTTCCCGCACATGTCGGTGCTCGACAACGTCGCCTACGGCCTGATCTCGTCGGGCTTCCGTAAAAAGGAAGCTCATGCCAAGGCAGAGGCGACGCTCGAGACGGTCGGCCTCAAGGGCTTCGGCGCGCGCCTGCCATCGGAGATGTCGGGCGGCCAGCAGCAGCGCGTCGCCGTCGCGCGCGCTCTGGTGCTGGAACCGGAGGTGCTGCTGTTCGACGAACCGCTGTCGAACCTCGATGCCCGGCTGCGCCGTTCGATGCGCGAGGAAATCCGCGCCCTGCAGCAGCGCCTGGGTGTGACGGTCATCTACGTCACCCACGACCAGGCCGAGGCGCTCGCGGTGTCCGACCGCATCATCGTCATGCGCAATGCCGAGATTGCGCAGGCCGGCACGCCCGCCGAACTGTATTCGGCACCCGACAACGTCTTCGTCGCCACCTTCATGGGTGAGGCGAACCACGTGCGCGGCGCCGTCACGGCACTCGACGGCGACATGGCGGACGTCGCGCTCGGGCCGCTGCATATGCGCCTGCCGCATCGCGGCCTTCCGGTCGGTGCCGCTGACATCGTGATCCGGCCCGAGGCCGTGCGCATCGCCGAGTCCGGCCTGCCCGCGCGCGTCGCGCGCGCCACCTACATGGGCTCGCAGATGGAATACCATTTCGCGACAGAGGTCGGTGAGATCTTCGCCACCTCCCCCGACCGCGCGCATCGCCGCGCCCCGGGCGAGGACATCGCCCTCACCTTCGACCCCGAGGGGATCATGGTGGTGCGGCCGTAGCGCAGGCCTCCGATCGGAGAGACGCTCCCGACCACCGGGTGCGAGGCACGGGAAGACAGCCGTCCCTAGCCTTTGCGCCGCGCCGCGAAGCCGCCGAGCATCCGCCGCGGTTCATCCGTCCGCCACGACGCCCCGAAGGCGTCCACGCCGGCGGCGATCGCGGCCGTCTGCGGCAGGTCCTCCCAGCGCCGGATCAGCGCCTTCTGCGCGCGGATCGCGGCGGGGCCCGCCTCCAGCAGCAGCGCGACCCACGCATCGACGGCCGCATCCAGCGCATCGGGCGCGACGACGCGCTCCAGCAGCCCCCAGTCCAACGCTTCAGTCGCGTCGATCGTCTCGGCCAGCAGCAGCAGGCGGCGCGTGCGGCCCCAGCCGATCAGCCCCGGCAGCAGTGCCGCCTCGACCACCGAAGGGATGCCCACGCGCACCTCCGGCATGCCGAACTTCGCGCTGTCGGACGCGATCCGCAGGTCGCAGGCCGCGGCGACCTCCAGCCCCGCACCAAGGCACCACCCATTCACCCGCGCGATCACCGGGACCGGCATGTCGCGGATGGCGCGGCAGCAGCCATGCACCAGGCGGATGAAGGCGCGCGCGCCCTTCTCGTCCTCGATCGCCGCCATGGACGTGATGTCCGCACCGCCGATGAAGGCGCGCGGCCCGGCGCCCGTCAGCACCACGGCGCGCAGCGCGGCGTCCTGCGCCAGCGTCGCGAAGGCCGCGGCGAAATCCTCCATCAGCGGTGGGTTCAGCGTGTTGAGCTTGGCGTCGTGATCCACCACGACCCGCGCCACGCGCCCGTCATGGGTGCGTTGCACATCGATGCGTCCGGCCATTGTGGTCCTCCCTGCCGGCATCCTGCGCCCCGGCGCGCAGGTTGCACAGCGGCCCATGGCCATGAAGCGTTTCGTTGACAGCCTCCTGCGCGCACGGCCTTTACCGCGCCAAACGCCGCGGAGCACGACACCCTCAATGATCGCCGATGCCATTCCCTGGGTGCTGGGCGCCGTGCTGCTTCTGTTTGTCGGCTGGCCGCGCCGGCGCATGCGGATCAGCCAGGTCTACCGCGTCTCACCACGGGACTTGTGGGACGCGGCCGTGCCGCACCCGTCGCGCCCGAACCTGTACGATGCGATCGAACGCTACGACTGGGCGCCGGGGTCCGATCGCGAGGCGATGATCCAGTATCGCGGCGCCGGCCGTGCCCACTACGCCCACGACCTGGCCGAGGACCGCCTGGAGGCCGGCCAGTTGATCGTCACGCTGAACGGCGCGGGCGAGGCCGCGGAGAAACTCACCTGCCAGGTCGCGATCCGGCCCGATCCGGGCGGAGCGCGGATCGACATGGACATCGCCTTCGAGACCATCGGCCGTCGTGGCGCATGGCAATGGATGCAGGTGCTGATGCGCGGCCTGACCGGCGCCAGCCTGCGCGCGCAACTCAACGCCGTGCTGACGAAGTCCGGCGCCTTCGACCGCTACAGCGCCCTGCATGGCGCCGCGCCGGCCGGTGCCAGCCTGCTCGGCATGCGCGTGTCGGGCGTGGCGCTGCTGCTCGCGGTCATCGCCTGCGGCTGGTGGGCCTTGACCTTCGGCCCCTGGCTGGCGCTGGCCCTGGTGGTCGGCATGGTGGCGCACGAGGCCGGACACGTCGCCGTCATGCGCGCCTTCGGTGACCGGTCCTCCGCCTTCTACTTCGTGCCCTTCCTGGGCGGCGTGGCGATCGGGCGGATGAACCATGCGCAGGATTGGCGGCACGCCGCGATGGTGCTGGGCGGGCCGGTGGCGGGGCTGGCCTCGGCGCTGGTGGCAGGCGGGCTGGGCTGGATGATGGACAGCGACTTCCTGCTGGCCTGCGGCGCCTTCTTCGCCGTGCTCAACCTGTTCAACCTGGTGCCGGTGCCGCCGCTCGATGGCGGGCAACTGGCGCTGATCGTGCTGCGGCCGATGCTGCCGGCGCCGGTGCTGCGCCATGTCGCGACGGCGCTGGCGGGCGCGGGCTTCCTGCTGGCGCTGTGGCAGGGGATGGGGCTGCTGACCGTGGTGCTCGGCGCCTTCACCCTGGCGGCGCTGCTCGCCCCCGGCGGGCTGGTGCCCGCGGGGCGCGAGGCCCTGGCGCGCGGCCACGCGGTGCTGCTGGCCCTGGCCAGCCTGGCCTTGGCCGCGGTGCTCGCCTGGCTCTACGTCGCAATCACCGACGCCTACGGGCTGTATCCGCTGCTGCGGGCGCTCATGGACGGGCCCTTCGCAGACTGACGGCGGTCAGCGCGCCACAGCGAAGCCCGCCATCGCCGCATAGCCGCCGGCGATCGCCGCCAGTTCCTCGCGCGCGATCACGTCGTCCAGTCGCGCGAAGCCCTCGGGTGCCCGCGCGCTCACCACGTCCACCACGCGTTCCGGCCCGCCGCGGCGGTTGGCGCGCACGATCTCGGCGGTTTTCGGAAGGCGCTCGGCCTCGTACGCCGCCAGCGCGTCCGGCGCATCGCGCTCCGCCAGCAGCGCAGCGAGACACCGAGCATCCAGCACCGCCTGCGAGGCACCATTCGACCCCACCGGATACATCGGATGCGCCGCATCACCCAGCAGCGTCACGCGTCCCCGCGTCCAGAAGGGCAGCGGGTCGCGGTCGCACATCGGATATTCCCAGAATTCCGGCGTGGCACGCACCAGCGCCTCCACATCGAGGAAGGGGATGCGGAAGCGCGCGACATGCGCAAGCACTTCGTCCAAACGCCCGGGCCGCGACCAATCCTGCCGCCGCGGCGGCGGCCTCGTGGCATCGCCGATCTGCGCGCAGACCACCCAGTTCGTCAGGCGCATCCCCGGCCGAGACCCCGGCGCGATCGGGTACAGCACCAGCTTCTCGGTCATGTCGCCGGCGACGATCATGGTGTCGCCGCCCTCGAATTCCGGCCACTCCACCGCGCCGCGCCACATCTGGATGCCGTTCCAGCGGATGCCGCCATCGTCGAGATGCAACGCCGCGCGCAGCACGGAATGGATGCCGTCGGCGCCCACCAGCGCGTCCCCGCGCAGGCGCCGCCCATCCGCCAGATGCGCGGTCACGCCATCCGCATCCTGGTCGAACCCGGCCAGCCGCGCGCCGGTGACCAGCGCCTCCGCCCCCAGCCGTTCGCGCGCCGCCTGCCACAGCACCGCATGCAGGTGCCCGCGATGGATCGAGACTTGCGGCACGTCGTGCCCGGCCCAGGTGCCGCGTGGCTCGACCCAGATCTCCTGCCCGAAGCGGTTCAGGTAGCGCAGTTCCCGCGTGCGCACCGCGACCGCATCCAGCGCCGGCAGCAGCCCCAGCGCCGCCAGTTCGCGGATCGCATGCGGCAGCGTGTTGATGCCCACACCCAGCGGGCGCACCGCCTCCGCCGCCTCGAACACCGTGCAGGGAATGCCGCGCTCGTGCAGCGAGAGGGCGAGCACCAGCCCGCCCACCCCGCCGCCCGCGACCAGCAGGCTCACGCCTCCTCGTCCAGCGGCGGCGCGCTCTCCTCCGGCCAGGCAGCGCGCCGCTTTGCGCAGGCCCGCACCGCACAGGCCGCCAGCACGCCGGCCGCCACCCCGGCTGCGGCCGAGGCCACCGCCACGCCCAGCATCCCCGCCCCGATCACGCGAAGGAACATTGCATCACCCCATTCCCGTCAAGGTAGTATCCCGCCCGGCAGCACACGCGACCGGGACGCCGTGTCGCCACGACACTAGCCTGTCGCCGCGGCGCCGTCGCGGCCACGCCCAAAGGGAGAGAAAACGCCATGTCCATCCAACGCCGCGCCTTGCTCGGCGCCGGGCTTGCCGCCGCCGCGCTGCCCTTCGCCCGGGTCGAGGCCGCCGCCCCCTTCGTCGGCCGCGGCGCCCCCGCCTGGTACCGCTTCCGCTTCGGGGACTACGAGGTGACGGTCGTCTCCGACGGCGCCCTGCCGCTCGGCAAGGCTGAGGATTCCTTCGTCGGCGCCGGCCCCGGCGAGGTCAACGCCATGATGCGCGCCGCGCTGCTGGACCCCGCCAACGCGCTGCTCGAACAGAACGCCGTCATCCTCAACACCGGCCGGCACCTGATCCTGTTCGACACCGGCATGGGCGACAGCATGGGCGCGGCCAGCCAGATGTTCGGCCCGACCACCGGGCGCCTGCTGCGCAACATGCGCGCGGCCGGGATCGACCCCGCGCAGATCGACTTCGTCGTGCTCAGCCACGCCCATTGCGACCATTGCTGGGCGCTGGTGGATGCGCAGGGCAACCGCAACTTCCCCAATGCGCAGGTCGCCATCAGCGAGGCCGACCTGGCCTATTGGACCAACGACGCGAACATCCGCGGCCCCGCCTTCATGGAGCCTTTCATCCGCGGCGCGCAGAAGAACCTCAATGCCTATCGCGACCGCATGGTGATGGTGCGCGACGGCGCCGAGGTGGTGCCCGGCGTGACCGCCATCTCGGCCCCGGGGCATACGGTGGGACACACCATCTACGCGATCGCCTCGGGCCCGCGCGTGCTGGTGTATACGGGCGACCTCGCGCATCATCACATCCTGCTGCTGCAGCGCCCGCTGCTGGAATTCTCCTTCGATACGGATCCGAAGGTCTCGGCACAGACGCGCGCGCGGCTGCTGGAACGCTTCGCGACCGACCAGCCGCAGGTGCTGTCCTACCACTTCCCCTGGCCGGGGCTGGGCAATGTGGTGAAGGCGGGCCAGGGCTACGCCTGGGTGCCGGCGCCGATGGACGTGACGAGTCTGGGTTGACGCTCGGATCGCTGCGCGATCCGCTTTTGTTTGCCATCAGACGGCGGGCGGCGGCCATCCGGCCGCCTTGCCTTCGCGCCGTGCGCTGGTACGCGGGCGTCGGCTGACGGTCTGGGCGCGGTCGCGCCTTGCGCTCCCGGATCGCGGTGGAGCCGCGATCCGATCGGTTGCGGGCCGGCAGGCTGACGCCGGCTGATCACCCCTTCCGCGCGCCGCGGTCCGGCAGCGGCCGCAGCGCGCGGATGCGCTCGGCCAGGTCGGGGCGGCCGGCCTCGAGCGCGAGGAACGCCGCCTCGTCGCGCGCGATCTCGTAGCCTAGCCGGTAGCCCTCGCCCGTGGCCTTGTCGAGGCTGCGCGCAATCCCGGCGGCAATGCCGCGCGGCGTGTCCTTCATCCATCTCTCCTTCACGAAAAAGGGCAGCGGGGCGCCGGTTTTTGACCACCCCGGGCTTGCCGCACCCGCCCCCGGGGTGCAAGGTCCGCCCGCGCCGGCCGCCCCCCTGGGGCAGGCCCGCTAAACGCACGCGCTCCAGAGGACAGGCATGGCCAAGATCAAGGTGAAGACCCCCGTCGTCGAGATGGATGGGGATGAGATGACCCGCATCATCTGGGGGTTCATCAAGGACAAGCTGATCCTGCCCTACCTGGATATCGACCTGAAGTACTACGACCTCGGCATCCAGAAGCGCGACGAGACGGACGACCAGATCACCGTCGATTCCGCCCATGCCACCAAGCAGTACGGCGTGGCCGTGAAGTGCGCGACCATCACCCCCGATGAAGCGCGCGTCGCCGAATTCGGCCTCAAGAAGATGTGGCGCAGCCCGAACGGCACCATCCGCAACATCCTGGACGGCACGATCTTCCGCGAACCGATCATCTGCAAGAACGTCCCGCGCCTGGTGCCGCATTGGTCGAAGCCGATCGTGGTCGGCCGCCATGCGTACGGCGACATCTACCGCGCCGCCGAGACCAAGATCCCCGGCGCCGGCAAGGCCACCCTCACCTGGACGCCCGCCGATGGCGGCGCGCCGATCGAGCTGGAAGTGACCAACTTCCCCGCCGGCGGCGGCGTGCTGATGGGCATGCACAACACCCGCAAGTCGATCGAGGGCTTCGCCCGTGCCAGCCTCAACTACGGCCTGGCGCGCGGCTACAGCGTGTACTTCAGCCACAAGAACACGATCCTCAAGGCCTATGACGGCGAGTTCAAGGACATCTTCAAGGCGGTGTTCGACGCCGAATTCGCCGACAAGTTCAAGGCGAAGGGCCTGACCTACGAGGACCGCCTGATCGACGACATGGTGGCCTGCGCGCTGAAGTGGGAAGGCGGCTATGTCTGGGCCTGCAAGAACTACGATGGCGACGTGCAGTCCGACATCGTGGCGCAGGGCTTCGGCTCGCTGGGGCTGATGACCTCGGTGCTGCTCTCCCCGGATGGCAACACCGTGGAGAGCGAGGCCGCGCACGGCACCGTCACGCGCCACTACCGCGAGCACCAGAAGGGCCGCGAGACCTCCACCAACCCGATCGCGTCCATCTTCGCCTGGACGCGCGGCCTGCAGTACCGCGGCAAGTTCGACGGCACGCCCGACGTCACGGCGTTTGCCGAGACGCTCGAGAAGGTCTGCGTGGACACGGTCGAGAGCGGCTTCATGACCAAGGACCTCGCGATCCTGATCGGCAAGGACCAGCCCTGGCTCAACACCCAGGCCTTCCTCGCGAAGATCGACGAGAACCTGAAGAAGGCGATGGCCTGACCGCGGGGGCGGCGCCGATGCGTGCGGCCGTGATGCGGTGCGGCACGCTCGGCGCCACCCTGGCTGTGGCGCTGGCGGGCACCCCGGCCCGCGCCGATTGCTTCGACTGGTCGGATCGCCAGGTGGTGATCGAACAGGGCGCCCTGCAGGGCCTGCCCCCAGGCGTCCTGCGCTGGCGGATTGGGCGCATGCCGGCCCATGGCGCGCATATCTGGACCGCGGTCGAACTGCGCTGGACACCGCCCGGCGGGCGCATCCAGGTGCAGCGAATCTTCGAAGGCATGCAGGACGGCCGCGTGCTGATCGACCGCCAGGGCAGCGCGCTGCGCCTGCGCGTGACCAGCTGCAGCCGGGACGCGGACCACTGCCGCGACGTACCACTGTCCTACGCCTGGGACCGCGCCGCGGGGCGCTTCGTGGGCGCCACGCCTGCCGCGCGCCAGATGCTCGAGAGCGCCTGCACGGCCGGGGAGCCGACGCGCTGATGCCGCCCCTGACGCCGCTCGACTGGATCGCGCTTGGCGTTTTCGTGCTGTGCTGGCTGGCCTATGCGCTGCTGGTGGACCGCATCCCGTCGATCCGCGCGCGCAGCGTGATCGCCGCGATGGACGAACACCGCCGCCGCTGGATGATCGCCGCCCTGTCGCGCGACAACCGCATCGCCGACATCGCCGCCATCGGCAACCTGATGTCCTCGGTCGCCTTCCTCGCGACCAGCTCCATCCTCATCCTGGGCGGGCTGGTGGCGATGATGGCCGCGCCCGACCTCGGCCGGCGCGTCGTGGCGGCCTTCCCCTGGAGCGCGGTACCGAGCGACGCGATGTGGGAGGTGAAGATCGGCCTGCTGCTGCTGATCTTCGTGAATGCCTTCTTCGAGCTCACCTGGTCGCTGCGGCAGTTCAACTACGTCTCGATCCTGGTGATGGGCATGCCGCAGGACCCCGCCGCCATCACCGCCGCCGAGGCGGCCGCGCGGCTCGCGAACCGCGGCGCGCGGCACTACAATACCGGCCTGCGGTCCTACTACTTCGGCCTCGCGGCGCTGGCCTGGATCATCCACCCGGTGGCGCTGATCGTGGCGAGCCTGCTGGTCCTGCGCGAACTCCACCGGCGCGAATTCCGCTCCGTCGCGCGCGATACGCTCGCCACCACTCAGTTGAAATAGGTCGGTTCGTCCGCGCTGTCCTCGACCGTCTCGTTGAAATACATCTCGTCGCCCTGCGCCGGGGCGAAGGTGGTGGCGTAGAACGACCCGCCCATCGAGGCCGGCGGCGCATCCGCGTCCGACGGCGCGCTCTCCGGCGCGCGCCCCGCCCAGTTGCTGCGCCGGATGGATCGCGCCTTGAAGGCATACGCATCCCCGCCCCACTCCGAGGTGCCGAGGGCAAGGTTCGCGAAGGCGAGCTGCCGCGCCATGCGCTCGCGCTCGGCCGGTTCCAGCAGGTTGCAGGTGATGCGGTAGTCCTGCCCGTTCAGCTGCGCGCCGATCCACAGCACGCCCAGGCTGTTCTTGCTGTCCCCGCGCAGCGAGAAGCGGCGCAGGAACAGCAGGTCGTGCGCCTGGTGGCGCCAGGTGATCATCTGCAGGTCCTTCATGGCGCCCCAGACCTCGCCCTCGCTCGCGTCCTTCTCGGGCTTCACGAAGCCCACGGTGAGCATGGCGGCGATGACGGTCTGCTGGACGCTCGGCGCCTGGATCATCGGGTCGAGCCAGCGGGCGAAGGTGAAGGACATCGGGGTCTCTCCGGGCCATCGGTTGCGATGGCCGGACCCTAGGCGGCGCGCAGGCGCAGCCCCTGTTCCGCCGGTGACACCCCGTTCAGGGCGGGCCCAGCCGCACCCCGGGCATCCGCCCCGCCTCCAGCGCGCAGGCCGCGCGCACCACGGCGGGCGGCGCGGGTTCGGCAATGGCATTGCCCGTGCAGCGCTGTGGCCCGTAGTCATCAAGCCGCCTGTTCACCGAAAAAACCTCGCTCAGCACGCCATCCGCGCCGATGCGGTGGAACAGCATCGACACCGTGCAGCACCCCTCGCGCCCGAGTGCCACCAGCCGCCCCGCCTGGTCACGCGAAAAGCCGACGCCCGAGATCTCCCCCGCGCGACGGAAGCGCGCCTGGTCGGGCTGCATCACCCACAGGTCCCACGCCGTGCTGGCATTGCCGCCGATCACCGGCACCCACAGGTCGGCCGCGCGGTCGCCATCGGCATCGGCCAGGAAGGGGCGGCGCTCCGGCAGGTCGGTCTCGACCGTGATCACCTGCGTCTCGGCGCCGGCCTCGGTCACGCGGATGATCCATTCCGCGTCAGTGGACCGCGCCTCCAGCACGAGCGGCGTGCCACCCGGGCGGGCGGCGCGCAGCGTGGCGCGGGCCGCGTCGGCGATCGGCGCGGCCAGCGCCAGCAGCGCGGCGGCCAGCAGCACGCGCATCACGCGCGCATGCCTTTGCGTGCCCATCACGCGCCAATGCTCCGACGCGCGCATCCCGCGCCCATGTTCCGGCGCGCGCATCACGCGCGACGCCCGTGCTGCGCAAGCACGCCGCGCAGCGCATCGAGGTCGATCGCATGGCCCGTCGCGCGCCGCCCGCTGCGTCCGTCGCGGCCAGTGATGGTCGTCGCCATGGTCAGCGCGTTCAGCACCGCTTCCTCCACCGCCTCCGCCGCCGCGACGAAGATCGGCGAGATCCGGTCGTTCGGCCAGTCCGCGATGATCGCCTGGTGGGCGCGCCGTTCGGCAGTGCGCCGCACGCCCGGATGCGTGCTGAAGGCGATGGCATAGTCGCCCGACCCGTCGGAGAAGGCCGCACCGGTGCGCGCGAGCCCCGCCATGGCCCGCGTCGCGACGCGGCCGAGGTTGCGGTCCGACAGCGGCGCATCCGTCGCGATCACCACCATGACCGACCCATCCGCATCGCCGCGGTCGGTGTGTTCGCGCAGGTACCATCGGCCGAGCTCACGCCCGACCGGGACGCCGTCCATGGCCAGCACGCCGCCGTAGTTGGCCTGCAGGATGGCCCCGATCGTCCAGCCGCCGAGTGCCGGCGGCAGCACGCGCGACGATGTGCCGATGCCGCCCTTCCAGCCGAAGGCCATGGTGCCGGTGCCCGCGCCGACGGAACCCTCCGCAACCGCGCCGTCGGTCGCGCCGTCCAGCGCGGCGTGGACATGCGCGGCCGTGACACCGCGCGCGCGGATGTCGTTGAGCCGCCCGTCATTCGTCTCGCCCACCAGGGCATTCACGCTGACGGCCTCGGCATTGCGCGCGAGCGTCCAGTCCACCAGCGCCTCAACCGCGCGCCCCACCGCGAGGGTGTTGGTCAGCACGATCGGCGTTTCCAGTTCACCGAGTTCCGCCACCTGCGTGGCACCCGCCAGCTTGCCGTAGCCGTTGATCACCGACAGCCCGGCCGGCACGCGATCCGCGTAGGGGTTGCCGGCATGCGGCAGGATGGCGGTGACGCCCGTGCGCGTGCCCTCGCCCTCGATCACCGTGGCGTGGCCGACCCGCACGCCCGCGACATCTGTAATGGCGTTGTGCGCGCCGGGCAGGAAGATGCCGGGCGCGAGGCCGAGCGCGCGGGCGCGGACCCGTCCGCGTGCCGGCATCGCGGCAGGATCGACGGCGCCGGGGTCCGTCGCCTCAGGCGCCATGCCGCTACGCCGCGATCCCCTGCGCCAGCGCGTCCCGCACCGCGGCCAGCGCCTCCGCACCCTTGTCGGCATCCGGCCCACCGGCCTGCGCCATGTCCGGCCGCCCGCCGCCGCCCTTGCCGCCCACTGCCGCGGATGCGGCGCGCACCAGGGCGACCGCATCAGTGCGGCCCTTCGCCGCCTCGCCCAGTCCGACGACGATGGAGGCCTTGCCTTCGGCGCTGCTGACCAGCGCGACCACATCCGCGGTGCCGCCCTTCAGGATGGCCTCCGCGAGCCCCTTCAGGTCGCGCGCCGGCACCTCGCCCAGGTCGCGCAGCGCGACGCGCAGGCCGGCCACGGTCTCGACCTCCGCCCCACCGCCGCCGGTCGCGAGCTTCTTGCGCAGTTCGGCCACTTCGCGTTCCAGCTTGCGGCGGTCCTCGACCAGCGCGGCGATGCGCCCGGCGAGTTCGCCAGGCTGCGCCTTCAGCACCGCGGCGGCGGCGATCAGGCTTTCCTCCATGCCGGCGATATGCGCCAGCGCGGCATCGCCGGTGACCGCCTCGACACGCCGCACGCCGGCGCTGACCGCGCCTTCGGACAGGATCTTGAACAGCCCGATATCGCCGGTGCGCCGCACATGCGTGCCGCCACACAGTTCCAGCGAATAGACGCCGTGCTTCTCGACCGCGGCCGCATCATGGCCCATGCCGACCACGCGGACTTCCTCGCCATACTTCTCGCCGAACAGCGCCATGGCGCCGGCTTCCACCGCGGCCTCGGGCGTCATCAGGCGGGTGATGACCTCGGCATTCTCGCGGATGCGCGCATTCACCTCGGCCTCGACCCAGTGCAGGTCTTCCTCGCTCATCGGCGTGGGCTGGGAGACATCGAAGCGCAGCCGGTCGGGCGCGTTCAGCGAGCCCTTCTGCGCGACATGGTTGCCCAGGCGGCGGCGCAGCGCCTCGTGCAGCAGGTGCGTGGCCGAATGGTGGGCACGGATCTTCGAACGCCGCGTGTGATCGACCTCGGCCGTGACGGCCTGGCCGAGCTTCGCCTCGCCCTCCATCACCGTGCCGACATGCACGAACAGCGCGCCGAGCTTTTTCTGCGTGTCCTTCACGGCGATGGTGCAGGACGGCCCGGCCTGGATGATGCCGGTATCGCCCACCTGGCCGCCGGATTCCGCGTAGAAGGGCGTCTGGTTCAGCAGCACCGCGACCTCGGCGCCGACCGGCGCGGCATCGACCGGCTTGCCGTCCACCACGATGGCGACGATCTCGCCCTCCGCGCTCTCGGTCGTGTAGCCGAGGAACTCGCTGGCCCCGACCTTCTCCTTCAGGTCGAACCACACGGCTTCGGTCGCGGCCTCGCCGGTGCCGGCCCAGGCGGCGCGGGCGCGCTTGCGCTGTTCGGTCATGGCGGCGTTGAAGCCGTCCACATCGACCGGACGGCCTTCGGCGCGCAAGGCATCCTGCGTGAGGTCGAGCGGGAAGCCATAGGTGTCGTACAGGCGGAACGCGACATCGCCGGGCAGCGTCTGGCCGGAACCGAGCCGCGCGGTTTCCTCCGCCAGCAGACCAAGGCCGCGTTCCAGCAGCGAGCGGAAGCGGGTTTCCTCAAGGCGCAGGGTCTCGCTGATCAGCGCCTCGGCGCGCACCAGTTCCGGATAGGCCGCGCCCATCTGCCGCACCAGCGAGGGCAGCAGCCGGTGCATCAGCGGGTCGCGCGAACCCATCATGTGCGCGTGGCGCATCGCCCGGCGCAGGATGCGGCGCAGGACGTAGCCGCGGCCCTCGTTGGACGGCAGCACGCCATCGGCGATCAGGAAGGCGCCGGCGCGAAGGTGGTCCGCCACCACGCGGTGGCTGGAGCGGAATGGCCCGTCGGGCTCCTGCCCGGTCGCTTCGGCGGAGGCCAGGATGATCGCGCGCAGCGTGTCGGTGTCGTAGTTGTCGTGCTTGCCCTGCAGGATGGCGGCGAAGCGCTCGAGGCCCATGCCGGTGTCGATCGATGGCCGCGGCAGCGGGTTGCGCGTGCCGGCCGGCTCCTCGAGGAACTGCATGAAGACCAGGTTCCAGATCTCGATGAACCGGTCGCCGTCCTCGTTCGGGCTGCCAGGCGGGCCGCCCGGGATCTTGTCGCCATGGTCGAAGAAGATCTCGGAGCAAGGGCCGCACGGCCCGGTATCCCCCATGCGCCAGAAATTGTCCGAGGTGCTGATGCGGATGATCCGGCTGTCGGGCAGCCCGGCCACCTTCTTCCAGATCGCCGGGGCTTCGTCGTCCTCGGAATACACCGTGACCAGCAAGCGGTCCTTCGGCAGCGCGAAATCCTTGGTCAGCAGTTCCCACGCGTAGGGGATGGCGGCTTCCTTGAAGTAGTCGCCGAACGAAAAGTTCCCGAGCATCTCGAAGAACGTGTGGTGGCGCGCGGTGTAGCCGACATTATCCAGGTCGTTGTGCTTGCCGCCGGCGCGGACCGACTTCTGCGCGGTGGTGGCACGCGTGTAGGGGCGCTTTTCCTGCCCCGTGAACACGTTCTTGAACTGCACCATGCCCGAGTTCGCGAACATCAGCGTCGGGTCGTTGCGCGGGACCAGCGGGCTGCTCTCGACGACGGTGTGGCCGTTGCGCGCGAAGTAGTCGAGGAAGGTGGCGCGGATGTCGTTGCTGCTGGTCATGTGCTGCCCGTCGCGCCGCCCGGGAAAAGCCCGGCCCGGCAATGTGTTGGCCCAAGGGCCCGACAGGTAGCGCGCGCCGCGCGGGGCGTGAAGGGGCGCCCGGCGGGAAGACCGCGCGTGCCCGGCGCGTTGCACCATCGATGGCCCGCGACCCCGCGTGCCGAACAGGGGCATGAGCCGCGATGCAGACGCATGAGAACGACCTGCCGCAGGCGCGCATCGACCTGGTGCGAAGCCGCATCCGGGCCCGGCAACCGGCCGGACCGGCGCCATCGCGCATCGACCAGATTCTGGCGGCGATCAGCCTGGTGCTGGGCGGCAGCCTGGCCGCGATGGCGGCGCTGACACTGAGATGACGCGGTCGCGGCGGTCCGGATCAGGTGGGATCGACGCCCGGCGGTCCCTCGCGCGCATCGCGGCGCAACCGCGCCGGCGCGTCCTTCTGGCGACCCTCCTTGCCGAAATCCGGGCCGCCTTCCTTGCGTTCATCAGGGCGGTGCCGGGGGTCGGGCTGCGGCGCGGCGGCCGGCGGCGCCTGCGGGGGAAGCACAGGGCGGCGGGGTGCATTCATGACGGGATCCTCCTGCCCGATCGAACGTCGGCCACCCTGCGGGGTTGCCCACACGGCGCCCACGCGGCACAAGAAACATGGATTTTTGGTAATGCATAACGAGAGGACCACCCGATGATGCTCCGCCCCCTGGTCATGGCCGCGCTGTTCGCGTCGTTCCCGCTGGTCGCCACACCCGTCCGCGCCGATGACAATGGCTGCCGCGGCCGCGTCACCGCCGAGGAGGCCATCAGCATCGCCCGCACCGCCGGCCTGGCGCTGGTGCGCGAGGTCGATTGCGACGACGGCAAGTGGGAAATCGAAGGCCGCGACTCCCGCGGACGCCAGATCGAGGTCGATGTCAGCGCCTTCGATGGCCGCATCCTCGATGTGGACCGCGACGACTGACGGGGGCCACGGCCCCCGCCTGCCGCCGCGCGGCTGCGGCTATTCCGCCGCCATCGCCTCATCGTCGCCAGCGGTCTCGCCCGCCAGCATCTGGTCCACCAGCAGCCCGGCCTGGGAGCGGATGCGCTGCTCGATGGAATTCGACATCTCGGGATGGTCGCGCAGGAACTGCTTGGCGTTCTCGCGCCCCTGGCCGATGCGCTGGCTGTCGCAGGAGAACCAGGCGCCGGACTTCTCGACCACATTGGCCTTCACGCCCAGGTCGATGAGTTCGCCGACCTTGGAGATGCCCTCGCCATACATGATGTCGAACTCGACCTCGCGGAACGGCGGGGCCATCTTGTTCTTCACCACCTTCACGCGGGTGTGGTTGCCGGTCACCTCGTCGCGGTCCTTGATGGCGCCGATGCGGCGGATCTCCATGCGGACCGAGGCGTAGAACTTCAGCGCATTGCCGCCCGTGGTGGTCTCCGGGTTGCCGAACATGACGCCGATCTTGAGCCGGATCTGGTTCAGGAAGATCAGCAGCGTGTTGGACTTGGACACCGACCCGGTCAGCTTGCGCAGCGCCTGGGACATCAGGCGCGCATGCAGACCGACATGGGTGTCGCCCATCTCACCCTCGAGTTCCGCGCGCGGCACCAGGGCGGCGACGGAATCGACCACCAGCACGTCGATCGCGCCGGATCGCACCAGCGTATCGGCGATCTCGAGCGCCTGCTCGCCGGCATCGGGCTGGCTGATCAGCAGGTTGTCGACATCGACGCCGAGCTTCTTGGCATAGCCGGGGTCGAGTGCGTGCTCGGCATCGACGAAGGCGCAGGTGCCGCCCTTCTTCTGCGCTTCCGCGATGACATGCAGCGCCAGCGTCGTCTTGCCCGAGGATTCCGGACCGTAGATCTCGATGATGCGCCCCTTGGGCAGCCCGCCGATCCCGAGTGCCAGGTCAAGCCCGAGCGAACCCGAGGAGACCACCTCGATCTCACCCTGCTGCGACTGTCGGGCGCCGAGGCGCATGATCGAACCCTTGCCGAAGGCGCGTTCGATCTGGCTCAGCGCGGCGTCGAGCGCCTTTCCCTTGTCCATGCCACCCTTCCCCCGCTCTACCGGTGCTCTATCAACCATAGGGCGATCTCCTTCAGGCGTCTATCGCCCATTAATAATCAGGTCCCGCGAGACCCTGGTTCGCCCTACCCGCGCATGGCAGGGCGATTCGACGCAAGGGAAGCATGCGCGAAACCACTCCGGACAGCAAGAACAGATTAAGAACATCAACCGCAGAGCAGGCGTTACCCTGCGGCGCGTCGCCCCACCAGGTAGCGTACGCCCGCGGGACCGACGGCTTCGGCATGCGCGCGCCCCTGCGCCATGGCAAAGACCTCGCCCGGCCCATAGCGCCGGCTCTCGCCCGCGCAGATCAGCGTGACCTCGCCCTCCAGCACCAGCGCGCGCACGTCGAAGGGGTGCGAATGCTCGGGCGTGGGCGGCGCGTGCGGGACGAATTTGGTTGCGACGTCGGCGAAGCCCTCGGCGCGCAGGGCGGCTTCGAATGCGGCGGTGTCCATCGGCAGGTCTCCTCGCGCAACGCGACCGCCGTGTTTCGCCGAATGCCCCGCACCGCCCAACACGCCGCCTGAGGGCACAGAACGGATCGCACCGCGATCCGCGAGCGCGACAGCGCGACCGCGCCCCACCCACCCGCCGCCCGAGGCGCACCAGCCCCCGGCGCGAAGGCAAGGCCGGTGGATGCCGGCCGCCCGCCGCCAGAGGGCAAGCAAAATCAAGCTTCGGCGACAGCCGAAGCCAGTTCCGACATGCGGAAGGGCTTCTCCAGGAAGCGCACGCCCTTGCCCGCCAGCCCTTCACCCACCGTCGCCGCCGCATAGCCGGACACCAGCACCACCCGCAGCCCCGGCAGCCTTCCGCGCAGCGTCTCCGCCAGGCCGATGCCGTCCATCTCGCCGGGCATGGTCACGTCGGTCACCAGCACATCGGGCGTGAAGCCGTCATCGACCGCCGCCAAAGCGGCCTCGGCATCCTCGGCGGCATGCACCTCGTGCCCGGCGCCGACCAGCGCGCGGCGCGTCAGAATGCGCAGCGGTGCCTCGTCCTCCACCAGCAGTACGCGCCGCGCGACACTCTCGGCCGCCACCGGGGCCGCGGCCGCCTGCGCCTCCTCGCGCCCCTCGCTGCGCGGGAACCACAGGCGGAAGGCGGTGCCGCGCCCGGGCTCCGAACTGACCGACACGTGCCCGCCCGACTGGCGCAGGATGCCGAGCACCGTGGACAGGCCGAGCCCCGTGCCCCCCTGCCCACGCCGCGTCGTGAAGAAGGGTTCGAAAATACGCGGCAGCAGCGCCGCCGCTATCCCGGCCCCCTCATCCGCCACGCTCAGCACCGCCCAGGCGCCGGGCGGGATCACCGCGCCCTGCGCCACCTCCTCCGCCGCCAGGTCCACCGCCGCGAGCCCGATGCGGATCGTCCCGCCCTCGGGCATGGCGTCGCGTGCATTCACCACCAGGTTCAGCAGCGCCTGGTCGAGTTGCGATGGATCCACCCGCGCAAGCGGCCCCGGCACATCGAGGTCGAGCACCAGCACATGGCGCGCGCCCAGCAGCCGCGTGAGCAGCGGCGCCATCGCCTCCACGGCCGAGCCAAGCGCCAGCACCCGTGGTGCCAGCGCCTGGCGGCTGGCGAAGGCCAGCAACTGCCGCACCAGCCGCGCCCCGCGCCCGGCACTGTCCAGGATCTGGCGCAGATCCTCCGCCGTCTCGGGCTCCGGCGTGCGCGCCAGCGCCGCCTCCGCCGCGCCCGAGATCGCGGCCAGCAGGTTGTTGAAGTCATGCGCCACGCCGCCGGCCAACTGGCCGATCGACTGCAGCCGCGCGCCTTCCTCCATCTGCGCCTGCATGCGCCGGCGCGCGGTCACGTCCACCACGCGCATCAGCGCGCCAGGCTCCCCGCGCAGCGGGCGGCACGCCACCTCGAAGCTCGCATCGGCCGGCAGCGCGGCATTGGCGATGCGCGCCGCCACCACCGCGGGCGCGGGCGGCCCGGCCAGCGCCGCCGCGATCGCCCCGGCCACCGCGCCGCGCGATTCCTCGACGAACAGCGCCGCCCCGGGCTGCCCCACCGCCGGCACCGCCCCGCACAGCGCCGCCAGCGCGGGGTTGGCCACGCGGATGCGCCCCGCGGTGTCGAGCACCGCAAGCCCCGCCGACTCCTCCGCTTCGAATAGGCGCCGGAACGCCGATGCCTCGTGGTCGCGATCCGTCACGCCGATGGCCCCCGCCCGCCGAGCCGCCAAACATAGGCGATGATCTCGGCCACCGCCTGATAATGCTCGGCCGGTATCTCGGTATCCAGGTCCAGCCGGAACAGCGCGCGCGCGAGTGGCGGATTGGACACGATCGGCACGCGATGTTCGTCCGCCATGGCGCGGATGCGCGCCGCCACCTCGTCCGCGCCCTTGGCCACGACGCGTGGCGCGGCCGAACTCCCCTGGTCGTAGGCGAGCGCGACCGCGAAGTGCGTCGGGTTGGTGATGACGACCGCCGCCTTGGGCACCGCGGCCATCATGCGCTGGCGCGCGCGCGTCTCGCGCAGCCGGCGCAGCCGCGCCTTCACTTGCGGGTCGCCCTCGCTCTCGCGCATTTCCTCCTTGAGGTCCTGGCGGCTCATGCGCAGCCGGTGCAGGTGCCGCCAGCGCACCCACAGCCAGTCCAGCACCGCGATCGCCGCGAAGGCCACCAGCGCCGCCACCGCCAGGTCGATCGCCGCCTTCGCCCCTTCGCGCAGCAACGCCCCCGGCGGCATCGCGAGCAGCCCGACCAGCCGGGCCGGATCCCCCAGCACCCACCACAGCGCCGCCCCCACCAGGCCCAGCTTCAGCAGCGTGCGCAGGAATTCGATGGCCCCTTCCACGCCGAACAGCCGCTTCAGCGCCGCCACCGGGTTCACGCGTGAAAATTGCGGCGTGATGCCCTTGGCCGAGACCATCATCTGCGTCTGCAGCAGCGTGGCCACCAGCGCGCCCGCCCCCGCCAGCACCGCCGCCGGCAGTGCCGCGAGCATGCCGAGCCGTCCCAGCTCGATCGCGGCCACCATCGGCGGGATCTCGTGCGCGCGCTCCAGCACGGCGCGCAGGCCGCGCAGCATCTCGGCGCCCGCCGGCGGCAGCGCGATGGTCAGCCCCAGCACGCCGCCCCCCAGCGCCCCGAAGCCCGCCAATTCGCGCGACACCGCGGCCTGCCCGTCCTCGCGCGCCTTCTCGATCCGCCGTGGTGTTGCGGCCTCTGTCTTGTCCTCGGACTCCGACCCGCCCTGCCCGCCGCCCTCGGCCATGGGTCAGCGCAGCCCGGGCAGGTCGAGGAAGGCGGCGCGCGCGGCGTCCGCGAAGGCGCCCAGCAGCGGCGGCATCACCGCCCCCAGAAGCGCCAAGCCCAGCAGCACCTGCCCCGGGATCGCGACGAAATACACCTGCACCTGCGGCGCGATCCGCGCGAGCAGGCCGAGTGCCACATTGATGACGATCGCCGCCACCACGAAGGGCGCGGCCAGGCGCAGCGACAGCGCCAGGCTCTCCGCGGCGGCGGCGGCGAAGGCCTCGGCCCCCGCACCCGCCGGGAAAGGGTCCCCCACCGGCAGCAGCGCGTAGGATTCGACCAGCGCGCGCAGCGGGATCGCGTACAGCCCGGTGGACAGCACCACCACCACGGCAGCCAGCGACAGCAGCCGCCCCGGCGCGGTGCCGAGCCCACCCAGCGCCGGGTCCGGCACCATCGCCTGCGCGAGGCCCAGCAGCAGCGCAATCATCTGCCCCGCCACTGCCATCGCCATCATGATCAGCCGGGCCAGCCCGCCCAGCCACAGCCCGACCAGCACTTCCAGAAGGATGACGCGCACCGCCTCCGCCGCGCTGTCGGGCGCGGCGGGCAAGCCCGGCGCCACCACCGGCAGCAGCACCACGACCAGCGCGAGGCCGAGCCCGATGCGGATATTCGCCGGCACCTCCTCCTCGCCCAGGCCGGGGAGGACCATCACCGCAGCGCCCAGCCGCGCGAAGGCCAGCACGGCATGGAAGGCGAGGCCCGGCAGCGCGGCGAGGAACGCGGCCTCGTCCATCGCCGTCAGCCCTTCAGCCCGACATCGACCATGGCTTGGAACAGGCTGCCCGCGTAGCCGCGCAGCACCCCCGCCATGAAGGGGCCGAGCAGCACCAGCGCCACCGCCAGCACCGCCACCTTGGGCAGGAAGCCGAGCGTCGCCTCGTTCACCTGCGTGAGCGCCTGCAGCACCGCGATCACCAGGCCGGCGATCAGCATGAGCACCAGCAGCGGCCCGCCGATCTGCAGCGTGACCCACAGCGCTTCCCGGCTGGCGAGCGCCACCTCGTTCATGGCCGGACCTTTTTCCGGGCCAGGTCTGTCATGGCGCGGCGCTAGATCGGCATGCGCATCACGTCCTGGTAGGCCGCGACCACGCGGTCGCGTACCGCCACGGCGGTCTGCAGGGTCAGTTCGGCGCGGCCCACGGCCAGCACGACATCGGTTACGCTGCCCTGGCCGGTCAGCGCGCGGGTCGATGCGGTGTCGGCCTCGCGGCCCACCTCGACCGCGCTTTCCATCGCGCGCGTCAGCGCGGCGCCGAAGCCGGCCGTGGCGGATTGCGTCGCGGCACCGGGCAGCGCATCCGCCGCGCGATACGCCGCCGCGGCGGCACCGGCGGGGGCCAGAGGAATGCTCATCCGCGCAGCGCCTCGATCGTGCGGGTCAGCATCCCGCGGGTGACTTCCAGCACCGACAGGTTGGCCGTGTAGGACCGCTGCGCCTCGCGCATGTCCATCGTCTCGACCAGGCTGTCGACATTGGGCATGCGGACGTAGCCGCGCGCATCGGCCGCGGGGTGCGACGGGTCGTGCCGCACCGGGAAATCACCCTGCGCGCGCCCCACCCGCGTCACCTGCAGGGTCGGCGCGCCCAGCGCGCGGTCCATGCGGTTGCGGAAGGTCACGGTCTTGCGGCGATACGGGTCGCCGCCCGCGGTCTCGGCCGTGCTGTCGCGGTTGGCCAGATTCTCGGCCACCACGCGCAGGCGCGTGGACTGCGCCTGCATGCCGGCCGCCGAGATGCGCAGGGCGCGATCGAGATCCATCGTCGAACTCCCTTACGAATTGCGCCCGAGCGCGGTGCGGAACAGCCCGAGGTAGCGGCGGTGCAGCCCGACCGCGAGGGCATGCGCCGTCTCGGTATCGGCGATGCGCATGGCCTCGCGGTCGAGTGCCACGCCGTTGCCGTCCATGCTGCGGTCCGGCACGCGGCGCTCGGCCCGCGCACGCGGGTCGGCCCCGCCGGCGGGGCCAAGATGCCGCCCATTGGTCTGCACCATCGCCGCATGCACCGCCTGGCCGAAGGGCCGCAGGTCCGATGGCCGGAAGCCCGGCGTATCGGCATTCGCGACGTTGTGCGACAGCACGCGCTGGCGCGCATCGAGCCAGCGCATCCGGCTCTCGGCCAGCGCGATCGGTCCTGTGCGGGTCGGGTCCATGCCCGGATGCGTCGCACGTCGCCGCCGAAGGTTCGGTTAACGCCGCGACCTGTGCGCCTGCCGCGCGAGGACGCCCGCACCGCACACCGCGCAACCGCTCGGTAACCATGGCGCGTGTGTAATGCCGCCCATGAGCCGCATGGGGGGCGTGAGCGAACCGACCGGACAGGCACGGCAGACCGCCGTGCTGATCGCCGCCATCGATGCCATGGAAGCCACCCTCGCAGTGGCCGAGGCGCTGGCGCGCGAACGCCGCCGCATCGACCTCGCGGGGCTCGAGGCCGAGGTCTCGCGCATCTGCGCCGCCGCCCTCGCTGCCCCGCGCGCCGCGGCCGCCGATGTCCGCCTGCGCCTCGAAGCCCTGGTCCGTGCACTGGACCGCCTGCGCGGCGGCCTCGCCCCGCCCTGACCCACCCCCCACCCGCCGGCAGGAGGCCGCGGCATGACCCCCGAGATCACACACTGGCTGACCGCGGCCGCATCGCTCGCCGCGGTGCTGGGCCTGGTGCTGCTGGGCGGCCGGCTGCTGCGCGCCAGCGGCCTGGCCCCGGCCGCGAAGCCCGGCACGCGGCTCGCGTTGCAGGAAAGCCTGGCGCTGGATGCCCGCCGGCGCCTGGTGCTGGTGCGCTGCGACGGGCGCGACGTGCTGCTGCTGACCGGCGGCGCGCAGGACCAGGTGGTCGGCTGGCTGCCGGAGCGCACGCCATGATCCGCGCGCTGCTTGTGCTGGCCCTGCTGCTGCCCGGCGCAGCGCTGGCGCAGTCGGTCGCGATCGACCTCGGCCAAACGGGCCAGCCCGGGGCGACATCGCGCCTGGTTCAGCTCACCGCGCTGATCGGGATGCTGTCGCTCGCGCCGTCGCTGCTGGTCATGGCGACGGCCTTCACGCGGATCGTCATCGTGCTGGCGCTGCTGCGAAGTGCCATCGGTGCGCAGGGCATCCCGCCGAATCCGGTTCTCGTGGGCCTCGCACTGTTCCTCACATTCTTCGTCATGCAGCCGGTCTTCGAGACCGCCTGGACGCAGGGCCTGCTGCCGCTTTCGGAAGGCCGCATCGGCGAACTCGAGGGCCTGCAGGCCGCCGCCGAGCCGTTCCGCCGCTTCATGGCCGCCAATGTGCGGGAGGACGACCTCGCGCACTTCCTCGAACTGGCGAACCTGCCCGCGCCGCCCGACGCGCAATCGGCCCCCTGGCGCGCCCTGGTGCCCGCCTTCATGGTCAGCGAGCTGAAGCGCGCCTTCGAGATCGGCTTCCTGATCTTCCTGCCGTTCCTCGTGATCGACATGGTGGTGGCCAGCGTCCTGATGTCGCTCGGCATGATGATGCTGCCGCCATCGGTCGTGGCGCTGCCCTTCAAGCTGATCTTCTTCGTGCTGGTGGATGGCTGGCGGCTGGTCTCGGCCAGCCTGGTGCAGGGCTTCGTGGGCTCCTGACCGCACTGTGAGGTGGCGCACGCGCGGCCGCGCGCGCCGCGCCTAGCCTCGGCGCCGGCCGGAGGTCCCGCCATGCGCCTGCGCCTTGCCCTGTTGCCTGTCCTGCTGGTCGCCGCCCTGCCCGCGGCCGCGCAGACCGCCTCGTTGACCGATGGCGCGCGCGTCTCCTCGGCGCGCGACCCCGTCCTGTGCCGCGCGCCCGATGGCCGGCGGCTCGACCACTGGGCGCTGCTCGCGCGCACGCTTGCCGCCGGCGAAGGCGGGCCGCGCGACACGCCGGTGCTGCCCATGGCGGCGGGGCGCTACAGCGCCGCCTCCTCCGGCTCGCTGCGCATGGAGGTGATGCGCGCCAGCACAGTCCTGAAGGAGGACCTGCCAGGCTGGCAACAGGCCTATTTCATCGGCGCCGCGCGCACTGCCCGTGACGTGGTGTTCAAGCCCGCCAGCCGCGATCCACTCGGCCGCGTGCAGACCGTGCCCCCCGACGTGGCGCGCGCCGCGATCTTCGTGGGCATCGACCAGCGCGGCGACGACCGCGCCACCGTCACCGTTCACATGCCCGCCAACCGCAGCGGCTGGTTCGGCGAGGACTGGCACATCGTGGTCGCCGCCTGCACCGCGGACCACCGCATGATCGGCTATGGCACCGTCACCGTCTCGGTCGCCCCGCTCGGGCTGTCGCGCGCGCTGACCTTCGCGGGGCTGCTGGCGCTGTGGCTGCTGGCCGCCTTCGTCGCCGCGCGGGAGAACCGCCGCAAGCTGCACGAATGGTGGCTGCGTATCGGCGGCGCACCGACCGCCGCGCGCGCCACCTGGCGCACCGCGCTGAAGCCGGAGAACCGCACCCGGGTGCTCTGCAAGGGGCTGCGCGCGATGGACCCGGTATTCATCTCGCAGGATGCGTACGGCGCGGGCAGCCTGGGGCGACTGCAATTGCTGGTGCTGTCCTTCGCCGTGATCGGCGTGGTGTTCTACGTGTTCCTGCGCACGGGGGCGTTCGCCGGTCTGTCGAACGACATCCTGGCCTTGCTCGGCATCACCGCGGGCGGGTCGGCCTTCGCGCGCGCCGCCGCGCTGCGCCGCCCGCTCACGCCGCCGCAGCGGCGCATCCTGTTCGGTTCGGGCGTGGTGAGCACGACCGAACCGATGCCGAGCCTGCGCGACGTGCTGGGCGGCGGCGGGGAACTTGACGTGACGCGCCTGCAGGCCTTCGCCTTCACCGGCTTCGCGCTGGTGGCGCTGGTCGTGAACGGCGTGGCCGATCTCGCGGCCTTCACCCTGCCGGCCGAGATGCTGTCGGTGCTGGGCCTGTCGCAGGGCGTCTATGTGGTGGGCAAGCTGCTGCCCGCGGAAGCCGAGGCGACGCTGCGCTCCGACATGGAAACCCTGCGACGCGAGGCGGACGCCGCACTCGCCGCCGGCGCGCAGACCCCGGCCTTCATCCAGGCCCGCCGCACCGCCGCCGAGAGCATCGAGGGCGTCTTCGCCGAACGCTTCCGCCGCGACGACTTCCTGCAGATGCCCCCCGCCGAGCTGGCCTGACCCGCCTTAGCGCGCCGGCAGGTGCTGCGCGATATAGGGCGGCAGGTGAAAGGCCCCGGCATGGATCTCCGGCGTCCAGTAACGCGTGGTGCCCAGCACGCCGGCGGCCTGGGCGCGCGCGCGGATGGTCTCCACCGGCAGCGCGCGGCAGGCGGCGTCCTTGCCCGCCCAGCCCAGCGTCATGAAGCCGCCGACATAGGTCGGCACGGCCGCCAGATACGCCCAGATGTCCGGGAACGCCTTGCCGCGGCGCAGCGACGTCTCGCGCAACTCATCCGCCTGCATGGCGGGCACGCCGCACTGGTTCACCACGATCCCGCGCGCGGTCAGCAGGCGGGCGCAGTTCGCATAGAATTCGTCGGTGAACAGCACCTCGCCCACGCCGATCGGGTCGGTGCTGTCGACGATCACGACGTCGAAGGACGCATCCGGCGCGCGACGGACATAGTCGATGCCATCCGCCACCAGCACCTCCGCGCGCGGATCGGTCCAGGCATCGCCGCCGATGCCGGGCAGGTATTCCTTCGCCAGGCGGATCACCTCGCCGTCGATCTCGACCATCACCGCGCGCTGCACGCCGCGGTGCTGCAGAACGCGCCGCAGCACGCCGCCATCGCCCGCGCCGATGATCAGCACGTTCTTCGCGTCCCCATGCGCCAGCAGCGGCACATGCGCGATCATCTCCTGGTAGGAGAACTCGTCCGCCTCGGTGATCTGCACCACGCCGTCGAGCATCATGACGCGCCCATGCGTCTCGCTCTCGAAGATCAGGATGTCCTGGAAATCGGAGGTCACGCGGGCCAGTTCGCGCTTCACCCGGAAGCGCTGGCCCCAGGCCTCGTACAGCGTCTCGTTCACCCACAGGTCGTAGGCCATGGCCCTGCCCTTCTCATGCGAAGGGGCCGGACGCTGCCGTCCGGCCCCCCTTGATTTTCGCGGGCCGATTCAGATCACCGGGGCCTTCGCCCCTCCGGTCATCGGACCGCGGGCCGCCGCGGACGCGGCGCTCAGCCGATCAGGCCGCGCTTGTGTTCGGCCAGCTGCACCCGCTCGGGCAGGAAGCCACGCTTGAGCGCCGGCAGCGCCTTGTACGGGTCGCATTCGCCGCAGACGAAGATGTCGAGCGCGGCATAATCGCGTTCCGGCCACGAATGGATCGACACGTGGCTCTCGGCCAGCACCAGCACGCCCGACACACCGCCATTGGGCGAGAAGTGGTGGAAATGCCCGTGCAGGATCGTCGCCCCGGTCGCGAGCGCGGCCTCGCGCAGCACGGCATCGATGTGTTCGGGGTCGTCGAGGTTCGTCGCCCCCCACAGGTCGATGATCACGTGCGTCCCGGCGTAACGAACGCCGTTGCGCGCAATGAAATAGTCCTTCTCGGGATTCACCGAGCGGTCTTCGTCAATGTTCCGGGTGTCGCTCGGCATATCCGAGACCATCCCCGGTTGGACGAGAGCATCCATGTGAGGGCTCCTTCCAGCCAGCAGATGACCAGGGCGGTCGGGGAAGTCCGACCATTTGGGTCAACGGCCGCGCGATATGCGGCAAGGGGGCCGGGGGCGCAAGTGAAATTATACCCCGGGGACCGGAAAAATTGCCGCGCCCCCACCCGGGGGACGCGCAACTCAGCGCGCGACCTGCACGCCCGCCCGCAAGGCCTCCAGCCGCGTGGGCAGCACGCGTAGCAGCCCCAGCTCGCGCTGCAACCGCGGCAGGTCGGCGATGCCGCGCAGCGGGTCGGCGGTCAGCAGGTCGAAGGCCTCGGCGAGCGGCCCCCCCGCCATGCGTTCGCCATGCGCCGCACGCAGCGCGACCAGCGCATCCTCCTCCCCGGCGAGCGCCGCATAGGCCGCGGCCCGCGCCAGTGCCGCGCGCGGCGCCTGGCCCAGCGGCGCCGGCGGTGCGGGCAGAATGTGGTCGAGATGTTCGCGCTGCGCCGCCGCCGCGCCAGCCCAGTCCTGCGCCTCGGCGCGCAATTCGGCGCGCGCCTCCGCCCCGGCCGCACCGAGCACCGCCAGCGCCTGTTCGGCGGCTGCGCGGTCCCCGCGCCGGGCCAGCGCCCGTGCGCGCAGCCGCGCGCGTTCGCCCACCAGCGCTTCCGCCAGGTCATCGGCGCGGCTGCGGTCGAGCGCGGCCAACGCCGCCGCCGCGTCGCCCTCGGCCATGCGCAGCGCCGCAAGCCGCGCGCCGATCGCCGCGCGCGCCTGCGGCGTGGCGCGTGCCGCGGCACTCTCCAGCAGCGCCGCCGCCCGCCCGGCGAGGTCGAGCGCGGCGAGCCTCTCGGCCAGCAGCAGCACCGCCGCCTCGCCGCGCTCGCCTTCGGGCAGCAGGTCGGGATGCGCGTCGAACAGCGTGGTGGCCGCCAGCGGTGGCGCGGTCTCGAGCGCGACGGCGAAGGCTTCCGCGAGCTCCGGGCGAAGTGCGCGCGCCTGGTCGGGAAAGACCCGCCCCGCTTCGTCGAGCATCGCGAAGGCCGCCTGGCCGTTGCCCGATGCCATGCGCAGAGCGGCGATCCGCCGGCGCAGCGAGAGTTCCTCGGTCCCGCCGCGCCAGGCGAACAGCGCCTGGTCCAGCGCATCCGCCGCGCCCGCCGCGTCGGTCGCGCCGGTCGACAGGCGCAGCTCCGCGACGCGCTTCAACGCATCGGCGCGCTGGCGCCGGTCACGCCCGGCGATCACGTCCTCGTACAGGCGCAGCGCGTCCTCGGTGCGTCCGGCCGCCTCGGCCAGCATGGCGCGCGTCAACTCCAGGCCCGGCGCGTCGCCGGCCTCGGCCAGCAGGCGCGCGGCGCGCGGGGCCTCGTCGCCCGTCGCCAGGGTTTCCAGCAGCGGCGGCAGCAGCCGCGCGCGCAGCGCCTCGGGATAGGCCAGCACCAGCGGCGCGCCGGCCGCGAGCGCCGGGGCGGCGGCGCGCGGGTCGCCCTGCGCGGCCGCGAGCAGGCCGCGCCACAGCATCAACTCGTCCGAGGACGGCAGCCGCGGGTCGGCCAGCACCCGCGCTTCCTCGATACGGCCGGACAGCAGCGCGGCGGCGCCCTGCGCCAGCAGCAGCCGCGCATCCGCCTGTGCGTGCGGGTCCTCGCGCAGGCCGAGGCCAACCATCGCCTGCGCCTCCTGCGGCATGCCCAGCGCGAGCAGCGTCTCGGCCACCGCGCGGCGCGGTACCCCGCGCGCGAGCGGCGGCGTCTCGTTGATCGCGAGAAGTTGCGTGCGCAGGCGTTCCATCAGCGCGGGCACCGGCGCCACCGGCAGGTCGAGCAGGCGCGACAGCGCCATCGCCTCGGCCGGCGGGTCGCGCCCCGGCGCGGCGCCGAGGGCGAGCCCACGCCCCGCCGCCTCCACCGCGAAACCCTCGCCGCGCGGGCGCAGCACCACGCGGTCCGACCGCGGCAGCACCACCGCGCCCATCATGCTGGGCAGGATCTCGAGCTCCGGCAGGCGGCGCGCGATGCCGATGCCCGGGCCGGCGCGACGCAGCGTGCCGACCAGCAGCGCTTCGCCCGTCTCGGGGTCGGTGATGGCAATGCTGGTGCCGACCGCCTCGGGCGTCAGCCCGCCAGTCAGCGCGACGCGCGCGGGCGGCCCCGGTTCAGGCACCGCGCGCAGCGGCGCCGCGTCGGGCGCCGGTTCGGGCCGCGCCTCGATCACCCAGGCCGCGCCGTCGCGCCGTGCCTGCAGCACCGCGGGCGGCGCCAGGCGCAGGCGCAGCACCGTGGCCTCGCCGGACGTCGCGACGGTGGCGCTGCCGAACACCGCATGTCGCGCCAGCGCCGAAAGATCGAGCCGCAGCGGCCGGTCGAACACCGCGAGCACCCAGTCGCCGCGGCGGAACAGGCTGAGCCCTGCCTCGGCATCCGCCGGGACGGCGAAGGCGGGCGCGCCGTCCAGCAGGCGCACCGGCCGCGCATCCGCCGCGGCCAGGCTCGCGGTCGGCACGGCAGCAGCGGCTTCGGCGGGCTGCGCCGCGGTCGCGTCGTTGCGCGTCGCGGACGGTTCGCTGGCGCGCGCCGCCGGCGCGGATGGCGGCACGCCCGGACGTGCGGCGGCGCCGGGGCGCGCGGCATCGGCGGCGCGCCCCGGCGCGGTGGGTGCCGCGGCCCGTGTGGGCGCGGTGTCGGAGGCCGGGCGCGGCGGTGCGGGGGCCGTCGTGGTCGCGGCGCGCGCGGCCGGTGCGGTGTCGGCCGCGGGCGCAGCGGGCGGCGCCTGACGCGCGGGGGATGTCGCCGCGGGCGGCGCGGAGGATGTCGCCGCGGGCGGCGCAGGAGAAGCCACGGCAGGTGCTGCGGCAGGGCGCCCCGCGGATGCGGCGGCCGGCGCCTGCGCCCGCGGCGGCGCGGCGGCCGGTGCCGCGGCCTGCCGTGCGGCGCGGGGGGCCGGCGCGTCGGCCGCGGCCTCGCCCGCCGGCGCATCCAGCACATCCACCACGATGCGGTTGCCCAGACGGAAATGGCGCGTCCGCGCGCCGGGCGCGAAGCGCACCACGATGGCGCCGTCGGCCTGTTCCACCGCCAGCACGTTGCGCGGCGGGCGGCGCGCCGCCGCCAGGTCGATGCTGCCCGGCGCATCGAAGCGCAGCACCACCTGCCCGTCCTCGGCCTGCGCGGTGTAGGGCACGCGGGTTGGCCAGTCGAACACCAGGCGGCCGTGGTCGGCATGGCTGCCCGCGCGCAACGGCACGCGCGGGCCCTCCTGCGCGCCCGCCGGGGCAGCGAGCAGCAACAGCAGCGCCAGCGCACCCGCGGCGCGCATCAGTCGAAGCTCGCCAGCAGCCGGTCGATCTCGGCCTGCGAGGTCGCGCCCCCGGGCAATTGCGGGCCGTTCGCCAGGGCGCGTCCCTCGGTCACCGGTTCCGCCGGCGCCGGCGCGACGGGCGCCGGCCGGCCCGATGCATTGGCCACCGCCGCCTCGACGCGCGATTCGATGGCCTTGAGCGCGCTGACCACCTTGCCGATGCGCTGGCCGGTGATGTCCTGGAAGGAACAGGCCTCGTAGATGCGCGTCACCGCGTCCTGCAGCGTGGCGGCCGCGGCCTCCGGGACCTCGGCCTGCAGTTTCTCGAGCGCCTCGCAGCAATCCAGGATCTCGTTGGTCGCCTGCGCCGTGTGGCCGACGATGGCGTCCAGCTCGTCGGTGGCCGACGGGATATGCGCGCCGGTGATGTCGTCCACCGACAGCGCCGCGATCTCGGCCTTGGCGCGCGCGATGGTGCGGCCCAGGCCTTCGAGTTCGGCCAGCAGCGCCGCCTCGCGCGCCGTCAGGTCGCCGGCCATCGAGGTGAGCACGGCGCGCACCGCCGCCTCGATCCGGTCGTCGCCGGGGCTGCCGTCAGGCATGGACCATCACCTTCTCGATCTTCTCCTTCAGCGTCTCGGCGTTGAAGGGCTTCACGATGTAGTTCGACACGCCCGCCTGCTTGGCCGCGACCACGTTCTCGGTCTTGCTCTCGGCGGTGATCATGATGAAGGGCAGGTTCTTCAGGCGCGCATCCGCCCGCACCTCCTTGAGCAGATCGAGGCCGGTCATCGGCGCCATGTTCCAGTCGCTGATCACCAGGCCGAAATTGCCCGCGCGCAGCTTGGCCAGCGCCTCCTGCCCGTCGGTCGCCTCGTCCACGTTGTTGAAGTCGAGCTGCTTGAGCAGGTTGCGGATGATGCGCAGCATCGTGCGGTAGTCGTCCACGATCAGGACGTTCATGTTCTTGTCCATGGGTCCTTCGGTACCTCCTGGGGTTCGGGTCAGTTGGCGGCGGTCCGGCGCGCGCGGTGGCGCGCCAGCTCGGTTGTCACGAGCCGCGCCTGCTCGGCGCGCATCGCGCCGATCACGGGGGCTGCCTTGCGTTCGCCCATGCGGTCCAGGATCTCGACCAGGATGGGCATCTCGAGCTCGTTGAAGATCGCCGCCGCGTCGCGCGGGCGCATCGCCTCATAGGTGCGCACCAGGCCGCGCCAGCCGGCTTCCTCGCGCTCGGTGCGGGAGCGGTCCAGCGCCTCCAGCCGCTGCTGCAGCGCGGTCAGTTCCTCGACACGGCGCGCGAGGCGCCGTTCGGTCGCCTGCAGGACCACCTCCTGCGCGACCACGGCCTGCTCGCGCGCCTCGATCTCGGTGCGCCGGGCGCGCAACTGTTCGAGCAGCGCGCGCTCGGCCGCGGTGGCCGGGTCGGGGGCCGCGACCGGGATCGCCTGCGGCGCGGCGGCCGGCGGCTGGGCGGGCGCGCGCGCCGCACTGACCGGCGCCGGCGCGGGGGCCGGCGCGGGTGCCGGCGGCGGGTCGGCCGCGCGCGCCGGTGCGACCACCGCGGCACCGCCCCGCAGCAGCCCGACCAGGCTTTCCGCCTTCACGACGAACAGCCCCGCCATCGCGGCGATCGCGACAGGCAGCAGGCGCGGGCGGATCATCAGCCCTGCCCCCGCGCGGCACCCAGCGCCAGTGCGCGCACCAGGTCGCGTTCGGCCTGGCTTTGCAGCGGCGCGGGTTCGGCCGCGCGCGGCGCCTCGGCGGCGATCGGGCGCCCGGCGCGCACCAGGCCCTCCAGCCGATCGGCCAGCGTCTCGGCCCGCTCGATCAGGTAGCGCAGGTCGTCGCGCAGGGGTTCCGCCGCGGCGGTGCGTTCCGCCACCTGGCGCCCGGCCAGTTCGGCCGAGGCCCGCAGGCGCACCATCGCGGCCTCCGCCATGCGCGCCGCCTCGCCCAGCCCCTGCGCGCTGCCTTCCAGCGCGCCGCGGTCGCGACGGATCTCCCGCAGCGCGCGTTCGAGCCGCAGCGCGAAGGGAATGGCCGCCCCCAGCAGCCCCAGCAATACCAGTTGCAGACCCCATTCGAGCATCGACATCGATCAGGCCTCCATCCGGCGCGCACGCCCGTATTCACGCGCGATGCGCACCGCCAGGCGCTGGTCCTGCCGGCCCAGTTCGCCCTCGAACATCGCGATGTCGCCGCAGCGCAGGCGCACCGGCGCGCCTGGCGCGACACCCAGCGCGATGCGGTCGCCCACCTTGAGGTCGAGGACGGTCGACAGCGGCAGCAGCTGTTCGTCCAGCACGACGTCCAGCGCCACCTCGGTCGAGCGCAGTTCCTCCGCGAGGTGCGTCTCCCAGATGCTGTCGCGACCGAATTTCTCGCCCATGAATTGCTGCAGCAGCAATTCGCGCACGGGCTCCAGCGTGGCGTAGGGCAGCAGCAATTCGAGCTTGCCGCCGCGATCCTCCATGTCGACGCGCAGGCGCACCATCACGCAGGCATTGGACGGGCGCGAGATGGCGGCGAAGCGCGGGTTGACCTCGAGCCGGTCGAATTCGAACTTCACCGGGCACAGCGGTTCGAAGGCCGCGGTCACGTCCTCCAGCACCACGCCGATCAGGCGTTCGACCAGCGTGCGTTCGATGGTGGTGTAGGGGCGGCCTTCGATGCGCATGGCCGCGGTGCCCCGCCGCCCGCCCAGCAGCACGTCCACCACCGAATAGATCAGCGCGGAATCGACCACCACCAGGCCGTAATTGTCCCACTGCTTCACATGGGCCACGCCCAGCATCGCCGGCAGCGGGATGGAATTCAGGTAGTCCGCGAAGCGCAGCGAGACGATGCCGTCGATCGAGACTTCCACATTGTCGGACGTGAAGTTGCGCAGCGTGGTCGACATCAGGCGCACCAGCCGGTCGAACACGATCTCCAGCATCGGCAGGCGTTCATACGACACCAGGCCGGAGGAGATGATCTTCTGGATGCCACTTTCCTCGGTGCTGCCACCGCCGCCACCCTCGAAGCCCAGCAGGCTGTCGATCTCGGCCTGGTTGAGCACGCGCGTGGCATCGGGCGGCGGCGCGGCTTCCTGCTCGGGCTGCGCGCCTTCTTCCTCGAGCGCCGCGCCCCAGGCGGCGGCCAGGTCTTCGTCGTCGCCCTGGTTCTCGCCCTGCCCGCTCACTGGACCAGGATCTCCACGAACAGCACGTCGGTGACGCGCGGCGCGGGCTGCGTGCTGCCCGGCGGCGGTGACAGCGCGATGTTGGCGCGCGCCACCAGTTCCGTGCGCAGCCGGTGCGTCCCCGCCGACCCGCGCAATTCCTCCGGGCGCGTCTCGCGCAGATGGGTCTGGAACAGGTCGAGCAGCCGGGGCATGGCGGCGGTGATCGCCGCGGCGTCCTCCGCGCGCGTGATCTCGAGCTTGCTGCGTAGCTTCACGAAGACCGGCCGGCGCCCGCTCGCGTTCAGGTTGGTGACGATCTCTGGCATGTCGAAGAAGGCAGGGGGGCGCGGCGCGGCATCGGCCGCGGCGGTGGCGCCTTCGCCCGCGGCGGCCGGCGGCGGGCCCATGCCCAGCAGCCCCGGCAGGATGCCGGTGAACCACAGCCCGGCGCCCGCGCCGAGCAGCACCACAGGCACTGCGATCAGCAGGAGCTTCTTCTTGCCCCCGCCGCCCTTTGCACCTTCGGTCGCTTCTGCCGCTTCGGGCGCCGCCGACATCCACAGCCTCCTGCCGAGGGGCGCATCCTCCGCTGCTGCCGTTAAGGAAGGCTTGCGCCGCGCGCGCCGCCCGGGCGGATGTGCCGTGCGCCGGGCGCGCCCTGCCGGCCCCGGGCAGCTTCTGCCGCCTGGACGGGCGCTGCGGGCTGGCACGCCGGTTGCCCTTTCCGCCCCGGCCACCGCCGGAGACACGCCGCATGGACAGCCCGGGCTACATCATCCTCTCGCGCCTCGCGCTGCAGAACCGCGCCACGCAGGTGCTCGCGCACAATCTCGCGAATGCCGATACGCCCGGCTTCCGCGCGCTGCGCCCGGTCTTCGGCGAATTCATCCAGCGCCAGGACCAGGGCGGCGTGCCCCCCGGCGGACGCCCGGTCGCCTTCGTGCAGGACCGCGCCACCTGGCGGGACATGGACCTCGGCTCCATGCAGGTCACCGGCAATCCTCTCGATGCCGCCATCACCGGGGAGGGCTTCTTCGCGGTCGAGACCCCGCGCGGCGAACGCTACACGCGCGCCGGCCGCTTCAGCCTCGGCGAGGGCGGGCGGATCGTCGACATGGAAGGCAACGCGGTGCTCAACACCGATGGCGCGCCCATCGCGGTCTCACCCAACGACACGCGCATCGAAATCCAGGGCGACGGCACCATCCGCAGCGAGAACGGCGTGCTCGGCCGGCTGCGCGTGGTGCGCTTCGACAACCCGCAGGCGCTGCGCGCCGAGGGCGACCGCGTCTTCGAGGCGAATGGCGCCGAGGCCCAGGCGGTCGAGCGCCCCGCCATCCGGCAGGGCGTGCTCGAAGGCAGTAACGTCCGGCCCATTCTCGAAATGACGCGCCTGACGGCCGAACTGCGCGAATTCCAGTTCGCCGCGCAATTCGCCGAGAAGGAAGGCGAACGCCTGTCCACCGCCGTCGAGCGCATCCTGCGCCGGCGCTCGTAAGGATCACCCCGAATGCGATCCCTCCACGTCGCCGCCACCGGCATGATGGCCCAGCAGAACAATGTCGAGGTCATCTCCAACAACATCGCGAACATCTCGACCACCGGCTACAAGCGCCGCCGGGCCGAATTCCAGGACCTGATCTACCAGAACCTGCGCCGCACCGGATCGCAGTCGGCCGATACCGGCACCACGCTGCCCTCCGGCGCGCAGATCGGCCTCGGCGTGCGTACCGCCGCCGTCTACCGCATCCCCGAACAGGGCAACCTGCAGCAGACCGAGAACCGCTTCGACATCGCCATCCGCGGCAACGGCTATTTCCAGATCCAGCTGCCCAGCGGCGAGACCGCCTATACCCGCGACGGCACCTTCGGGCTGAGCGCAGAAGGCACCATCGTCACCGCGGAAGGCTTCGTGGTGAACCCGGGCATCACCATCCCGGCCAATGCGCGCGACGTCACCATCAACGCGAATGGCGAGGTGCTGGCCAAGCTGGATGGCCAGGTGCAGCCGCAGAACGTGGGCCAGCTGCAGCTCGCGATCTTCCCCAACGAAGGCGGGCTGGAAGCGATCGGTGACAACCTGTTCCTCGCCACGCCGTCATCGGGCGACGCCCAGCAGGGCGCACCGGGCACGGTCGGCTACGGCCAGACCATGCAGGGCTTCATCGAGACATCCAACGTCAACGTCGTGCAGGAGATCACGTCCCTGATCACCGCGCAGCGCGCCTACGAGATGAACTCCCGCGTCATCACCGCATCCGACGAGATGCTCTCCACCCTCACGAGGCTCCGCTGATGTTCCGCCGCACCCTGTTCGCGCTGCCGCTGCTGGCCCTGCCCGCGCGCGCCGACGCCCTGCCCCCGCATCCGCGCCCGGTCGTGCTGGCCGAGGACGCCATGCTGCGCCTGGGCGACATCTTCGAGAACGCCGGCGCGCGCGCCACCCAGGCGGTGGGCGCGGCCCCCGCGCCGGGGCGACGGATGCTGCTCGATGCCGCCAACCTTGCCGCCATCGCGCGCCGCCACGGCCTGCCCTGGCAGCCGCTGTCCGGCGAGGAGCGCTCCGTCGTCGAGCGCCCCGGCCGCCCGGTCGCGCGCGACGAGATCGAGGCCCTGCTGCGGCTCGAACTGGCCCGCCTTGGTGCCGATGCGGAGTACGACCTGGACCTGCCGGGCTTCGCCCCGCCGCTGGTGCCGATCGCAGCCCTGCCCGAGATCTCGCTCGAAGCGCCGCACTACGACGCCTCGACCCGCCGCTTCGCCGCCACGCTGGTGGTGGCGGCCGAGGGCATGGCGATGCAGCGCCTGCGCATCGCCGGGCGCGCCATGCCGACCGTGCCGGTGGTGCTGGCCACCCGCCGCATGGCCGTGGGCGAGGTGGTGCGCGCATCCGACATCGAGGAACGCCGCCTGCGCGCCGAACGCGTGCGCCCGGGGATGGCCCAGCGCGCCGAGGACGTCATCGGCCGCCAGCTGCGCCGCCCGATCGGCTCCGCCATGCCCTTCGTGACGGTCGACCTGGTGGCCCCGGTGGTGGTCGCCAAGAACCAGCTGGTGCTGATGGTGCTGGAGGCGCCGGGCCTCGCGCTCACCGCGCAGGGCCGCGCGCTCGAGGCCGCCGCGATCGGCGAGGTGGTGCAGGTGATGAACCTCGCCTCCCGCCAGGTCGTCGAGGCCGAGGTCGTCGGCCCCGCCCGCGTGCGCGTGCGCCCGGGTGCCGCGCCGCTGATCCTCGCCGGGCGGCGCTGAGCCATGAAGCGCCTGGTCCTCCTCGCCCTGCCGCTCGCCATGGCCGCCTGTTCGGGCGCCGAGCGCCTGTCACGCCTGGGCGACCCGCCCGAGATGGCGAATGTCACCAACCCCACCGCCGACCCGCGCTGGCGCCCGGTGACGATGCCCATGCCCAACCCGCAGGACCCGCCGCTGGCGAACAACTCCCTGTGGCGGCCAGGCAGCCGCACCTTCCTGCGCGACCAGCGCGCCGCGGCGGTGGGCGACATCATCACCGTCCTGGTCGCGATCCAGGACGACGCCGAATTGCAGAACCGCACCACGCGGTCGCGCGACAATTCGGAATCGATGGGCGTGCCGCGGCTGCTCGGCCTCGATGCCTCCTACGGCCGGCTGTTCCCCGGCGGCTTCGACCCGTCGAACATGGTGCAGGGCAATTCGACCAGCGGCGTGAACGGCACCGGCGCCACGCGGCGCAGCGAATCCGTCACGCTGCGCGTCGCGGCCACGGTCACGCAGACACTGCCCAACGGCAACCTGGTGGTGACCGGACGGCAGCAGGTGCGCGTCAATTCCGAACTGCGCGACCTGACCGTGGGCGGCGTGATCCGCCCGCAGGACATCGCCTCCGACAACACGGTGCGGCACGACCGCCTGGCGGAAGCGCGCATCGCCTATGGCGGCCGCGGCACGATCAGCGACGTTCAGCGCCCGCGCGTGGGGCAGGAACTGTTGGACGTGATCCTGCCCTTCTGATCAGCGTGTGAGGTTCACCTTCGCGAGGTCGATCACCTCGCGCGCGCGACCGTCCATCACGGCCTTGAGCAGGAACAGGCCGAAGTCGCGCACATTGCCCAGGCTGGTGCGCGGCGGGATCACCAGTTCCTGCCGCGCGCTGACCACATCCACCAGCGCGGGGCCGTCATGGGCGAAGGCTTCCTCGAGCGCGCCGCGCAGCGCCTGCGGCTTCTCCACGCGGATGCCCTTGATGCCCATCGCATTCGCCATGGCAGCGAAGTCGGGGTTCTTCAGCTCGACCCCGGTATCGAGGAAGCCGGCCGCCTTCATCTCGAGCTCGACGAAGCCGAGCGTGCCGTTGTTCAGCACCACCACCTTCACCGGCAGCCCCACCTGCGTGAGCGTGATCAGGTCGCCCATCGACATGGTGAAGCCGCCATCGCCCGACATCGACACCACCTGGCGGCCGGGGAAGGCGCATTGCGCGCCGATCGCCTGCACCATCGCACTCGCCATCGAGCCGTGGTTGAACGACCCGACCAGCCGCCGCTTCCCGTTCATCGGGATGTAGCGCGCCGCCCAGACCGTGGGCGTGCCGACATCGCAGGTGATGACGGCGTCCTCGGTGGCGATCTCGCCCACCAGGCGCGAGAGGTATTGCGGGTGGATGATGTCGCTGTCCGGGCTGCTCTCGGCCAGCGCATCGAGGTCGCGGCGCGCGGTCCGGTAATGCGCCAGCGCGCTGTCCAGGTGGGCGCGGTCCGGCTGGTCCTGCAGCAGCGGCAGCAGCGCCGCCAGGGTCGCGCGCACGTCGCCGACCAGCCCCTGCACCAGCGGGCAGCGGTTGCCCAGCGCCTCGGGGCTCAAATCCACCTGCACGACCTTGGCGTGCTCCGGGTAGAACTGCCGGTAGGGAAAGCCCGCGCCCAGGATGACCAGCGTCTCGCAGGCCTTCATCGCCGCATAGCCGGACGCGAAGCCGATGAAGCCCGTCATGCCGACATCGAAGGGATTGTCGTATTCCAGGATGTCCTTGGCGCGCAGCGTGCGCACGATCGGTGCCTTCAATTTGGCCGCGAGCGCCATCACCTCGTCCTGCGCGCCCGCGCAGCCGGCGCCGCAGAGCAGCGTCGTGCGCCCGCCCGCGTTCAGCAGGGCGGCGAGCGTCGCGAGTTCATCGGCCGCCGGCACGATGCGCGGCGCGACGGGCGCGACCCAGGGCGCCGGCGTCGCATCGAGCGGCTTCAGCGCCACGTCGCCCGGCAGCACCACGACGGCGACACCCTTGCGCGCGACCGCCACGCGCATGGCGCGCTGCAGCACCTGCGGCAGCATGGCCGGGTGCGACACCAGCTCGACATAGTGGCTGCAGCCCTGGAACAGGATCTCGGGGTGCGTGGCCTGGAAATAGTCGATGCCGATCTCGCTGCTCGGGATATGCGCGGCCAGTGCGAGCACCGGCGCGCCGGAGCGCTGGCAATCGTACAGCCCGTTGATGAGGTGCAGGTTGCCCGGCCCGCAACTGCCCGCGCACACCGCGAGCTGGCCGGTCAGCTGTGCCTCCGCCCCCGCGGCGAAGGCCGCGGCTTCCTCGTGGCGCACATGCACCCAATCGATCGCGCCGTGCCGGCGCAGGCTGTCGGTCACGCCGTTCAGGCTGTCGCCGACCACGCCGTAGATGCGCTTCACCCCGGCGGCTTCGAGCGAGGCGGCGAGGAAGTCGGCGGCGGTCTGGGTCACGGGCGGCTCCGTCGTTGCGCCGCCGAGCCTAGACGCCCTGCCCGTCGCCTCGCCACCACTCCCGAAGCGCTCCGCCCAGGAAAGGGCCGCGGAGGTGCCCCGCGGCCGGGGGTCTAGGGGGGCCCTGCCCCCCCTACCGCCGGGAGGTTAGGGTTGGCGTCGCGGCTAACCTCCCCGGCGGACAAACCAAATGTGCGGGCGATATTTCCAGGCGCGTGGATCGGGCGACATCGCGCGCTACTTCGGCACGACGAACGCGGTGCCGAACCTCATCCCATCCTTCAACAAGGCGCCGACGCAGGACGGCCTGGTGGTGCGCCGCCATCCCGAAACCGGTGCGTTGCACCTTGATGTGCTGCGCTGGGGCCTGGTGCCGCGCTGGGCGAAGGATGCGACCGGCGGCGCGCGCATGATGAACGCTCGGGGCGAGACCGTCGCGGAAAAGCCCGCCTTCCGCGACGCCTTCGCGAAACGCCGCTGCCTGGTGCCGATGGACGGCTTCTACGAATGGCGCACGGAAGGAAAGGCCAAGCAGCCCTTCGCCTGTTCGCTGAAATCCGGCGAACCCATGGCCTGCGCGGGCTTGTGGGAAGGCTGGAAGCAGCCCGATGGCGACTGGCTGCGCACCTATTCCATCGTTACCTGTGCCGCCGCCGGCCGCCAGGCGCTGCTGCACGAACGCATGCCGGTGATCCTGCCGCGCGAGGCCTGGGACGACTGGCTGGCGGGCGAGGACCCCGCCGCGTTGCTCAAGCCGGCCGAGGATGCGCTGCTCGCCTTCTGGCCGGTCGATGCGCGCGTCGGCCGCGTGAAGGAGGATGATGCGGGGCTGATCGCGCGCGACGCGCTGGCCGTGGCGCCGGCTGGGCTGGACGACGCGCCGCCGACGCTCGGCTGATCCGCGCCCGCCCTGGTCAATCGTCCAGCGGCAGCGTGAGGCCCCGCTGCGCGAGCGAACCGCGCCAGGCCTCGATGACGCGCGGCGGCACCAGGCGGCGCAGCACGGCGCGGTCGAGCGTCGCGGCGTCGGTCGACAGCGGGATGACCAGGATCGCGTCGGAGCCGCGCACCGACATCGCCACCTCGTCATGCAGCGTCGCCGACCTTCCGCCCCCGTGCCGCGTCCGGTGCCCGATGCCGGTGATGGTGTCGAAGGCGACCGCCTGGCGGAACGCGCGCAGGCCGTCGCACCCCTCGAAGACCAGGCTGTCGCCGCCGACCAGGATGCGGTGCGTGGTGCGCCCGTCGAGCACCGAGAACACGATGACGCCGAGAATGACCGTGCCGGCTGCGGCGAGCGGCCAGCGCAACATGCGCGCGCTGCCGGGCTTGCGTCGCAGCGACGCCCAAAGGATCAGGGCGACGACCACGGCCGCGCCGCCGACGGCGGCCATGGCGATGCCGAAGACCTGCGCCGCGATCGCCACGCAGCCCTCGCCCGACCACGTTGTCCGGTACAGCGTGTCCATCGGGTCCCCCGCCGTGGCGCGCGCCAACGACGCGGTGGCGGCAGCGGCTTCTCAGCCGCCGGGACGAAGCAGAATTCCAGCCGACGTGACCGTGATGTCGATCACCGTCATCGGGCCATACGGCGCCCGACCGACCGTCATGCTCAGTCGTCGCGGTGGACGCGCTCCATCCGCTCGTGGCGCTCCTGCGCCTCGATGCTCATGGTCGCGATCGGGCGCGCTTCCAGCCGGCGCAGGCCGATCGGCTCGCCGCTTTCCTCGCAATAGCCGTAGGTGCCGGTCTCGATGCGATCCAGCGCCTGGTCGATCTTGCTGATCAGCTTGCGCGCGCGGTCCCGGGTCCGCAGTTCCAGCGCCCGGTCGGTCTCGACGGAGGCGCGGTCCGTGAGGTCCGGTTCGGCGATGCCGCCTTCGGAGAGGGAGGAGAGCGTCTCGCCCGCCTCGCGCAGCAGGTCCTGGCGCCATCGCAACAGCTTCTGCCGGAAGTATTCCAGCTGCACCGGGTTCATGAAGTCCTCGGTATCCGAGGGGCGATAATCGGGCGGCAGCGTCACGAGCATCAGTCCAATCCCCCGGCGCAAGGCCCGGGCCGCCTCCACCGCGGCAGCCCGATACCCCCGTTCAAAGCGGGCGGAACATAGACGCGCCCCTGCCGTAAAGAAAAGGGGGGTTCGGCGACAAATCCCTGAAACAGCGTGGTTTTCAGTCTGATGACAGAAAACCTGCGCTCTCGCGCCGCGCGAGCTCGATCCGCACGCGCAGGGAAATCGCGGCAACCGCCTCCGCCAGGGCCGGATCGGCCGCCGTCTCCCCCTGCGTGAGGTCGGCCAGCCGGCGCAGCCGCGCGGGGTCGGCGCGCCCGCGCAGCAGGTCGCGCTGCAGGGCGGAAAGCTCATCCAGCATGGCATCCGCGCGGCGGCGCGCGCGCGCATCGCGCTCGGCGGCCGGGGCGGTTTCCTGTAGCGCCAGCAGGCCGATCGCCGATGCCGCGGCCGGGCGCTCGGCGGCCTGCGCGCCCTCGGCCTCGGTCGCGCCGGCATCGATGCGGAACCCGCCCGCGGCGCCGCGTACCGCGCGCCCGGCGCGGATCGTGGTGCTGCCTCCGGGGCCGCGAATCGGCTGCATGCGTCCTCTCCTTCCTCCTGCCGGCAGGCTCCGCCGCCCACCCGGCAAGCCCTGCCGCCCTGCCCGCCGCCCGCCCGGCTCTGGCCCTGGCACGGCGCTTGCCCTGTCCGCCCCGAACCACCCGCACCGCCCCGCATCCCCGGCGCCGCCGGGCCCGGATGCCGGGGCGCGCGCCGGGCAACCGCGCCGCGCCGGCGGCGTGCGGGAGACGCATCTTGGCCACCAATGCTTACGCGAGGACGAAGATGGCGTTCACGGTGCCGGGCCTGGTGCGGATGCTGGCCGCCGCCCTGCTGCTCGCCGCCATCGCCCTGCCCGCCGCGGGCCAGGAGGTCCGCATCAAGGACATCGCGGACGTCGAGGGTGTGCGCGACAACCAGCTGGTCGGCTACGGCCTGGTGGTCGGACTGAACGGCACCGGGGACAGGCTGCGCAGCGCGGTGTTCACCCGGCAGTCGCTGGTGGGCATGCTGGAACGCCTCGGCGTCAACACTCGCGACCAGGAACGCCAGCTGGATACGCGCAACGTCGCCGCCGTGATGGTCACCGCCAACCTGCCGCCCTTCGCACGGCCGGGGTCGCGCATCGACATCTCGGTGTCGGCCCTGGGCGATGCCACGAACCTCACGGGCGGCACGCTGCTGGTCACCCCCTTGCTCGGCGCGGACGGGGAGGTCTATGCGGTCGCGCAGGGCGCGGTCGCCACCGGTGCGATCAGCGCGCGCGGCGCGGGGGCGTCCGTCACGCGCGGGGTGCCGACCTCCGGGCGCATCGCCAACGGCGCCATCGTGGAACGCGAGGTGCCCTTCGCGCTGGCCGGGCGCGACCGCGTGCGGCTGTCGCTGCGCAACCCCGACCTCACCACCGCGCGCCGCATCGCCGACGCGATCAACCGCAACCAGCGCGGTGAACTCGCCGCCGCCACCGATTCGCGCACTGTCACGGTCAGCCTGGGCGGGCGCAACCCGGTCAGCTTCCTCTCGGCCATCGAACAGCTGCGCGTCACCCCCGACCAGATCGCCCGCGTCGTCATCGACGAGGCCTCCGGCACCATCGTCATGGGGTCCAACGTGCGGGTGTCCACCGTGGCGATCGCGCAGGGCAACCTCACCATCCGCGTGACGGAAACGCCGCAGGTCAGCCAGCCCAACGCGCTGGCGGGCGGCGAGACGGTGGTCGTGCCGCGCACCAGCGTCGAGGTCGACGACCAGTCCAACCGGCGGCTCGGCGTGCTGCCGCAATCGGTCACGCTGCAGGACCTGGTCCGCGGTCTGAACAGCCTGGGCGTGGGCCCGCGCGACCTCATCACAATCCTGCAGGCGATCAAGGCCGCTGGCGCGCTGCAGGCGGAGCTCGAGGTCCGCTGATGGTGACCACCGCCCCGACCCGCGCCCGCCCGGCGCACCGCCCGCAGCACTACCGCGCATGACCGCCCTGCCCGCCGCCGCCGCCGCACCGCCGCCGCGCGCCCTGCAGGCCCCCGCCGCCGCCGGCAACGACGCAGCCATGCGCCGCGCCGCCCAGGCCTTCGAGGCGCAGGCCTTCGCCATGCTGCTGCAGCCGGTCTTCGCCACGGTGGATTTCTCGCGCAGCCGCTACGGCGGCGGCGCGGCCGAGGCGCAGTGGCAGCCCATGCTGGTCGATGCCTATGCCCAGGCCGCCACGCGCGCCGGTGCGGGCCTCGGCCTGTCCGACCTCGTGCTGCGGGAGATGCACCGCATGCGCGCCGCCGCCACCCAACCCAATACGGGAGAGACCACCCCATGATCGATGCCCTGATCCTGGCCGGCCACCGCCTGGCGGAGGCGCTGCGCGCCGAGAACGACGCGCTCGCCGCGCTCGACCTGCCGCGCGCCGCGCGCCTGGCCGGCCCCAAGATCGCCGCCTCGGACGCCTTCGCCGCCGCCTATGCCGCGCAGACGAAGCACGGCCAGGCGCCCGAGGGCCCGGTGCGCCAGGCGGCCGCGCTGCTGGCCGCGCGGCTCGACGAACTGGGCCGGGAGAATCGCCGCCTGCTGGAACGCGCCGTCGCACTGCAGTCGCGCGTGATCGAGACCATCGCCGGCGCCGCGCTGCCGCGCACGCAGGTGCAGGGCTATGCGCCGGCCGGCCGCGCGCCGGTCGCGCGCCCGCCGGCGCTCGCCCTGTCCGCGCGTGCCTGAAGCGTCCTCAGCCGCGCGCCGCCTCCACCAGCCGTTCCAGCGGGTTGAGCAGCGAATGGCGCAGGATGGCGTGCAGAAAGATCCGCCGGTTGTGCACCGAGGCCGCGTGCAGCCGCGCCATCTCCGCTGCCGTGAAGCCGGGCGGCCGGGCCAGGAAACGCTCTACGGCCGCCTTCGCCGCGGCGAAGCGGCGGGATGGCATCAGCACGGAATCATAGGTGTGGTCGACCAGGTCATCGAGCAGGTCGAAGCCGATGCGTCGCAGCGCCGCGATCACGCCGGGATTGCCGAAGACCACGATCGGCAGGCCGGAGCCGATCGCCTTCAGCGTCTTCTCGGTCCAGCGCAGCAGGCCTGGGTTGGCCATCTCGGTTTCGGTCACGATGAACAACTCGGCGGCCGCAACCTCGGCGACCGGCAGTGTGTAGATGCGCTCGTCCGGACTCGTGAAGGTGTCGATGTCGCTCGAATGGTGCTCGCCCTTATCGAGCAGCCGCTCGACCGCCCTGCACGCCGCGTCCGGTTCGTCGGGCGCAAACCTCCTGACGGCTTGCAGCAGGCGCGCTCGGTCCACCCGCACACGCAACTCCTGCGCCGCCGAGAACGACAGGAAGCCTGGCTCGCGACGCCCGAGCAGCCAGGTCACCAGCAGCGCGCGATGCGGCCGCAGGTTGTTGTTCAGGCAGATCCAGCGGTGCCGCCGCGGCCCCTGTGGTTCCAGCGCGAAGCCGAAGCGCCAATGCAGCTTGCGATGCCCGACCAGGCCGCGCCACATCTCGGCGGCATGCATGTGGCCCGACAGGATGCGCAGTGGCGCACTGCCCGGGCGGCCGAACCGCGCCACATAGACCCGCTCGAGGCGCTGGTTCTGCTGGATCCAGACGGCGCGCCCGGCCGGAATGCCGTGTGCCTCTAGAGCCCGATGGATGTTCGCCACGTACTGACGGGCGAACACCCGGCCCTCGTTGGAGCCATCGAACACCACGAGCCCCCGCCCCGCCCGCAGCGTCCGCAGCTTCTCCTCCGGCATGCCGGTCACGCGGGCCACGGCGTCGCCGTCCGCCAGCAGGACGAGGGGCGCGAAGGCGGACACGATGGGCGGCGCATCGGCTGTCGCGCAGGATGGCGTGCCGCCCGGCAGCTTCGCCGCGAGGTCCCCCAGCATGCGCAGCAGCGGCGATGCCAACATCCCTTGCGGCACGATGGCGTCGAATCCGGCCAGGTCGCGCGCCAGCGCCGCGATCTTCGGCTGCAGCCACGGCGGCAGCGGCGGCGCATCATGGAGGGCATTCGACATTCGCGCATTGCCCCTGCGGTGGGGTGGACAGCGTACCGCGTCACGCACCTGCCTGCAGCATCCGCGCGGCGCAGTCGGCCACGGCTATGCCCGCGCCTCCGACGCCATGGCTCCCTGCCGGTCGTCGCCGCCCTGGCGGGCGCAGTCGTGGTGCGTGCGCAGCCAGCGCGACGGTGCGTTTCGGCAGGTGGCGATTCGGGCGGCAGAGCTCATCCCGGCACTCGCGCACGTAGAGCAGCCTCTACGCGGCCGACGCCGGGCGCAGTTATTCCGCGACGGCGCGAACAGGGCGTCACGCGGGAGCGACTTGGCTATGCCCGCCACATTTTGCGGCCGCAGCCGCGCCGTGTCGGTGGGCGTGAAGATCGGCGCGTGCGCCAGGAAGCGCGCTACCGACTCACCGGCAGCGGCGAAGCGAGCCGCGGGGATGCAAGGCAAAGTGCCGTCCGGCCGCGCCGGTGGCGCGACCGCCGGCGCTGACGCTGTCCGCGCCTGAACCACCCTCAGCCGCCCGCCAGAGCGGCAATCGCCTCGATCGGCGCGACCAGCGAATCCTGCGGCAGCGCGCGGTCGAAGGCCGCGCGGTTGTGTGCGCTCGCCGCCCGCAGCCGCGCCAGTTCCGCCGGCGTGAAGCCCGGCGGCCGTGCCAGGAAGCGTGCCACCGAATCGCGCGCGGCGGCGAAGCGGCGTGCCGGCTCGGGCTCGGCATCGTAGCCATGGTCCACCAGGTCGCGCAGCAGGTCGAAGCCCAGCGCCTCGAGCGCCGCCACCACGCCGGCATTGCCGAACACCACCACCGGCAGGCCCGAGCCGATCGCCTTCAGCGTCTTCTCGGTCCAGCGCAGCATGTCCGGGCCTTCCATCTCGGTCTCGGTGACGATGAACAGCTCCGCCGCCGCGACGTCCTCGACGGGCAGGCTGTAGACGCGCTCGCTCGGGCTGGCGAAGCCGTCAATGTCGCTGCCGTGGTGCAGGCGAGAGTCCATCAGCCGGCGCACCGCCGCCCGCGCCCCGTCCGGGTCGGCCGGGTCGAGCGCCGCCACGCCGGCAAGCAGGCGGCCCTCGCGGGTGCGCAGATGCGTCTCCCGCGTCGCGGAAAAGGACAGGAAGCCGGGCTCCGGCCGGTCGAGCAGCCAGGCCACCAGCAGCGCGCGGTGCGGGCGCAGGTTGTAGTTCAGGCACACCCAGCGATGCCTGCGCGGCCCGTCATGCTCGGCCGCGAAGCCCAGGCGCCAGCCCGGCGTGGGCCCGCGCCCCAGCCGGCGCCACAGCACGCCCGCATGGGAATGCGCGACCACGACGCGCATCGGCGCGATGCCCTGCTCCGCGCAATACGCCGCATAGGCCGGCGCCAGCACACGGTTCTGCTGGACCCAGACCACCCGCTCGGGCGGCAGGCCGGCGGCGGCCAGGCCGGCATGCAGGTTCGCCACATGGCCCGCGCGCACGACCGCGCGCAGCGGCCGACCCTCGTTCGCGCCATCCACCACCGCCAGGCCGCGCCCGGCACGGATGGCGTCGAGCACCTCGGGCGGGCCATCGAACAGGCGGGCCGTGGCCGCAGCATCGTGCATCACCGACAGCGGCGCGAAGGGCGCGAGGATGACCGCTGCCGCCGGGTCGGGCTCACGCGCGGCCCGCCCGGCCAGGTGGCGTGCCTCCTGGAACAGCGCACCCACGCGCAGGCCCTCCGGCACCACGATGCGCATCCGCGCAAGCGCCGCGGCGATGCGGTGCGGCGCATCCTGCAGCGCTGGATCCTCGGTCATGCGGCGCGGGGTAACGACTGGCCGCGCGGCTGTCCATCGGGGCCCGCTTGCCGACCGACGGCCGGCGGCGCAGGTTGCGCGCGTGATCGCCTTCCTCCGACGCCACGCCTCCCTGATGGTCATTGCCGCCATCGGGGTCGCGGCCGCAGCCGCGCTGTGGCGGCGCGACGGCGCGCCCGCGGTCGGCACCGCGCTGGTGCATGCGTGGGACCTGTTCCTGTTCATCGCGCCGTCGCTGCTCGCCGGCCTGCTGCTGGCGGCGGCCCTGCGCCAACTGATCTCGCCCGGCGCGCTGGCGCGCTGGATGGGGGCCGAAAGCGGCTGGTTCGGCCTCGCGGTCGCGACGCTGGCAGGCGCGCTCACGCCCGGCGGGCCCATGGCCGCCTTCCCGCTGGTGCTGGTGCTGGCCGGTGCCGGGGCGGATCGCGGCGCGCTGGTCGCCTATATCCTGTCCTGGGCGCTGAACGGCTTCCAGAAGCTGCTGGTCTACGAGATGCCGCTGCTCGGGCCCGACTTCGCGATCATGCGCACACTGGTCACGCTGCCCATGCCGATGCTGGCGGGCTGGGTGGCGCGCCGCCTGCCGATCGCGTGGGTGCCGCCGAAGTGACCGGCGCGCAGCTGTTCCTCGCGGCCGTCGCGCTCATCGCTCTCGGGGTGTGCCTGCGGCGCGGGCCAGGGGTGGCGCGGCGCGCGGTCGTCGATACCGGCCAGGGTCTGGTGAAGATCCTGCCGATCTTCGCCGTGGCGCTGCCGATGGCGGCGTTCCTCGCGGAACTCATCCCGGCCGATGCCGCGGTCACCTGGATCGGGCCGGAGTCCGGCACCAGCGGCATCGTCGTCGCCTCGCTGGCGGGCGGGCTGATGCCGGGCGGGCCCTTCGTGACCTTCCCGCTGGTGCTGGCCTTCGCGAAGGCCGGCGCCGGCGTGCCACAGATGGCAGCGCTCATCACCGGCTGGTCGATCTTCGCGCTGCACCGGATCCTGACCTGGGAATATCCCGTGCTGGGCTGGCGCTTCGTCGCGATCCGGCTGATCGCCGCCGCGCCCCTGCCGATCGTGGCGGGGCTGCTGGCGGAAGCGGTGGTCGCGGTGCTGCCGATCGGCCTCGGGCGGCCCTGAGGCGCTGGCGCCCCCGCCGCGCTTCGGGCATGACGCGCCGCGATGGATGCGAAGCCCCTCGACCCCGACTGGACCGCGCTGCTGCCCGCGCGTGACGGCGCACCGGCCGCCGGCGCGCATGCCCCCCTATTCGGCCCCATCCTGGCGCCCCCGGTCGCCCCAGACGGCTGCCGCGTCATCGGCCGCCTGGCCCAGACGCTGGACGGGCGCATCGCCACCGCCAGCGGGTCCAGTCAATGGATCGACGGCCCGGGTGATATCCTGCACACCCACCGCCTGCGCGCCCTGTGTCACGCCGTCGTGGTGGGTGCGGGCACCGTGCGCCACGACGACCCGCGCCTGACCACGCGCGAAGTGCCAGGCCCCGACCCGGTGCGCGTGGTGATCGACACCGACCGCCGGCTCGGCCCGGACCACACCGTGTTCCGCGACGGCCCGCCCACGCTGCTGGCCTGCGCGGCCGACGCACCGGGCCCCGACACCCACGGCACCGCCGAGGTCCTGCGCCTGCCGCGCGAAGCCACCGGCGGCATCGCCCCGGACTCCCTGCTGCGCGCCCTGGCCGCGCGGGGCCTCACGCGCATCTTCGTCGAGGGCGGCGGCCTGACGGTCTCGCGCTTCCTCGCCGCCGGCTGCCTAGACCGGCTGCATGTCACGGTGGCGCCGGTGCTGCTGGGCTCCGGCATCCCGGCCTTCACCCTGCCCGAGGTGCCGCGCATCGCCGACGGGCTGCGCTTCGCCTGGACGGTGCACGACATCGCGCCGGACATCCTGCTCGACATCGCGGTGGACCGCGCAAGGCCCGGAGCCAGCACGCCATGACCGAGGCCCGCGCGCTCTGGACCGTGGCACCCAACCGCTGCGAGATCCGCCCGGAATCCCTGCCCCCCCGTGCACCCGACCAGGCGCTGGTGCGCGCGCGGGCGTCGGGCATCTCGCGCGGCACCGAACGCCTGGTGTTTTCCGGGCGCGTCCCCGAATCCCAGCACGCCGCCATGCGATGCCCGCTGCAGGCCGGCGATTTCCCCTTCCCCGTGAAGTACGGCTACAGCGCCGTCGGCATCATCGAGGACGGCGCGCAGGCCGGCAGCCGCGTGTTCGTGCTGCATCCGCACCAGGACCGCTTCCTCGCCCCCGCCGCCATGTGCGTGCCCATCCCAGACAGCGTGCCCGACCACCGCGCCGTGCTCGCCGCCAACATGGAAACCGCGGTCAACGTGCTGTGGGATGCCCGCCCGCTGGTGGGCGAGCGCGCGCTGGTCATTGGCGCGGGCGTGGTCGGGCTGCTGGTCGCGCACCTGCTCGCGCGCATCCCGGGCAGCGACGTGACCATCTGCGACATCGACCCGCGCCGCCGCGCCGTGGCGGAAGCCCTCGGCGCCGCCTTCTGCGCCCCCGAGGACGCGCCGGGCGAACGCGACCTGGTTGTCCATGCCTCCGCCGCGCCGTCCGGCCTGCGGCGCGCGCTCGAACTCTGCGCCTTCGAGGCACGCATCGTCGAAGCCTCCTGGTTCGGCGACCGCGAGGCGACGCTGCCGCTGGGCGAGGCCTTCCACAGCAAGCGCCTGTCGATCGTCTCGACCCAGGTCGGCGCGGTGGCGCCGGCCATGCGCGGCCGGCGCACGCATGGCCAGCGCATGGCCCTCGCCTTGTCGCTGCTGGCCGACCCCGCGCTGGATGCCCTGGTCGGCCCCGCCACGCGCTTCGACGACCTTCCCGCCGCGATGCCCGCGCTGCTGAACCCGCCGCCGGGCGAGGTGCCGCCGCTGTGCCCGCTGGTGCTCTACGACTGACCCTGCAACCCGCGCGGCCCGCCGGCGTTGATCCTGGCACACGCGATTGGGGCAGGCAGGCATGGCGGAACAGGAGAAGGCGCCGGCGCGCGGAAACCGGCTCAACGACACGACCGCCGTGCGGGGCGGCACCACGCCCGGCATCCTGCGCTACATGCTGTTCTGGTCCCTGCTACTGGTCGTCGTCGCGATGGCCGGCGTTTGGTTCTTCGTGCGCGGATAGCCACCCGCACAGGCGCGGTGACGGCGGCGCGCGCCGGCGCTACAAGACCCGCATGTACAGCCTCACCGTCGTCGACCACGTCATGATCGCCCATTCCTTCCGCGGGGAGGAATTCGGCCCGGCCCAGCGCCTGCACGGCGCCACCATGGTGGTGGAGGCGGAATTCCGCGCCCCCGGCCTGGATCGCCTCAACCTGCTGGTGGACATCGCCGCGGCAAAGGTCGAACTGCGAAAAATCCTGGATACCTTCGACTACCGCAACCTCGATGCCGAACCGCAATTCGCCGGGCAGAACACCACCACCGAATTCCTGTGCGCCTACATCCACAGGATGCTGTCGGCGGCACTGGCCGAAGGCCTGCTCGGCGATGGCGGGCGCGCGGTCACGGGCCTCAAGGTGCTGCTGAAGGAAAGCCACATCGCCTGGGCGGCCTATGAAGGGGCACCGGCGGCTTGACCATCCATCTCCTCGTCCCCGCGCCCTTCGACGCGATCTCGGGCGGCTACATCTACGACCGCCGCATGGTCGAGGGGCTGCGCGCGCTCGGCGAGGCGGTCGAGGTCGTCGAACTGCCCGGCCAGCACCCCGCCCCGGACGAGGCCGCGACCGAAGGCGCGCGGGCCGCGCTGCACGCCCTGCCGGCGGATGCGCGCATCGTCATCGACGGGCTTGGCCTGCCATCCTTCCTGCCGCTGGCGCAGGAACTCTCGGCGCGGCGTGCGGTCGCGCTGATCCATCACCCGACCGCGCTGGAACACGGCGCGGATGAAGCCACGCGCACCGTGCTGAAGGCGAAGGAACGTGCGCTGTTCGCCGCCTGCGCGCGGCTGGTCTGCACATCGCCGCTCACGGCGCGCCGCCTGCCGGATGATTTCGGCACCGATGCCGGGCGCATCGGCGTGGTGGAACCCGGGACCGAGGAAGCGCCCCGCGCGGCGGGCTCCGGCGGGCCGGGCTGCGCGATCCTTTCGGTCGGCACGCTGGTGCCGCGCAAGGGGCATGACGTGCTGCTGCGTGCCCTGGAACGGCTCACGGACCTCGAATGGTCGCTGACCATCGCCGGCGACGACAGCCGCGACGCCACCCACGCGCAGGGCCTGCGCGCGCTGGCCGAGGAGCTCGGGATCGCCCGGCGCGTCACCTTCGCCGGCGAAGTGGACGGCCCGGCGCTCGAGGCGCTGTACCAGCGCGCCGACCTCTTCGCGCTCGCGACCCGCTGGGAGGGCTACGGCATGGCGGCGGCGGAAGCCATGGCGCGCGGCCTGCCGCTGGCCATCACCGCCGGCGGCGCCATCGCCGAGGTGGTCGCGCCCGGGTCGGCCATCGTCTCCCCGGTCGATGACGTGATGTCGCTGTCCAAGGGCATGCGCCGGCCGATCTTCGATGCGGGCCTGCGCGCCGAAATGGCCGAGGCCTCCTGGCGCGGCGGCCAGGCGCTGCCGCGCTGGACCGACCGTGCGAGCGCCTTCCGCGCCGAACTCGACAAGGCGCTGGCAGCATGAAGGCCGAGGCATTCGACGGCGACTGGCTCGACCTGCGCGAACCCTACGACGCCGCGGCGCGCGACCCGGGCCTCGCCGCCATGCTGGCCGCCGCCCTGCCCGCCCGCCCGCGGGTGCTGGACCTCGGCGCCGGCACCGGGTCCCTGCTGCGCTGGCTCGGCCACTTCATCGGCCGCGCCCAGGCCTGGACGCTGGTCGACGCCGATCCCGAGCTGATTGAACGTGCCTTCGACACCATCGCCGAACGCGCCGATGCCGTGGGCTGGGCCGCGACCTTCCCCGGCCGCAAGACCCTGCTGGTGCATTCGCCCGAAGGCGCCTGGCGCGTGGAAGGGCTGATCGCGAACCTGGTGCTGGCGCCGGCGAACCTGCCGCTCGACCGCGTCGATGCCGTGGTGAACACCGCGCTGTGCGACCTCGTCTCGCGCGACTGGGTCGACGCGATGGCCGCGGCGTGTGCACGCCGCCGCCTGCCCTTCTACGCCGCGCTGAACGTGACGGGGCGCGAGCGCTTCAACCCGCCCTATCCCGGCGACGCGCTGGTGATGCGCGGCTTCCGCCGCGACCAGCGGCGCGACAAGGGCTTCGGCGGCATCGCCCTCGGCCCCGCCGCCCCCGATGCGATTGCCGAAGCCTTCGCCGCCCATGGCTACACGGTGCACCGCGCGGCCTCCGACTGGGTAATCGACCGCCGGTCGCGGCTGTTCGCGCAGGAGATCGCAACCGGCCACGGCAGCGCCGCCATGGCCTGGGAACGCCGCGACGCCTGGCGCATCGAGGACTGGATCGACGCCCGCCGCGCCCAGGCCGCCGATGGCCTGCTGAGCGTGCGCATCGGCCACCAGGACGTGCTCGCCCTGCCGCCAGGCTGAAGGAAGGCCACCATGCCCGACACGCCGCGCCCGATTGCCGTGACCGCCATGCAGGTGCCGCCGCGCGCCAAGCCCTCGGGCTACCCGGCCGACCTGGTCGCCAAGATCGGCGGGCGCGAAAAGCGCACGCTGGGCGACCTGTTCGGGCTGCAGAATTTCGGCGTGAACATCGTGCGCCTGCCACCCGGCGCGGCCTCCTCGCTACGCCACGCGCATGAGAAGCAGGACGAATTCGTCTACATCGTCGAAGGCGCCTGCACGCTCGTGACGGACGCCGGCGAAACCGCGCTCAGCGCCGGCATGTGCGCCGGCTTCCCCGCCGGCACCTGGGATGCGCACAACCTGGTCAATCGCGGCACCGCCGACTGCATCTACCTCGAAGTGGGCGACCGCACGACGTTCGAGCGCGTGATCTACCCCGACGACGACCTCGACATCCGCCCCGGCCCGGACGGGCGCAGCGTGTACTACCGCAAGGACGGCACGCCGGTTTTCTGAAGGAGGGCGACCATGCCCCTGCTGCTCGGCTGCATCGCGGATGACTTCACCGGCGCGACCGACCTCGCGAATACGCTGGTCAAGGGCGGCATGTCCGCCGTGCAGGTGATCGGCGTGCCCGATGGCCCGCTCCCGGAAGCCGATGCGGTGATCATTGCGCTGAAGACGCGCACGGCGCCGGTGGGCGATGCGGTGGCGCAGTCGCTCGCGGCCTGCGATGCGCTGGTCGCGGCGGGCGCGAAGCAGGTGTTCTGGAAATACTGCTCCACCTTCGACAGCACCGATGAAGGCAATATCGGCCCGGTCGGCGATGCGCTGCTGAAGCGGCTCGGGTCCGGCTTCGCCATCGCCTGCCCCGCCTTCCCCACCAACGGCCGCACGATCTACCTCGGCCACCTGTTCGTCGGTGGCGCGCTGCTGGACGAGAGCGGCATGGAGAACCACCCCCTCACGCCCATGACGGATGCGAACCTGGTGCGCGTGCTGGCGCGCCAGACCTCCGGCGGCGTCGGGCTGGTGCCCTTCGGCGTGGTGGAACAGGGCGTCGGCCCGATCCGGCGCGAGATGACGCGCCTGGTCGATTCCGGCCGCCGCTGGGCGATCGTGGACGCCGTGACGGATGCGCACCTGATGGCGATCGGCGAGGCCGTGGCACCCCACGCGCTGGTCTCCGGCGGATCGGGCGTGGCGATGGGCCTGCCGGAGAACTTCCGTCGCGCCGGCCTGCTGCCCGCGCGCGCGGATGCCGACACACTTCCGCCGATGCAGGGCTTCGCGGCGGTGGTCGCCGGGTCGTGCTCGCGCGCAACCCTCGGGCAGATCGGCCTCGCGCGGGACCATGCACCGGTGCTGGAACTGGATGCGCTGGCCACGCCGGATGCCGCCGCGCTGGCGTCGCAGGCGCTGGCCTGGGTCGAGGGCAAGCTGACGGCCGACCGCCCGGTGGTGATCGCCGCCTCCGCCACGCCCGAGAAGGTCGCCGCCCTGCAGGCGAAGCTGGGGCGCGAAGCCGCCGGCGCGCTGGTCGAGGACGCGGTCGCGACCATCGCTGAAGGCCTCGTCGCGCGCGGCGTCGGCCGGCTTGTCGTGGCCGGCGGCGAAACCTCCGGCGCCGTGGTGCAGCGCCTCGGCGTCACATCGCTGCGCATCGGCCCCGAGATCGACCCCGGCGTACCCTGGACCTACGCCAACCCCACCGGCCTGCACCTCGCGCTGAAGTCCGGCAATTTCGGCGCGCGCGACTTCTTCCTGAAGGCGTTCAGCCATGGATGAGGCCGCGCTCCGCGCGCAACTCGCCATGCTCGGCGCCTCGCTGTTCGCCCGCGGCTACAGTGTCGGCACGGCGGGCAACATCTCGGTACGCCTGCCCGATGGCTACCTGATGACGCCGACCAATTCCTGCCTCGGCCGGCTCGACCCCGCGCGGATCAGCAAGCTGGCACCCGACTGGTCGCATATCGGCGGCGACAAGCCCTCGAAGGAGGTCTTCATGCACCGCGCGGTGCTGACCGCGCGGCCGGATGCGGGCGCGGTGGTCCACCTGCATTCGACGCATGCCACCGCCATCGGCTGCCTGGCGGAACCCGGCACCGCCGCGCCCATCCCGCCGCTGACCCCGTACTTCGTCATGCGTATCGGCCGCGCGCTGCCGGTGATCCGCTACTACCGCCCCGGCGATGGCGCGATGGAAGCCGACATCCACGACGCCGCGAAATCCGCCAAGGCCGTACTGCTCGCCAACCACGGCCCGGTCGTGTCGGGCCGCACGCTGGAAGACGCCGTCCACGCCGCCGAGGAACTGGAGGAAGCCGCCCGCCTCGCGCTTCTGCTGCGCGGTGCCGGCGCGCGCGAACTGACACCCGCGCAGGTGGACGACCTGCTCGCCACCTTCGGCTGATGTGGATCATGGTCGCCGGGCCGTATGCCTCGGGCGGCGCCGACGCACCCACCCGCGCCGCGCGCCTCGCCGCGATGAACCGGGCGGCACTCGCGGTGTTCCGCCTGGGCCACACGCCCGTGATCGGCGTGAACATGGCGCTGCCCGTGATCGCCGCCGCCGAACACGACGCCTACGCAGAGGTGATGCAGCCGCTCAGCCTCGCGCTCGCCGAACGCTGCGACGCCATCCTGCGCCTGCCGGGCGACAGCCACGGCGCGGACGCAGAACTCGCCCGCTTCCAGGCCGCCGGCAAGCCGGTGTTCCGCGCGCTGGACGAGATTCCGCCGGCGCGCTGACCCCGCCCGCTACTCCGGCGCTTCCTCGGACCAGCCGATCCGCGTGACCGCCGGCTCCACGCTCATCCGCCCGATGATGCGCTCGAGCACCGCCGGCGCATCGCCCGCCGCCACCACGCGCGCGCTCAGCGCCACGCGCCCGGGCACGTCCAGGTCCTCGCTGTCGAGGCGCAGCAGCCGGACCTCGCCGAGCGCGATCTGCTTGACCAGCAGCCCGCGGATCGTCGCCTCGCTCTCCGCCAGGCAGGTCGCGGTGATGCGGAAGGCGCGCTCCGCCTCCGCCCCCGAATCCGGCACGCGGTCGATCAGCCGCACGATCGGGCGCACCACCAGGTTCACCACGATGATCAGCGCCGCCGTCGCCACCGCCAGGCCGAACTGCGCCGCGCCGCAGGCAACCCCCACCGCCGCCGCGCACCACAGCGTCGCCGCGGTGTTGAGGCCCTTCACGTTCAGCCCCTCGCGCATGATCGCGCCCGCACCCAGGAAGCCGATGCCCGAGACCACCTGCGCGGCCATGCGCGACGGGCTCGCCTCGTTCGCCATCGAGAACCCCACCAGCGCGAAGGCCGCCGCCCCGAGCGAGACCAGCGCGTTGGTGCGCAGCCCCGCCGCACGCTGGCGGTATTGCCTCTCGATGCCGATCGCGGCCCCGAGCAATAGCGCCACCACCAACCGCAGCGCGGCGTCTTCCTGGTCCAGCATCGGGTGCCTCCGCGCCGTGACTTCACCGCGCCGGGCCGTGCCGGCGCAAGGCCCACGGCGACGGCGCGACTTGACCCGGCGGTGCCGCCGCGCGAGACGGCGCGCGGGAGACGCAAGGTCGCGCCCACAGGCGCGCCGGGACAAGGGTCGCGCCGTGAGGCGCGCCAGGACAAGGGAAGCCCTGCCATGCCGACACGCCGCACCGTGCTCGCCGCCGCGACGCTCGCCGCCTTGCCCGCCCGCGCGCAGGGTGCCTGGGCGCCCGATGGCCCGGTCCGCTTCATCCAGGGCTTCGCGCCCGGCGGCACCACCGACATCGTCGCCCGCCTGCTCGCCCCGCCCTTCGCCGCCGCGCTGGGCCAGCCCGTGGTGGTCGAGAACCGGCCCGGCGCCGGCGGCACGCTGGCCGCCGAGGCGCTCGCCCGCGCGCGCCCGGACGGGCGCACCATGATGATGCTCAACAACGCCTTCGCCGTGACCGCCGCGACCTTCCGCCGGCTGCCCTACGACCCGCTGGTCGACGTGGTGCCGGTCACGCAGGTGGCGACCATGCCGCTGGTGTTCCTCACCCCGCCGGGCGGGCCGCTGTCGTCGGTGGCCGCGCTCATTGCCGCCGCGCGCGCCATTCCGGGCGGGCTGAACGTGGCGTCCGTCGGCATCGGCTCGACGCAGCACTTCGTGGCCGAGGCCTTCCAGGCCATGGCCGGCGTTACCCTCACGCACGTGCCGTATCGCGGCACGCCCGCCGCGGTGCTGGCGCTGCGCCAGGGCGACGTGCAGCTGGTGGTCGAAACCCTGGCCGCCGTGATCGGCCAGGTCCGCGCCGGCGAAGCCCGCGCCATCGCGCTGTCGACCGCCGAGCGCTTCGCCGGCCTGCCGGACGTGCCGACCATGCGCGAATCCGGCCTCGCCGAATTCGACCTGGCCACCTGGTTCACCATCGGATTTCCGGCTGGCATCCCACCCGCCGCGGTCGCGCGCATCCAGGCCGAGACGGCGCGCGCCTTGGCAGACGCCGACCTGTCGGCGCGCATGCGCGACATGGGCCTGACCCCGGTCGGCTCCGACACCGCCACCGCCGGCGCCGTGATCCGCCGCGACATCGCCCGCTGGCGCGCCCTGGTCGCCAGCGCCGGCATTCCCCAGCAGGAGTAGCCCCCGCATGACCGACCGCACCGCCCCCACCGCGCACCCAATCGAACCGGCACTCGCCGCGCGCTGGAGCCCGCGTTCCTACGAAGACCGCGCCGTACCCGCGGCCGCACTCGCGCAATGCCTGGAAGCCGCGCGCTGGGCGGCCTCCTGCATCAACGAACAGCCCTGGACCTACCTGGTCACGCGCAAGACGGAGGAAGCCGACGCGCACGCGAAGCTGCTGGCCTGCCTGTCGCCCAACAACCAGGGCTGGGCCGGGCGTGCGCCGGTGCTGATGCTGGCTGTCGCGCGCAGCATCTTCGCCGCCTCCGGCAAGCCCAACCGCCATGCGGCCTACGACCTCGGCCAGGCGACCGCGAACCTGGCGGCGCAGGCCGCAGCCCTCGGCCTGCAGGCGCATCAGATGGCCGGCTTCGACGCCGCCGCCGCACGCGCCGCCTTCGCCATTCCGGAAGGCTTCGAACCGATGGCGGCGATCACGCTCGGCTACCCCGGCCCGGCCGCTGCCCTGCCCGAGGCGCTGGCCGCGCGCGAGACCGCGCCGCGCGCCCGCAAGCCGATCGCGGAATTCGCCCATATGGGCGCATGGGGCGCGATGGGGTCGCCCGCATGACCGACGCAGCCCTCCTCGACGACCTGGCCTTGCGCAAGCTGGTGCAGGACTGGGCCGTCTGGCGCGACGCCGGCGACTGGGACCGCTTCGCCACCTGCTGGCACGACGACGCCCGCATGATGGCCACCTGGTTCCAGGGCCCCGCCAGTGAGTTCATCAAGGTCTCCCGCGCCGGCTTCGAACGCGGCGTGCGCATCCTGCACTTCCTGGGCGGCACCAGCGTCGATCTCGCCGGCACGCGCGCCATCGTGCAGACCAAGATGACGATCAGCCAGCGCGCGCAGGCCGAAGGCGTGCTGGTCGACGTGGTCTGCACCGGGCGCTTCTACGATTTCTGCGAAAAGCGGAACGGCCGCTGGGCCGTGGTGCTGCGCCAGCCGATCTACGAAAAGGACCGCATGGACGCTGTCACCCCCGGCACCGCGCCGGTGCTGGACCCCGCGCTCCTCGCGCAATTCCCCGAAGGCTACCGCCACCTCGCCTATATCCAGACGCGCATCGGCTACCAGGTGAAGCGCGACATGCCCGGCCTGTCGGGGCCGGAGGTGACGGCGCTCTACGCCTCGGGCGCGCGATGGCTCGCGGGGGAAGTGCTGGACCGGTGAGGGTGCGCGTTGGAAAGGCGCCCTGCCCTCTCCACACCGCGAAGCAGTGCTTCGCACCCCACCAAGCGCTGACGGCTCTTGGAACCCCCGACTAAACCTCCGCGGTCCAGGGGGCCATAGCCCCCTGGGCGGGAGGCGTCCGGGGAGGGCAGAGCCCTCCCCCTCACCCGCCCCTCACGGCAGCATCTTCCCCGGGTTCATCACGCCCCCAGGGTCGATCGCCCCCTTCACCGCGCGCATCAGGTCCAGTGCCACGCTGTCCTTGTGCAGGGCCATGGCGTGGCGTTTCGACTGCCCGATTCCGTGTTCGGCCGAGAACGACCCGCCGAGTTCCACGGCGATGGCGTTTACCGCCGCCTCGGCGCCGGCGGCGCGCGCGCGCCATGCCTCGCGTGACATGCCGGGCGGCGCGTCCAGGCTCACATGGATATTGCCGTCCCCGGCGTGGCCCAGTGCGATGAACCCGCCTTCTGGCCAGCCTTGGGCGAAGGCCTCGCCCACGCGCCTGCAGAATTCCGGCACGGCCGAGACCGGCACCGAGGTATCCGCGTTCACCGAGGGCCCGTGCCGGCGGTGGCAATCGGGCCAGTCCTCGCGGATGCGCCAGAAGGTCGCGCGCTGGGCTTCGCTGTCGGCCAGCGCGGCGTCGGTCACCTCGGCCGCTTCCATGGCGGCGGCGAGGGTGTCTTCCAGCATTTCGCGCAGCGGCACCGCGGGGTGGGCGGCGGCGATCTCCACCATCACGTACCAGGGGCTTTCGACCGGCAGCGGGGATCGCAGCCCGTTGCCCATGACCTCCACGATCTCGAGGCAGCGGCGGATGATGAGTTCGAAGGCGATCACCTCCGCCCCGCTCGCCATCATGCGCGAGAACAGCGACAGCGCGGCGTCCGGCGAGGGCACCGCGACGAAGGCCGTCTCGACACGCTTCAACGACGGCACTAGGCGCAGCGCAGCGGCCGTGATGACGCCGAGCGTGCCCTCCCCGCCCAGGAACAGGTGCCGCAGCGCGTAGCCGGAATTGTCCTTGCGCACGCGCCGCAGGTCGTTGAGCACGCGCCCATCCGGCAGCACGACCTCAAGCCCCAGCACCAGGTCGCGTGCGTTGCCCCAGCGCAGCGTGCGGATGCCGCCGGCATTGGTCGACAGCGCACCACCCACCATGGCGGAACCCTGTGCGCCCCAGGACAGCGGGAACAGCCGATCCACCGCGGCCGCCGCCTGCTGCACGGTCTGGATGACGCAGCCGGCTTCGGCCACCAACGAGAAGTCCCGCGCATCCACATCGCGGATGCGGTTCAACCGTTCGAGGCTGAGGACAACCGCGGGCGGCCCGTTCTCCGCCACCACCGCGCCGCCGCACAGCCCGGTGCGGCCGCCGGCCGGCACGATGGCCAGGCCCTCGGACGCGCAGGCCCGCACCACCGCCTGCACCTCCGCCACGCTGCCGGGCCGCAGCACGGCGAGCGGCGTGCCGCGATAGGCCCCGCGCCAATCGACGGCATAGGGCGCGAGGTCCTCCTCCGCCGTCAGACAGTTGTTCGCGCCGAGCGTTGCGGCGAGGTGCTGGATCGTTCCCATGGGCCCGATCCTGCGCCCGCCGCGCGCCCGGTCAAGCGGGCAGGTAGCCGACCAGGTCCTCGGCGCGCATCGCTTCACAATAGATCCGGTTGAGGATCTCCACCTCCCGCGTGTGGAGTTCCATCGTGCCGGCGGCGCAGGCGTCCTCGACCAGGATCACGTCGAAGGATTCATCGGCCAGGGACCGCACGGTGGAACTCACGCACTGGTCGGTGAAGATGCCGCAGCAGGCGACATGCGTGATGCCCATGTTGTGCAGCACCAGGCGCAGGTTGGTCCCGGTCAGCGCGGAATCGGTGGTCTTGGTGACCACCACCTCGCCGGGGGCCGGCGCCAGCGCGGGGATGATCTGCGACGGCTCCTCGTCCTTCGGCAGGAACAGGTCGTTCCAGCCGGGCTTCTTCTGGCTGAGCGAGCGGTCGCGCCCGTCCGGCGTCAGGCACGCGATGCGCGCGAAGACCACCGGCCCCGCCCCTGCGCGGAAGCGTTCGATCAGCCGCGCGATGGTGGGAATCACCAGACCGTGCATGCGCGCGTGGAAGCCATCCCAGCCCGCGTCGCGCGCCGCCTCGGCGGGGGTCAGCGCGCTGCGGTCGGGGCGTGCGAGGTAGGTGTTCTGCACGTCGATCACCAGCAGCGCGACGCGGCCCTTCACCAGCACCGGGTCCGGCGCCTCGGGCGCGCCGTCGTAGTAGAAGGACCGCCAGGCGGTCTTCCAGCCGGTCATGCCGCCTTCTCCGGGTACATTGCGGCGATGGCGTCCGGTGTCGCGGGGATGCGCCCGCGCTCGGTGATCAGGCCGGTCACCAGCCGCGCCGGCGTCACGTCGAAGGCCGGGTTGGCGGCGGGGCTGCCGGCGGCGGCGACGCGGATGGTCTCGATGCGCCCATCCGCGGTGCGGCCGGTCAGGTCCGTGACCTCGGCCGGCGAGCGTTCCTCGATCGGAATCTCCGCGACACCGTCGCCCACGCGCATATCCAGCGTCGAATGCGGCAGCGCGACCCAGAAGGGCACGCCGTTGTCGCGCGCCGCCAGCGCCTTGAGATACGTCCCGATCTTGTTCGCGACGTCGCCGGTGCGCGTGACGCGATCGGTGCCGACGATGACCAGGTCCACCTGCCCGTGCTGCATCAGGTGCCCGCCGGCATTGTCAGCCACCACCGTATGCGCCACGCCATGCGCGCCGAGCTCGAAGGCCGTCAGCGCCGCGCCCTGGTTGCGCGGGCGGGTCTCGTCCACCCAGACATGCACGGGAATGCCGGCATCATGCGCCATGTAGATCGGCGCCAGCGCGGTGCCCCAATCGACGGTCGCGAGCCAGCCGGCATTGCAATGCGTCAGGATGTTCACGCGCGGCTTGCGCGCCGCGATCTCCGCGATCAGCGGCAGGCCGTTGCGGCCGATCGCCTCGCAGGTGGCGGCGTCATCGTCGGCGATGGCGGCGGCCTCGGCATAGGCCGCCGCCGTACGGTCCTGCACCGGCAGGTTCCGCAGCGCGCCCAGCATCCGGTCGATCGCCCAACGCAGGTTGATCGCCGTCGGGCGGGTCTCCGCCAGCATTGCGCAAACGCCCTCCAGCGCTGAAGGATCGCGCCGCATCGCCAGCGCAACGCCATAGGCCGCCGTCGCGCCGATCAGCGGCGCCCCGCGCGTCTGCATGGACCGGATGGCGTGCGCCACCTGATCCTCATCGACCAACCGCAGCCATTCGACGGCCCAGGGCAGCCGCGTCTGGTCGAGGATGCGCACCGACCAGCCATCGGCCTCGTCGATCCGCACGCTGCGGTGCCATACGCCGTCGATCCTCATGCGCCTCTCCGTGGTGTCAGGCGACCAGCCGCACCGGGCCGGGATACTGCCCCAGCGCACGGTCGGCGGTCAGCAGCGTCGCACCCTCGGTCTCGGCCTGGGCGAGCAGGATGCGGCCGAAGGGGTCGCGATGCAGCGGCGGCAGGCGCATGAGCGCGACCGCATGCTCGGCGGTGATGGGCAACTCGCGATACCCGGCCGCCATCAGCCCGCCGCGCAGCACGCGCGCATCCAGCGTGAAATCGGTGCGGCCCAGACCGGCCTTCACCACCACCTCCCAGATCGACGCCGCGCTGAACAGCAGGTCATGCGCCGGGTCCTCGATCAGCGCGCGGGCTCCGGGCGTCAGCCGCGCATCGTCCAGCGCCGCCCACAGCAGCAGATGCGTATCCAGCAGCAGCAGGCTCACGCGCCGCCGAACTGCCGCTCGATCTCGGCCTGCCCCATGGTGTCGAAATCGGCGGGCACGGCGAAGGCGCCGGCGAGGAAACCGATGCGCTTCGCCGGCGCGTCGCTGGCCGACAGCGGCACCAGCTTCGCCACGGGCCTGCCTGCCTTGGCGATGACCACGCTCTCCCCGGCCCCGACACGGTCGACCAGGCGGGAGAAATGCGTCTTGGCGTCATGGATGTTCAGCGTGGACATATCGGAAAGCTGATGGACTAAGTCCATCTAGTCCACTCAAATCCGCTGATGCAGCGCACAGACCAGCGTGAACAGCCGCCGCGCCGTCTCGAAGTCCACGTCGATGCGCCCCTTCAGCCGCGCCTGGAGCAGCTCCGCACCCTCGTTGTGCAGCCCGCGCCGTCCCATGTCGATCGCCTGCACCCGGCTTTCCGGGCCGGATTCCGCCACCGCCTGCTCATGCGCCTCGACCACCATGTGGTAGTCCTTGATCAGGCGCCGGAACGGACCGAGCGCCAGCGCCAGCACATGCAGCGGCCGGTTGTCGACATCGCGTATGTCCAACACCAGCCGCCCCTCGCGCACCGACACCGCCAGCGCATAGGGCCCCTTGGGCAGGTTCGGCGGGTCGAAGCGGTTGCCGGTCAGCAGGTCCGCGATCGCCTGGCGGCGATCCGCCTCGGCATAGACCGACGGCGCCGGCGGTTCCTCCGGCAGTTCGATCCGGACCAGGCGCTGTTCAGGCATCGGGCGCGGGCCTTCGCGTCGGCGCCACCACCACCGGCGCGCCCTGCTCGTCCCCCGTGAGGCCAAGCCGCATCATCCACGCCACCACCGCCCCCTTCACCGGGCGCAGCAGCAGCGTGCACACGATGGCGAAGGCCGGCAGCCAGATCGCCATGTGCACCCACATCTCGGGCCGCCAGAACCGTTCCACCAGGAACACGCCCGGCAGCAGCACGTGCCCGGCCAGGAAGATGGTGAAATAGGGCGGCGCGTCGTCGGCGCGGATGCGCCCGAGCGGCGCATGGCAGTGCGAACATTCATCGACCACCCGCAGGTAGCCGCTGAACAGGCGGCCCTGCCCGCAGGCGGGGCACCGCCCCATCGCGCCACGCAACAGCGCCACGCCGGCCGGCACGTGCAACATGGGTTCCACGGGCGCATCCCGCACCGGACCCTGGGGCATCGGCGTTCCTTTCGCGGGCACTCTCGCGGCGCCCATTGTGCAACGCAGCACAATCCACCCTTGCCGGACGGATTTCAAGCACCGTCACGCCAACGGGGCTTGATGCCCGCACCGGCGCGGCGTCAACATGGGTCATGGCCGAACGCATCCTCGTCATCAATCCCAATTCCAGCCTGTCCTGCACGGACGGCATCGCCGCCGCGATCGCGCCCTTCGCCGCGCCGGGCCTGCCCCGCCTGGACGTGACGCGCCTGCCGGACAGCCCGGGCGCGATCGTGACGTGGCGCGACTGGTACGGCGTGGCCGAACCCCTGTGCCGGATGGTCGAGAGCGAGGCCGCCGACGCCTACGTGATCGCCTGCGTCTCCGACCCCGGGCTGGAAGCCGTGCGCACCGTCACCGACCGCCCGGTCTTCGGCCCGCTGCGCTGCGCCGTCGCCGCCGCCATGATGCGCGGCGAGCGCTTCGGCATCATCGCCTTCACCGACAAGTCGAAGCCGCGTCAGCGCCGCGCGCTGCAATCCATGGGCGTGGACACGCGCCTCGCCGGCACCATCCCGCTCAACCTCGACATGGAGGTGCTGACCGACCCGGTCGCGCCCCGCGCCCGCCTCGCGGAAGCCGCGCGGGAACTGGTCGCGATGGGTGCCGAGGCGGTGATCCTCGGCTGCGCCGGCATGGCCGGCCACCGCGCCTTCGCCGAACAGGCCTGCGGCGTGCCGGTGATCGAACCCTGCCAGGCGGCGGTGACGCAGGCGATCCTGTCGGTCGTCGCGGCGCGCGGCGCGGGGATGCGACTCGCGGCCGAATAACGGCCTGCGCGACGCGACTATCTAAACAGGCGCGCTGTGCGGCGGTGGCGCCAAGACGCCGACGGCGGCGCCGGCAACGCGACCTGACCCTGCCCGAAGCGTCACGACCGCGTCCGGCCTGCCCGCTGCCTGCCCGTGCTCCGATCGCCGGCGCCGCGACACCGCCCCTCTCGCTGGCGTCGGCACACGCCGGCGCGGGCCGTCGCCACCCCGGCGCAAGCCACCGCCATCGATACCGGCACGGCAGCCCGCGCACATCATCGTCACGACAACGTCGCCCCGCGCGCGATGCCGCCATGGCAGACTTCGCCGGTGATGCGCCGCCTGCTCCTCCTCGCCGCCCTGCTGCCCGCCACCGCCGGCGCGGTCCCGCCTGCGGACCCGCCGGGCGACCCGATCGCGCGCGAGGCCATCCGCCTCGCCGAGACCGGCCGCTACGACCTCTCGGTCCCCATGCTCGAAGCGGTGCTCGCCCGCCTGCCCGGCGACCCGGACATCCTCACCTACCTGGCCCTCGCGCTGCGCAGTACGGGTCGTCATGCCGAGGCCGAGGCCCGCTACGACCAGGCGCTCGCCCGCGACGCCGCGCACCTGCCCGCCCTCGCCTACCAGGGCGTGCTGTACCTGCAGACCGGCCGGCGCGACCGGGCGGAGGCGAACATGCGTCGGCTCGAAGCCCTCTGCCCGACCGGCTGCCCCGCCCGCGACGAACTGGCGCGCGAGATCGCCGCGCGCCGCTGACCGGCCGGCCCCCGGCTTGATCCGCCGGGCCCGGTTTCCCATGTCTCCGGGAGCGCAACATCGAAGGGAAAGGAGCGCCGCATGACCGAACCCGTGCCAGCCGGCGCTCCCCGGCTGCGCCACCCCGGCCTCTAGGCAGGCCCCGAGCGGCTGCATGCCGCCGGCCGGGCGACACGTCCGGCCTGGCCGTGTGCCGACCCATGCGGGCCGCCCCGCGCCGGCGCCGACCCCTCCCGCGCGCTCGCCCCACGATGCGCCCACCGGCGCCGGTCCCGACGGACCGCGCCGCCCCGACACGCCCTGACAAGGACGCGGCTGCGCCGCGCGCCGATCCATGACCGAGACCACCACCCTGCGCGCGGAGCCCTTCCGCGCGACCTTCCGTTTCCTCCTGGCCCGCTGGCGGCGGGAGGGCAGCGCCGCACCGCTCGCCACCGGCCTCATGCTGGCCGCCGTGCTGTGCGACGTGGCGATGCCGCTGCTCGCCGGCCGGCTGACCGATGCCGTCGCCGGCGGCGCGCCCGGCGCCGCCGCCACCGCGGCCTGGCTACTCGCCGCCATGCTCGGCTTCGGCGCGCTGATGGCCGTGCTGCGCTACGCCGCCATCCGCGCCGTGATCCGCCTGACGCTCGGCAACATGACCGGCCTCGCACAGGACAGTTTCGCGCGCGTGCAGCGGCTGTCGGCCGACTGGCATGCCGGCACCTTCGCGGGGTCCACGGTCCGGAAGATCTCGCGCGGGATGTGGGCGCTCGACCTGCTGAACGACACGGTGCTGCTGGCGCTGCTGCCTTCGGTGATGGTGCTGCTCGGCTCGGCGGCGATGCTCGCCCTCGTCTCGCCCTGGCTTGGCCTGGTGGTGCTGGTGGGCGCGCTCGCGCATCTCGCGCTGACGGCCGCGCTGTCGGTGCTCTGGGTGGCGCCGGCCTCGCGCCTGTCGAATGGCTGGGACAGCCGTCTGGGCGGCGCGCTGGCGGATGCCATCGGCGCCAACGCGGTGGTGAAATCCTTCGCCGCCGAAGCGCGGGAGGATGCGCTGCTCGCCCGCCTGCTCGGCCGCTGGCGCGGGCGCACGCTGCGCGCCTGGAATCGCGGCACCGCGGCGAATGCGCTGCAGGATGCCTCGTTGCTGGTGCTGCGCGCCGGCGTGCTCGGCGCCGCGCTGCTGCTGTGGCACCTGGGCCAGGCCAGCGCCGGCGACGTGGTCGCGACCCTGACCATGTTCCTGGTGGTGCAGGGCTACCTGCGCGATGCCGGCTACCACATCTCGAACCTGCAGCGCAGCGTGAACGAACTGGAGGACGCGGTCGCGCTCGAGGCCGCCACGCCGGCCATTGCCGACGCCCCCGCCGCCCCCGCGCTGCAGGTCACGCAGGGCCGCATCGCCTTCGAGCGCGTCGGCTTCCGCTACGGCGGTCACGCCACGCCGCTCTATCGCGACCTCGATATCCGCATCGCGGGTGGCGAGCGCATCGGCCTGGTCGGCCACTCCGGTTCCGGCAAGACCACACTGGTGAAGCTGCTGCAGCGCCTCCACGACCCGACCGAGGGCCGCGTCACCATCGACGGCCAGGACATCCGCGACGTCACGCAGGCCAGCCTGCGCCGGTCCATCGCGCTGGTCGCGCAGGAACCGGTGCTGTTCCACCGGTCGATCGCGGAGAACATCGCCTATGCCCGGCCCGGCGCGACCGAGGCCGAACTCCGTCGCGCCGCCGAATTGGCGCATGCGGATGGCTTCATCGCGCGCCTGCCGCGCGGGATGAACACGCTGGTGGGCGAACGCGGCGTGAAGCTGTCGGGCGGCGAGCGCCAGCGCATCGCCCTCGCGCGCGCCTTCCTGGCCGATGCGCCAATCCTGGTGCTGGACGAGGCGACGGCGGCGCTCGATTCCGAAAGCGAGGCGCTGATCCAGGACGCGATGGAACGCCTGCTGCGCGGCCGCACCGCGCTGGTCATCGCGCATCGGCTGTCCACCGTGCGGGCGATGGACCGAATCCTGGTCTTCGACCGCGGGCAGGTCGCGGAGGAGGGCACGCACGCCACACTGCTGGCGCGCGAGGGCGGGATCTATGCCGGGCTGTTCCGCCGCCAGGCGATGGGGCTGGCCGAGGCCGCCTGACGCCTCACTGGAACGGGATGGCGATCTGCGGCGTGGTCTGCGGCGCGTCGCCGCCGCCGATCTCCATGTCGGTGCCGGGCGTGGGCGTCCCGGCCATGGAGCCGGCATAGGGGTCGGCCGCCTGCGCACGGTCGCGCCGCGCATCCTGCCCCAGCGCGCGGTCGAGGCGGCGGGCCGCCTGTTCCTCGGGCGTGCCGGCGGCGGCCGGGGGTGCGGCCTGCGGAACGTAGCTGACGGGGATGGGCGCCTGCTGCGCGCAGGCGGCGGAGAGCAGGAGGGCGGTCAGGAGGAAGCGGCGCATGGGACGGTTCATTCTCACGGTCATGAGCGTGACCGTAGCGCCTGGAGCGCGCCGGCGGAATCGCCGAAGTCGGCGATCGGCGGAAAGCCCGGCGGCATGTCCCTGCCCGGCCGACCGAAGCGCCGCGACCGGCGCGCGAAGGCGGCGGGGATCGAACAGGCGCGGGCGTCGGCGGGGCAGCCAGTCGCGGCCGCCATCCGGTCCCGTCAGGCCGCCGCGCCGTGGGCCAGCACGAAATGCTCGGCAAACGGCCCGCCAGCGAAGTCGACCCGGCTCCCCTCCCCCTCGCGCAGCCGCAGCCCGGGCAGCAGCAGGATCTGGCGGATCGTCTCCGGGATGATGGCGTAGGCGACGAACTGGCCGAGGCACTCATGCGGCCCGAAGCCGGTATGCAGGTAGGCGGTCCGCCGCCGCTCGCGGAACGCGTCCGGTTCGGGGAACACGCCCGGATCGAACATCGCCGACCCGATCCCGGCCGCCACCCGCGTGCCGGCCGGCACGGCGGTCTCATACGGCGTGCCCGGGCCGAGCACGGCATCGGTGGCCGTGGTGCGGATCACGAAGGTCGTCATCGGGTTGAAGCGCAGCGCCTCCCACACGATCGCGTCGAGGACCGCTTCCTCGTTGCCGCGGGCGGCGCGCAGCGCGCGGGCCGCGACCTCCGGGCGCAGCAGGATCTGCTCGGTCGCATTGACGATCGCCTGCGACGACGTTTCGATTGCGCCGACCAGCAAGCCGCAGATGTTGCTCACGACCTGTTCGGGGTCGAGGCCCGACAGCCCGCCGGCGGTCAGCCGCAGCAGGCGCGACACCGTGTCCTCCCCCGCCGCCTGCGCCCAGGGCTGGCGCGCCGCAAGGAAGTCGCGCACCCAGGCGCGCATCTCGGCACCCGCCTGCACGCAGGCATCGTGCCGCGCCTTCACGTTGGCGATGTTGTGGAACATGTCCGCCTGGCTGGCCCAGGACCAGCGCAGCATCGCATCATCCGGCCCGGGAAACCCGAAGCACCGCTGCACTACGCGCAGCGGCACCAGGCGCGAAACGGCCTGCACCACATCGACCGTCGGCGGGGCGGTCGCGGCCAGCGCCTGCGCCGCCACCGCCGCGGCCAGCGCGCGGATGCCTGGCACGTCGTCCCAGCGCATCAGCGCGCGCATGACCGACTTGTCGCGCCAGTTCTCCTCCGCCCCGTCGCGCCCGAGCATGTAGGGCCCGACCGAGGGGTCCATCATCGGCGCATAGGTGACGCGGAAGGTCTCGTTGCGCGACAGCACGTCCACCACGTCGGTCCAGCGGCTGACCACGGTGAAGATGGGCAGCGGCAGCACCGGCCGGTCGGCGCGCAGTTCGGCGAACAGCGCGCGCCAATCCGCCCGCAGCCGCTGCATGAACAGCCCCGCACGCGCCGGGTCGTTGGGCGGCAGGGCATCGAGGGCGGCGAGGAAGCTCATGCGATCCCCCTTCGTGGCGCGGCGTTGGCGGCGGACGGTTCAGAAGACGGGCGCCGCTGGCGGGCTGCGCGGGTCCTGCGGCGCCATGTTCAACTCGTAGCTGAGCGGGCGGGTGGTGATGAGGCGGAACCGGCCATCGACGATCTGCAGCGAGAACAGGCCGGCGGCCGCGCCGTTCGGCGGCACGCAGGCGGCGGTCTCGCCGACGCGCCGCGCGCGCGTGTCGATGGTGCGGAAGCGGCCGTTCTGCCAGTCGAAATTGTCCTTGGTCATCCGCGCGGTGGCGGGGGCGCGGGGGCCACTGGCCTCGTTGTCCCGCACGCACAGGCCGCGATTACCGACGCGCCGCGACGTCACGTCGTCGTAGCGGCAGGACCCGCTGGCGTCGCGCGCCCACATCTTGTGGTAGTAGTGGAAGACGCCGGCCTCGTAGCGGATGAAGGCGATGGCGAGGCACTGGTAGTGGCCGAGAACGCGGCGCGAGCGCGCATCGACGTTGCGGACCTCGCCGAAATAGACCGGGTCGCCGCTGTCGGTCGCCCAGAAGCGCAGGCGCGCGGCGATGGCGTCGGGGTCGGTGATGGTTTCTGTCTGTGGCGCCGGCGTGGCGGGGCCGCGTTCGGGCTGGGCGTGCGCGGTAAGCGCGACGCCGAGTGCGGCCAGGGTGACGAGTGTTGCCCTCAGCATGTGCGTGCTCCTGGTTGGGACGCGGCGTGCGCGAGACGTATGGCGAGGGGGAAGATGGCAGGGGGGCGGGGTCGGGGATGCGATGCGGATCACAGCGACGGCCCGGGGAGAAGTCAGGCTGATTCATACGTCGGGCTTCGTGTGCGGCCTGCCGCTGAGGACGGCAGGGGGGACGGAAGCGATGTCCCGGCGACATCCTCTGGCTGGAAAGCGACTCAGAGACAGGAGCAGCACGCAGGGCACCGCCCGGATGCCGGCGCCACACCGGCAATGGTCAGTAAGGCAACCCTGCCCGCGCGTGCCCCTCCTCCATGCGCACAAGGGCCTCTCCGCGCATGATGTCGAGTGTCTGGAAATCGCCGATGCGGAGGTGTGGAAATCCACGCCGCAGCGCTTCTATCGAATTCCGCGCGACCCCGGTCGCGCCGGCATGGACCGCTGCCGGCGTCAGGTATCGGTGGACCCACCTCAAGGAGGGCTGGCGCTCGACGACGCGTGTGAGCGCGCGCGCCGAACGTGCATAATCACCAAGCCCGAAACACGCGACCCCGACGCCGATCAGCGAAAGCGCGCCATCGTACCCGTCGGGCCACCGATGATGCGTATGGCGAAACGCCTCGAGCCCTCGCCTCCAGTCCCCACGGTAGTTGTGGACCCATGCCAGGCGGCGCCACGCATCGGGCTGGTCAGGATCGAGCGCCAGCGTCGCAAGGCAAAGCCGTTCCGCCTCGTCCAGCCCGTTGCGATCGAAACTCTTGACCGCGGCGAGCATGGTCAGCACCTCGGGGTCGTCCGGAGCCAGCGCGAGGGCGCGTGCGGCATGCATATCCATCCGACGCAATGGGTCTGCCGCATCGTGCGTGAAGTGGTGGATCGCGCTTTGCCCCAGGCACCGTCCGGCGAGCGCATGTGCCCGCGCATGCGCTGGATCGCGGTGCAGTGCATCGTTGAGCAGATCGAGTGCGATGGCGACCCCCCCGATGTCCGTGGTTCGGGCTGCCGCGCGTGCACGGGCAAACAGCGTATCGGGATCGGCGTGTTGGCGCGGCACGCGTCGAGCCACCGCCACGTGCTCGGCCTCGATGGCCGCCCAGACGTTCGCGATGCAGCGTTCAGCCCAGCTTGATCGCTCGCGGCGTGCGAGCGACGGCCGGCCGGTCCACGCCACGGCTCCGCGCAGCGGATTCACCAGCTCCAGCACGATGGTGTTGCCATCGAGCCTACCTTGCAGCCGGTATTGCACGGTCCGGCCAGGCCGTTGGCCAGAGCTGTCGTCGCTGAGCACGAGATCGCGGCGGCGGCAGATCGCGGCAGCCAGTTCATTCGTACTGCGGCGCGCATTCGCGACGTCACGAGGTGTCGTCGCCTCGATCGGGCGCAAGGCAATCACCCCGATGCAATGGGCTGGCGGCAGCCGCGCGCCGCCCCGTGCCGCGACGGATTGCCGATGGGTTGTCGAAGGTCGCTCGCCGAAAGCGCGCGCGTAGGCCATCGCGAAGCGCCCGGGATTCGTGAAGCCGTGCAGCAGCGCCGCTTCCAACACCGAGACGGTTTCGCCCGCCGCAAGCGTGCGCCGCGCCGCTTCCAGCCGCAGGTGTTGCACAAAGGCCTGCGGTGTGACGCCAAGCGCGCGGCGGAAGCTGCGCGCAAGCGTGCTTTGCGAAACGCCTGTGGCCATGGCCAGCGTTGCGACCGGCACCGAGGCAGCGGAATCGGCGGCCAGCGCCGATCGGATCGCATGCAGAGCCTGCCGCAGGGCTGCAGGCGCCACGCCCTCGTCGGCGGTGCTCGCGGGGTGCGGCGGGTGGCGTTGCCTGTTGGTCATCGCACTCCTCCCCCTCGCCTCTGATAGTCACATCAAACGACGGATTGCGGACAGTGTGCCGAATTCCGGCCAGACCGGCGACCAATGCACGGAGAGTATCGAGCCACCGAAACTTGAGCGGGAGGCCCGAACCATGACTCGCATCGAAGCGGATTTCCAGCGCCGTGCGCTGCTCGGCGGCGTGGGACTAGGCGTTGCCGCCACGCTGGCAACGGCACATCCGGCGGTTGTGACCGGCGCGAAGGCCCAGCCCGCCGCGAACGGCACGACGGCGCGGCCGATCGACGCGCTGGTGCATCGCCGTGCGACGGAGATTCGTGCGTCCTGCGTGCGCGCCACCAGCGCAATCCCGATCGCGCCCCACCCCGCCAATGGGGATGAGGCGCGCTATCCGAACGCCATCGGTTCGGACACGCGCAGCCTGCCGCACAACGAACGCGGAGAAGTCGATCCGGCCGCATGGCGCGCGTACGTGGTGGCGTGCCAGTCGGGTGAATCGGCAGACTTCGAGAAGGTGCCGCTCGGTGGCGTGCGCCGGCTCGGCAATCCGCTCGGCACATTGGCAGTCAGCTTCTGTGGCCTCGATCCGACGCAGATCGCGATCCCGGCCCCGCCCACGCTGACCAGCGCGGAGCGCGCCGGCGAGGCGGTCGAGGCCTATTGGCACGCGCTGCTGCGAGACGTGCCGCTCGCCGAATACCAGGACGCCACCGAGAACCGCGACGTGCTGGCGGCCTGCGGCGAGCTGAGCCGCCTGGGTGATTTCCGCGGCCCCAAGGCGGGCGGCCGCGTCACGCCGGCAACGCTGTTCCGCGGCACGGCCCTTTACTTCGACGCCGCGGACCCGCGGGGCCGGGTGGCGACGCCGCCCGGGGTCCTCGATGGGCCGATGGTCTCGCAGTTCCTGCTGCGCGACGTACCCTTCGGATCGCAGTGGATCAGCGCGCGCATCCGCCCCGCAACGCCGGGAAGCGAATTCTTGACGACCTATGAGGACTGGCTGCGCGCGCAGAACGGCCAGCCGCCGCAGCGCGGCGTGCAGTTCGAGGCAACGCCGCGCTACATCGCCACCGGCCGCGACCTGGCGGAATGGGTCCGCCACCTCCCGTTGTTCCAGACGACGGTGTTGCTGCTTCTCACCACCGGCGCCTTCGCGCCCGATCCGCGCTTCGGCGGCATGTTCCCGGGGGCGCAGCCGCCGACACCCGCCTCGAACCCGTATCGCAGCCTCCGCACCCAGAATCCGGCTTCGTCCTTCGGGCCGCCCCACATCATGGCGCTGCTCTCCGAAGGAACGAACAACGTCATCCGCGCTGCGTACTGGCAGAAGTACTTCGTCCATCGCACGCTGCGGCCGGAGGCCTATGGCGGGCTGGCCCACCACAGGCTGGTCAATGGCGTGACCGACTATCCGCTGCCCGACGCATTCCTGCGGTCCGAGGCGCTGGACCGCACCCGGGCGAAGCAAGGGACGCACCTGCTGTCGCAAATCTATCCTGACGGTTCACCGAACTTCTCCGCCTATCCGGGCGGCGCATCGAGCGTCAGCTCGGTCACGGCGACGCTGCTGAAGGCCTTCTTCGACGAGAGCCGGGTGATCGAGAATCCGGTGCAACCGGATCCGCGCGATCCGACTCGCCTGGTGCCGTACAATGGCCCCGCACTCACGCTCGGCGGCGAGTTGAACAAGCTTGCGACCAACTATGGTTGCGCGCGCAACTGGGGCGGCATCCATTGGCGATCCGATGCGGCCGCATCGATGGTGATCGGCGAGGAGGTCGCCATCGGCATGCTGCGCGAGATCCGAATGACACTGCGCGAGCCCTTCGATGGCTTCAGCTTCACCGGCTTCGACGGGCGGCGCATCACAGTTTGACGCCCGCCTCGGCGGCCCCGATTCCGCGCGCGACGCCTGCCCTGGCGGCAGGCGTCGATGGCCTGCGTCGCGGGCTGGCGCCCCGGCCAGAAGCCTGTGGACCACCGGCAAACGATAATAGGAATATTGACTTATATCTGTGAGAAGTGCCACCCTTCCCCCATGCCTCATCCCACCCCCCTCACCGACCTCCAGTTCCACGCCCTCCTCCCCTACCTCCTCCCGCGCTCTCCCGCCGGCCGCCAGATCGGCGACCTCCGCACTCGCATGGACGCCATATTCCACGTGGCCTCCGGGACTGGCCCCTGGTGCGACCTGCCCGAGCGCTTCGGCCGCCCCGACACCGTCTCGCGCTATTTCCGCCGCCTCACCCGCGCCGGCCTGTGGGAGAAACTCCTCACCGCCCTCCAGGACCTGAATCCCACCCACCCGCTTCAGCAGATCGCGCCAAACATCTTCCGCGCCTGCCGCCGCGCCGCACGCATCCTCGGCCTGCGCTTCATCGCGCTGGTGCGGCGCCTCCGCCTGCCCGCCGCCCTGCCCGGCCCACCCGACAAGGTCGCGGACCCGGCCTTCTCAGACCGGCTCCGCGCCAGGCCGCCGCTGCCGGCCCTGCAGACCCTGCTCGCCGCCACCCGGCGCGACATTACCGAGATTCTGCGCGGCGTCCGCCGCCTGCACCGCCGCGCCGCGGGCCTCGCGCGGATGTCCCGCGCGCTACGCCTCGGCTGGTCCTGACCCGCGCGCCGCTACTCCGCCGCCTGCCCCGGCGCCCACACCACCGGCGGCTCGCTGCCCACCTGGTCGGTGATGCGCCCATAGGCCTCCGGCCGCCGATGCGCCGCGAAGTTGAAGATCGTGCTGCGCCCCAGCTCGCACATACCCAGGTCCGCATCGGCGACGATCAGCTCATCCCCCCAGGACGTCGCCTGCGCCATGATCTCCCCTTGCGGGTTGACGATGATGGAATGGCCGAACAGCTCGTGCCCGTCCTCCGTCCCCGCCTTGGCCGTCGCCACCGCGAAGCAGGCATTCTGGTAGCAGCCCGCCTGGATGGTCAGGTGGGAATGGAACACCCGCAGGTGGTGCGCCTCGAACCCCCGGTTATCCATGTTCAGCGACGGCGTGTTGTAGCCGAGCATGACCAGCTCGACCTGCTGCAACCCCATCACGCGCCAGGCCTCGGGCCAGCGGCGGTCGTTGCAGATCATCATGCCGACATTCACCTCGTGCCCCGCCACCGGCGCGCGCACCACCGGGAAGCCGAGGTTCCCGACTTCGAAAAACCGCTTCTCCAGGTGCTGGACCTTGCGGATGGGGTCGTACTCCGCATGCCCCGGCAGGTGCACCTTGCGGTACTTCAGCATGATGTCGCCGCCCGGGCTGACGAAGGCCGCGGTGTTGTAGCGGTGCCCGTCCGGCGTCTTTTCCGCATAGCCCAGGTGGAAGGCGATCCCGTACTTCCGCGCGGCCTCGAAGATCGGCGCGGTTTCGTTGGATGGCAGCGCGGTCTCGTACCAATGGTCGGCGTTGGCGATGTCTTCCTCGTACCAGCGCGGAAAGAAGGTGGTCAGTGCGAGTTCGGGGAACACCACGACCTGCGCGCCCATGCGGTGCGCCTTCTCCAGCAGCCGCACCATGCGCCCGACCGCGACATCGCGGCCCTCCGCCTTCTGGATCGGGCCCAACTGCGCGGCGGCGAGGACGAGGGATCGGCTCATGGCGGGGTCTCTCCGGCGGTGACGGTCGGCACGAGGGTTCATGAAGGCCGCGCGCACGGCAAGCCCGCGCGGGTCGTGGCGGCCGCACCTCCCGACCCGGCACGCCCGCGGAGCGCTGGACAAGCGCCGCCGCGTGTGTTAGGAATTTCTTCCGTGCTCTTTGACCCTGTTCATCCGCCCCGTCCAGCAGCCCCGCCGACCTGTGCGGGGCATTTGTCCGAAAGCGACGCGCCGCATCGGTGGCGGTGCGCTGACGCTCCGGCTCACCGCGGCTCGATGATCGCCGCGCCGTGCTTCATCCGCGCCCGCGCCGCGGCCGCGGCGATCGCTTCCTCCCAGGCTTCCAGCATGAGTTCGGACAGGTCGTTCGCAGCCTGCCGCGTGGTGGTGATGCCCAGCGTCTCCCCGCGATAGGTCACCACGCGGAAATGCCCGGTCTGGTCGTCCTGCACCACTTCGATCATGCGGCGATCCCCAGCTCCCGAGCCTTGATCTGCAAGGCCAGCACCTTCGAGAAAATGCGGCATTGCGCCAGCCCGCCAGCATGGAACCACAGGCCGGGCTGGCCGGTCGGGCGCCACATGCCGTGCAGCTCGCCCTCGGCATCCCAGCCCCAGACCTGGCCGACGCGATCGCCCACGGTATCGCCGAACAGCCGGCGCGCCGCGGCCGCCTGGCCTTCATACCCGGTCGCCAGCACCACCAGGTCGGCCGGCACGATGCTGCCGTCTTTCATGAGCGCGCCCTCGGCCACGAAGCGGTCGATGTCGGCGAATTGCAGGAGGCCCACGCGCCCGTCGATGATCATCTGCGAACAGCCGGCATCGAAGTAGTACCCGCCGCCGCGCGACTGATACATCACCTGCCAGCCGGTATCGTCCTCGCCGAAGTTCAGCCTGAAGCCGCGCTTCTCAAGCCCCTCCAGCAGCGCCGCGTCCGCCTGGCGGTTCATCGCCGTGATGCGCTGGTGCGCGCGCCGGTACACCGGGAAGGGAAATGACGTGGCCAGCAGGTCGCGGTCCTCGAAGGGGATCTCCTCGTCGTACAGCGCGTAGGGCGCCTGCGCTTCCTTCAGGCTCACCACCAGCGACGGCCGGTTCTGGATGATGGTCACGGCCGCCGCGCCCGACACCGCCAGATCCTGCGCCGTGTCATGACCCGAAGTCCCGGTGCCCAGCACCAGCGCGCGCTGTCCCGCCCAGTCCCTGCCGCTGCCCATGGCCGATGAATGCCGCACCACGCCGCGGAAATCCCGCAGCCCCGGCAGGTCGGGCATGATCGGCGTGGTCGAGACACCATTCGCCATCACCACGTGCCGCGGCCGCATCACCCGCGTGGTGCCGTCGGCGCGCCGCAGCGTCACGGTCCAGCACTGCGCGGCATCGTCCCACGACCCGGTGGTGACCTCGGTGCCGGTCCAGACGTTCAGCTCCATCGCCTCGGCATAGAGCTCGAACCAGTTCGCCAGCATGTCCTTCGGGATGAAGACCGGGAAGGACTTGGGGAACGGCATGTAGGGCAGGTGATTGACCCGCGTCTCGTTGTGCAGGGTCAGCGCGTGGTAGCGCCGCCGCCAGGAATCCCCGATGCGCGGCTCGCGGTCCACCACCAGCGTATCGACGCCGAGCAGACCCAGCCGTGTCGCCACCGACAGCCCGGCCTGCGCGGCGCCCACCACCAGCACGGCAGGGTCGCGATCCTCGTAGGCCACTGCGCGCCGGCGGCGATCGAGCCAGTTCTCCCCGCCGAAGTTGCGCTTCCAATCCACGTCCTGCCAGCGCCTGCCCTCGGCCGGGTCCTCATGCCCGCGGATCTGGTCGAGCGCCGTCATCAGCGTCCAGGCGCGCGGCACACCGCCCTCGTTCACCAGGCGGACGACGCCGGTGCAGGGGCCGGTGGCGGTCTCGAAGGCCATCAGCACCTCGATCGCCTCGGTGCCGGCACGGGTGGTGCGGCGCGGGGGCGTGCGGCCCGGTGCGACCGCGAAGCCCCGCGGTGCCGCGCGCGGCGCGCGTGCAGCCAACCGTACGGCGATGGCCTCCGCACCCGAGGTGGTGCGCAGGTCCCAGTCGAAGGCGATGATGTCGCGCCAGTGGCATTCGACCGCGAACAGCGCGGCGATCGCCGCCGTGTCGCCGCCGTGCAGCGCCGCCTCGAAGTCCCGCAGCCAGGCGGTCGCGGTGGCGTCCAGCGTGCTGCCGGTCAGGATGCCGTCCATGGCGAGAACTCCTCCGCCGCCCGTCTGCGCGGCGCGGTCGCGGGCCAGTTTGCGGTCCACCCCGCGGCAGGGCAAGCGCGCCGGGCTGCGCGACGGCGAGGCGCGGGGCATGATGCGGAGGCATGATGGACGTCACGTCGCTGCTGGCCGGCATCACCATCGCGGTCGGGCTGGCCTATGCCATCGGCGCGGTGGTGCTGCTGCGGCATCTCGTGGCCGCGGCGGTGACGGGAGAGATGCTCGTCGCACTCGGGGATGCGGGGGCGGCGGCGGAGCGCCGGCGCGTGCGGTGGTGGATGGTCGGCGCGACGCTCCTGCTGGCCGCGGGGGTCTCGCTCGCAGTGCTGTCGCGCACGGCGCCGCTGTTCTACGGACTGGCGGGGCTGTTCCAGCTGGCGTGGCTCGCCTCGGCGGCGCGGCGCGGGTCGGTGCAGGGTGCGGCGCGGGCCGACCTGCATGCCGTGGCATTGTACCTGGCCTTCGGCGTGCTGGTGGCCTGGGCCGACCTGGCGGGGCAGTGGCACGCCTGGGTCGAACCGGCGGCGCTGGAGGTCGCCGCGGTGGCGGGCATCGCCGCGGGCGGTGCTGCGGTGTTGCTGCGCCACGCCGCCTGGCGGGCGCCGGCGTTGACCTTCGCGCCGCGAGCGCCGCCGCCCGCCTTGCGGCTGGTGCCGGCGCACGGCGTCTCGCCGCTGCGCGACGCAGCCACGGATGCCCCGGTCGACCCTGCCGTGATGGGCCTCGATGCCCGGCTGGTGGCGCGCATCGCGGCCTGGGATTCGGTGTTTCAGGCGGGCGCCTTCGCCGACCTCGCGACCGAGCAGGCTTGGTTCGAGGAAGGCCTGATGATCGCCGGCGCGTTGCAGCTGGTCTGCGAGGGGTCGTTGCGTGTCGAGCTTTCGAGCCTCGATGCACTGCTGCTGGCGGCGGGCACACCGGCCCCGCACTGCGGTGTCGCGGAGATCCGCGACGCCTTCCAGCGGCTCGAGATCCTGGCGCTGGCAGGCGACCAGGCGGCGGCCGAGGACGCGGCCGCGTTGGCGGACGAAGCGCGTCGCCTCGCGGCGATCGTGGCGCAGGCGGCCCCGCGCTACGGGCCCGAGGTGGAGGCGGGGCTGCGCGCCGCGCAGCCGGAGGTGCGCGCCTGGATCGCACAGGCATAGTGCGACAGCGCAACCCGTTCCGGCCCAACCATCTGATCGGGTGACATTTCTCGCGCCAACGATTCGCTCGCGGCGTCGCCGCGCGCCAAGGCGCCTGGGGGCAGCTTTAGAGAGGCGGCAGCGCGCCCACCTGGTCGATGATCGGCCGGTACCATTGCGGCCGGCGGTGCGCAGCGAAGTTGAACATCTTTTCCTTGCCCTGCCGGCACGCGTCGAAGTCGATGTCGGCGACGATCACCTCGTCGCCGAGCGTCTTCGCCTGCGCGACCACGATGCCGTTCGGGTCGATGATGCACGACCCGCCGATCAGGCCTGAGCCGTCCTCGTCGCCAGCCTTCGCGACCGACACCGCCCAGGTCGAGTTCATGTAGGCATTCGCCTGCACCGCCATGGTGGAATGGAAGGTGCGCAGGTCGGCGCTTTCCGTGGTGCCGCCCATCGGGTCATAGGCGGCGGAGTTGTAGCCGATCAGCATGAGCTCCACGCCCTGCAACCCGTACACGCGCCAGCCCTCGGGCCAGCGGCGATCATTGCAGATCAGCATCCCCAGCACCGGGCGGCCCCAGGCATCGGGTCCACGGAAGGCGGGGAAACCCATGTCGCCGTATTCGAAGTAGCGCTTCTCGAGCTGCTGGAACCGATCGCCCACGCGCGGTTCGACCGTGCCGGGCAGGTGGATCTTGCGGTACTTGCCGAGCACCGCGCCGTCCGGCCCCGTGGTGATGGCGCTGTTGAAGCGCTGCCCCGCCGGCGTGAGCTCCGCGTAGCCAACATACATCCCCACGCCCAGCGCGCGCGCCCGGTCGAACAGCGCCTGGGTCTGCGGCGAGGGCATGGCGCGGTCGAAGTAGGTGTCGAGCTCCTGCGTGCTGTCGATCAGCCAGCGCGGGAAGAACGTGGTGAAGGGCAGTTCGGGGAAGACGACCAGCCGAGCGCCCTGCGCCGCGGCATCCTCCAGCAGCGCGATCATGCGCGCGAGGATGGCGGCGCGGCTGTCGGATTTCTGGTTGCCGCCCATCTGGGCGCCGGCGATGCGAAGGATGCGGGAAGTCAAGACGAGGATCTCCTGAACAGGAAGCGAAGCGCGAGACAGATACCGGCGGCCGTCGCCACCCCCAACATCGCGACGCCAACCCGGTTCCTGCCCGTCCCGGACCGCGTGGCCCGTAGCGGCTGAAGGTTCACGAGCATCGCGCCGTTGCGTCCGGCGAGGGCGATCGGCAGTGCGGTGGCAGCGCCATGGCGGGGCGTCCTCGACGGCGGTGCATGGTCCTCCAGCCCGGTCGACTTCGCAACATGACGGGCAGGACCTGGAACTTCCTGCCGGATCGCGCGTTGTGCGCCCGCCCCCCTGGATCGAACGCCGCGTGACACACATCCGACAGCCCTCCACGCGCGCCGCGCGCGGGCTCGATGCCATGAACTTCACGCTCGCGGATGTGCGCGACGGGCTCGGGCCGTACCTCGGCATCTGGCTCATCACCGTTCATGGCTGGGATGCCGGCGGAGTGGGCGCGGTGCTCGCCGCCGCCGGGATAGCTGGGTTGCTGGCCAAGGCGCCGGCGGGGCTGCTGGTCGATGCGCTGCCCGACAAGCGCGCCATGCTGATGGGCGCGACCATCGCCATCACCGTGGCCTGCCTGCTGATCCTGGTGTCACCGGACTGGGGGGTGGTCGCGACCTCCCAGGTCTTCGCCGGCATCGCCGCGGCCATCGTGGCGCCGGCGATCGCCTCGCTCACGCTCGGGCTTGTCGGGCCGGCAGGCTTCGCGCGCCGCATGGGCCGCAACGAGGCCTTCAACCACGCCGGCAATGCCGCGACCGCGGCGGCGGCGGGGCTCGCCTCGCTGGTGGTCGGCCCCGTCGCGGTCTTCGTCATCCTTGGGCTGATGGCCTTCGCCGCGCTGCTCGCGACGGTGTCGATCCCGGCCGCGGAGGTCGACCAGCGGCTCGCGCGGGGCCTCGCCCCCGGACAATCGGCGCAGGGCGGCTGGCGCGAGCTGATGGGCCAGCGCGGCCTGCTGGTGCTGGCGGTGTCGGTCGCGGTGTTCCACTGCGCCAATGCGCCGATGCTGCCGCTGGTCGGCCAGGTGATGGCGATCGCCGACCCGTCGCGCGGCACCGCGCTGATGAGTGCCTGCATCGTCGCCGCACAGGTGGTGATGGTCGGCACGTCGTGGCTGGCCGGCGCACGCGCCGATGCCTGGGGGCGCAAGGCGCTGTTCCTGGCGGGCTTCGCGGTGCTGCCGTTGCGCGGCTTTCTCTACACCGTGTCGGATGATCCGTTCTGGCTGGTCGGCGTGCAGTTGCTCGATGGCATCGGCGCGGGACTGTTCGGCGTGCTGCTGCCGCTGATGGTCGCGGACCTCACGCGCGGGTCCGGGCATTTCGGCGCGGTGCTGGGCCTGCTGGCGGTGGCGCAGGGGCTTGGTGCGTCGTTGGGCAATGCGCTGGCGGGCCAGGTCGCGGCGCGCGGCAGCTACGATGCCGCCTTCCTGACGCTGGCGGGCATAGCCGCGGCGGGCGCAGTGTTCTTCGCCATCGCGATGCGCGAGACGCGGCCGCGCGTGCCCGTCACGGCGGCGACGATGCGCGCCGGCTGACCGGCAGGCTACTTCCAGAGGTCACGCACATCCTGCAGCGTGCCGCCGAAGGCCCGCCACACCAGAACGCTGCCAAGGCAGAAGCCGCTGCCGGCCATCAGGCCCGGCAGGCCCTCGCGCAGCCCGGCCTGCGCCGCCAGGCTCGCCCCCAGCAGCCCGAGCACCAGGCCCGCGCCGATCGCCAGGGCGGCCTGGCCGAAGCCAGGCTTCACGCGCGGCGGCGGCGCGGCGGCGCCGGTGCGCGAGGGCCGCGGCGGGCGCTTCACCCAGTGGCGCGGCGGCTTAGTCTTCCCCGACATAGGTCCCGTTGTGCTGCCGCGGTACGAAGCGCCCGACGCCCGGCGTGGCCAGCACGGCCTTGCCATCCCAGATGCAGGCGCCGCGCAGATAGGTCGCGGCGACGCGGGCCGAGACGCGCCGCCCGTCATAGGGCGACCAGCGCGCATCCTCGTCGTCCTGGATGTCCTTGGCGTCGAAGGTGAAGTCACCGGTCTCGAGCACCACGAAGTCGGCGTCGGAGCCGACACGGATCGCGCCCTTCTTGGGGAACAGGCCGTGGAACTTCGCCGGACGCTCGGCGCAGTATTTCGCCATCAGCGTCACCGGCATCGAGCGTTCGCTCAGCAGCGTGTACATCAGCGGGGCGAAGGATTGCATGCCAGTCAGGCCTGCGCCGACGCTGAAGATGTCGCCCTTGTAGACCTTGCGGTCGTAAGGCCAGGGCGCGTGGTCAGTGGAGACATAGGCGATCTGACCGGCCGCGAAGGCATCCCACATGCGGTTAACTTCCTCGGCCGTGCGGAAGGGCGGGTTGCACTTGCCGAAGCCCTCGAGGCGGATGATGTCCTCCTCGGTCATGCAGAGGTACTGGATGCAGGCCTCGCCCGACGCCTTGCCGCCCATCTTGCGGAACACCTCGGCGATCTCGAAGCCGCGCGCGAGCGATGAATGGGCGATGTGGACGTGCGCGCCGGTCTCGAGGCCGATCTCGAAGATCTCCAGGTCCGCCATGGTCTCGCACAGCGGCGGGCGGGTGCGGCAGTGCCAGATGGGCTGGGTGTGCCCGGCGGCCTTCGCTTCCTCGGTCAGGCGGACCACGATCTCCTGGTCCTCGTTGTGGATCGCGACCATCAGGTTGGTCTTCGCGATCTCGCGGAAGGCGGCGACCATGGTCGGGTGGTCGATGCGCGGAAAGCGCACCGGGTCATACTCATATGTAGAGAGCTTGAAGGAACACACGCCCGCTTCCGCCAGGCCCGCGATGGCGTCGATGCCGCCTTCCTTCTTGATGGTGCCGTACAGCGCCATGTCGACATGCGACAGCGCGTTCACCTGCTCGATCTTCTCGGCGAGGATCGACGCATCGGTCACCGGCCGCGGCACGTCGTAGGGCATGTCGACGCAGGTGGTGACCCCGCCGGCGGCGGCGGTGCGCGACGCACCCCTGATGCCCGGCCAGCCGCGCGACGACGCCGTGTGCATGTGCCCGTCCACCAGGCCGGGCAGCACGTACTTGCCGGTGAAGTCCACGATGTCCTTGGCCGGCGGGCTGAGCCCCTCGCCGATCGCGGCGATCGTCTCGCCGCGGATCGCGACATAGCCGTCGCGCAGGACCCGGTCGGTGAGGACGATGTCGCCGCGGATCACGCGGTCGAAGGGGGTGGCTTCGGACATGCAAGGGGCTCCCGGGAATTCGCGTGCCGGACGCTACCGCCTGCCGCGCCGGATGCCCACCCCGCGGCGCGAGCGCGCCGCATGCAAAGGGCGACACGCCACCCGCTTGTGCGGCTTGCTGCGGCCGCCGCGCCGATGGACCATCGCCGGATGCCGCTGCCTGCCGCGTATGTCGCCGCCTTCATCACCCTGCAGGGCGATGACACCCTGCGCGAGATCGAGCGGCGGGTCCTGCGTTGATCCCCGCGCAGGCCGGATGGCGCCTGCTCGTGCTGGCCGCCGGCGCCGGCGTGCTGGCGTTGGCGCTGCCGCTGCTGACCTGGCTGCCGGGATGGCTGCGCGGGCATGGCGGCGGGGTGCGCGTCGCGCTGCACGTCGCGCTGGTCGTGGGCGCGGCGTTGCTGATGCGACGGGGCCTCGTGCTGCGCCGGCAGGGCGCGTCGGGGCAGGCGGTGCTGGCACTCGGCCTGCTCGCGGCGGTGACGCTGCCTTATGCGGCGCTGCTGCTGGCCGCGGTGTTTCAGGTGGGCGCGCGGTTCTGACGGTTCGGCCAGGTCGCCTCGGCGATGGCGCGCGCCTGGCGCACCGCGTCGCTTTCGCGCTCCGCATTCCAGGCGAGGGCGACGCCCACGCCGCGCACTGGGCCGGCGAGGCGCCGGAACGCGACACCCGGCGGGTTGAGCCGCGCCATGCCCTCCGACACCAGCGCCACGCCCAGCCCCGCCGCCACGAAGCCGAGCTGCGCCATGGCGGAACCGACTTCGCGCACCGCGACAGGCGCGAAGCCGGCGGCGCGGCAGGCGGCCGTCATGGCATCGGAATAGGCCGGGCTGATCGCGCGCGGCAGCACCAGCATCGGCGCCTCGGCCAGCAGCGCGAGCGGCAGCGGGTCGGGGCCGTCGAGCAGCGGATGGCCCCGCGGCAGCGCGGCGACCAGGCAATCCTCGCCGAGCGCGCGCAGGCGGATCGGGGCCACCTCGCGGTCGGCGCGCAGCAGCGCCAGATCCACCTCGCCGCGACGCAGGGCTTCCAGCGCGTCCGCGGTGTCCATCTCGCGCACGCCGATCGCGGCGTCGGGGCGGGCGGCCTGCATGGCGCGCACCAGCGGGGGCAGGTAGTCGAACAAGGCGGAGGTGACGCAGGCGAGCGCGACCGGCGCCGAGCGCCCCGCGCGCAATTCCCGCGCGAGCGATTCGAGATCAGCCGCATTGCCCGCGACGCGGCGCGCGAGGGGCAGCAGCGCCTCGCCCGCGCGCGTGGGGCGCGCGCCCTTGCCGGTGCGCTCCAGCAGCCGCACGCCCAGTTCGCGTTCCAGCGCCTGGATCTGCGCCGTCAGCGGCGGTTGGGATATGCCCAGGCGCGCGGCGGCGCGGCCGAAGTGACCTTCCTCGGCCACGGCCAGGAAATGTCCGAGGCGTCGGACCAGGCGAAAATCCATCGCGATACGGAAATGCTATTCGGCCGCGCGGTCAATCGGATTGGACGATCACGCGCGACGGGCGCACAAAACGCGCCGAACTTCGTTCGCCAAGGGAGCGCGCCGATGAAACTCCACCCCGTGAAGGTCCACCCGTCCAAGTCGCTGCTCAAGCGCGAGGACCAGCTCGCCTGGAAGATGGCCGGCGTCGCCGTCGACAAGGTCCCGGTCGAGAAAGACGTGCAGGAGATGATCATCAACCGGGTGATCGACAACGCGTCGGTCGCGATCGCGGCAATCAACCGCCGCCCGGTCGTCTCGGCGCGCGGCATGGCGCTGGGGCACGCGAAGAAGGCGGGCGGCGCGCAGGTCTTTGGCGTGAAGGCGGCGACCACCGTCTCCCCGGAATGGGCGGCCTGGGCGAACGGGACCGCGGTGCGCGAGCTGGACATGCACGACACCTTCCTCGCCGCCGACTATTCGCACCCGGGCGACAACATCCCGCCGATCCTCGCGGTGGCGCAGGCGATGGGGAAGTCGGGGCGCGACCTGATCCGCGGCCTGGCCACCGGCTACGAGCTGCATGTCGACCTGGTGCGCGCGATCTGCCTGCACGAGCACAAGGTGGACCACATCGCGCATCTGTGCCCGGCCGCCGCGGCCGGCATCGGCACGCTGCTGGGGCTGAAGCAGGAGGTGGTGTTCCAGTCGATCCAGCAGGCGCTGCACACCTCCGTCTCGTTCCGCCAGTCGCGCAAGGGGGAGATCAGTTCCTGGAAGGCCTATGCCCCCGCCCATGCCGGCAAGCTGGCGGTCGAGGCGGTCGATCGCTGCATGCGCGGCGAGGGCGCGCCCTCTCCTATATATGAGGGCGAGGACAGCGTGATCGCCTGGGTGCTGGCCGGCCGGTCGAACCGCGGCGACGTGTACGGCCCGGTCTACTACCAGGTGCCGCTGCCCGAGGCCGGCGAAGCGAAGCGCGCGATCATGGCGACCTACACCAAGGAACACTCGGCAGAGTACCAGTCGCAGGCGCTGATCGACCTGGCGTTCCGCATGCGCGAGCAGATCCGCGACATGGAGGACATCGCAAAGGTTGTGATCCACACCTCCCACCACACGCATTACGTGATCGGCACCGGCGCGAACGACCCGCAGAAGATGGACCCGAAGGCGTCGCGCGAAACGCTCGACCATTCCATCATGTACATCTTCGCGGTCGCGCTGCAGGACGGGCGCTGGCACCACGTGGACAGCTATGCGCCCAAGCGTGCCGGGCGCGCCGACACGGTGCGGCTGTGGCACAAGATCGAGACGAAGGAAGATCCCGAGTGGACCCGCAAGTACCACTCGAAGGACCCTGACGAGCTGGCCTTCGGCGGGCGCGTCGAGATCGTGATGAAGGACGGCAGCCGCATCGTCGACGAATTGGGCGTGGCCAATGCGCACCCGAACGGCGCGCGCCCCTTCGCCCGCGACCAGTACATCGGCAAGTTCCGCACCCTGACCGAGGGCATCCTGTCGACTCGCGAGGCCAATCGCTTCCTCGAGGTGGTGCAGGACCTGCCGCGGCTGAAGGCGGGCGAGCTCGGCGCGCTGAACGTGGCGCTGCCGGCCGGTGGGCTGCTCGACAGCAAGCCCGGCATCTTCTGAGGGCAGCATGGGCGCGGCGGTCTGGCTGCGGTCGGCGGGGGTGTCGGATGCGCTGAGCCTCGCGCGCCTGCACCACGCCGCCCGCGCCGCTGCCATGCCGGGGCTTCGCGAAGCCCATGGCATCGACGACGTGGCGCGTTGGATCGCCACGGTCCTGATGGTGCGTCACGCGGTCCGCGTCGCCGACCACGGCGACGGGCCGGTCGGATACATCGGCTACGGTCAGGACGACCGGCATGGGCCGATGGTGCTGCACCTTTATCTCGACCCGGCCTGGACGCGGCGCGGGATCGGGTCGCGGCTGCTGGTGGAGGCGACCGCCGAACTCGGGTCGCGCCTCAGCCTGTTCTGCATCGCGCGCAATGCCGGCGCGCGGGCCTTCTATGAATCGCATGGCTTCCGCATCGCCGCCACGAGCGACGGCGCGGGCACGGAGGAAGGAGAGCCCGACATCCTGTTCGTCAGGGATGGCGCGGCTCCGGTCATCACACGCAAGCAAGCGGGAGCAACCCCATGAGCGACACCCCCGACATCCGGAAGGGCCTGGTCGGCGTCTATGCCGATGTCTCCGCCGTCTCGAAGGTCATGCCGGAGACGAACTCCCTGACCTATCGCGGCTATCCGGTGCAGGACCTGTGCGAGAACGCGTCCTTCGACGAGACGGCCTATCTGCTCTGGCACGGTGAACTGCCGACCGCCGGGCAGCTCACCGCCTTCCGCACGCAGGAGAAGGCGAACCGCGCGCTATCCCCCACCCTGCTGCGGGTGCTGGCGGAATTCCCGAAATCCGCGCACCCGATGGATGCGCTGCGCACCGCCGTGTCCTTCATGGGCATGGAGGACCCCGAGGCGGCGGACATCTCGGACGCGGCGCAGCGGCGCAAGGCGATGCGCCTGCTGGCCAAGATCCCGACCGCGGTGGCGGCGACCAACCGGATCTCGAAGGGGCTGGCGCCGATCGCGCCCGACCAGGGCCTGCCGTTCTGCGAGAACTTCTTCCACATGGTGTTCGGGAAGGTGCCGGCGCCGGAGGTCATCAAGGCCTTCGACGTCTCGATGATCCTGTATGCCGAGCACACCTTCAACGCCTCGACCTACACGGCCAGGCTTGTCACGTCGTCCATGTCGGACATGCATTCGGCGATCACGGCGGCGATCGGCAGCCTCAAGGGCCCGCTGCATGGCGGCGCGAACGAGGCGGTGATGCACATGCTCAAGGAGATCCCCTCCCCCGACGTGGCCGAGGCCTGGCTGCGCGAGCGCTTCGACCACAAGGCGCTGGTGATGGGCTTCGGGCACCGTGTCTACAAGACCGGCGACTCGCGCGTGCCCACCATGAAGAAATACGCCGAGGTGATGGCCCGGGTGGTGGGGGATGAACGGTGGATGAAGACCTCCGCCGTGCTGGCGCAGGTCATGCTGACGGAGAAGAACATCCACCCGAACCTCGATTTCCCGGCGGGGCCTGCCTACTACCTGATGGGCTTCGACATCCCGATGTTCACGCCGATCTTCGTGTGTTCGCGCATCACCGGCTGGGCGGCACATGTGCTGGAACAGGGTGCGGACAACCGGCTGATCCGCCCGCTGTCGCACTACACCGGCGTGACGGAGCGCGCGGTGGTGCCGCTGGCGTCGCGCGGGTAGCGCGCGAACGCGGCGCGCGGGTAGCGCGCGAACGCGGCGCGCGGGTAGCGCGCGAACGTCGGCGGGCGGGTTGCACGTCGGTGCGGCGGGCGGGTCGCGCGCCGGCACGTCGGGCACGTCGAGCGCCCGCACACCGCGCGGGTCTCGCGCTTTTGGGACGCGCGAGTGTGCGCGTCCCGCTGCCATGATCGCGCCACGATGCACGACCGCGCACACGACGCGCGACGCGAAAAGCGCGACGCGCACGCAACACCGATGGATCACGATGAGCGACGACGCGCATTTTGCGCGCGCGCATGTGCGGATTCTGTTGACACACATATTGCGCGTGCAGATAGCGTGATGTGCGCGCGAATCATCTTGTGCGATTCGTCGGATTGGTTCTGCACCACGCGCCGCACGATCATCGTCGCGGCAGCATGCAGTGAAACCGAACGACGCATCGATGGGTTGAAACGCCGCAGCAGGGAAGGACGGTCCATGGACCGCAGGCTCATCGGACAGGCGGCGCACCACACCGCCCATCCGGCACCGCCAGCCGGCACCGCCACGGTGCACGGCATGGACGGCCGAGAGGTCGGAGGCAGCGCGCGGCGGAACACCACCGCACGTCGCACCGGCGCCTGCATCATGGGGCTCACCGCACGGGAACGACGGCGCGCGACGGGATCCGCGCGCTTCGCATCCGCCCGCGCCCATCTGCTGTACCCCCCGGGGCCTGCGCGCCGATGCGCGACGTCCCCGCTTCACCGGAACGCATGGAGACACCACGCATCATGACCGACATCATCGAGACCACCGACGCCGAAGGCGCCGAGCCGCGCGCCCAGGCGATGGCGATGGCCGCCGCGAAGAAGAAGGCGCCCGCCAAGAAGAAGCCGGCCGCTAAGAAGGCCGCGCCGAAGAAGGCCGCCGCCAAGAAGGCCGCGCCCAAGAAGGCCGCTGCCAAGAAGAAGCCGGCTGCCAAGAAGGCCGCGCCGAAGAAGGCCGCCGCCAAGAAGGCCGCGCCCAAGAAGGCCGCTGCCAAGAAGAAGCCGGCTGCCAAGAAGGCCGCGCCGAAGAAGGCCGCCGCCAAGAAGCCGGCCGCCAAGAAGGCCGCTCCGAAGAAGGCCGCGGCCAAGAAGCCGGCCGCCAAGAAGGCCGCTCCGAAGAAGGCCGCGGCCAAGAAGCCTGCCGTGAAGTCCTCGGCCCGTTCGGAGGCCGCGAAGAAGGCCGCCGCCACGCGCGCCGCGAAGAAGGCCGCCGCCGCCGCCGCGGCAGCGCCCGCGTCCGACACCACGGCGAGCTGACGACAGCGCCGATCCCGGCGTCGGGGCGCCGTCCGCGCAAGCGGGCGGCGCCCCTTTCGCTTTGAGACCCCGATGATCATCGCCGCCCTGCCGCCGGACCAGCGCCATCGCCTCGCCCCGCTGCTCGAGGCCTACGCCGCCGAGATGCGCGACACACTGGCGGGATCTCGCCCCGCATCCGGGGCGGCCGCTGCCGCGCTGCTCGCCGCCGATGCGCGCACCGAGGTGCTGGCAGCGACTGAAGGGGCAGACATCCTTGCCTTCGCCATCGTCTTCGACCTGCCCGAGGCGGTCTTCGCACGGCGCTGCGGCGCGCTCGACGACCTGTTCGTGCGCGCCGATCGCCGCGGCAAGGGTATCGCCCGCGCGATGATCGGCGCCCTTGTCGCGCTGGGGCGCGAACGTGGGTGGTCCCACCTGCGCTGGATCGTGCCCGAGGCCGACCACGGCGCGATCGCGTTGTACGAACGCATCGCCGAGCGCGCCGACTGGCGGTCCTACGTGATCCGGCTGGACCGCGAGGCCTCCCTGTAGCGCGCGGGCGCCGCCCCGGGCGGCGCCCCGCTGCGCTAGGTGGCCGCGAAGGCCTCCCCCTCACGCATCGCCTGGCCTTCCGCCGCCAGCTTGATCAGGTGCGCGAGCAGGCTGCGTGCGGCCGCCGGCACCAGGCGCTCATCCAGCGCAGGGCCATAGACGGCGCCGACCAGGTCGCGCGCGGTGGCGCGCTTCGCGCGTCGCAGCGCCTCCAGCACCATCGCCTCGCGCTCGATCCGATGCGCGGCCAGCGCGGCCATGAAGGGTTGGGGCTCGGGCAGCGGCGGGCCGTGGCCAGGCAGGAACAGCCGGTCGTCGCGCGCGCGCAGCCGCGCCAGCGACGCCATGTACGCCGCCATGTCGCCATCCGGCGGGCTGACCACGGTGGTCGACCACGACATGACGTGGTCGGCGCTGAACAGGATGCCGGTGCCCTCCAGCGCGAAGCACAGATGGTTGGCGCAATGGCCGGGCGTGTGGATGGAGCGCAGCGACCAGCCGAGCCCGCCGACCTCCCCGCCATCGGGCACCGTCACGTCGGGCAGGAAGGAATGGTCGCCGCCCTCCCCGCCCTGGTCGGGTGGTGTCAGGTGCGGGCCGAAGCCGAAGCTGGTCGCCCCCGTCGCCTCGCGCAGCGCGGCCACGCCCGGCGAATGGTCGCGATGAGTGTGGGAGACGAGGATGTGGGTGATGCGCTCGCCCTGCGTCGCGCGCAGGATGGCGCGCAGGTGGTCGGCATCCTCGGGCCCGGGGTCGAGCACGGCAACCGACGGTCCCTCGCCGATGATCCAGGTATTCGTGCCGCGGAAGGTGAAGGGGCCGGGATTGCCGCACAGCACGCGGCGCACGCCGGGCGCCACTTGCTGCACCTCGCCCGGCGGCAGCGTGTCGTCCTTCAGGAAGGGGATGCTCATTCTTTCCTCCGCTGCCGGGCGCGCCTGATTTCGCGGTGCAGGATGTACAGGCCCGAGGCGACGATCAGCGCCGCACCGCCCAGCGTGCTCCAGCCCGGCGCATCCGAGAAGACCACCCAGCCGATCGCCACCGACCACAGGATCGAGGTGTAGGAATAGGGCCCGAGCGCCGAGACCTGGGCCGACGCGTACGCCTCGGTCAGCATGATCTGCGCGACACCGCCGATCAGCCCGACCAGCACCAGCAGGAACAGTTCGAAGAAGGTCGGCGTGGTCCAGAAGAAGGGCAGCGCCACCAGGGTGAAGGCGGTCATCAGCAGCGACTGCCACAGCACGATGGTGGCGGAGGATTCCGTGGCCGAGAGCGAACGCACCAGCAGCGTGGTGGCGGCCGACCACACCCCCTGCGCGACCGCCACGGCCATGCCGATCGCCACGACCTGGTTGGGTCCGCTGCCCTGGAAGGCGCCATCCCCCAGCGCGATCACCATGATACCCGCGAAGCCCAGCAGAACGGCGGACCAGCGATGGATGCCGACCTTCTCGCCCAGGAACGGGATGGACAGCAGCGTGACGAACAGCGGCGTGGTGTAGGTCAGCGCCGTCTGCTCGGCCAGCGGCAGCACGGTCAGCGCATAGAAGGAACAGCCCTGCGCCATGGTGCCGGTGAAGGCGCGCACGATGTGGGCCGGGAAGCGCCTGGTGCGCAGCAGCCCCCAGTTCCGCCCGCGCGCCGCGATCACGAACATCACCGGCAGGGCGAAGGCCGAGCGGAAGAACATCGTCTCGACGAAGTGGATGTTCTCGCTCAGCCCCTTGATGAGCGCCGACATGATGGTGAAGAGCGCCGTGGCGCCGAGCATGAGCAGGGCGCCACGGCGGATGTCGTGGCGCAGCGGCACTAGAGCATCACCCGCACGAGCGGAACCGTTCGGGCGGATGGAGATGCTCGGAAACACACATCGGCCGAGTGCACGGCGTCAGCCCTGGCGAACGGCATGCGCTCTAGCCGTCCCGCCGTTCCTGGGCGCGGCGCACCCTCTCGCGATGCAGGTTGTACAGCCCGGCGACGATCACGATCACGGCCCCCCCCACCGTCGTCCAGGCCGGTATCTCGACCCAGATCAGGAAGCCCAAGATGCCCCCGATCAGCAGCGGCGAATACTCGTAAGGCGCGAGCGCCGAGACCGGGGCCAGCGCGAAGGCGCGCGCGAACAGGATATGCGCGATGGCATTGGCCACGCCGAAGAACACCAGCGCGACGATCACGCCCGGCCCGGGCAAGGTGTCCGGCGCCGGGAAGGCAGGCAGCAGCACCAGTCCCATCGGAATATGCGCGATCATCAGCCAGAAGGCGATCGCCCCCGGCGTATCGGTGGCGGACAGCACGCGCGTCCAGATGCGCGTCACCGCCATCGCCACCACGGCCACCATCAGGAAGGGTGTCTCGAACCGCCACAGGTCCCCGCCGGGCTGCAGCATGAACAGCACGCCCCCGAAGCCGACCAGGGTCGAGGTCCAGCGCCGCCACCGCACCTGCTCGCCCAGCATCGGGATGGCCAGCAGCGTCATCAGCAGCGGCGCGGCGGCGGCGATGGCATAGGAATCGACCAGCGCCATGCCCGACAGCCAGGCCCAGTACCAGGTGGCCGAGACGCCGCAATGCAACACCCCGCGCACCGCGAGCAGCCTGCCGTTGACCGGCGCGATGCCGCGCCCGCGCGTGATGGCGAGCACGGCCAGCGCGCCGATCACCCCGCGCGCGATCATGGACACTGCGACGCCCACTTCGGGCAGCGCCCATTTCACCGCCACATCGGCCCCGGTGATGACCAGGTAGGCCGACAGGATCAGCAGGATGCCGCGAACGGATTCGGCGCCGGTCGGCACGCTGAGGCCGCGGATGCGCAGGCGTGCGGTCTCAGTCACGGCCAAGTCCGCGGTGCGCCGGCAGGGTGAGGAAGCGGTTCGATGGACGTATCATGGAGTTGGTTGCGCATCCTCGGGGCGATGCGCGCAGGAAGCAACACGAACCCGCATACGTATCGAACCGCGCCTGCCATGTTCCAGCCTTGCTGCGGTGCAATGCTGCCTCCCCGTGGAACCCGACGAATACGATTTGATGGACGCGGCCGAGGCGCGCATGTGGTGGTACCGTGCCCTGCATGCCCGCGTGACGGATGCGCTGCTGCGCCGTCCGGGGCCTGGTGGCGTGGTGCTCGATGCCGGGTGCGGCACCGGGGGGTTGCTGGCGCGCCTGGTGCCGCTGGCGCGGCCGCTGGCGGGGCTGGAGTTCAACCCGGCCGCCGCTTTGCGGGCGGCGGCGAAGTCCGGCGCGACGGTGGCGGCGGGGGATGCGAACCGCCTGCCCTTCGCCGATGCCGCCTTCGGGGCGCTCACCTCCTGCGACGTTCTATGCCATCGCGCGGTGGATCCGCCGGCCGCGCTTGCGGAGTTCCATCGGGTACTCGCGCCGGGCGGGACGCTGGTGCTGAACCTTCCGGCCTATAACTGGATGCATTCGGCGCATGACGAACGTGTCCACAACTCACGGCGATTCACCGCCGGCGGAGCCCGCGCACTGGTCGCCAGCGCTGGATTCGCGGCCATCGAGGCGCGCTACTGGAACGCGCTGCTGCTCCCGCTGATGATCCTGCAGCGCAAGGTCCTGAAATCCGACGCCGCGCATGATTCCAGTGACGTCGCCCCCTTCCCGCCATGGCTCGATGCCACGCTGCATGGCGTGACGGCGGCCGAGCGCGCCCTTGCCCGCCTCGGCCTGCGCTATCCTGCAGGCGGGTCCATCCTGATGGTCGCGACGCGGCCCTGAATGTCGGAGAGCCTTTCCATGTCCACTACCTCGGCCGGGATCGTGCATCCGGTCGGCCTGTCGATCGTCGTGCCGGTCTACCGCGGCGCGGCCACGGTGGGCGCGCTGGTCGCTGCCCTGTCGGACCTCAAGCCCGAGGGCGGTATCGAGGTCATCCTGGTCAATGACGGCAGCCCGGACAATTCGGGCGACGTCTGCCGGGAGTTGGCGCGCACGGCGACCATCCCGCTGACCTACATCGAGCACGCGCGGAACTTCGGCGAGCACAACGCGGTCATGACCGGGCTGCGCCATGCCCGCGGCGCCTACGTCATCACCATGGACGACGACCTGCAGAACCCGCCCGAGGAGGTGGTCCGCATCTACGACCATGCGCGCCTGGGCGGCTTCGACGTGGTCTACACGCGCTACGCGGTGAAGGAACACGAGGGCTGGCGCAACATCGGCTCCCGCTTCGCCAACTGGGTGGCGGACCAGCTGATGGACAAGCCGAAGGGGCTTTACCTGTCGTCCTTCCGCTGCATGTCGGCGCTGGCGGTGGCCGAGGTGGTCAAGTATCGCGGCCCCTACCCCTATATCGACGGGTTGCTGATGCAGGTGACGCAGCGGCTCGACAGCATCGAGGTGAAGCACTTCGCCCGCGTCGAGGGCCGGTCCAACTACACCATGCGCCGGCTGATCCGGCTGTGGATGAACCTCGCGACCAACTTCTCGGTGCTGCCGCTGCGCCTTGCGGTGTTCGCGGGGGTGGCGATGGGCGTCCTGGGGCTGATCGCCGCCGCCTACGTGATCTTCGAGGCGCTGATCGGCGAGACACCGTCCGGCTGGGCCTCCCTGATGACGGTCACGCTGCTGATCGCGGGGGTGCAGTTCATGATCCTGGGCGTGCTGGGCGAATATGTCGGGCGCGCCTTCATGTCGGCGAACGGCAAGCCGCAGGGCGTGGTGCGCCAGGTGATCGCGCCGCAGGACCGCACGTCATGATGACCTATTGGATCGCGCTGGCCGCGGCCATCACCACCTCGCTGGTCGGGCAGGTGCTGCTAAAGTCCGGGGCCAATACCGCGGTCGAGGCGGCGGGCGGCTTCATCGACCAGCTGTTCCGCCCGGCCACGATGGTCGGGCTGGTCTGCTACGGCGGCGCCGCGCTCCTGTATATCGTGGCGCTGCGCAAGATCCCGATGAGCGTGGCGCTGCCCTGCACCGCGGCGTCGTATGTCGTGATCGCCGTCATCGGCTGGGCGATGTTCGGGGAATCGCTGGGGGTGCAGAAGATCGCGGCGATCGGGCTGATCTCGGCGGGCGTCGCGCTGCTGGCGACGACGGCGTGAGGCGCCGTGGCGCGCTGCTGGGCCTGGTGGCCTTGGCGGCGCGGCCGGCCGCCGCGCTGACGCCGTGCCTGCCGGGGACGCGGGCTGGCGTGCTGGCGCATCTGCGCTTCGGCCTGCTGCTGCCCGAAGGCGATGCGGTGACCGAGGCGCAATGGGCCACCTTCCGCGCGGATATCCTCGACCCCGTCCTGCGCACCGCCGTCACCCAGCGCGACGAAGCGCCGGTGACGCAGCCACGCCCGCAGCGCACGCGGTCGGTCTTCGCCGAGGTCCGCGCCGCCTGGAGCCCCGACGCGCCGCCGCCGCTCCCGGACACCGTGGTCAGCATCATGCGCGCCTGGACCGCCCGCTTCCCCGCCGCCCCGGTCGAGGCGCAACTGCTGCCGGCGTGCCTTGCGCACTGAGCGCGCTTGGCTGCTGTTGCCGGCGTTGCTGGCGGCCTGCGCCACGCCGCCCGCGCCCGCCTGCCCCGACGGCACCACCCAGGCGACCGTGGCCGAGGCGTATTTCGGCCGATCGCGCCGCGACGGCCCCGACATCACCGAGGCCGAGTGGCGCGACTTCCTCGCCGGGACCGTCACGCCGGCCTTTCCCGATGGCCTTACCGCGCTGGATGGCCGTGGCCAGTGGCGCCGGCCCGACGGCACCATCCTGTCGGAAGCCAGCAAGGTGCTGGTGGTGGTGCTGCCAGGTGCGGATGCCGCCGCCGCGCGCGCCCGCCTGCGCCCGGTCGAGGAGGCTTGGAAGGCGCGCTTCCGCCACCAATCCGTGCTGACGGTCTATCGCGGCGCCTGCGTCGGGTTCTGACCTGGAGCCGCCTTTGCGCGCCCTGGCGCGTTGCAACGCCTCTCGGTTTCTGTCGTGGCGAGCATCTTCACCCGAGCAGATGAGCCCAACTGATCGGGGTCTGCGCTACCGCCCCTCGCCGACCCGGAAGTACAGCCCCGACATGCTGCCGCCCGCGCCGCAGAATTCCGCGGCCCCGGCGCGCAGTTGCCGCACGCGCAGCATCACGCCCTCGCGCCGCAGTTCCAGCACGCCGTCGCGCGTCTGCATCCATTCCTCGCGCTGGGTGTCGCCCTCGCCGTCGTAGTCGCACAGCCAGGCAAGGTTGTGGACATCGGCGGTGCTGACCGAGACGCGGAAATGCCCGCCCCCGGCGCGCTCCACCACCACCTGGCCCTGCACGCCGACCCACTCGCCGTCGATGGTGCCCGGCGGATTGTGCTGCAGGCGCATGAGCCGCACGAGGCGATATTCCATCGCACCGCGCAGCGCGGCGCGCGGGTCGGGTTCGTCGAGCGCGCCGCCAGGGAGGAAGAACAGCTCGCGCGAGAGGCTGCGCCGCCAGGTGGCCTGTTGGGCCGCGAGTTCGGTCGCGCTCGGATCGCCGATCAAGGGCGCGACCTCCTCGAGGCGCATGCGCTGTGCCTGGTCGATCAGCGCGAGCCAGGGGTCGCCGGCGATCGCGGCATCGACCGCACGCGCCGCACCGGCGCAGTCGACATTCCGCCGCGTCGGGCAACGGTCCTGCGCGGCGGCTGGCAGCGCCGCGATCAGCAGGGCGAACAGGACCAGCGCGCGCAGGATCATGCCCCGGGTATCGCGCGGGGATGCGGCTGCGGCCAAGGAAGCGGTTCAGGCCGGGCGGGCGGCGCGGCATGGTGCGCGCCACGCCGGGGCGAAGGCCGCGTGCGTGCCGACTCCGCGCCTCTAGTGGCTACGCCGACACGCGCATTCCCCGACGGAGGTATCAGCCGAAGGCGCCGACCTCGTGGCTCACCACCGCCGAACATTCGCGGACCAGCGCGAAGCAGCGCGCCATGGGTGCCAGGATGGCGGCGTGCTCGGCCGCGTAGGACGTGCCCTCGCGCGGAGCGGCGGGTTCGGCGAAATCCAGCCCGGTCGCGGGGTCGGGCGCGGCTGGGAAGATCTGCCCGAGCAGGTCCAGCACCGGCGGAACGTCGAGTTGCAGCAGCCGCGCGATCAGGCTGTCGCGCGTCGCGCCATGGCGCGGGCTGAATTCCGGCAGCGCCACCGCCAGCAGCCACAGCCGCTGCACCAGGCACAGCCGCAGCGCATGCACCAGCACCAGGCGGTCGGGCATCTCCGGCAGGGCCGGCCAGGCGGCGCGCAACGCCTGGTGGTCCGCCTGCAGGCGGCGGAACATTCGCCGCGTGGCCGGCGAAAGGTCGAGCCGTTCCAGCGCCGTCGCCACCGCCGTCAGCGCCTCCCGACGGCCGGGGCGCTTGGTGAAGCCGGCGCGGTCGAGCCAAGGCGACGGGTCCAGCATGTCCACCGCCGCGCGCAGCACGCCGATATCGGAACACGCCGCCGCGCGCGCCGCCATGGCCAGCGCGCGGGCGAAGCGCGGCGACCGGCCGAGCATGTCGGCGAAGGCCTCCGGATTCGCCGCGGCCGCGGCACCGAGGCCGTGCAACGTGTTCGCCAGCCAGCCCATCTGGTGCAGGATCGCGTTGTTCGGAATGGCGCGAAGTTGCGACGGGTGGGTGATGCGCAGCGCGCCCCCCATGCCGTCCACCTGGCGCGCGGCAGGGCGCGACCCGGTCTTGTCGAGCAGCCCGGGGCCGAAGGCGCCGAGCAGCGCGGCATAGCCCGGGTCCTCGACCAGCGCGGCCATTTCGCGGCGCAGGGTGGCAAAGAAATCCGCCGCCCAGTCGGCCTCGGCATAGATCGGGTCGGGGTCGGTCGGCAGGGCGCCGAAGGCGTGCTCGGCGATGCGCGCGATGGTGGCGCGCGCGAGCGCCGCGGTGCCGAACAGCATGTAGCCGTCCGATCCCTGGAAGGCGGTCTCCTCGCGCAGCGGCAGGTTCGCATGCGCCAGGGCCGCACGCGCGGCCGGCGGCGAGAGATAGGCGAAACGGTCGGCGAGGCTGTCGGGATGCCCGCCGCGGCCGATGCTCTCGCCGTGCGTGTCGAACAGCACCAGTTCGACATCGTCGAGCGCATGCCGACGCAGCAGCTCCGCGAGACGGATCTTGAGCCGTTCCGCCAGGTACGACGCTGCCAGCTGCCCCACATAGCGCCCGGAATCGGAATAGCCGAACTGCAGGCACAGCCGCCCCTGGGCGCGCAGGTAGTCGCGGTAATGCGGGGAGCGCAGCGCTTCCTCGAGCACGCGTTCGCCGCGTTCCAGCGCCTCGGCGGTCTCGAACAGGGGGGAGATCTCGATACGCTCGGCGATGCCCAGGCGCTTCGCCAGCCACAGCGCACCCAGCAGCGTGTAGCCGGTCTCGGTTTCGGCGATCAGGAAGCGGACCGGCTGGCTGGCGTCGATGTGCTTGAGCATCTGCGCGATGGTCATCATCAGCCGCACGGCGGAGGCCTGTTCAGCCAGCAACGCGCCGTAGTCGACCGGCAGGGGCGTGACCTCGGCCAGCGCGGCATTCACCTGCGCGAGCAGCCCGCGCCGCGCCGCCCGGTCCTCGGGCGCGGCGCCGATCCCCAGGCGCTGGCGCAGCGCATTATGGATCTGCGAGGCGTTCAGCCGCACATGCGTATGCGCCAGCGCCAGCCCATGCGCGACCAGCCCCGCGCGCTGCACCGCGAGCGTGGCGCGTGCAGCGGCATCGGGCGCGGCCTCCATCGCCGCGGGGAAAAGCGTCACCAGCGGATCGGGCGTGGCGAGCGCGACATCCAGGCCATCGACCATGGCCCGCGCGAAGGCCTGCACGGCGGTGGCCTCGGTCTTCTCGGGGGCCGCGGCTTCCTGCGCGGCGACCATGGCGGAGGCCGCGCGTGCGCGCGCCACGATGGGCGCGGCGCAATCGCCGAGGGGGTCCAGCCGTTCGGCCAGCCGGTCCAGCTGTAGCCGCTTCATGCGCAGCCGCAAGCGCAGCGTGTCCTGCCAGCCGATATCGGTGCGCCCATCGGTGTCGTAGCCGACCCAGGACGACATCACGACCGGGCGCGGCATCAGCGCCAGCGCGCGGTCGCCCCAGACCGTGCGCGCCGCCCCGAGCAATGCCGCCGCGAGGTCGTCCAGCGCATCGCGCCCGCGCCCGATTGCCGCGGCCGCCTGGTCGAATTCCTGCGCCAGCGTCACCGGCGCGGGGCGATGCGACAGGCCCTCGGGCAAGGGCGCGCCGGAGGCGGCCGCGGCCAGGGCGGTCGAGGTCGGCACCGGCAGCGAGAAAGTCGGATGCGCGGTGAAGACCGCGGCGAAGCGGGTGCGCTCCACGGCCTCGCGGAAGGCGGCGAAAGGGATGGGGCTGTCCTCGGGGTCGGGGCGCACCAGCCGCGCGGCGACGGCGGCGAGGGCGGCGGCATCGTCGCCGAGCCCCACATAGGCGCGCAGGCGCGCGGCGCGGTCGGCGGCCGCATCCTGCGCCAAGCCGGCGATCAGCGCAGCGAGGTCATCGAGAGTGATCCGCCCCTCGTCGATCGCGCGGCTGATGTCGAGCGCCACCAGCAGCACCGGGTCGCCGAACGGATCGGCCGCGGCGGCCTGGCGTGCGCGGCGCAGGCGGGCGAGCAGGTCGGGGGGCGCGGCGGCATCGTCCATGCCGTCATGCTGCACCCGCGAAGTTGCGGAATGCGAGTCCGAAGTGCTGCGGGCGGGGGTGGAAAATGCGGCAACTTCGGGCAGAGGGCGCGGTGGCTGCTCGGGCAAGCGGCAAGCGTCCCGGTGCGGCGGCGATTTCGGTGGCAGGCGTGCCGCGGCGTCGTGGGTCGCGCGCCTGCGATGCGGCCTGCGCAGCCGGCCCCCGCCGACGCGCCGCCCCGGGCCTCGCCTGCCGCGCGACGCTCGACAGCGCCGCGCGAACCGGCGAGGCTCCGGCGATAACGCCACGGGGGAACCGCATGTCGCTGATCGAAAGCCTGAAGGGGCGGCTGCGTCTGCCGCTGATCGGGTCGCCGCTGTTCATCATCTCGGTGCCCGACCTGGTGGTGGCGCAATGCACATCGGGCGTGATCGGGTCGATGCCGTCGCTCAACGCGCGGCCGGTCGAACAGCTCGATGAATGGCTGGCCGAGATCAAGGAACGCCTCGCCGCGCATGACGCCGCGCATCCGGACCGGCCCTCGGCCCCCTTTGCGATCAACCTGATCGTGCACCGGTCGAACGACCGGCTGGACCAGGACCTGGCCCTGTGCGTGAAGCACAAGGTGCCGCTCATCATCAGCAGCCTGGGTGCGCGGCCCGAGGTGAACCAGGCCGTCCATTCCTACGGCGGCTACATCATCCACGACGTGATCAACCAGACCTTCGCCCACAAGGCGATCGAGAAGGGCGCGGACGGGCTGGTGCTGGTGGCGGCCGGCGCAGGCGGGCATGCCGGCGCGCAATCGCCCTTCGCGCTGCTGCAGGAAACGCGGGCCTGGTTCGACGGGCCGATCGCGCTGTCGGGCGCCATCGCGCATGGCCGCAGCATCCTGGCGGCCGAGGCGATGGGCGCGGACTTCGCCTATATGGGCTCCGCCTTCATCGCCACCGCCGAAGCGCGCGCGGTGGACGACTACAAGCAGATGATCGTCGGCAGCGCGGCCGAGGACATCGTCTACACCAACCTCATCACCGGCGTGCACGGCAACTACCTGAAGCCCTCGCTGCGCAACGCCGGCCTCGACCCCGACAACCTGGCCGGCGTCGAGGGCTCGCAGATGAACTTCGGCACCGACCGCAAGCGGAAGTGGAAGGACATCTGGGGCGCAGGGCAGTCGGTCGGCGGGATCGATGCGGTGGTGCCGACGGCGGTGCTGGTGGACCGGCTCGCCAGCGAATACGCGGCAGCACGCGCGCGGCTGGGAGCCGGGTCGGCGATGGTGAACGCCGGCTGGGGACGGCGCGCGGCAGCTTGAGGCGCACGAAGGGGGCTCTGCCCCCCTCGACCCCCCGCCAAGGGCTTAAGGCCCTTGGAACCCTCGACTCAATCGGGGGATTTGGGGAGGGGCGTCGTCGGCGGTTCGCGGCGCGACAGGCGCGCTATGCCCCTCCCCAAATCCCCCGATCAGTATTGGTGTCCAGAGGCCTTTAGGCCTTTGGTGGGTGGGGTCCGGGGAGGGCAAGGCCCTCCCCGCGCGACCCTCACAACCCGCGCAGCGCCTCGCAGATCCGCTCCACCTGCGCGTCGGTCAGCTCGGGGTACATCGGCAGGCTCAGGACCTCGCCCGCGGCCTTGGCGGTCTCGGCGCAGCCGGCGGGGCCGAGCGGCGTGCGGTCCTTGTAGGCGGACTGCAGGTGGACCGGCACCGGATAGTGGATGCCGGTCCCGACGCCGTGGGACTTCAGCTGCGCCTGGATCGCGGTGCGGTCCTCGGTGCGGAGCACGTATTGGTGGAAGACGTGCTCGGCGCCCGGGCGGCGGTGCGGGGCGGCGATGGACGACCCGGCCAGCGCCGCGTCATAGGCGCCGGCGATGGCGCGGCGGCGCGCATTGCCGGCATCGAGCGCCGTCAGCTTCACGCGCAGGATGGCTGCCTGCACTTCATCGAGGCGCGAATTGATGCCGACCAGGCTGCTGATGTAGCGCTCGCGCCAGCCATATTGCCGGATGGCGGCGATGCGCTCGGCCAGCTCCGCATCGGCGGTGGCGAGCACGCCGCCATCGCCGAGCGCGCCCAGGTTCTTCGTCGGGTACAGGGAGAAGGCCGCGGCGGTGCCGATGGTGCCGAGCATGCGGCCATCGAGCGTCGCGCCATGGCACTGGGCGCAATCTTCGATCAGCGGGATGCCCGCCGCGCGCGTCGCCTCCAGCATCGGCCCGAGGTCGCAGGCTTGGCCGTAGATATGCACCGCGATGACGGCCTTGATCGGCGGCAGGCCCGGCGGCGGGTGGTCGAGCACGCTCACCAGTTCGTCCGGATCCATGGTGTAGGTGTCGGGGTCGATGTCGAGCAGCAGGGGGGTGGCGCCGACCATCTCGATCGCCGCCACGGTCGCGACCGCGGTGTGCGAGACGGTGGCGACCGACATGCCCGGCCCGATGCCGAGGCCGCGCAGCACCAGCGCGAGCGCATCCGTGCCGTTGGCGCAGCCGACCGCGTGCTGGCCGGCGCCGAGCCAGGAGGCGAACTCGGCCTCGAAGGCCGCGCCCTCCTTGCCGAGGATGTACCAGCCGGATTCCAGCGCGCGGGCGACGGCGGCGTCGATCTCGGCCTTCTGGGCGCGGTACCCGGCACCGGGGTCGGCCTGGGGGATCATGGTCATGGTCGGCGCGTTCATGGCGGGATGCCTTACAGGTAGTCGGACAGACGGGGACGATACCACGCGAGCGACCGCCGCAAGCCCTCATCCAGGTCGACCTTGGGCGCCCAGCCTGAAGCATTTCGGAAGGCGGTGTCGTCGGCGGCATAGGAGCCGATGTCGATCGGCGCACGGTCGGCGGGGAACTCTCGGGTTTCGAAGGACCCCTGCCCGCCATTGGCGGCGATCAGGCGGTTGGCGAGGTCGAGCAGCGAGGTCGGCGGGCTCCCGCCAAGGTTGAAGACCTGCCCCGAAAGCGCTGGTTCGGAAGCCTTTTCGGCCGAAACCAGGAAGGCGTCGGTGACGTCCTCCACATAGGTCAGGTCGCGCAACTGCGCCCCACCCCACACTTCGAAGGGCTCGTTCTCCAGCACGCGGCGGATCCAGATGCCGAGGAAGGTCTGTCGCGCGTCGCGGATGCGCAGACGCGGCCCGTAGCAATTGGTCAGGCGCAGCGAGACGACTGGGCGGTGATGGACGCGCTGTTCCAGCAGCCAGTACTGCTCGCCCGCCCATTTCGACACGCCGTTGGCGTCGGGTGGGTTGACCGGGTGCAGTTCGTCGACCGGCAGGGCGCGCGGGCGGCCGTAGAACTGGCGGGTCGAGGCGTGCACCACGGTCGCCTTGGGCGCGACCTCGCGCATCACGCCGATCAGGCGGACCTGTGCCACTGCGTTGATGGCAATGTCGGCGACCGGGTCCTTCTGGCCGCCCATGTGGGAGGTCTGGGCGGCCATGTTGAACAGCACGTCCACGCCCTCGCACAGGGAATGGAGCTCGGTGTCGCGGATGTCCCCGCGCACCAGCAGCACGCCCGCCCCTTCGAGGTTGCGGGCCGAGGCGCCGCCATCGGGCATCATGGCATCGAGCGCGGTGACACGCGCACCAAGCCCAGCCAGGGCATGGCACAGGTTCGACCCCAGGAAGCCCGCGCCCCCCGTCACCAGCACCCGCCGGCCGCGCCAGAATTCGGGGGTCACCATGTCCGTCTCGTGTCCTTGTGCAGTCTGGTCATGCTGGTCTCCGATTGCGGCGGAAAGCCGCCTAGTCGCCGGCGGGACCGGGGCGCTTCGGGGGCGGTTCCGCGCCCAGCACACGCCGGGTGCGCATGATCTCGGCGAAGCCGAACAGCAGCAGCACCTGGCCCGCCACCACCTGCAGCGAGGCGAGCAGCCGGATGCCATCGTCATGTGGCGTGACGTCGCCGTACCCGACAGTGGCCTGGGTCACCAGGGAGAAATACAGCGCATCCGGGAAAGGTAGCGGCACCGGCCCCTGCGGCCCGTGGAACAGCGGCACCATCGAGAGCCCCTGCGCGATCCGGTAGAAGCAGGCGAACAGGATCACCAGCATCACATACATCGCGAGGAACGCCACAACCGGCACCAGCATCCGTGCGGCGCGCCCGGCGAGTTCCTCGGTGATCAGCGCCATGTCGGTCAGCAGCAGCACCACCGTGCGCACCGACGCGGCGACGATCACCGAGATGACCAGCATCGCGGCGACCAGCCCCGCGCCCTGGTCGAAGACCGGCAGGCGGTTGACCGGCAAGGCCAGCGAGAAGGCACCCACCGCCCAGACCGGGATCAGCCAGCGCGCCATGCGCGGCAGGTGCCCCAGGTCGAAGGGCCGTGCCGCCTCCGCCACCAGGCGCAGGGATCGGCGGCGCCACCACACGGCTGCCAGGAAGAACGCCACCGGCAGCAGGAACGCCAGCGCGCGGGCCGGTTGCGGCGCCTCCGGAAAGGCCGCGCGCCCCATCACGGCGAACAGGCAGGCATAGACCGCGAGGCCGGCGCTGGTGCCGAAGGCGAAGTGCAGCCCATGCGGGAACAGCAGATACAGCGTGCCGAGCCCGAGCGCCGCGACGCCGATGACCAGGAAGGGAAAGACGGTGCCCTGGTCGGCCAGTCCGCCGGCGACGACCAGGCCAAAGCCCAGCGTCATGGCGACCGATCGCAGCCAGCCCTCGGGCAGGACCGGGCGGGCGCCCTGCGGCATGGTCAGGGGGCCAGCGCGACGCCGGTGATCTCGACCCGCCAGGACGGGTCGACCAGCGGGGCCTCGATGGTCATGCGCGCGGGCTTGTGGCCAGGGTCGAGCCAGGCATCCCAGGCGCGGTTCATGGCCGGGGCGTCGCGGATGTCCGCCAGCACCACGGTCACGCTGACGAGGGCGCGCTTGTCCGTGCCCGCTTCCGCCAGCAGGGCGTCGATCTGGGCCAGGATGTCGGCCGTCTGGCCCTCGGCATCCAGGGTGGCGTCGTCAGCCACCTGGCCGGCCAGCCAGACCATGCCGCCGGCCACCACGGCGCCCGACAGGCGCTGTTCCTCCGCCAGTCGCCGGATCGGCATGGGTTATTTCCTCCACGGTTGAAGTTCGGCCATAAGCCGGCGCGGAGGTTCAGCCCATGCGCCCGATTCTATCCAGCGTGATTCTCGCGAGCCGCTGGCTCGCCGCGATTTTCCTGATCGGGATGACCGTGGCGCTGGCGCTGTTCGCCGCGCGCTTCGTGACCAAGCTGGTGAAGTTCGGCACCGGGGTATTCTCGGCGCCCGAGGACCAGGCGTTGCTCGACCTGCTGCACCTGCTCGACTGGACGCTGGTGGCGGCGCTGGTGGTGATGGTGATCCTGGCGTCCTGGGACAGCCTGGTGGCGCCCTTCGACGAGGGCAAGGCAAGCGGCATGGCCTGGATCCGCAAGCTCGACCCGGGCAACCTGAAGGTGAAGCTGGCGGGGTCGATCGTCGCGATTTCCTCGATCCAGCTGCTGCAGCAGTTCCTGCGGGCCGACAGCTATTCCGACCGGACGCTGGCCTGGGCGATGGGGCTGCACGCCATGTTCCTGGTGGGGGCACTGGTGCTGGCGCTGACCGACCGGATTTCGGCCGGTCCGAAGGCGCCGAAAGAGTAACGGCCGCACTCACCTGTCAGGTGGGCAGGACGGTGCTTGGCATGTCCAGCCGGCCTGACAGGGAGTTTTCGCGGCTGCGTCTGGGCGGTGCGCCAAAACGGGACTCAACTGAGTCATTTACCGCGCCGCGCTCAGATGGAAGGTTAAGAGAACCCCCGACAGGCACCATTTGATTCGCGTTTTTCCTTCGTCAATTTTCGTTTTCGCTCCGCGAGAAATACGCTTTTCGCTTGCCCGGCGAGCGACACCCCATCTTTATTCGCCAATAGGTTGATATTTGGGGTCATACATTCCTGTCATGAGTGAAATCCGCCGCCTGGAGCGCCGCCCAGCCCGTCTCGACACCATCATTCGCGACCGGCTCAAGACCTGGCCACAACGCCCGCCCGGGGCATCCAGCCTCGGCACCGAGGGCGCCTGGCTACGCGGCCGACCGAGTGATGGGGAACCGGTCGCGCAGCCCTACCTCAAGATCCCCGGATCGGACCGCATGCGGACCATCCCGGACGGGCTCTGGCTGCATTTCGGCGGCACGGCCGAGGATCCCTACGCGGACATCCTCTGCATCGAGGCATGCTCGACCTTCCAGAACCTGCTGGACAAGCGGTCACGCTTCGCGCCGTCGACCATCTCGCTGCTGGCGCATTGCCCGCTGCCCTGGCTGCTGGCGCCGCTCCAGGCCAATGACAGCACGCCGCGCTGGCTGATCATTCCGTTCCTGGCCAGCGAGCCCACCGCCGCACTGACGCTGCCCGTGCGCGACCTGCGGGTGCTCTATGGCCTGCAGCGCGACCACTACCAGGGCTTCGCACGGCACCAGATGCCGCATCCGCACGAATACTTCTGCCCGATGGATGCGCTGACGGCGCATGAGGGGCACGAAAACCCGGCGATGCGGTCCCTGTTGGCGCGCGCCTCGGCCGCCTCGGCCTTCATGGACCCGCCCTGAGACGCAGGTCGCGTCCGGCACGGGACCGACCACCGGGCGCCGCCGGCCTTGACCCCCCACCGGCAGGGCGCCCAGGCTGGCGCCAACCTGGCGCGGCGCGTGCCACGATGGCACCGGGACTTCGCACCATCCTGGACTTGGCATGCCTGGACCCAGAGCGCCGCCCGCCCGCGCTTCGGGTTGGACTGGCGCCATGGCGTGCGGACGCGATGGCCCGCGACCGCAGCGGCTTCCCGCCGCGCAAGGCGGCGCGACTGTCGGCCGAGATATATAAATCAGAACATGGACTTGCCGAATGATCTTCAATCATGTCGCGAACCGCCTGGACCCCCGGCACTTCGAGACCATCGTCGCGATGCTGACCGAACGCCTCGGCTTCGTCGTGCTGCGGCGGACCGAACGCTCGATCTGGCTGCGCCAGACCGGTGCCACCGTCGACCTGCAGTTCAGTCGCAGCGAGACCGCAAATCGCGATGCCGACAAGCAACGGTCCCAAGTCGCCTTCCTCAGCGAGACGCCGCGGCAAGACCTCGAGGCGCTGGCGGAATGGTTGCAGGCGCGTGGCCTGGCGGCCGAGGTGGGGGCCTATTCCGACCGGGAGTTCTTCCTCGATGCGCCCGACGCCTTCGTGGATTTCGTGATCGAGGCGATGCGCCCGGAACTGGCCGACTACGGCACCGTGGGGTGATCCGCGCGGGCGCGGGAACAGGCACCACCCGCCCGCGGATTGGGCAGGGCCGCCCGCCATGGCCGATCATTTCGCGGCGCCCCCGCTGCCCGCCCTTGCGAAGCACCCCGCTCATGCCCCAGGAAAGCGCATGGGCCGGCTCAACCGGCCGCATGGGAGACGATGTGATGGTCCATGGCTTCACCCGGCGCGCGGCGCTGCTCGCCGCCGGCGGCACGCTGGCCGCCCCGATGGCCGCCCGCGCCCAGGCGCCGCGCGTGCGCCTGATGCTCGACTGGGCCTTCCAGTCGCCCAACGCCTTCGCCTTGGTCGCGCGCGAGAAGGGCTACTTCCGCGCCGCCGGCGTCGATGTGCAGGTCGATCGCGGCCAGGGCGGTGGCGCGGTGCCGGTCGCACTCGCCGGCGGCAGCTACGACATGGGCTACGCCGACATCAACCCGACCATCCGCTTCATGGCCGAGAACCCCGACCGCGGGATCGTCGCCGTGGCGGTGCTGCATGACCGGTCGCCGCTCTGCGCCATCGTGCGCGCCGACGGGCCGATCCGCACGCCGAAGGACCTTGAAGGCAAGCGGCTCGCGGCACCCGACTTCGACGCCGGGCGGCAGCTGTTCCCGGCCTTCGCCCGCGCGGCCGGGATCGATGCGTCGAAGGTGACCTTCCTCTCGGTCACGCCGGCGCTGCGCGAGCCCATGCTGGTGCGGCGCGAGGCCGATGGCGTGACCGGCTTCGTGACGACATCGGCGCTGGCGCTCAAGGGTATCGGAATGGCGATGAACCAGCAGCGCATCATGATGTACTACGACCACGGGCTGAACCTGTATGGCGGGGCGATCCTGACCACCCGCGCCTTCCTCGAGCGCAACCCCGAGGCAGTGCGCGGTGCCACGGCCGCGCTGATGAAGGCCTATATCGAGACCATCAGGAACGGGACCGAGATGCTGGACGTGCTGAAGCGCGTCGAACCCCTGACCGACGTGGCGCTGGAGCGCGAGCGGCACGAGCTCAACCTCGAGCGCGTGATCCTGACGGACAATGTGCGGGCCAACGGCATTTCGGCGGTTGATCCGGCGCGGCTGCAGGCCGGCATCGTGGCGGTGGAGCAGGCGTACAACCTCACGCCGCGGCTGCAGGCGGCGCAGATCTACACGACAGACTTCCTGCCGCCGGCGGCCGACCGGCGCATCTGAGGAACCGCCCGCGCGCCGGGTCGCGGGGCCGGTCCCGGCCCTGCCCTGGTCGCTCGCCGGGCGGGTGGGTGCTGTGCCCGCGGCACCGGCGGATCGGCGGCGCCTGCGGTGCATTGCCCGGCCGCCGCGCGGCACCGCGTTGCGCGGCACGATATGTGCCTCGCGTGACATGCCTCGCCTGCCGCACAGACGCCCGTCCCAGCCCCAGGGTCATCGCATGAACGCCATCCCGCCCCCCTTCGTGCAGATCGACGGCGTCGCCATGCGCTATGGCGGCGTGGAGGGCACGCTGGCGCTGCGCGGCTGCAGCCTGGACGTGGCGGAGGGCGAATTCGTCGCCGTGGTCGGCCCGTCGGGCTGCGGCAAGTCGACGCTGATGCGCCTGGTCACGGGCCTCTGGCCGCCGACCGAGGGCACCGTCATCGTCGATGGGCAGGAAGTGGCCGGCCCGCTCTCGATCGCGGGGATGGCCTTCCAGAACCCGACCCTGCTGCCCTGGCGCAACATCATGGACAACGTGATGCTGCCCCTGGAAGTGGTGCAGCCGCATCGACGCCAGCTGCGCAGCCAGCGCGGCCACTACGAACACAAGGCGCGCGAACTCCTGAAACTGGTCGGACTGGCGGGGTTCGAGGCGAAGTTCCCCTGGCAGCTTTCCGGCGGGATGCAGCAGCGCGCATCCTTGTGCCGCGCCCTGGTGCACGACCCGCGGCTGCTGATGCTGGACGAACCCTTCGGCGCTCTCGATGTCTTCACGCGCGAGGACCTGTGGGACGTGCTGCAGGATGTCTGGATCGCCCGCAAGCCCACCGTCATCCTGGTGACGCACGACCTCAAGGAGGCCGTGTATCTGTCGGACCGCGTGCTGATCATGTCGAACCGGCCCGGGCGGATCATCGCCGAGCGCACCGTGCCGTATGGGCGGCGGCGCAGCCTCGACATCACCTACACCGCGGAATTCCAGGCGATCGTGCATGAACTGCGCGAGCGAATCTCCGATGCCCGCAAGGCGGAGGCCGCCTGATGGCCGCGCCCCGTTCCGCCGAAGCCCTGGCCGAGGCCGCCCGCCGCCGCCGTCGGCTCGAGACTGCGCTGCCCTGGCTGGTCATCGCGGGCATGTTCCTGGTCTGGGAGGTCGCCTGCCGCGTCTTCGACATCCCTGTCTTCATCCTGCCGGCGCCGACGGTGATCGCCGAGAGCATGGTGAAGTGGTGGAGCCCCCTGCTGACGAATTCCTGGGCAACCCTGCAGACCACGGTGGTCGGCTTCCTCATGGCGGTGATCTTCGGGCTGCTGCTGGGTGTGGCGATCGGGTCGTCGGTGCTGGTCTATCGCGGGCTCTATCCGCTGCTGATCGCGTTCAACTCGGTGCCCAAGGTGGCGGTGGTGCCGATCCTGGTGATCTGGTTCGGCGCGGGCTTCTGGCCGGCGGTGCTGACCGCCTTCCTGATCTCCTTCTTCCCGATCGTGGTGAACGTGGCCACGGGGATCGCGACGGTCGAACCGGAATTGCGCGACGTACTGCGCGCGCTGGGCGCGAAGCCGCGCGACATCATCACGAAGGTCGGGCTGCCGCGGGCCATGCCGTATTTCTTCGCGTCGCTGAAGGTCGCGATCACCGTCGCCTTCGTGGGCTCCATCATCAGCGAGACGGTCGCCGCCAATGTCGGCATCGGGCACCTGATGCTGGTCGCCTCCTCCCGCTTCGACGTGCCGCTGGTCTTCGCCGGCCTGATCGTCACGGGGATCATGGGCGTGGGCATGTACTGGGTGGCGGCGTCGATCGAGGAACGCACAACCGGCTGGGCCACGCGCGGGCAGAACGACCCGCGGCTTGCGACCGGGGGATGACGGCCTTGCGCCTGGGGATGCTCACACCGTCGTCGAACACGGTGCTGGAACCCGCGACCTATGCCCTGCTGGCGGACACGCCCGGCGTGACGGCGCATTTCCAGCGGCTGCGGGTTCTGTCCATCACGCTCGATGGCGGGTCGACCGGCCAGTTCGACACGGCGCCGATGGTCGCGGCGGCCGAGATGCTGGCCGATGCGAAGGTGCACGCCATCTGCTGGAACGGCACGTCCGGATCCTGGCTGGGGCTCGATGCCGACCGCGTGCTGTGCGCGGCCATCACCGAAGCGACGGGCCTGCCCTGCACCACCGCCACGCTGGCGCTGCATGACGCGCTGCGCGCGCTGGGCGCGCGCCGCATCGGGCTGGTCACGCCCTACCTGGCCAGCGTGCAGGCCGCGATCCTGGCGAACCTGCGCGCCGAGGGCTTCGAACCCGCCGCCGAACGCCACCTGGACGATCCCGGCAACTACTCCTTCGCCGAGCACGCCGATGCGACCGTGACCCGCCTGGTGCGCGAGGTCGCAGCCGAGGGCTGCGACGCCATCGCCATCCACTGCACGAATTTCCGCGGGCTCGAAGCCGCGCGCCTGGTGCGGGCCGAGACCGGCATCCCGGTGCTGGATTCGGTGGCGGTGGCGCTGTGGGGTGCGCTGCGGGCGGCGGGCATGGAGGCCGCCCCGCCAGGCTGATGCCGCGGGCGGGCGGCACCTGGCGCGGCGCTCAGGACCGTGACGCGCGCCGCACCACGTCGAATGGCGACTCGCCGAAACGCCGACGGTAGGCGGCCACGAAGCGCGACCGATTGGTGAAGCCGTGGCGTCGCGCGATGGCGATGATCGGCTCATCAGTCGCGGCGTCGATCAAGGTGCGACGCACCTGCTCCAGCCGGATGCCATGCAGCGCGCCGAGCGGCGACGTGCCGCGGAACTGCCGGAACACCACCTCCAGCGTGCGCACGCTGCAGCCGGCGGCGGCGGCGACCTCGACCATGCGCAGCGGTTCGGCACACTGCGCGCGCATGAAGTCCTCGGCCCGCCGGACATAGACCGGGATCGCGCCCGCCTTCCCGGCCCCAAGCTGGTCCGAATGGTTGTGCGGCAGCGCGACCAGCACGAGCCGCGTCAGCAGGTCGGTCATCGAGGCCAGTGCAACGGCATTGTCCGCCATGCCGTCCGGTCGCCCGAATTCCTCCATCACGACATCGAGTTGCCGCCGGAGGCTGGCTGCCAGCCCGTCGGTCCAATCGACGGTGGGCCGGAATTGCAGCGGCTCGCGCAGCCGCGCATCGAGCAGGTGCTCCAGCACGCGCGTGACCTCCCCGACCTTGAGGAAGACATTGGTGCGCAGGCACTCATCGCCCATCGCGAACCGCGTGTCGGCGCCCGTGCGGTAGGCGAGGCCATGGTCCGCGGACCCGGTCGCCTCGTCCCCGTTCTGGACCAGCGTCATGCGGCCGCGCTGAATCGTGGCGAAGCCGTAATAGTCATCTGCCTCGCCGTCGATGGCGATATCTGTGGCGAAGCGGTTCTCGCCATGGCTTGCCAGGATCCCGCCGGCGCAGCGAATGGCGAGTCCGAAGATCGGCGCGTCGAAGCGCATGCGCCAGAGCGCGCGGTCCCGCAGCCGGTACTTGTACATGCGGCTCGGCGTCGGAAAGCGGTCGCTCACGCGCGACTGGCTGTCCAGCTCCGCCGGATCCGCCGCCTGCACCACGTTGAAGGTCGGCAGGCGGGAAACGTCGAAAGCGAGGGCACCGTGCGGTGGCTCGCTGCCGTGGGCTCGACGATCGTGATCCACGCGCACCTCGATCAGATACGGAGATACGGGACGCGCGACCTTCGGACAGATCGCGCAGAAAACACAGCGCCGTGATCGCGAAGTTACGCCGCCAGGGTTTCCCCGGGCAAGCCTCAACGCGTTTCATCGCCGTGTGATGATCCCCTCGACCACAATTCAGGATGGCAACGGGCCCTCGGGCGCCGCTCCGGCCCGCGTAAACGCGCGCCGGAGCGGCGGCCGCGGGCGGGGCGCGGCACGCGGCGCGGTCGCGCTCGTGCTCCTTGCGCTCGGGGCACAGCCGGTCGCGGCGCGCCTCTCGGCGGAGGAACTCGGCCAGCCAGTCTCGATCGAGGATCCGGCCGGGCCGGTCGGCCTGATGACGCTGCCGCCGGCACCGGCAGCCACCGGTACGATGCCGGCGGTGCTGCTGGTGCACGACACGCTCGGGCCCGACCAGCGCAGCCTGCCCTATGTCGAGCAACTCGCCGCGGCAGGGCTGCTGGTGCTCGAGATCGCGCCGGAGCCGGACGAGCCGGACGCCGAGGTGGTGCGCCGTGGCGTGGCGGCGCTGCGCGCCCATCCGGGTGTCGACCCGGCGCGCATCGGGCTGCTCGGCTTCGGTGGCGGTGCGCGCGCGGCGATGCTCGCCACCGTGGATCAGGATGCCTTCGCGGCGCGTGCGCTTCTCTATCCCGGCTGCGCGGGGCTGCTGCGCGACCTGCCCGCGGCGCCGTCGCGCGGCGGCCTACTGCTGCTGCACGGCGCGGAGGACCCGGCGAATGCCGAGGCTGATTGCGTCGCGCTCGCGCAGCGGCTGGCCGGCGGCGCGCCGACCCGCCGCGTGATGTTCCGCGGCGCAAGCTATGCCTGGGACTTCCCCTCCGCAGAGCCGCTGGCGCCCTGGCTCTACCCGGCGCCCGGGGACGCCGGCCGCGTGCGCATCCGGCCCTGGCCGGCCCTCACCGCCCTCAGCGCCACCGAGGTGGCGTCCTTCTTCGCGTTCGCCCTGTCGTGGGGTGGGCTGTGAGCCTGCAGGTCGACACCATGGACCGGCATGCCGCGCTTGCGGCCACCGTCGCGCCCGCGGCGCGCGATGCGAAGTCGCAGGAATTCGTCCTGGGCTGGCGTCTCCTGGCCGGTGCGTTCCTGCTCAACATGGTGGGGTTCGGCGCGATCTATTCCTACGCCGCCTTCGCCGACGACCTCGCGGCGGCCTTTGGCGGCTCGCGCGCCTCCACCGCCCTGGTCTTCGCGCTCTCAAGCGCCTGCTGTTTCGCCGTGAGCGGCTACAGCGGGCCGTTGGCGGACCGTTTCGGGCCACGACCGCTCGCCATCATGGGCATGGCGATGGTGGCACTCGGCCTCGCCACCGCTGCCGCGGCGCGCAGCATGACCGAGGTCGTGATCTGCTACGGCGTGGTCATCGGCCTGGGCACCGGCTTCGCGTATGTCCCGGCCATTGCCGCGGTGCAACGCAGCTTCACGGTCGGGCGGGGCCTCGCCTCGGGTATCGCAGCGGCGGGATCGGGCGTCGGCACCGCCATGGTGCTGCCGATGGCGGAACTGCTGAGTGCCTTCGGCGACTGGCGCTTCGCCTTCGCCGCCTCGGGCATCGGTGCCGGCATCGTCGGGCTGGCGGGGGCCATGCTGATGCCCGGCATGCCGCCACGGCGCGGCGCAACCGCGCTGCAGGCCTCGGCCCGCGAGATCGGCGCGCAGAGGCTGAACGTCGCTCCCGGCGCGAAGGCCGTCTCCGGGCGGGGATTCGTGACGCTCTACCTTGGGGTGCTCCTGGTCTCGGTCACGGTGGTCCTGCCGTTCTCGCACCTGGTGTCCTCGGCGCAGGACCTCGGGCTGAACAGGGCGGATGCGTTGGGCCTGCTCGCGATGATCGGGATCGCCTCCATGGCGGGCCGCTTCGTGCTGGGGGCGCTGGCGGATGTCGCGGGGCGGCGGTTCATGTTCCTCGGCAGCGCGATGACGCTTGTCGCGGCAACGACGCTCTGGGCGATGGCCGCGTCACCTCCGGCGCTGATCGCCTTCGCAATCCTGTTCGGAGCCAGCTACGGCGGGTTCATCGCGCTGCTGCCGGCCTTCGCCGCGGACCAGTTCGGACGCCAGGGCGCCGGCACCGTGATCGGGCTGCTGTATACCAGCCGGGCGGTCGCAGTCCTGGCGGCGCCGCTCGCGGCCGGCTTCGCCGTCGAAGCGCTGGGCGGGCACCGCATTCCGGTCGCGGTGGCCGCGCTGGTGGGGCTTGCCGGGGTGATGCTGATCATGATCGTGCCGCGGCAGCGCGTTGCATGATGGGAACGCTCCACCTCCGCGCGATGTGAGCCAGAAACGCCGGGACGCCGCAGCACGGCGCCCCGGCCTGGCCTCAATTGCGCCGCTGCGGCGGCGCCGGCGGGGCATCCGCCGTGCGGATCGCCGCCGGGCCGCCATTCGTCGCGATGCGCTGGCCGGTGTCGCGCAGCCGCCCGTTCTCGAAGCGGAACACCGCGATATTGCGGTCCGCCATGTTCTGCACCAGCACCGTTCGCCCATCGCGTGAGAAGGCGATGCCCTGCGCCCAGTCGCCGATCGGCGCGCGCGCCACCTCCCGCAAGCGGCCATTGTCGATGCGCAGCATCACCAGCTGCCCGCGGCCGCGCAGCGGATGGCCCTGCGGGCGCGCCGACCCGTTGTGGATGGTGACCGCCACGTGGCGGTTGTCAGGGCTGACCTGAATGCCCTCGGGCGTCGGGCCGACCGACACCGTATCCACCGCCAGGTAGGGTTCGCGCTGCAGGTTGATCAGCGTGACCGTGTCGTTGTCCCCGCCGCCGCGCCCGATATTGGCCGCGACGGCCCAGCGCCCGTCCGGCGTGATGCCCATGCCATAGGGGCGCAGCCCGGCGGTGATGTCGCGATCGGTCTTGGTGACCGTCTCGCCATCGATGTTGAGCACGCTGACGAAGGACGCCGCGGCATCGTCGCGCGTCACCAGCGCGCGCCGGCCATCCGGGGTGAATTGCACATGCGCAGGCGAGGAGGTCGCATTGCCGACCGTGACCGTCGAGACCGGCGTGAGGGTGCCGTTCGCCAGGCGGAACACGCTGACCGTGCCGGCATTGCGGTTCGCCACCAGCACCAGGTTGCCCGCCCGGTTGACCGACACGCCCGAGGGGCCGGCACCGGCCTCGACTGTCTGGGTCACGCGGGGCGGCGTGGCGCGCAGGTCGACCACCTGGACGCGGTTGTCCGGCACGGCCTTGGTCGGGTCGGCGGGGTCGAGGCGTTCGGCCGAGGTGACGATGGCGAAGCGTTCGTCCGGCGTGATCGCGACCGAGGTCGGCGGGCCCACGACGGAATGCGACAGCGCCACCTCCCCCAGCACGCGCGGCGCGCGCCCGTTCAGGTCGATGATGGTGATGCTGTCCGCCGGTGCGTTGGGCACCACACGGTTCACGCCGTTGTCCAGCCGTCGCCTGTTGTCGTTGCCCGAGACCGCGATCTGCGCGGTCGCCGGGACGGTCAGCGCGAGCGCAAGCACCAGCGCGCCGCCGCCGAGCAGCCTTGACCTCATGGGTGTTTCCTCCGCCTCGATGGCCCGGCGGCGGGATGTTCGGCCCGGGTGGCAGCACACGCAAGCGATGGTTGCACCAGCCCCCCCGACTGAGGCATTGCGATGGGCGGGGCTGAGGAACGCGAATGATCGGAATCGACTGGGGAACGACCACACTGCGCGCCTATCGGCTGGCAGCCGACGGGACCATCCTGACGCGGCGCGAAACGCCCCGCGGCATCCTGAGCATCGAGCCTGGGGGCTTCCCCGATGCGCTGCGGGCCGTCGTGGGCGACTGGATCGCGGCCGGCGTGGACCGGGTGATGGTGTGCGGCATGGCCGGCAGTCGTCATGGCTGGCAGGAAGCGCCCTACCTGCCCTGCCCCGCCGACCTGGCCGGCCTGGCCGCGGCGACGGTCACGGTGCCCTTCCCCGATGCGCGGGTGCGTATTGTCCCGGGCCTGTCCTGGCGCGACCCGCACGGCGTACCCGACGTGATGCGCGGGGAGGAAACCCAGATCCTGGGCGCCGCGCTCGGCACCGAAGCGGCGACGGTCTGCCTGCCGGGCAGCCATTCCAAATGGGCGAGCCTGGCGGGCGGCGCCGTTACCCGCTTCACCACGCATCTGAGCGGCGAAGCCTTCGCGGCCCTGTCGCAGCACACCATCCTGGCGCGCATGGTCGATGCCCATGCCCCCTATGACGCCGTGGGGTTCGCGCGCGGCGTGGCCCGCGCCAAGCAGGGCGGCGGGCTGCTGCACCACCTGTTCGGCCTGCGCGCCGCCGCCCTGTTCGACGAAGTGGGCGAGGACGAGGGCACGTCCTTCCTGTCCGGCCTGCTGATCGGGCACGAGGTCGCGGCCGCGCTCGAGGCTGGGGTAGCGCCGCCCGTCATCCTGATCGGGGCGGAGCGGCTGACCTCACGCTACGCCGCGGCGCTGGACGCCTTCGGCATTCCACACACAATGGCCGAACCGGATGCGGCGGCGCGCGGGCTGCACCTGCTTGCCGCGCGGCTGGATTAGGCGGCGGAAAGGGACCTTGCGCGGCGTGCGGTTTCGCTTGAAACCGGCGTGAACCGGGGGCCTCATCCCGGCAAGGCTTCAAATCAGGGAAACGATCCGATGCTGCACCGCCGCCTGCTGCTGTCCGGCGCCGCGCTGGCCACACCCGCGCTGCTGACCCCCCGCCGCGCCGCCGCGCAGGAGGTATCGCTCCGGCTGCACCATTTCCTGCCGGCGGTGTCCAACGTGCACCGGCACTTCCTGATGCCCTGGGCCAACAAGGTGCGCGACGAATCCGGCGGCCGGCTGCGCATACAGATCTTCCCGTCCATGCAGCTGGGCGGCGCGCCACCGCAGCTGTACGACCAGGCGCGCGATGGCGTGGCGGACATCGTGTGGACGCTGCCGGGCAACACGCCGGGCCGCTTCCCGCGCATCGAGGTGATCGAGTTGCCGTTCATCGCGCACAAGCGCGCCAGCGTGAACGCGCGCGTCACCTGGGAATTGTTCGACCGGCACATGCGCCCGGACTTCGCCGAGACGCAGATCATCACGGCCTGGGCGCATGATGGCGGGCTGATCCATGCGCGACGCGAGGTGCGCACCATGGACGACATGCGCGGCCTGAAGCTGCGCTTCCCCACGCGCCAGGCCGGCGAAGCGCTGAAGGCGCTGGGTGCCACCGCGATCGGCCTGCCGGTGCCTCAGGTGCCCGAGGCACTGTCCCAGGGCGTCATCGACGGCGCGGTGGTGCCCTGGGAAGTCGTGCCTGCCATCCGCATCCACGAGATGGTGCGCAACCATGTCGGCATCCCGGGCACGCCGACCTTCTATTCGGCGTCCTTCATCCTGGCGATGAACAAGGCGCGCTACGAAGGCCTGGCACCCGACCTCAAGCGCGTGCTGGACGCCAATTCCGGCGCTGTGGCGGCCGAGATGGCCGCCAAGGTCTGGGACGACCAGGGGCCGGTGGTCGAGGAGATGGTCCGCCGCCGCGGCAATGCCATCACTGAACTGAGCGTCGCCGAGACCGCGCGCTGGCGCGAGGCGACCGCACCGGTGACGGCCACCTGGATCTCGGCGATGCGCGAGCGCGGCATCGACGGTGCGGCGCTGGTCGAGGAAACCCGCGCGCTGGTCGCCCGCCACGGGCAGGGCGTGAGCTGAGCACGCAGGCACCGCACGGACCGGTCGCGCGCATCGCGACCGGCTTCGCGCTGGCCGGCGGCGCCGCGCTGCTGGGTGTGGCCTTCATGGTCAGCGCATCGGTGCTGCTGCGCTGGCTGGCGGGGGCGCCGATCAAGGGCGATATCGAGCTGGTGCAGATCGGTGGCGGTCTGGCGGTGCTCGGCTTCCTGGCGCAGGGCACGCTGATGCGTGCGAACATCTTCGTGGACAGCTTCACCACCTGGCTGCCGGCCCGCGTGAACGACGCCATCGACGGCTTCTGGAACCTGGTGTGGGGCGTGGTGGCGTTGGTGCTGGCCGAGCGCATGGCAGTGGGCGCGGCCGAGGCGCTGGCGTCGCACACCACGACGATCGGGCTGCTCGCGGTGCCGATCTGGTGGGCGATCGGCCTGGGAGCGGCAGGCTTCGCGGCAACGGGGCTGGCAGCGCTGTACTGGGTGGCGCGGCTGGCGCGGGGGCGCGGCTGATGGCGGAGGAATTCGTCGTCGCCGGGATCGGCTTCGCGGCGCTGCTGGGGCTGCTGGCGCTGCGCTGCCCGATCGGCCTCGCGATGCTTCTGGTAGGCTGCGCGGGCTATGTCCACATCGTCGATGGGACGCGGCTGCTGGCGTATCTCAAGACCACGCCGTTCTTCCTGTTCGCGAACTACACGCTGTCGGTGATCCCGCTGTTCATCCTGATGGGGGCGCTGGCCGAACGCGGCGGGCTGGCGCGGGATCTGTTCGTGGCGGCGAATGCGCTGGTGGGGCACAAGCGCGGCGGGCTGGCGATGGGTGTGATCGGCGCCTGCGCGGGGTTCGGGGCGGTGTGCGGGTCCTCGGTCGCGACCACCGCGACGATGGGGCGCGCGGCGTTGCCGGAACTGCGGCGCTACGGCACGGCGCCGGGTTTTGCGGCGGGCACCGTCGCGGTGGGCGGCGTGCTTGGCATTCTGATCCCGCCCTCGGTCATCCTGGTGGTCTATGCCATCAGCACGGAGCAGAACATCGCGCGGCTGTTCATGGCCGCATTGGTGCCCGGTCTCATGGCGACGGGCTTCTACATCGCGACCATCGCGGTGCTGGTGCGGCTGCGTCCCGCCCTGTGCCCCGCCGGGCCGCGCGTGGCCCCCGACGAACGCGCCGCCGCGCTGCGCAACGTGATCCCGGTGCTGACCATCGCGGTGGTGGTGGTGGGCGGCATCTATGGCGGCGTCTTCACGCCGACCGAGAGTGCGGCGGTGGGCTGCGCCGCCACGCTACTGGTGGGCCTCGCGCGGCGCACGCTCGGCGCGCGCCAGGTGGTCGATGCGTTGAAGGCCACAGCCGAGACGACGGCGATGATCTTCGCCATCCTGCTGGGGGCGGAGGTGTTCAACGCCTTCCTCGCCCTGTCCCAGGCGCCGGACCTGCTGGCGATGTGGGTAAGCGAGCAGGGCTTCCCGCCCTATGGCGTACTGATCGCGTTCCTGGCGGTCTACATCGTGCTCGGCGCGGTGATGGACGAGCTGGCGATGATGCTGCTGACGCTGCCGGTGTTCTTCCCGGTGATCACCGCGCTCGATTTCGGGCTGACCACCGAGGAGACGGCGATCTGGTTCGGCATCCTGGTGCTGGTGGTGGTGGGGATCGGGCTGACGGCGCCGCCGATCGGGCTGAACGTGTTCGTGGTGAGCGGCCTGGCGCGAGACGTCCCGATCGGGGCGATCTATCGCGGCGTGCTGCCCTACCTGCTGACCGATTTCGTGCGGCTGGCGCTGTGCGTGGCGTTTCCGTGGTTGTCGCTGGCGGTGGTGCGCACGCTGACCTGACCGGGTTGCGCGCGCCCGCGCGGCCGGACCATCCTGCGCGCCGAACCCACGGAGTCCCGCGCCCCATGAAGACCCGCGCCGCCGTCGCCTGGAAAGCAGGTGCGCCGCTCACCATCGAGACCATCGAGATCGGCGGGCCGAAGCCCGGCGAGGTGCTGGTGGAAGTGATGGCGACCGGCGTGTGCCACACCGATGCCTATACGCTGTCGGGCGCCGACCCCGAGGGGATCTTCCCCGCCATCCTGGGCCATGAGGGCGCGGGCATCGTGCGCGACGTGGGCGCGGGCGTGACCACGCTCAAGCCCGGTGACCACGTGATCCCGCTCTACACGCCCGAATGCCGGCAGTGCAAAACCTGCCTGTCGCGGCGGTCCAACCTGTGCACCGCGATCCGCGCGACGCAGGGCAAGGGCGTGATGCCGGATGGGTCGTCGCGCTTCTCCTGCGACGGCGCGCCGGTGATGCACTACATGGGATGCAGCACCTTCGCGAACTTCACCGTGCTGCCCGAGATCGCGTTGGCGAAGGTTCGCGAGGACGCGCCCTTCGACAAGATCTGCTACATCGGCTGCGGCGTGACCACAGGCATCGGCGCCGTCATCAACACTGCAAAGGTCTGGCCAGGTGCGAATGTCGCGGTGTTCGGGCTCGGCGGCATCGGGCTGAACGTGCTGCAGGCGGCGCGCATGGTGGGTGCCGACAAGATCATCGGCGTGGACATCAACCCCGCGCGCGAGGAAATGGCACGCAAGTTCGGCATGACCGACTTCGTGAACCCCGACGCGGTCGGCCGCGACAAGGTGGTGCAGGCGATCGTGGACCTGACCGGCGGCGGGGCCGATTTCTCGTTCGAATGCGTGGGCAACGTGCACCTGATGCGCCAGGCGCTGGAATGCACGCATCGCGGCTGGGGCGAGAGCATCATCATCGGCGTGGCGGCCTCCGGCCAGGAGATCAGCACGCGGCCCTTCCAGCTGGTGACCGGGCGCAACTGGCGCGGCACGGCCTTCGGCGGCGCGCGCGGGCGCACCGACGTGCCGAAGATCGTGGACTGGTACATGGAAGGGAAGATCGAGATCGACAGCCTGATCACCCACACCATGCCGCTCGATGAGATCAACCACGCCTTCGACCTGATGCACGAGGGGAAGTCGATCCGCTCGGTGGTGGTGTACTGACGCCATGCGCGTGCAGGTGGTTCTGAGTGAGGAGGCAAAGGAAGCCGCGGCGTTCCGCAACCGCCCCTTCGCATTGGGACTCCTTGTCACGCCACTGGCGGCGCTCGCCGGCACGCTCGCATTCCACTGGGCGGGCCAACGGACAGGAGCAGGGCAGTCGGACCTGCGGGACCTGCTGAAGTTCGGCGCCATCATTGGCTCGATCTACCTGATTCCAGTCACGCTCATCCTTTTGCCGCTGATGCAGTGTGCGCGGCTGCCCGCGTTGGCCTATCCCATCGTCGGCGCATTCGCCGGGCCCTTCGGCTTTGGGACATACAATCCATTCGTCGCATTGCCCGCGACGGTTGGCGGACTAGTGGCGAGCCTTGTCTTCGCCTGGGTCAACCGCGCGCGGCCGGCGGCGGCCAATGTCACCCCACCGCGCGCATCGAGCACGACCGACCGAGAGGAAACGCCATGCCCGTGAACCCCGCCGACGGCGCCGTGCTCGGCGCGCTTTATGGTACCGACGCGATGCGGGCCGTGATGGGTGAGGACGCCTTCCTGCAGCGGATGCTGGATGTCGAAGCGGCGCTCGCCCGTGCGCAGGCACGGCTGTCGATCATCCCGGCCGAGGCCGCGGCGGCCATCACCGCGGCCGCGTCGGATGCCTCGCGCCTCGATCGCACCGCCATGGCGGCCGCCACGCGCAACACCGGCTATCCGGTGGTGGCGCTGGTGAAGCAACTCACCGCCCTGGCCGGCCCGGATGCCGGGCGCTGGACGCATTGGGGCGCCACCACGCAGGACATCATGGACACCGCGGTGGTGCTGCAGGTCCGCGACGGGCTCGCGCTGATCGAGGTCGACCTGCGCGCGACCAACGCCGCACTCGCGCGCATGGCGGCGGCGCACCGCGATACGGTGATGGCCGGGCGCACGCATCTCCAGCACGCGCTGCCGGTGACCTTCGGCTACAAGGTGGCGGTGTGGCTGTCGCCGCTGCTGGCCTCGCTCGATGCCCTGCCCCGCATACGCGAACGCGCGCTGCGCCTGTCCTTCGGCGGCGCCGCGGGCACGCTGGCGTCCCTCGGCGCGCAGGGCCTGGACGTGTCGCGCGAACTGGCCCTCGAACTAGACCTGGCCGAGGCCGATATCCCCTGGCATGTCGCGCGCGACGGGCTGAACGAGGCGACCTGCTGGCTCGGCATCCTGTGCGGCAACCTCTCCAAGATCGCCACCGACGTCATGCTGATGTCGCAGACCGAATATGGCGAGGTGTCCGAACCGCATGTCTTCGGCCGCGGCGGGTCGTCGACCATGCCGCAGAAGCGCAACCCGATCGCGTGTGAGTACGTGCTGTCCCAGTCGCGCGGCGTGCATGCGCTGGTGCCGCAGATGCTGGGCGCGATGGCGCAGGACCTCGAGCGCGGCACCGGCCCTTGGCAGGCGGAACTGCTCGCGCTGCCGCAGGCCTTCCTGCTGGCGCATGGCGCGCTGTCGCAGGCGCGCTTCATCGCGGAAGGCCTGGTGGTGGATGCGGCGCGGATGCGCGCCAACCTCGATGCCACCGGCGGGCTGATCGTGAGCGAGGCGGTCATGATGGGCCTTGCGCCCGTGCTCGGTCGGATGGAGGCGCATCACGTCGTGAACGACGCCTGCGACACCGTGCGCGACAAGGGCGGCAGCCTGACCGAAGCCCTGCTGGGCGATGCGCGGCTGGCCGGGAAGCTCGATGCCGCCGCCATCGCGCGCATGACGGACCCGGCGGGCTACCTCGGCGCCGCCGGTGCCTTCACCGACCGCGTGCTGGCGCGCGCGGCCGGCATGGGGGTCAGTTAGCCGCCTCGGCCAGTTCCAGCAGCGCCGCACCGTTGCGGCGGAAGGTCGCCATCTGCGCCTGGGTGCCGCGGCAGCGTTCGCTGAACAGGTCGCTGTCGGGGGCCACCACGTCGATCTTGCTGCGCACGCGGCAGACCAGGCGGGTCATCTGGCGCGGCGAACCGCCATGCCAGCGCACCACGGCCAGGCCCCAGTCACCATAGGTCTCGTAGTGCTGGCGCAGGTAGCCCGCGGCCCAATCGGTGGCACGCCAGGGGTCGAGCGGCCAATCCTGCCCGCCGCGCGCATGCACGCCGGTATGGACCTGCACGCAGCCCGCCATGGCGCGCCCGCCGGCTGCGCGCATCAGGCGCACGGCTTCCGCGCGCGTGTCGGGGTAATAGGCGCGGCCGCGGATGCTGAGGGCATGCGCGTGCAGCCCGCTTTCGTTCAGTGCGATGCCAACCAGCAGGCCTTCGGGCAGGCCGTGCTTGCGCTCGGCCTCGCGCGCCGCCTCGAGGCAGGCGCCGCGGGGCGAGGTGTCGCGCAGCGCGGGTGCCGCGAGTGCGAGGTCCTCGAGCGGCTCATGCTGCGCGCAGGCGGCCGTGGACAGCGCCAAGGCGCCGACCAGCACGGTTGCGAAGACCGGCGACAGCAGGCGTCGTCGCCGTCGATCTGCCATGGCCCAGACCCGGCGGAGCCGGATCCCGGAGGGACGGGCGACCCGCGGCATCACGCGCGCGGGCGCCGCAACATGTCGTCGGCAGGGGGGTGCCGACGATCCATTCGCGGTCGTCATGGGGCCCAATCATCACAGCCCCACCGAAAGATCAAACAGAAATTGTCACAACAGCCAGACAGGAATGCCGCACGAGTCAATGCGGCAGGATTGGGGCATACTAAAAATGAAGTATTTTGATGTATCGTACTCGGCAGCTGGCCGGGCATATCCTGTTTGAATATTTTGAAGTTAACTATTTGTATGCCATTCGCGCGGTTCGCGGGCGGGCACTCCTGGCCCGCCCGCCCGGCTGTCTTGCGCCCCGGTTCAGGCCAGGCGGATGCTGGGCGCGGCCTGGCCTTCGATCACGACGTTCACGCAGGCCGGCTTTCCGGAGGCGAAGGCACGCTCCACCGCCGGGGCAATATCCTCGGCCCGCGTGACGAATTCGCCGTGGCCGCCGAGGGCAGCGACCACCAGGTCGTAGCGCGTACCGGGTGCGAGTTCGCAGCCATGCGCGCGGTTCGCACCGTATTCGCGCAGCTGGATCTGGTGCTCGGCGTTCCACTTCGCGTCGTTGCCCACCACCGCCACGAAGGGCAGGCCGTGGCGATGCGCCGTGTCGAACTCCGCCATGTGGAAGCCGAAGGTGCCATCGCCGAGCACGCACAGGATCGGCACGCCAGGCCGGGCCACGCGCGCGGCCAAGGCGAAGGGAATGGCCGCGCCGATCGCGCCCGCCACGCCATTGATGATGCGCGCCGGCGCTCCTTCCTGCGGCGCCGGCGCGCCGAGCATCGACTGCGCCCATTGTCCGATCTCCCCGCCATCGATCACCAGCACGCTGTCGGGTGCGGCGATGAAGGGGCGCAGCGCGTGGCACAGCGTGGCTGGGTGGATCGGCCCTTCCGGCGCGCCGGCCAGCGCGTCCCAGGCCGCCGGGCGATATGCGATCGCCTGCGCCAGGCGCCGTGCCCAGGCGGTGTTGCCGTGGGGGGCGACATTCGCCGTGAGGGCCGCGACCGCCTCCGCCGCCCCGGCCAGCGCGGCGATGGCGATGCGCTCGCCCAGGCTGCGCGCGGCGCGCGACAGCAGGTCCGCGTCGGGATCGACCACGACGAAGCGCGCGGCGGCAGCGATGGCCGGCGCGCGGCCGAAGCGCAGCGTGAAGTCGAGCGGCTTGCCGAGCAGCACCACAAGGTCGGCCTCGGCCAGCACCTGCGCGAAGGCACCCAGCGAGGGGTCGCCCAATCCGCGCGGGCTTTCCATGGCCGCGACAGGCAGGCCGGAGGCCGCCGACAGCGCCGAGAGCGCGGCGCGACCCGACGGCGTGCACAGCGCCGGTGGCGCGACGATCACCGGGCGTTCGGCCTGGCCGATGACATGGGCGATCGCCGCGGCGCTGTCGGCCGACAACGGCATGGGCGCCGCCGCATAGGCCGCCGGCCCGCGCAGCGTGGGCGGCGAGATGCGCGCATCCAGTACGTCGGTCGGCAGCGACAGGTGCACCGGCCCGGGGCGCCCGGACCGCGCCAGGCGGATCGCGCCAGCGACCTCATCCGCCAGCGCGGCGGGCGAGGATGCCGTGAACGCCTTCTTGCAGACCGCTTCGGCCATGCGGGCCTGTTCCAGTTCCTGGAAGGCGCCGAGGCCCAGTTCGCCGAGCGGCGCGTGGCCCGAGAGCAGCAGCACCGGCACCTCGCCCGCCATCGCGGTGGGCAGCGCGGCGACCGCGTTGGAATGCCCCTGCCCGCCCGTGACGAGTGCGACGCCGCATTCGCCGGTCAGCCGCGCCCAGGCATCGGCCATGTGCACGGCGGCAGCCTCGTGGCGGACATGGATGATCTCGATGCCAGAGCCCACCAGCGCGTCGTAGACCGGCATGATGTGGTTGCCGGAGAGGCTGAAGATGCGGGTCACGCCTGCGACCTTCAGCGCCTGCACCAGGATGTCCGCGCCGCGGATCGTCTCGGCCATGATGTTCCTCCCCTTCGATGGTCGCGCGCACCTCGCCACGGGCTGGACAGGCTGTCCAGCGCCGGTAGTCTCGCGCGCAGCGAGGGGAGAAACGCATGGCCGAGCCGGCCAGCCTCAAGGTCAGCGTGTGGCGCGGCGACGCCTTCCAGCGCTACGAGGTGCCAGCGGGCACCAACCAGACCGTGCTGGACGTGGTCACGCATATCCAGCGCGAGATCGATCCCTCCCTGGCCTATCGCTTCGCCTGCCGTGTGGGCATGTGCGGGTCGTGTGCGATGACGGTGAATGGGCGCGCGCGCTGGACCTGCCGGACGCATGTGAAGCGGGTGGTCGGCGAGGATGGCGCGCTGGAACTGCGGCCGCTCGCGAACCTGCCGGTGATCCGGGATCTCGCCGCCGACCTCACGCCCTTCTTCGAAAAGTGGCAGCGTGCGCGGGGCACCTTCCAGCCGAAGGATGCGGCCGAAGGGGCGGTGCCGGAGGATTTCGCGGTGGTGCCGCCGGCCTCCAAGGCGCGGCGGGAGGCGGATGCCGGCATCGAATGCATCGGCTGCGGCGTCTGCTACGCAAGTTGCGATGTGGTCGCGTGGAACAGCGACTACCTCGGCCCCGCCGCGATGAACCGCGCCTGGACGCTGGTGAACGACGTGCGCGACGGCGGGCGTGCCGAACGGCTCGATGCCGTGGCGGGGGATGCCGGCTGCCATTCCTGCCATTCCACGCAATCGTGCACGGAACGCTGCCCGAAGAACCTGGACCCGTCCTCGGCGATTGCCGGGCTGAAGCGGACGTTGTTCTGGGACACGCTGCTGGGGCGACGGTGAGCGACGCGTCGACGAAGGGCGACGCCATGCGCGCGGGTCGGCCGCGTCCCGCAACGCCGGGCGTGCATCTGTGGGTCGTGCAGCGCGTCACGGCGATGCTGCTGGGCATCGCGGTGGTGGTGCACCTGGTGACCATCGTGACCGCGGTGCGCGGCGGGCTGACCGCGCGCGAGATCCTGGATCGCACCCAGGGCAACGAAGCCTGGCTGCTGTTCTACGTGGTGTTCGCGCTGGCGGCCGGGCTGCATGGCGCGATCGGGCTGCGCAACATCGCCGCCGAGACGATCGGCCTGCGCGGCCGCGGTGCCGACCTGGCCTGGCTGGGGATCGGGCTGCTGATGGCCGCCTTCGGTATCCGGGCGGCCATCGGGCTGTATGCGTGATGGACCTGCGGCCGCGATCGCATCCGACCTACCTGGCCTTTGTGGTGCACCGCGTGTCGGGGCTGCTGCTCGCGCTGTTCCTGCCGCTGCATTTCTGGGCGCTGGGCAGCGCGATCACCAGCGAGGCACGGCTCGAGGGCTTCCTGCGCTGGGCGGACAACCCGCTGGCAAAGGCGGCCGAGACGGTGCTGGTCGTGCTTCTGGCCGCGCATCTGGCCGGCGGGCTGCGCGTCATGGCGCTGGAATTTCTCGGCTGGCGACGGCGGCAGAAGGACATGGTGGCGGTATCCGCCGGCGTGGCCCTGCTGGTCGGGCTGATCTTCCTGCTCAATGTGGTCTGAGGCCGCGCTCGTTGCCGGGGCGGTCTTCGTCGCCGGCTTCTGCGCCGGCATGGCGGGCTTCGCCTTCGTGCTGGTGGCGGCTTCGATCCTGCTGCACGTAGTCTCGCCGAGCGTGACCGCGCCGGTGCTGGTGCTGGGCAGCCTGATCTCGCAGGGCATGAGCCTGCCCGCGCTGTGGCGTCACATCGAATGGCCGCGCATGCGGCTGTTCCTGGCCGTGGCGGTGGCCGGCCTGCCCTTGGGCATCCTGGTGCTGGTGGTCGGCCCGGCGCGGATGATCGTGGCGGGCGTGGGCGTGTTGCTGGTGGTCTACGCCGGCTACATGCTGGCGCGCATCGCGCTGCGCATGGCCCCGCCGGATGTGCGGGGCAGCCGGACGGCCGATGGCGTGGTGGGATTCCTCAGCGGCATCCTGGGGGGCATCGGCGGCTTCGTCGGCGCGCTGCCGGCGATGTGGGCGGATATCCAGGGCTGGCAGAAGGACCGCGCCCGCGCCTTCATGCAGCCCTTCATCGTCTTCATGCAGGCGATCACCTGCGTCGGGCTTGCCCTGACCGGCTTCTTCACGCTGGAGGCGCTGGTGCTGGCCGCCCTCGCCACGCCCGCGCTGGTCCTGGGCACCTGGCTGGGGCTGCGCGCGTATCGGGTGCTGCCGGCGCAGGGCTTCCGCGTGGTATTGCTGGTGCTGTTGCTGGTCTCGGGCATTTCGCTGCTGGTCTGAACGGGAGGGTCCGCCATGACGCTGATGACGAAGCCTGGTGTGGAACCCCTGCGCGTCGAACCCGACGCGATCGAGGAAGCGGCGAAGCTTTTGTACATCCGCGCCTGCAAGATTTTGCCGGACGACATCAAGGCGGGCTTCGCGCGGCTTGATGCCAGCGAGACGGATGGGACGGCGCGCACCATCCTCGCCACCATGATCGAGAATATCGGCGTGGCGGAACGCATGGACAATCTGCTGTGCCAGGACACCGGAATCCCGATCTTCAACGTGCTGGTCGGCCGCCATGTGCAGGTCGATGGCTGGGCGCTGAAGGAGGCGATCGCGCGCGGCACGGCACGCGCCACGCGCGAGCATCCGCTGCGGTCCTCGGTGGTGCATCCCATCACACGCAAGAACGAACACACGAGTTGCGGCGAACGCGTGCCGGTCATCAACATTGACTTCACCGATGCCGAACGCGAGCTCCGGATCGAGATGATCCCGAAGGGGTCGGGTTCGGAGAACGGCTCCTTCCTGCAGATGCTGATCCCGGCGGATGGCGTGGCCGCGGTGAAGCGCTTCGTGGTGGATCGCGTGATCCAGGCGGGGGGAAAAGTCTGCCCGCCAACGATCGTGGGGGTGGGCATCGGCGGCACGTCGGATTTGTGCATGCACCTGGCGAAGGTCGCGGCGACCCGCGCGCTCGGTTCGCGCTGCACGGATGCCGAGGGCGCGAAGCTGGAGGCGGAGCTATCCGAGGCCGTGAACAGCCTGGGCATCGGCCCGCAGGGGTTGGGCGGGGACTCCACTGCCTTCGCCGTGCATGTCGAGACGGCGGCGACGCACATCACGATGAATCCCGTCGCGGTGAACATTCAATGCCATTCGGCGCGGCGCGCCAGCGCCACCTTCACGCCGGATGGCGTGGCGATCGGCTTCTGATGCTCGCCATTACCCGCGCGGGGCCGGCCGACCGCACGGCGCTGGTGTCGCTGCTGGCCGACATGGCACAGCATTATCGCGAACAGCGCGACATCGGTCGGCTCGCTGCGGCGGCCGAGGCGCTGACCAGCCCCGGGGGGCGCGCAGGCCCCTTCTGCCTGGTGGCCAGGCGCGGCGATGTCGCGGTGGGCTTCGCCTCGCTGTCGGGTTTCTTTCCGGCCTTCGACCTGACCTGGGGCCTGCTGCTCAAGGACATCTACGTCGCCGCCGGCGACCGCGGCAACGGTGTCGGCCGCGCGCTGATGACCGAGGTGATGCGCTTCGCCGTCGCCGCGGGCTATACCCGCGTGGACTGGACCACCGATGGCACGAATGGCCCTGCCCGCGCCTTCTATGCGGGGCTTGGTGTCGAGACCTCGGGCAAGATCTTCTATCGTCTGACCGGCAGCGCCCTGGCTGCCGCATCCAGCGGCGCCTGGCCGGCGGAGGAGACAACGCCGTGACGCATCATGTCCTGCCCATGCCGATCACCGAGGCGCAGGCGCGCAGCCTGCGCGCCGGCGACACGGTGACACTCGAGGAAACGCTTTACGGCATCCGCGACGCCACGCAGATCCACATGTTCGACCATGGTCGGCGAACGAAGTTCGACCTGCGCGGGCACGCGGTCATCCACACCGCGCCGAACCTGCGGAAGGTCGAGCGCTCCGGCACCAACCATTCTGGCTACGAGGCGGTGTGCGTCGGCACCACCACATCCGACCGCATGGAACGCTTCACCCGCCCGCTGATGGAACGCGAGGGCGTGCGCGCCATCATCGGCAAGGGCGGGCTGCGCGAGGGGTCGCTCGATGCCTTCCGCGACCTCGGCGGCGTATATCTGGCCGTGGTCGGCGGCGCGGCGGCGCTGGAGACGACGTGGATCGAGGCGGTGGAGGATGTCGACCTCGATGACCTCAACCCTGAGTCGCTCTACAAGTTCCGCATCAAGGGGTTCGGGCCGCTGCTGGTGGCGATGGATTCCCACGGCGGCAGCCTCTATGCGACCGTCAACGCCGAAGCCGCCAGGCGCCGCCAGGCGGTGCTGGAAAAGCTGGGGGCCGCATGACCGCGATCATCGCACCCATGATCCTGCTGCCGCTGCTGCTCATGGTGCAGGTGATGCCGCCGCCGATGGGCCAGATGGCCCTGCTGCTGGTGGTTGGGCGCGCCTATGGCACCGACCAGCGCGACGTGCCGGTGCCGCAGCCGCGCCTGCAATCCGCGCCCGCCGAGGATTGCAATTGCGGCGTGCCGGCCAGCCCACGGGGGCCGCGGTGATCACCCGCCGCCGCACCGACATCCTGGTGCTGGGCGCAGGCGGCGCCGGGTTGCTCGCGGCGCTGCACGCGAAAGATGCCGCGCCCGACCTGGACGTGACCATCGCCGTGAAGGGCCTGCTTGGGAAGTGCGGCTGCACGCGCATGGTGCAGGGCGGCTACAACGTCGCGATCGCGGCGGGCGATTCCGCCGAGCGCCACTTCATGGACACGCTCGACGGCGGCAAGTGGCTGAACGACCAGGACCTGGCCTGGACGCTGGTGGTCGGCGCGCAGCAGCGCATCCGCGAGTTGGAAAACCGCTGGGGCTGCTTCTTCGACCGCAACGCCGACGGCACCATCCACCAGAAGGCCTTCGCCGGGCAGACCTTCGACCGCACGGTCCACAAGGGCGACCTCACGGGCATCGAGATCGTCAATCGCCTGGCCGAACAGGTCTGGGCGCGCGGCATCAACCGGATGGAGGAACACCGCGCCGTCGCGCTGGTCCGTAGCGCCGATGGCGCGCGCCTGTCCGGCGTCATGCTCGTGGATATGCGCAGCGGGGCGCTGGTCTTCGTGCAGGCGCGCGCCGTGCTGCTGGGCACCGGCGGCGGGCCGACCATGTACAAATACCACACGCCCTCCGGCGACAAGGCCTGCGACGGCATGGCGATGGCGCTGCAGGCGGGCCTCGCGTTGCGCGACATGGAGATGGTGCAGTTCCACCCCACCGGCGTGCTTGCGGGCCCCGGCACGCGGCTGACCGGCACCATCATCGAGGAAGGGCTGCGTGGCGCGGGCGGCTACCTGCTCGGCGGCGACGGCCAGCGCTTCATGCACACGTACGACCCGCGCGGCGAACGCGCGACGCGCGACATCGTCAGCCGATCGATGCAGCGCGAGATCCTCGCCGGCAACGTGAACGCCGAAGGCGGGCTGTGGATCGAGATGAAGCATCTCGGCCCGGAGCGCGTGGCCCGCGAATTCAAGGGCATGGTCGAACGCTGCGCCGACGTCGGCTTCGACCTGGCGGGCGGGCGCGTCCCGGTCGTGCCGACCGCCCACTACATGATGGGTGGGCTGGTGTTCCGCGCCGATGGGTCCACCGACCTGCCGGGGTTGTTCGCGGCGGGCGAGGATACCGGTGGTGTGCATGGCGCGAACCGGCTCGGCGGCAATGGCGTGGCGAATTCCACGGTGTTTGGCGGCATCGCCGGCGATACGATGGGGCGCTGGGTGCCGCGCGACGGCGCCTTCGAAGAACCCGATCGCGTCGCGCTGGAAGCCGCCGTGGCCGCGGTCCATGCCCCCTTCGCGAAGCCCGCGCGCAACCTGAGCCCGATCCGCGACGCGCTGCTCGACCTGATGTGGGACAAGGCAGGCATCCTGCGCGACGGGCCGGGCCTGGCGCAGGCCGCGAGCGGCCTGGATGCGCTGGAGGCGGAGGTCGATGCGAGTGGTGTCGATGGTGCCGACCGGGCCTTCAACCTGACCTGGCATGACTGGCTGAACCTGAAGTCGCAGCTGATGGTCAGCCGGGCGATTGTGGCGGCATCCATCGCGCGGGAGGAATCGCGTGGCGCCCATTGGCGGGAGGATTTCCCGCAGACCAACCCCGACGCCGCGGGCCTGTCGGCCACGCGCGTGACGCTGGCAGACGGGCGGATCGCGCTCGACTGGCAGGCAGTGCGCTTCACGCGGCTGAAGCCCGGCGAGAGCCTGCTGGCTGCGGCAGCAGAGTGACCACCGCCTTCCCGACCTTCTCCGAGGCGGTGCGCGTGTGGCTGCGCGTCGGCCTGCTGTCCTTCGGCGGACCCGCCGCGCAGATCGCGGTGATGCACCGGGAGGTGGTGGATGACCGGCACTGGGTCTCCGACGCGCGCTTCCTGCATGCGCTGAACTTCTGCATGCTGCTGCCGGGGCCGGAGGCACAGCAGCTCGCGACCTACCTCGGTTGGCTGATGCATGGGGTCCGCGGCGGGCTGGTCGCGGGGCTGCTGTTCATCCTGCCCGGCGCGGTGGTGATGCTGGCGCTGTCCATCATCTACGCAACGCTGGGCGATGTGCCGGTCGTCGCCGCGCTGTTCTTCGGGTTGAAATGCGCAGTGCTGGTGCTGGTGGTGGAAGCCTTGCTGCGCGTGGCGAAGCGCGCGCTGAAGGGCACCGCGCCGTGGTTGCTCGCGGGGGCTGCATTCCTGGCGCTGGCGGTCTTCAACCTGCCCTTCCCGGTGGTGGTGCTGGCCGCGCTCGCGATTGGCTATGCCGCGCCGCAGGCTTTCGCCGCCGCCGGCCACGGCACGGCGAAGGAGGGTCCGCCGGCGCTGCTCGACGCGATGCTGGCGGCCGATCCAGACCGCATCGCGCGCATGGCGCCGGCCGCGCGGCGCGCCGGGCTGATCGCGCTGGCGATGTGGCTGTGGCCGGTGGTGCTGCTGATGGGCGTGCCGCTCTGGGGCGACATCGCGGTGTTCTTCTCGAAGATGGCGGTGGTCACCTTCGGCGGTGCCTATGCGGTGCTGGCCTATGTCGCGCAGGAGGCCGTGGAGAACTACCGCTGGCTGACCGCGCCCGAGATGCTGGCCGGGCTCGGCCTGGCCGAGACCACGCCCGGGCCGCTGATCCTGGTGCTGCAATTCGTGGGCTTCCTGGCGGGGTATCGCGACAGCGGCATCCTGGGGGGCGTGGGCGCCAGCCTGCTGACGCTGTTCGTCACCTTCGCGCCCTGCTTCGCCTGGATCTTCCTCGGCGCGCCATTCGTCGAGCGCCTGCACGACCAGCCTCGGCTGAAGGGTGCGCTGGCGGGGGTCACGGCGGCGGTGGTGGGCGTGATCGCGAACCTCGCGCTGTGGTTCGGGCTGCGCGTGGTCTTCGGGCAGGTGAACCGCGTGCCGATCGGCCCGGCGGCGATCGACCTGCCGGTGTGGTCCACGCTGCAGCCAAGCGCGCTGGCGCTGGCAGTGCTGGCCGCGGTGCTGCTGTTCGGGGCGAAGCTGGGCCTGGCGAAGACGCTCGTGATCAGCGCCGCGGCGGGGCTGGCGCTGTCCTACCTGCCGGTGTGACGCCGCTGCGCGGTTCCTCCAGCAGCCAGTACAGGATGTTGTTGCGGAAGGTCGGGTCGCGGGTGATTTCCAGGTGTTCGCGCGGCAGGAACAGCGCACGGCGGACATCCATGGGCGTGACCACAGCCGGACCGCGCGCCGCCGGATCCTGGCCCTGGCGGGCGTCGAGCATCGCGGAATCGCGCAGCACCAGGCCATCGCCCGGCGCTGTCGCGGCCACGACGATGCTGCCATCCGTCGCATTCGCGGCGTAGCGGACGGTGGTGGGCATGGCGTCGCCGGCCACGACCATCAGTTCCGTGCCGGGCGGGATGGTGGCCGGGCGATCCATGGCCGCGGCGAAGGCGCGCGCGCGGGCCAGCAGGCGCGCCTGCAGCGCGATGGCGATGCTCCGGCGTTCCCCGGCGCTGCCGACATCGGGCATGAGCTGCGCCAGGTCGGCGTCGATGCCCGGCTTGGCGATGCCCCAACCCATGCGTTGCCACACGGCCGGGTCGTGGATGTCGAGTGCGGTGTCGGTTCCCGCCAGCACCACCGGCCGCGCGCGGCTTCGCGGCAGCAGCTGGTACAACGACGGCATGGTGCCGAGGATGGCGGGGCTGTAGCGCGGCACGATCGGCGATCCGAAGTCGCGCCCATCGACCAGCACGCGGAAGCCGTCCAGCGACCCGCCATTGGGCGTGCCGACCTGGATCACCCGCCCCATCATGGCCGCACCTTCCCAGGTCAGCGGTGGCAGCGCGCCATTGGCCAGCAGGTCGGCCCCGCCATACATCATGGCGTAGCGCGCCACGATGCCGCCCATGGAATGCGCCACGATGTCGAACTTCACCGGCGCGTCGCGCATGCCATAGCGGCGCGCGTATTCGCCCTGCACGAAGGCGCGCTTCTCGCGCATGAAGGCCATCAGGCGGCGGGCATTCACCACGTTGTCCTGGCGCCAGTCATAGGCGAACTGGAAGCAGGTGAAGTGGTCGCGGCCGTAATCCACCTGGCCCCCGAGGCCGAGCGCCTCGTCCCGATAGCCGCCGACGCCGAGCGTGCTGAGGATCTCGGCATAGGCCTGCAGCGCGATGGGGATGCCAGCGATGCGGATGCGGACGCGGTCGAGCACGCCATCTGCCGCCACAGCGCTGCCCGGCGTGTTCATCATGTCGGTGAAGGGCAATGCGACGAGGCGTGCGCCGTCGGCCGTGCCCGGGTCGGCGGCGTTGCCGTCGAAGGCGCCCCAGACGATGCGGCCCGAAGCCGGGTCGCGCAGGCGACTGCCGAGCAGGCCCGGGATGACGATGATCGGGTTGCGGTCGATGTCGTGGTGCTGCGCCGCGGGGTTGTAGAGCAGTGCGAGGTCGGCCACCGGTTCGCGCGCGCAGGCGGCGAGCGTTGCGGTGGCGCCCAGCAGCAAGGCACGTCGCGATGCGGTGTTCATGTCCCGGCTTTCGCTCGTTGGGGACCCCCCGTTACGTTCCCCAGGATCCAAGGGGCGGTTGCCCCTTGGTGGGGAGCGCGAGGGGCCACGCCCCTCGCCCTACCGCGCCGCCTTGCGGATGTTCCAGGCAATGATGATCCCCGGCATGGCGAGCACGTCCGAGATGCGCGGCGTGATGGCGGAGGGCAGGTACCACTGCCCGTAGGGCACGTAGGGCACCAGCCGATATGCGCTCTCGTGCAGTTGCGTGAGGATGCGCAGGCGTTCGGCATCGTTGGCGGCGTAGGGGAAGGCATCGATCAGCGCCTGGTGTTCGGCGTCGCAGGGCCAGCCCGGCCAGGCGCGTTCGCAGGAGGCCTGCATGGGCACGTTGCCCACGGGGTCCGACGCGCCGAGCCCGTTCCAGAAGGTGAGGCCGATGTGCCAGCCGCCCTCGGCGGGCGGGCGGCGATTGGCGCGGCGGCCGGCCATGGAGGCAAAGTCCATCGCCTGCACATCGGTGCGGAAGCCGATGGACTGCATCTGCTGCGCCAGCACCAGGGTGGCGGCGTGCACGAAGGGGTTGTCGGTCGGGTCCATGATGACGATGGGCGTGCCGTCATAGCCGCTGTCGCGCAGCAAGGCGCGGGCGCGTTCGCGCGCGGCGGGGCTGCCGAGGCCAGCCGGCACGCCGGCGCTGGATTCCTGCGGCGACCCGCAGACGAAGAAGGCGTGGCAGACTTGGTACAGCGCCGCGTCGGGGAACATCGCCTGGAGGATTTCCTCCTGGTTCACCAACAGCATCAGCGCCTGGCGGGCGCGGGCGTCGTTGAAGGGTGGGTGGATGTGGTTCATGCGGATCATGCCCGGCGCACCCAGCGTATTGGTGCGGATGATGCGCATGCCGCGGCGCTGGAGCATGGGCAGGAAGTCCACGCCGGGGCTCTCGATGTAGTCGAGTTCGTTCTGGATCAGCGCCAGCACGGCGGTCTGCGCGTTCGCGATGTTGAGCCATTCGACGCGATCGACATGCGCGACCTTGCCGCCGGCGGTGCCCGAGGCCGGTTCGCTGCGCGGCACATAGGCCGGGTTGCGGCGATAGACCACGCGCGATCCGGGGATCCATTCGTCGCGCACGAAGATGAAGGGGCCGGAGCCGATGGTCTCCGTGATGTTCGTGAAGGGGTCCGTCGCAGCCACCCGCGCGGGCATGATGGCGGGCATGTTGCCGGCGGGCTTGGACAGCGCATCCAGCATCAGCCCGTAGGGGCGGCGCAGGCGCCAAATGATGGTCTTGCCGTCGGGCTCGGCGGTCAGCGCCTCGGTGATCGCCAGGATCTGGCGGCCATGCGGGTCGCGCGCCCCCCAGCGGCGCAGCGAGGCCACCACGTCGGTCGCCGTCACGGGGGCGCCGTCGTGGAACAGCAGCCCGTCACGCAGGGTGAAGGTCCAGGTCAGGGCATCGGCGCTGACCGTGTACGCGCCGACCATCTGCGGCTGCGGGCGCTGGTTCGCATCGCGGCCGAACAGCTGGTCGTAGATCATGTGCGCGTGGGATTGCACGACGCCGGCGGTGGTGTTGATCGGGTCGAGCGTCTGCAGGTCCGCGTTGGGGACCATGCGCAGGATGCGCTCGGGCGGGATGGGCTGAGCCTGCGCAGGCAGGCCGGCGAAGGCGGCCGCGGCCAGCAGCAGGGCGCGCGCGGTACGAAGGAACATGGCGGGTCTCCGAGTGGCGCCGGCTGAGGCGTCGCGCGATATTGGACCGACCGCTCCAGAATGAGAACCCGTCAGCATGGGCGTAACCCTGGCCCGCCACGCGGCGAAACCCGTCGGACCCGCAGATGACCCACACGACCCGCCGCATCCTGCCGCTGCTTGCAATGTCGCTCCCCGCGACGGCGGCCGAAACGTCGCTCGATGCGCTGCTCGGGCGGCACGTGTCGATGCATGCGGATGGCGTGGCGCGCGTCGCCTATGCGCGGTGGAAGGCCACGGCTGCCGACATGGCGGCGCTGGATATCTGGATCGGGGAGGCCGCCGCGCGCCGGCCATCCACGCTGCCACGCGCAGAGGCCTTCGCCTTCTGGGCAAACCTGTACAATGCGCTGACGCTGAAGGTGGTGCTCGATCGCTACCCGGTGCACTCGATCCGCGACATCCGTTCGACCGGCGTGCCTTTCGACCCGCGGCAGTTCAGCGGGCCGTGGCGGACGCGCCTGGTCGCGGTGGAAGGCCGCGCGATGTCGCTGGACGATATCGAACACGGCGTGATGCGCCCGCGTTTCCGCGACCCACGCGTGCACTACGCGGTGAACTGCGCGTCGATCGGCTGCCCGAACCTGCGCCCGCGGGCCTTCCGCGCCGCCAGCCTGGAAGCCGACCTCGACGACGCGGCGCGCGCCTTCGTCAACCATCCACGCGGCGCGACAGTGCTGCCCGACGGGCGACTGCGCGTGAGTTCGATCTACCACTGGTTCCGCGAGGATTTCGGCGGCGACGACGCCGGCGTGGTCGCGCATCTGCGCAGACATGCCGCGCCCCCGCTGGCCGCGCGGCTCGCGCAGGGCACCGCGATCGCAGGGCATGATTACGACTGGGCGCTCAACGACGCGACCGGCTGAGCGACACCGCTGAGGCCGAAGGCAGGGCGCAATCGCAGCCCGACCCAGCAGCCCGGCAGCACCGCAACGAACCAGGCAAACCCATGCAAGCTGCCCGAGGAGATGCCGCCGAGGAACGCCCCGACATTGCAGCCGAACGACAGCCGCGCGCCGATGCCCAGGAGCAGCCCACCCACCGCCGCCCCCGCAGCCGGGCGCAGGCCGAGCGGAACGCCATGGCGCAGTCGCCCGGTCGCCGCCGCCGCGCCCAGCGCACCGAGCAGCAGCCCGACATCCCCGAGCGACCCGTGCATCGCCAGCAGCGGCCCGTCCAGCATTGCCGCCATGCCGGGTTCGGACCAGAACTCGGTCCCGTCGAGCACCGGCGCCACCGCGGTGATCGCCTGCGCGCCCCACAGCGTGAGCCCCATGGTGATGCCCCAGGGCAGGCCCGAGACCAGGAACACCGCCGCCGCCAACGCACCGATCACCGCCCCGGCGCGCAGCCGGCCGGCCGGCGGGCGGGTGCCGCGCAGGACGGCGGCCGCGAAGGCCAGAAGCAGTGCCTCGGTGACAATCAGCCCGCCCCAGGGGCCGAACCAGGCGGCCAGGTCGACCTCGATGCCAGGCAGGCGCAGCGCCGTGGGCAGCGCCAGGCTGCCGAGCACGCCGCCCAGGCAGAAGAAGGGCAGCGCCACCCACATGCGGCGCGACCCCTGCCCCGCCGCGGCCAGCGCGCCGGATCCGCAGCCATTGGCGAGCATCATGCCCACGCCGAACAGCGCCGCGCCGACCAGCAGCGACGGCCCGACCGGCGCGACGTAACGCCCGTAGCCCTCCGCCAGCACACCCACGGGCAGCACCACCAGGGTGGCCACCGCCGGCACGACGAAGGCCGCACCCAGCGCGCGACCGTCCCGCTCGGCGAGGAAATCGCGGAACCCGCCGGTGAAGCCGTAGTCGAGCAGCACGAAGGCACCGCCGATCGCCATCGTCAGCAGCAGCAGCGGCGCCAGAGCAGGGTCCGGCAGCGGCCGGATCGCCCAGAGCACGGCCGCAGCGCCGGCTGCGGCGAGCAGCAGCGCCGGCCAGTGCGGGCGCACCGCCACGCTATTCGGTGGCCCGGCGGACGAGGCCCTCGAGCGCTGCCTCGGTCATGCGGCGTCCCTCCGGCGGCTGCTGGATGCCGTGGCGGGCGAAGATGCGCGCGGCGATATCCTCGCCGGTGCTGCGCGTCACCTGCGTGGCACCGGCATCGTCCTGCCAGACCAGCACGCGCAGCGGCAGGTCGATCGCAAGCGTCGGGTTCGCGGCCATGGCCGGCGTGCCGCCGCGCGGGTTGCCGAAGACCACGACCGTGCGCGGGCGGAGCGTGAGGCCCGCGGCCTGTGCGGCGGCGGCGTGGTCGATCTCGGTGAAGACCACCCAGTTCGCGGCGCGCACGGCGGCGGCGAAGCGGTCGATCGTGGCGCGCACGTCGTGCGGGCTCGCGCGGGTGACCAGGCCGGCCTCCTGCGCGAAGGCCGGCGCGGCGCACGGCAGGGCGGCCAACGCGATGAACAGGGCGGCGCGACGCGCCAGCGCGAGCGTGGTGGACATGCGGGGTACTCCAAGGGCGGGCAAGGGCCCGGCGCAGAGGCTTCGCCGCACCGGCGTGTGAGGTTACGCGCCATGCGCCATGCGACGCGGCGGGGATGCCCGGTGCCGGCGACCTGCCCGTTCGGTGTCGCCGCGCTTCAGGCGCCCTGCAGTTCCACCTTCTCCTCGTTCGCGTGGTGGAAATTGGCGCGCTGGTAACCGGTCATGAATTCCGGATAGGTGATGGCGGGCATGCGCGCTGGGCTGCCATCCGCCGTGATGGGCGCCATCACGGCGGTGTAGTTCGCATCGAAGAAGAACGGGATGGCGTAGCGTTCGCGGCCCGACCGATTGATCACGCGATGTGGCGTAGCGAGGAAGCGGTTGTCGGTCCAGCGCCGCAGCATCATGCCACCATTGATCAGCAGCGCGCCCTCGGGGGCCGGCGCATCCACCCATTCGCCGGTGGTCAAGCGCAGCGACAGACCGGGGATGCGGTTCTGCGCCAGGATGGTCATGAAGGACGTATCCAGGTGCGGGGCGATGCCGAATTCGTTCTCCGGCGCCGTCGGTTCCTGCTGCGGGTAGTGCGACATGCGCAGCGTGTACATCGGGTCGGTGAAGAAGGGCGCGAAGTAACCGGGGGCCAGGCCCAGGGCGCGCGCATAGACGGGCAGCAGGGACAGCGCCAGGCCCTCGAAGGCGTCGCAGGCGGCCAGCACCTGGTCGCGAAAGCCGGGCAGGTTCGCAGGCCACTGGTTGACGCCGCGAAAGCGCAGCCCGGCCCGCACGTCCGGGTGGTCGGGCGGCAGGTCGCGCTTGAAGAAGACCGCCTCGTTGGCGTTGGGCAGCGCGACCTCGCCCACTGCGTTCACGCGCGTGGTCGCACCGCGCAGCGGCATGTAGCCGATGTTGTGCTCGTTGATGCGCAGCGCGAGCTTGGCGTCCAGCGGCTGGGCGTGGAAGCGCTCGGCCGCTTCGAAGGTCGCGTCCAGCAGCGCCTGGTCGATGCCGTGGTTACGGACGAAGTAGAAGCCTACCTCCGTGAAGGCGTGGCGAAGTTCGGCGCCGAGCGCCTCCAGCGCACCGGGCGTGCCCGCGCGCAAGGGACCAAGGTCGAGGACGGGGATGGTCATGGCTTCCTCCTCAGGCAGGCAACAGGTTGAGGCGGCGGAGCAGGCCACGCTCCTCCTCCATGGTGCGGCGCATCTGCTCGCGATAGGCGGCGCCATCGAGCAGCATCAAGGGCTGGTCCATGCGCTCCAGGAAGGCGGTGTGGGCGGGGTCCTGCGCGGCGGCGCGGAAGGCGTCGGCCAGCACGGCGACCACCGCGGGGTCCATCCCGCGCGGCCCGATCAGCCCGCCGGGGCTGTCCACCACGATGTCGAGCCCCTGGTCGCGCAGCGTGGGCACCTGCGGGAAGCGCCGCGCGCGCTCGCTGCCATATGTCGCGAGCAGCCGCAGTTGCCCGGCCTCGACCAGCGGCGTCCAGCCCGAGGCCTCCGAGGCGAAGTTGATCTCGCCCCCCAGCAGCGCGCGCAGCGTGTCGGAGGTGCCGCGATAGGGCACATGCGTCCAGGTCAGGTTGCGCGCCAGGCCGATGCGTTCGACCACGAGGTGCTGCGTCGATCCGATGCCGAGCGAGCCGAAATTCAGCCGCCCCGGATTGGCCTGCGCATAGGCCAGCAGGTCGTCGAGCGTGCGCCAGGGCGAATCCGCGCGCACCACCAGGCCCATCACGAAGCCGGTGATCTGCAGGATGTAGCTGAGGTCGTTGATCGGGTCGTAGGGCGGGCGCGGGTTCAGCAGCATCTGCCGCACCACGCCCACATGCATCTGCGACACCGTGTAGCCATCCGGCCGCGCTTCCTGCAGCGCGAGTGCGCCGAGCGTGCCCGAGGCACCCGCGCGGTTCTCGACCACGACGGGCTGGCCGAAGCGGCGCGAGACGGCCTCGGCCATGATGCGGAAGCCGAGGTCGGCCGGCCCGCCCGCGGTCCAGGGTACGATCAGGCGGATGGAGCGGTCGGGGAAGCGCGCCTGCGCAAGGGCCGGCAGTGGCAACGCTGCGATCGCACCAAGCAGCGCAATGCGGCGGGTCGGTCGGGTCGTCATCGGTCACTCCCCCGGTTTGGTGGAGTGTGGCGCGCGTCCACCGCTGCGGGCAAGCCGCGCAGGTGCGCACCGCGTGGCCGCGCCGATCACGCCGCGATCAGAGCACCGGCCCCATCACCGCCACCGCGTTGTTCCACAGCCGCCGCTGCCAGGGCCAGGCGGCGACCTCGTCCGCGGTGACCCTGCGGCTGCGCGCGATGAAGGCCGCCTGGCGGTCGCGCAGCAGCGCGGTGGTCGCGGCATCTGCCAGCAGGATCGTGTTCTCGTAGTTCAGGTCGAAGGACCGGCGATCCATGTTGGCGGACCCGACCAGCGCGACCTCGCCATCCAGCGTGAGGGTCTTGGCGTGCAGCAGACCGCCCTCGAATTCATGGATGACCACGCCGGCGGCCAGCAATTCGGCGTAGCAACTGCGGCTGGCGGCGGCGACAGCCCAGTTGTCGTTGCGCGCCGGGAAGACGATGGTGGTTGCGACACCGCGGTTCGCCGCGGCGCACAGCGCGGCCTGCAGCGGGTCGTCCGGCACGTAGTAGGGCGTGGTGACAACCAGTTCGCGCCGCGCGGCGTAGATCAGCGACTGAAACATCTCGGGCATGGCGGAATGGCGGCTGGTCGGGCCGCTCGCCACCACCTGCGCGGGAAAGCCCGGGCCCGGCGCGGGCATGGGGGCGGTCAGCAGGGGCGTGAGATCTTCGTCGGTCCAGGCCATCCAGTCGCTGGCGAACAGGTGCTGGTTCTGCCGCGCTACCGGGCCTTCGAAGCGCAGCAGTACGTCCACCCAGGGGGCGTAGCGAGGCTTCACCCGGAACTCCGGGTCGGCGCAGTTCTGGCTGCCGCACCAGGTGATGACGCCATCCACCACCACCAGCTTGCGATGGTTGCGCAGGTCGATCCGCCCCGCCATCGGCCGCAGCAGCGGGTTGCCGATCGGCAGCGCACGCCCCAGCCGCACGCCAGCGCCCGCCATGTCCCGCCACAGCGCGTGGCGGATCAGCAGTTTCGACCCGAGGTCGTCGACCATCGCGCGGCAGGCCACGCCGCGGCGCGCGGCCCGCATCAGGGCGTGGGCGACCTTGGTGCCATTGCCGTCGGGCAGCCAGATGTAGAAGACCAGATGGACGTGGTCCGTCGCGGCATCGATATCGGCGACCAGCGCGTCGATGGCGCTGTTGGAATCGGGCAGCAGCGCCGCCGCGTTGCCGCTGCAGGCCGGGTAGCCGCTGATCGATTCCCCCACGCGGAACAGTGGCGCGTGGCGTTCGGGCAGGTCGGCCGGCGCCGTGGGGGGGGCGGGCAGTTCGGCGCGCACCTGGCGCATGCGTTCAGCGCGGCGGCGGCCGATGCTGGTCTCTCCCAGCAGCAGGTAGCCCAGGATGCCCGCCACCGGCACCGCCAGCACCACCACCACCCAGGAGATGCGGGACGCCGGGTTGCGGTGCGGGCGCAGCAGCACGCGCAGGATGACGGCCGCCTGCGCGATGAGGTGCAGCGCGACCCACATCGCCGCGCGTCAGGCCGTGCCGCGACCGAAGACGGCCCCGGCCATGCGCTTCAGCCCCACCGCCTGCTGCCGCAGCCAGCCGCCGGTGGCCAGGGCTTCCGGTGCCTCGGGGTCGCCGGTGCGCGGATAGACGTCGCGCTTGAAATCCGCGGTGCCGAAGATCCAATCCCAGACCGGCAGCAGCACCGCGTAGTTCTTTCCGTGGTCGGCAATGGACAGCACGCCGTGGTGCAGCCGGTGGAAGCGCGGGGAGACGATCAGCCGTTCCCCGATCCGCCCGAAGGACAGGCGGACATTGGCGTGCGACAGGCTCTCGGCCAGGCGCATCACCAGCACCAGCAGCGGGAATTGCCCGGGCGGCACGCCGATCAGCAATGCGATGGCGCCGAACCACAGAGCCGCGATCACCTCATCCAGGATGTGGTTGCGGTCGTCGGTCCAGAAGGTCATCTGGCGCTGCGCGTGATGGATGGAATGCAGCGCCCACCACCAACGGAAGGTGTGCTGGAAGCGGTGACGCCAGTATTCGCCGAAATCCAGGATCACGACGTAGATGGCGAAGGCCAGCAGCGGCATCTCGCGCAGCGCGGGGAACAGTGTCTCCAGCGTGGGCGGCACGAAGCCGCTGTCCGCCACGCTGCCTTCCCACCAGGCCTGCAGCGAGGCCAGCAGCACGAAGGCCACCATCGGCAGCAGGCCAAGCCGCGTGAGCAGCGTGTAGATGATGTCGGTCCGGATGGCGCGGCGGTCAGTGACCGGTTCGACCGGGCGCCAGGCCTCGAGCGGCCGGCACACCACATAGACCACGATGATCGAGAACACGCCGAACAGGCCGAATTCCAGCCATTCGAGCGCGTCGTCGGCCCAGTCCATCAGGCCCGCCTGGTACATCAGCGGCTGCAGCAGGGTCTCGAAGATCCAGCCCGTCACGTCGTCGAGCGCGTGGTTGAAAGAATCGATCATGGCGCGGAGACTCTACCGCCGGCCCTCGGGCGGCAAGGTCGCAAAGCAGAAGCCGCGCGCCTGCAGCCCGCCGATCACTTCGTCCAGCACATTCGCATACGGGTCGCGGCGGGACCGGATGCCCCAGTGCATCACCAGAACCTCGCCGTCGCGGATGTTCGCCACCGCGCGGCGCGCCAGCGCGGCATTGGGGTGGGCGTCACTGGGCAGTTCGTCGCCCAGGAAGCCGTTCGCGGTCCAGCCCTGATGGCGCAGCCCGCAGGATGCCGCCATGGCGACCGCGCCGGGGGTGGTGATGCCCCCCGGCGCGCGCCACAGCGGCAGCACGACGGCGCCGGGCACCGCTTCACGCAGGCGTTCGATGGGCCGCGCGAGTTCCCGGCACATCGCGGCCTGGTCCAGCACTTCCTCGCCTTCGCGGGTGCGCGAGACGTAGCGGGTGCGCCCTGGTCCGGTATCACCGCGGAAATACCAGTGGCGGTCGGTGTGGCTGGCGAAGACGTGCCCTTCCGCCGCGCGGGCGCGCCAGAAGGCCGCCCAGGACGGCGACAGGCTGCGCTCGCCGGTATGGGTCGGTTCGTTCGCGACGAACAGGGTGGCGCGCACGCTGCGGCGCTTCAGGATTTCAGCGATCTGCTCCGCCTCGCGCCCCCAGCCGGTGTCGATGGTCAGGTAGAGCGTGCCGGCGCGGCAGGATGCGGGGGCCTGTGCCTCGGCGCGCCCGGCCAGGAGCAATGCCAGCAGCGCGAGGGCGGCGCCGATCCGCCGCCTGGCCTCAGCGCGCATTCGCCCCGCGGCCGGCGGCGGAGGTCTGCACCAGACCCTCGGTCTCGGCGCGGCGGGGCTGGACGAAGATGCCGTGCGGGCTGCGGCCGACGCGGATGGTTTCGTATTCGCCGCTGCGGGGGTCGACGCGTGCGATCCGCCCGGCCCAGCGCAGCGTGACCCAGATGCGGCCATCGGGGTCGAAGGCGATGCAGTCCGGCCCGCCGGGCAGGTCGATGACGCGGCGGACATCGAGGGTGCTGGGGTCGATCTCCGCCAGGCGCGACTGCACGCGGCTGGTCGCCCACAGCGCGCGGCCATCGGGCTGGGCGAAGATGGTATGCGCGCCGCGGCCGACCGGGATCTGCTTTTCGATCTCGCGGGTCTCGGGATTGATCACGGCGAAGTGGTCCGAGCCCATGATGCCGGCGATGAGCCTGCCGCGATGCCAGACGATGCCGGCCGGTTCGCGCCCGACCGGAACCTCCCACAGCGGCTGGAAGGTCGCGAGGCTGATGGCGGCGACCGTGCCGCTGCCCTGCAGGGTCACGTAGACCACGCTGGAATCCGGCCGGAACGCCATGTGCGACGGCTTTTCGGGCATGCGCAGGCGCGCCAGCAGCGCCATGGAGCGCGCATCGTAGACATCCACCTGGTTGCGCCGCAGCGAGCAGATGACCAGGAAGCGCCCATCGGGCGAGAAATCGAGGTGGTAGGGGTTCGACACGCGTTCGCGCCGGCGGATGTCGCCGGTGGCGGGGTCGACGAAGAAGATCTCGTTGCCGCCGGAATCGGCGATCAGCAGCTCGCGCCCGTCGGGGCTGAGGACCAGGTGGTGGACCTCCCGCAGGGCGGGGATGCGGCGCAGTTCCTGGCGCGTGATGGCATCGAGGATCGAGATGCTCGAATCCCCCGAATTCAGCACATAGACGAGGTCGGCCGCGGCCGGGCGTGCCAGCAGCAGCAAGGGGGCGGACAGCAGGAGGGCACGGCGGCGCATGGCGGGCACACTGCGGTTGGCGAGACGGAGGGGGCGCCGTCATCGCGGAAACTGCGCCGGGCTTGTGTCCGGCGCAAGGCGGATTCGGTCGGTTTCTGCTTGGCAGGCCCGGCACCGGCCCGCACCCCCACATCAGCATCCTGGAATGGGTGGCCGCGTGAAGGTGCGGGCCGGTGCCGATCTTAGAGAATGCGCCGAAGGGCGCATTCCCGCACGTAGATTCAGTCCTGCGCCGGGCGGAAGGCCATCGACACGCCGTTCATGCAATAGCGCAGTCCGGTCGGCGCCGGCCCGTCCGGGAACACGTGGCCCAGATGGCCGCCGCATTGCGCGCAATGAACCTCGGTGCGGGTCATGAAGAAGGACCGGTCGGTCTTCTCGGCCACCGCGCCGTCGATGGGCGCGAAGAAGGAAGGCCAGCCGGTGCCGCTTTCGAACTTGGTGCCGGCGTCGAACAGCGCGGTGCCGCAGCCGGCGCAGGTGAAGGTGCCCGGGCGCTTCTCGGCATTCAGCGGGGAAGTGCCGGGCCGCTCGGTGCCGTGCTGGCGCAGCACGCGAAAGGCCTCCGGGCTGAGGGCCGCGCGCCATTCGGCCTCGGTGCGGTGCACCGGAAAAGTCTCGGCCGGGGCGTCGTCACGCTTGAAGAGCATGGATCCTGTCCTGTCGTTGCCCACTGGGTCCTGGCCCGCATGTCAGGCCGCGTGTGGCGCGGGTCAAGGCCGCCGGTCAGTCCTCGAGCACGCCGGGGCGGCGGCGGGCCATGCGGGTGTAGCCTTCGATGCCGCAGGCCCGCGCCCGGGCGAGTTCGGCGGCCGCAACCTCGGCCGACCGGTGCGGTCCGGTGATCACCAGGTAGATGCCCGGCCGCAGCCCTTCATAGGCGACAGACGAATCCTGCTCATTGCGGATGCCGCAGCGCGTCAGCGCGCCCTGCACCCGGCGCAGCGTCGCCTGGTCCGGCCTGTCTGGGTCGAGCGAGGCGTAGATGTTGTGCGGGCGCAGGTCCCGCGGCTGGGCCAGCGCCGGCATGGCCAGCGCCAGGCCGACGGCGACCAGGGCAGCGCGCGCGCTCACGCCGCCGGCCGCTTCACCCGGTCTGCGAAGACCTTGCGGAACTTCACCACCTTCGGCGCCACCACCGCGCGGCAATAGCCCGACCACGGGTTGCGCGCGAAGTAGTCGTGATGCTCGGGCTCGGCCGGCCAGAAGCGCGCCTCGGGGACCAGTTCGGTCACCACCGGCCCGTCATACAGACCGGCGGCCTCGACCTCGGCGATCACTTCGCGCGCCGTCGCCGCCTGGGCGTCGGAATGGGTGAGGATGATCGAGCGATACTGCGGCCCGACATCGGCCCCCTGGCGGTCCTTCGTGGTCGGGTCATGGATGGTGAAGAACACCCGCAGCAGGTCGGCATAGGCCAGTTCGGCCGGGTCGAAGACCACGCGCACCACCTCGGCATGGCCGGTCTTCTTGCCGCAGACTTCCTCGTAGGACGGGTTGTCCACATGCCCGCCGGCATAGCCGGACATCACCGAGACCACGCCGCGCAGATCCTTGAACACCGCCTCGAGGCACCAGAAGCAGCCGCCGCCGAGGGTGGCGGCCTCATGCCCTGCCTGTGCGATCATCCGGGAGTCTCCTTTGTTCCTGTCGTGATCTTCGCCATGTGGGGGTGGAAGGTCACGCGAGGAAGACGAAATCCGCCGCCGAAAGCGCAGGTTTCGTGACACCGGCCAGGAACAGCGTGTCACCGGGCGCGAGGTCGATGACCACGCCGCCCGGGGCCGCGCGCGTCACGGCCAGCACCGCCGCCGCCCCGGTGAAGCCGAACCCCTGCAGCAGCAGCCGGTCGAAGCCCGGCGCGTAGTCCCGCACGGCATCGGCGCCCGATCCAGGCGCGAACAGGAAGCTGTCGCGCCCGTCTTCGCCGTACAGCGTATCGGCGCCGCCGCCTCCGATGAGCGTGTCGTTGCCGTCACGGCCAAACAGCGTCTCGGCGCGCGCCGAACCGGTGATGCGGTTCGACAGGGCATTGCCGAGCCCGCGCTCGGGGCCGTCGAGGTCGAGTTGCTCGACATTCACGGGCAGCGCGAAGGCGCCGCCGCCGCGCGCGATCACGCGGTCGATCCCCTGGCCGGGTGCTTCGATGATGCCCTCGGCCTGCTGGCTCGCGACATAGATGTCATTGCCGAGGCCGCCATACATGAAGTCGAGGCCGAGGCCGCCATCCAGCCAGTCCGCGCCGTTGCCGCCATACAGCACGTCCTGGATGCTGTCGGAGCCGCCGAACATCGTGTCGTTGCTGTCCTGGCCCTGCAACGTGTCGCGCCCGGTGCCGCCGTCGAGCACATCGGCGCCGGTGCCGCCAAACAACGCGTCCGTCCCGTCCTCGCCGAACAGGTGGTCGGCACCGTCCTGGCCCTGCATGCGGTCGTTGCCCGCGCCGCCCCAGAAGGTGTCTGCACCGCCCTTGCCGATGACCTGGTTGTTCGATTCATTGCCCTGGACACGCACGGGATCGATGTTCGTGACGACGAAGATTGGACCGGCACCCGGTGCCAGCACGACCCACTCGACTTGGCGCGGGAGGTAGTAGTTGCCGCTGGCGACCACGGTGTCGTCGCCCGCGCCCGCGGTCTCGATCACGACATCGGCGCGTAGGTCGACGATATAGAGGTCGTTGCCGGTCCAGCCGATCAGGCGGTCGGCGCCCTCGCCGCCGTCGAGCACGTCGTTGCCCTCGCCGCCGTTCAGGGTATCGGCGTCGATGCCGCCCAGCACGCTGTCCGCGCCGGCGCCGCCCAGGATGTTGTCGCGCCCCGTGGCTCCGAGCAGCGTATCGTCGCCCAGGCCGCCATCGAGCGTGTCGTCCCCGGCCAGGCCCTCGATCCGGTTGGCGTCGGTGGTGCCGGTGAGCCGATCCGAGAAGGCCGAACCGCGCAGCGATTCGAAGCCCAACAGCGTATCCCCCGCCCCGCCCAGGACCAGACCGACGGTCACGCCCGCCGTCGCATCGGCATAGGACACCAGGTCGAGCCCGGACCCGCCCAGGAGCGAATCCCCACCTTCCCCGCCGGTCACGACGTCATCCCCCGGGCCGCCGTCGAGCGTGTCGGACCCGGCCCCGCCTTCGAGGCTGTCATTGGCGTCGCGCCCGTCGATCCAGTCGTCGCCCGCCCCGCCGATCAGCCGGTTGCGCGCGCTGGAGCCCGCCAGCGTGAGGGCAAAGCTCACCGCCGACCCGTCCACGCCCTCGAAGCCGCGGGTGATCCCGCCGCCGGCCACCTGGTCGATGTTGCTGTCGAGGGTGATCGCGACCGCGGCGCGGATCACCAGCAGGTCGAGATCATCGCCGCCATCGGCGAAGGCGTCGGCGGGGTCGTAGTCGACCGTGTCGTCACCAGCGCCGGCATCGAGGGAATCGGTGCCGGCGGCGCCATCGATCAGGTCGGCGCCGTCACCGCCCTGGATGGTGTCCGCCCCGTCCCCGCCGACCAACGTATCGAGGCCGACGCCGCCATAGAGCCAGTCCGCGCCGGCGCCGCCATCGAGGGATTCGCGGCCATCCGCGCCCCAGAGGCTGTCGTTCCCATCGCCACCGGCCAGCGTGTTGCGGGCGAAGATGCCGTCCTGTTCGGACAGGTCCGGACCCTCCGCGAACAATTCGTCGCTTTCCGCGCCGCCATCGAGGCTGTCATTGCCCGCCCCGCCCCAGAGCTGGTCGATGCCGCCGGCACCCATCAGCGTGTCGTTGCCCTCCCCGCCGACCACGCGGTCGGCGCCGTCGCGGCCGGTCAGCAGGTCGTTGCCCGCCAGGCCGAACACGTCCTGCCCGCTGGCCGCGGCCAGCAGCACGTCCGCCCCGGCGGTGCCTACGCGGACGCGGAACGTGCCTTCGGCGAAGTTCTCGGGCGCCAGCGTGGCCGGCGCGGCGAGGCTGCCGATCCGGATGATCGCGTCGTCGGCGCCGATCACCAGGTCCTGGTCGAGATCGACGATGAACCAGCCGCCCGCCGCCTGCCCACCCGACACCGCCGGCAGGAACCAGGATTGGTAGTAGCCGGGCCCGAGCCCCGCGCCGGGCAGCAGGCTGCCGAGGCCGACGCCGAGCGCGAGGTCGCGCGCCGCCAGCGTGCCGCGCCAGGCGAGCGGCCCCGGCCCCAACGCGCCCCCCACCAGCCCGCCGGCCAGCGCGAGCGACAGCACATCGCCCTGCGCCGCGCTGAAGTCGGTGATCCAGTCGGGCACGTCACCGGTGGCTTCGGCCTGCCCGCCGGTGGACAGGTCGATGATGAAAAGGTCGGCGCCGTCCCCGCCGGTGAAGGTATCCGCCCCGGTGCCGCCCAGGAGCGTGTCGTCGCCCGTCCCGCCATCGAGGACGTCGTCGCCCTCCCACCCATAGACCAGGTCGATGCCGTCCCCACCGAGCAGGCTGTCCGCACCCTCGTCGCCCCAGAGCAGGTCGTCGTCGGCCTCGCCCAGCAGCGTATCGAGGCCGGCGCCACCGAACAGCGCATCGCGCCCGGCACCGCCGGCCAGGTGGTTGCGGTCGTCGGGCGATTCCGTCTCGGGCGCGAGGTTGTCGGCGGCGAAAAGGGTGTCCCAGCCGTCGCCGCCCTCGAGCCAGTCGGACCCGGGGCCGCCGCGCAATTCGTCCGCCAGGTCCCCGCCAAGGAGCGAGTCGCCGCCGAGCCCGCCCTCGAGCACGTCCACGCCGTCGCCGCCCGACAGGCTGTCGTTGCCGCCCTCCCCCCAGAACTGGTCGTCGGTCGCACCCGGCCCGGTGAAGACGTCGTTGCCCGGCCCGCCCACCAGCCCGGCGAAGGCGGCCAGGAAGTCGCCCGGGGCCAGCGCGGTGGCGGTATCGCCCCCCGGCGCGCCGAGGCGCAGGAACAGGTCGCCCGGCGTGAAGCGGCCGTCGTCGTTGAGGTCAGCCCAGACCTCGAAGCGCCAGGACGCGCCCTCGACCAGGCGCCACATCACGTCGGCGAAGCCATCCCCGATGCGCGAGCCGGGCAGTTGCACGCCCGAGCCCTCGTAGCCCTCGAAGACGAAATCCGCGTCGCCGACGTGGAAGGTCAGGCCAAGCCCGATTGCGGCGACGCCGGGCAGGCCGATGCGGTCGCCGCCGGCGATCCCGGCACCCTCGAAATCGGTGATGAGGTCCGGCGTGGCGGGCGGGCTGTTGGGCAGGCCGGCGACATCGAACAGGAACAGGTCGCTGCCCGAACCGCCGGTCAGCACGTCGATACCGGCGCCGCCGGCGATGGTGTCGTCGCCCCAGAAGCCGTCGAGCGTGTCGTCGCCCGCCCCGCCCAGCAGGCTGTCTGCGGCGAAGCCGCCCGCGAGCGAATCATCGCCGCCCGCCGCCAGCAGCGCCACCCCGGCTGCGGCCACGTCACGGGCATCGACGCTCAGGCGCAGCGCCGTGCCCTGGGCCGACCCGTCGATTGTGAACAGCGTGCCGGCGACCGGCGTCGCGGTGGCCACGGTGGCGGCATCGAGCGTGAGGGAGACGGTGCCCGCGCCGATCTCGAACCGCTCGATGCCGGTGACGGTGCGCGGACCGAAGCTGACATTGAGCGTGCCGGCGAGGAACAGCAGGTCGCCGGCGCCCTCCCCGCCATCGACGGTGTCGGCGCTGCCGAGGGCCGAGCCGCCACGGATGTAGTCGTCCCCCCCGCCGGCGGCGATCCGGTCGTCCCCGCCACGGTCGATGCCGATCCAGTCGCCGAAGACGCTGCCGGCGCGAACATTCGAGCCAGGATTGTCGAGGATGACGAGGCTGCCGTCCTGGAAGGCTAGATTCCCGGCGTTGAGCCCCGACCCGCCGAGCCCGATGCCCAGCAGCCGCACCGTGTCGGGTGCGACGCTCAGCAGCAGGTCGCTGCCATCCGAGGCAAAGCGCAAGGCGGCAGCCGAGACGCCGAACGGGAGGATGAGCAGGTCCTCGGCCGGCACGAACGCCAGGCTGGTGCCGGCGACATCTGAAAAGATATACGTAGCCATCGCGTCCTGCGATCCGATCAATGCAGGAAAGCGCGCAAGAGTTGAATGAAGAATGAACAGCCCGGCGAAATTTGCCGGGTGGCGTGGCGGTGCGCGACGTTACGCCGGGGTGCTGGCACCGGCCGCCGGAAGGCGCGAGGATGGACGCCGCCGCGCGACGACCCCTCGGGCGCGGCCGGAACAGATCCCGACCAGGCGGATTCACCGGATCGGGTGACGATGCTCGCGAGACACTGGGCTGGGGTGTTGCCGCAAGCGGCGGCGGCAGGAGCGGAGGACGGCGCGACGATGCGGTGGTGGATGATCCTGGCGGTCCTGGCCCTGGCGACCGGCCGCGCGCAAGCGCAGGACCTGGTGGCGATGGAGCCACGCGCCGTGGCGGCCCTCGGCGAGGGCTTCATTGCCCGCACCGAAGGCCCGCTGATGACGCTGACCTGCCCGACCTGCGAGGGCACGCCGCTGGTCGAGATCCGGGTCGGGCGGCAGGAGGACGGGACCGAGCAGCGGCTGCGCTCGGGCTATACGTCCATTGCCTCGCTCGACCAGCAATGCCGCGCGCGCAACCCGACCTGCCGGGTGGAACGGGCCGACCTGGGGCCGGCGGTGGGGTGGGTCTCGGCCTATCAGGCGGGGCCGCTGTCGGGCTCGACGCTGGTGCTGTTGCGGCAGGGGGCGCTGGTGCTGGTGCGATCGGTCGGCGGGTCGCCGGAGGTGGCGCGGGGCAGCGTGGAGCGCCTGCGTGCCGAGGTCCTGCCCGCGCTGGTGGGGAACTGAGCGGCACGCGCTTTACGTCGCCCGGGGCGCGCGCCAAGGTCGGGCGCATGAGCATCGCCGCTGCCATCATCCCGGTCACGCCCTTCCAGCAGAACTGCACGCTGATCTGGGACCAGGCGACGAAGCAGGGGGTGGTGGTGGACCCCGGCGGCGATGCCGAACGCATCCAGGACGCGATCCAGCAGGCGGGGGTGGAGGTGCAGCGGATCCTGCTCACGCACGGGCATCTCGACCATGCGGGCGCGGCGACCGAACTGGCAGAGGCGCTCAGCGTGCCGATCGAAGGGCCGCACCGCGCCGATGCCTTCCTGCTCGATGGGCTGGCCGACCAGGGCGCGACATACGGCATGGCGTGCCGCCCGGTGACACCCGACCGCTGGCTGGAGGAAGGCGATACGGTCGAGATCGCCGGGCAGGATTTCGCGGTGCTGCACTGCCCCGGGCATACGCCGGGGCATGTGGTGTTCGTGAATGTCGCGCTGGGCATCGCGCTGGTGGGGGATGTGCTGTTCCAGGGCTCGGTCGGGCGCACCGACTTTCCCTATGGCGACACGGGGGCGCTGATCAGCGCCATCCGCACCAAGCTGTTCCCGCTGGGCGACGACATCCAGTTCATCTGCGGCCACGGGCCGGGTTCGACCTTTGGCGAGGAACGACGCACCAACCCCTATGCCGGCGAAGGAGCCGCGTGATGGACACGATCCAGGCCGATATCGCACCGCTCGCGCCGACGAAGCCGGAGAGCGTGGGCATGTCGTCGGCGCGCCTGGCGCGCATCCGCCCCGCCTTGCAGCGCGAGGTCGATGAAGGCCGCTTCCCCGGCGGCGTGGTCGCCATCGCGCGCGACGGGCGGCTGGTGCACATGGAGGCGGTCGGCTTCCTGGACGCCGAGGCGCGCGTGCCGATGCGCGCGGATGCCCTGTTCGCCATCGCGTCCATGACCAAGCCGGTCTGTGGCGTGGCGGCGCTGAGCCTGGTCGAGGAAGGCCGGCTGCTGCTGTCCGACCCGGTCGGCGCCTATGTGCCGCCGCTGATGACGATGCAGGTGGCGAAGCCGACGCCGGCGATGCTCTCGGGCGAAGGGCCGCTGGAGTTGGAACCGCAGCGCCGGCCCATGACCGTGCAGGACGCGGCGCGCCACACCACCGGCTTCGTCTATGGCGGGTTCGGCGCGACGGCGGTGCATGCGGCGCATCCGGGGACATCGCTGACCGTCGCGCGCGACCATGATGCCGCCAGCCTGGCGGCCGCGTTGGCGGCGACGCCGCTGCGCCACCATCCGGGCGAGGCGTGGGAATACGGCTTCTCGACCGATGTGCTGGGGCTGGTCGCGGGGGCGGCGGGCGGGGCGTCACTGGGGACGCTGATGCGCGAGCGCATCTTCGCGCCGCTGGGGATGAACGAGACGGGCTATGTGCTGCCCGAGGGCGGGCTGGCGCGCTTCGCCAAGGCGCTGCCCACCTGCCCGCTGACCGGCAAGCCACAATCCGTCGCCGCGCCCGAGGGCCCGCCGCGGCTGGAAGTGGGCGGCGCGGGGCTGGTCTCGACCGCGGCGGACTACCTGCGTTTTGCCGAGATGCTGCGTGCCGGTGGCGCGCTGGGCGGCGCGCGCGTGCTCTCGCCGCAGACGGTGCGCTGGATGGGGTCGGACCATCTGCAGGGCATCGAGGGCGGGCCCGATCGCATGGACCCGGGCCTGGCCGGCTACGGCTTCGGGCTGACGGTGGCGGTGCGGAAGCACCCCGGCGGATCGGCCTTCATGGGCGCGCCGGGCGCCTTCGGCTGGTCGGGTGTGTTCGGCACCTTCTTCTGGGTGGACCCGGCGGAACGCCTCGCGGTGGTGCTGATGGCCCATGCGCCGGGCGAGATGCGGCTGCGCTACCGGCGACTGATCAACATGCTGGCCTATCAGGCGATCGAGGGCTGAACCGTGGCGCGCGCGTCGCTGCGGAGCGCGCCGCTCGACTGGACTTCCGACGACCCGCATCTGATGGGCAACTTCGCGCCCGTCGGGCCGGAGATCGATGCCGACGACCTGCCGGTCATCGCCGGGCGCATCCCGCCCGCGCTGCGCGGCAGCTACATGCGCAACGGGCCGAACCCGGAATTCAAGCCGATCTCCTACGCCTATCCCATGGATGGCGACGGCATGATCCACGCCGTGCGCTTCGACAATGGCCGCGCGCGCTACCGCAACCGCTTCGTGCTGACGCGCGGGCTGATGGTGGAACGCCGGGCCGGGCGCGCGGTCTATGGCGGGCTGATGCGGCCCGTGTCGGTCGACCCGGCGCTGGTCGGGCCGGATGGCGACCCGGGGCCGCTCAAGACCGGCGCCTTCATCAGCGTGCTGCGCCATGGCGGGCATCTGCTGGCGCTGCACGAGGCCTCGGCGGCCTACGAGATGACGATGGACCTCGAGACCATCGGCGAGTGGAAGGCCGGCACCGCGGCGCCGATCAGCATCGGCGCGCATAACCGCCGCCATCCGCTGAGCGGGTCGATGTTCGGCATCAGCTATCGCGTCAGCGAGCCCGTGCTGGATCTGCACGAGATCGGCGCCGATGGCGCGCTGCGGCGCAGCCAGGCGGTGGCTCTAGGCGCCCCCAGCATGATCCACGACTTCGTGCTGACCGAGCGCCACGCCGTGCTGCTGGTCGGCCCCGCCATCTTCGACATGGCAGCGGCCGAACAGGGCAAGCCGCTGCTGCAATGGCGGGCGGAGCTCGGCATGCGCATCGGCCTGGTGCCGCTCGATGGCGGTGCGCCGCGCTGGATCGAGGCCGACCCCTTCTTCGTCTTCCACTTCGCCAACGGCTTCGAACGCGGCAGCGACATCGTGGTGGATTACGTGCGGCACCAGGACCTCGGCCTGGGGCCGCGCACGGGGCCGCGCGAGCCACCGCGCGCGCACCGCATGGTGATCGATACGATGGGGCTGCGCATCGCCGCCGATGACCGGCTGGCGGACTTCCCCACCGAATTCCCGCGCATCAACGACGCCTGCGAGGCGCGTCCATCACGCTTCATCCACCTGCCGACCCGCACGGCGAGCCTCACCATCCCTGGCCCGCCCAGCGCCAGCTTCAACGCGCTGGTGACGCTGGACGCCGCGACCGGGGCGACACGGCGGCACGACCTCGGCAACCGCCTGGCCGGCGAGCCGATCTTCATTCCGCGCCCCGGCGGCGGCGGCGAGCAGGATGGCTGGATCGCCACCTATGCCTACGACCCCGCGACCGACACCTCGGACCTGCTGCTGCTGGATGCCGCGCGGATCAACGAGGCACCGGTCGCCGTCATCCGCCTGCCGCAGCGCGTGCCGCAGGGGTTGCACGGCACCTGGATTCCGGACTGATAGCCGCGTCGCGCCAACGGCGCGCCCAACCGCGTCGCGCCAACGGCGCGCCCAGCCGCATCGCGCCAACGACGCGCCCAACCGCATCCCGCCAGCGGCGCGCCTAGGCCGCGTCATGAAAGATGACGCCGAGCGTGTGCCGCCGCCCGCTGCGGACGCGACTGACGCCATGGCGCAGGTTCACGCGATAGGTGCCGCGCGTGCCCCGCACCGGGCGGTGATGCACGGCGAAGATCACGCCCTCGCCCTGGCGCAGCGGCACCACCTCGGCGCGCGACTGCATGCGCGGGCGCTGTTCGGTCAGCACGAACTCGCCGCCGGTGAAGTCGCGCCACGGATCGCTCAGCAGGATCGCGACCTGCAGGGGGAAGACATGCTCGCCATACAGGTCCTGGTGCAGGCAGTTGTAGTCGCCGGCCGCATAGCGCAGCAGCAAAGGCGTCGGGCGCGTCTGGCCCGCCGCATGGCAGCGCGCGAGGAAGTCGCCGTGGTCGGCGGGGAAGCGCGGCGCCAGCCCCATTGCCGCATTCCAGCGGTTCGCGATGGGCGCCAGGTGTGGCCAGAACCCGGTGCGCAGCGCGGCGACCGGGGCGGGCAGCGGCGCGGCGAAGTACTTGTACTCGCCGCGACCGAAGCCGTGGCGGGCCATGACGATGCGGCTGCGGAAGCCCTGGTTGGCATCGTAGAGTGCGGCGAGCGCGGCACAGGTCGCTTCGTCCAGCAGCGAACCGGTGGTGGCGCAGCCATGGGTGTCGAGGTCCTCGGCAATCCGTGCCCAGTCGAGCGCGTCAATCACAGCGCACCCTCCCGTGCCAGCAGGGCCTGCTTGCGCGCGGCACCCCAACGCCAGCCGCCGGTCTCGCGGGTGCCGGGCGAAGTGTTCCGCCAGCGTGGCTTCGGCACGACGCGATGGCACGGCACCGCGATCGCCACCGGGTTGGCGGCGCAGGCCCGCGCTACCGCCCGCGCCGCGCCAGGATGGCCGATGCGCGCGGCAAGTTCGGCGTAGGTGACGGTGCAGCCCGGCGGGATGTCGCGCAGCGCGCTCCATACCGCACGCTGGAACGGCGTGCCGCGCAGGTCGAGCGGAAAGGTCAGGTCAGGCATTGGGGCGGTCTCCGTTGGTGCACCGTCATGCCCCGGCCCGCGCTGCGCCGCCTTCCGTGTATTGCGCCGGCATGGGGGAAACGCGGTAGCCTCCGGCAAGGGAGGACACGCCATGACGATCGTGCAGGTGAACTACACGCGCCCGGACATGCCCAAGGCGGAATGGGAGGCGCGCTACACGGATGACCGCGCGCGGCAGTTCCTCGCCGTGCCGGGCCTGCAGTGGAAGATCTGGCTGGATGGCGATGCCGAGCGCCGCGCCGGCGGCATCTACCTGTTCGACACGCGCGCCGCGGCCGAGGCCTACGTGGCCGGCCCGATCGTCGCGCGCATGAAGGCGAACCTGGACATCACCGACCTGCAGATCCGCATCTTCGATGTGCGGGAGAACATGACCACCATCACGAACGGCCCGGTGCCGGGCCTGGCGATGGCGGCGGAATAGCACCGGCCAGCGCCGCCGCGCTGCGATGAGCCAGCAGCCCGGTCTTCAAGCCCGCCAGGGTGCGGATCATCTCGCGCCGCAGCCAGGGAACAAGCTTCAGCCGGTCGAAGACCAGGTCGCGCACCAGTGCGAGGCTGCGCGCGTCGGACTGGAAGAAGGGCGTCATCAGCGCGCTGGCGCGCTGATAGAACCGCACATGTGCACGCCGTGCGGCAGCGTAGTGCGCGAAGGCAGCGTGGTGCCCCGGTTCCGCCGCCAGCGCATCGGCGAGCGCCAGGGCATCGAGCAACGCGCTGTTCGCCCCCTGCCCCAACTGCGGCGAGCTGGCGTGCGCCGAATCACCCAGCAGCACCAGCCGTCCGCGCCAGGGTCGCTTCGCGGTGAACTGAATGTAGGTGGCCGGCGCGAAGGCCTGCGGGCCGGGCAGCCCGGCCAGCACCGGCGCGATGGGTGGCAATAGCGCGGCGGCCTCGGCGCACCAGGCATCGTAGCGCGCCACCCAGGCGGCGTGCTCGCCGGGCTTGATCGACCAGAACAGCGCCGCGCAGGGCGCGGCACCGGCTTCGCTGCGCCCCGCCGGCAGCCAGCCCAGCATGTGGCGGGCGCTGACATAGCGCTGCAGCAGCATCCCGGGGGCGAGGCCGGGGTCGGGCACGCTGGCCCAAACCGCGCCATAGCTGAAGGCACGCGGCGGCGTCGGGTCCACCAGCGCGCGCAGCACCGACCTCGCACCCGAGGCATCGATGGCGATGTCGGCCTCGGCGACAGTCGCGCCGGCCGAATCGCGCAGCAGTATGCGGTCGCCCTGTTCGTCGGCGGTGGCGATGGCGCGCGCCGTCTCGATCCGAGCGCCGGAGGCGGCGAAGGCGCGCCACAGCACGCCATGCAGCGCGGCGCGATGCACCGCGACCGCATGCAGCCCCGGCGCGAGGTCGCCGTAGTCGAGGTCGAACACCGTCGCGCCCCGGTCCGTCGTGCCATGCAGGCGCGTGATGGGCGCGCCGAGCGCGGCAATCTCCTCCAGCAGCCCGAGGCGCGCGAGCGCCGCGAGGCCGGTCGGCTGCAGCATCAGGCCAGACCCCACCGGCGCCGGCCGCTCGAAGCGCTCGAGCAGCGTGACGCGATGCCCCGCGCGCGCCAGCAGCGCCGCGACGGCGAGCCCCGCGACACCGGCGCCCACCACCGCGACGTCGCGGCTCACGCGATGTCGCCGCGCCGGCGCAGCGCCGCGACCGCCTTCTGCAGGATCGCCGGTGGTTCGGCATCGACATCGAGGTCGATCACATCCGCCTCGGTGTCCGGCGGCTCCAGCGTCGCGAATTGCGAGGCGATCAGGCTGGCCGGCATGTAGTGCCCGGTACGCGCCGCCTGGCGCGCCATGATCAGCGAGGGCTCGCCGGTCAAGTGCAGGAAGCGAACGTCGCCCTGCTCGGCGCGCAACCGGTCGCGATAGGCGCGCCGCAGCGCGGAACACGCGATGACCACGCCGGTGCCATCGGCCCGCGCGGCTGCGATGCGCAGCGCGATCGCATCGAGCCAGGGCCAGCGGTCGTCATCCGTCAGCGGCGTACCGGCGCGCATTTTCTCCACGTTCTGCGGCGGGTGAAAGCCGTCGCCATCCTCGAAGGACCAGCCGAGGCGTTCGGCCAGCAGCGCGCCCACAGTCGACTTGCCGCAGCCCGAGACCCCCATGACGACGATGGCCGCGAGGCTCATGCCTTGGGCGGCTCCAGATGCCCCCCGAAGCCGGCGCGCATGGCCGACAACGCCTTGGCCCCGAAGCGGTCCTCGTCGCGGCTGGCGAAGCGGGCATAGAGCGCCGCGGTCAACACCGGCGTGGCGACCGCCGTCTCGACCGCCTGCTGCACCGTCCAGCGGCCCTCGCCGGAATCGCCGACGCGGCCGGAATACTTCGCCAGCGCCGGGTCCTCCGCCAGCGCGGCGGCCGTCAGGTCGAGCAGCCAGGACGTCACGACCGACCCGCGCCGCCACACCTCGGTGACATCGGCAAGGTCGACGCCGATGCGATGGTCGGCGGGCAATGCGGGGCTGTCGGCGGCGCGCAGCAGGTCGAGCCCCTCGGCCAGCGCCTGCATCATGCCGTATTCGATCCCGTTATGGATCATCTTGACCAGGTGACCGGCGCCATGGCCGCCGCAATGCAGCCAGCCTTCCTCGACGTTCGGGGCGCGGCCCTCGCGGCGCGGCGTGGTGGGAATGTCGCCACGCCCGGGTGCGAGCGCCGCGAAGATGGGCGCGAGGCGCGCGACGGGCTCCGCCTTGCCGCCGATCATCAGGCAATAGCCGCGTTCGAGGCCCCAGACGCCGCCGGAGGTGCCGATATCGAGGTAGTCGACCCCCCGCGCGGCAAGTTCGCCCGCGCGCCGCACGTCGTCCTTCCAGTGCGTGTTGCCGCCGTCGATGGCAACGTCGCCGGGCGCCAGCAGCGCGCCCAGTTGGGCGATAGCGTCGTCGGTCGGCGCGCCGTGCGGCAGCATCACCCATACCGCGCGTGGCGGCGCCAGTGCGCCGACCAGGCGGGCCAGGTCGGAGCCCGCCTCGGCGCCATCCCCGACCACCGCGGCCACAGCCGCCGGATCACGGTCGAAGACGACGCAGCGATGTCCCGCGCGCATCAGGCGGCGGGCAATGTTCGCCCCCATCCGCCCCAGGCCAATGATCCCGATCTCCGACATGCGCACGCCTCCCCGCGCCGCGAGTCTCGCGCGGCGCGGTTCCGGGCGCAACGCCGGAGGGATGCGCGGTCAGGCCGGCGGCAGCGGCGCCGCCGGGCCGAAGGGCGTCGCGCGGAACGACAGCACCGTCGCCGGCTGCGCGTTCAGCGATATGCGGCAGTCGAACTGCCGGTCGGCGCGGCCGAGTTCGCGCGACGAGCAATTCGCCACCACCTCGGTCGCGCCGTAGCGGCCTTCGAGCAGCGTATTGCCATAGGTCACCAGGCTGCCGGTGATCGCCGGCTGCCCGTTCACGCGCACCACCAGGTCGTGGCGCGGCACCGTATTGCCCGCGACCGGCACGCGCGAGGTCTCCATCTCGCCGGAGACAACGAGCGGCTGCGTGACGGCGCCCCCATACGCCGCACCGGTGCCATAGGCCATGGGCGTGGTCGCCAGGACCGTCTGGTCGCCCGCGCGCGAGGTTCCGGGCGCGGTCTGCGCGCAGCCGACCAGCGCGAGCACGGACAGGGAAAGCGACAACAGCGGGAGCGTCTTCATGGCGGGTTCCTCGAATCTTTGCAGGTCCCGCCGTAACGCGCCGGCGCCCGAATGGTTCCCCTCGCCGGCGAGGATACGCGCCCGACGCGCCGCGCCCGCGCGACGCCGGAGGTGCCGCTGCGCGCTTCGGCTCGCGGCTACGCTGCGTGGCGCATGCCGTTCGCAGGCATCCTCGCCCGATCGGATGAGCGCACCCGATCGGGACCAGCGCTACGACAGCGCCGCGCGCACCCGCGCGATGAAGCCGTCCATCGCCGCCGGGTTGGTCCAGCGCAGCACCGCCACGATGCCCGAGGACGGATCGACCCAGGTGAGGTTGCCGCCCGCGCCGCTCGCGAAGAACGCATCGCGCGCCGCCGAGGGGAAGCGTGTGCCGTCCGCATTCAGCCACCACAGGAAGCCGTATTGCGCATTCAGTGGACAGGGCTGCACGGACAGGTCGAACCACGACGCCGGGACCAGTTGCGTGCCGCCCCAGGCGCCGCGGTTCAGCGCCAGCAGCCCGACCCGCGCCTGGTCCTCGGCATGGATTGAAACGCCGCCGCCCCAATGCGTGCCGCCCGGCACCGACTGCACGCGCCGGCCATCGGGCAGCGTGACCCATGACGTGCGGTAGCCGTCCCAGCGCCAATCGGTCGACGCGCCGATGGGACGCAGCACGCGATCGGAGAACACCTCGGGCAGCGGGCGGCCGAAGACACGCAGCATCGACAGCGACAGCCGGTTCACCCGCACGTCGTTGTATTCCCAATGCGTGCCGGCCGGCGCCAGCGCGCGTTGGCCCTTCTTGCCCTGCCCTTCGACGCCGAGGTTGCGGCCACGGTCGATCGCATCCGCCTTGCCGAACAGCGTGCCTTCCCACTCGGACGTATTGGTCAGCAGGTGCCGCCAGGTGATCGGCGCGTTCTGCGGGCTGTCGAAGCCGCCATCGTCGATGGTCTCGCGCACCGGGCGGTCGATGTCCGCGATCAGCCCGTCCGCCACCGCGATACCGGCCAGCATCGACAGATAGGATTTCGCCACCGAGAAGGTCTGGCTGACCTCCCGCGTGTCGCCCCAGCGCGCGACCAGCGTGCCGTGCCGGGTGATGAGCCCGCCCGGCGCGCCGCGCGGCCAGAGCACGCCCAGCACCTCGTTGTCCGGCGGCGGTTCGAATCCGCCGCGGCCGATATGGCCGGCCAGGTCGTAGGGCCAGGGCGTCTCGTGCGTGGCGGCATGCGCGACGGCTTCGGCGAGGCGCGCGGGATCGAGGCCGAGCGCGCCTGGCGCGGCCTCGGGCCAGGGGGCGGGATGGGCGGCGGGGAAGGTCATGGTCATGCGCGCGACGATGCGCGCAACGTGCGCGGGCTCCAAGGGGGCGCGCCGGCGATGCCGGGCTGGGTCGGTCGTCGGGGGTGATCCGATCCGATGGATTCACCTGCTCGGGTGAAGGTGTTCGCGACCACCCTCACCCGGAGACATTGCGGGGAGCCGATACGGCGCGACGGCACACCCCGCGCGCGGCCCGGTGCCGGACCGCGAGGACACGACGTCAGTGCGCGTCGTCGACGGGCGTGTTCAGCGCAGGGTCGTCGTGGCGCTGCCAGTAGAGGTCGTGGATGCGCCGCGTGATCGGCCCGGCGCGGCCATCGCCCACCGCGTGGCCCTCGTACCAGGTGACGGAATTGATGCCGCCGGCGGTGGTGCTGGTGAAGATCTCGTCAGCCGCGAGCACCTCCTCGGCGCGCACGGGACGGATCTCGCAGCGCAGCTGCAGGTCGGCGGCGATTTCCGTCACGGTGCGGCGCGTGATGCCCTCGAACATGCCGTGCGCGGGTGTGGCCAGCACGCCGTCCTTGACGATGAAGATGTTGAAGCCAGGGCCTTCGGTGATGGTGCCGTCGGCGGCAGGCAGGATCGCGACCGTGGCGTCGCGCTCATAGGCCTCGAACAGCCCCATCGTCAGGTCGAGCCAGTGGAAGTTCTTGATCCGCTGGTCGAGCGATTCCGACGGGATGCGCTGCGTCTTCGCCAGGATCATGCGGAAGCCCTCGGCCTGCTGGCGGGGTTCGGCGATGTTCATGAAGGGCTGCGCCCAGGCGTACAGACGGTTGCGGCACAGCCGCGGGTCGCGCGTGCCCGGCGGCGGCACGCCGCGCGAACAGACCACCATGATGAAGGCATCGCGCAGGCCGGCCCGGCGCACGCAGTCCTTCAGGATGCCGGCGATCTCCGCCCCGCTGTGCGGCAACGACATGTGCAGGCCGCGCATCGAGGCCTCGAACCGCGAGATGTGGTCATCGAGGCGGAAGATGCGGCCCTTCCACGCATGCAGCGCATCGTAGGTGACGTCCGACCGCACGAAGCCGCGGTCCACCACCGGGATCGCCGCCTCGGCCAGCGGGACAAAGCGGCCATCCATGTAGGCGACGCCCTTGATGGGGGCGAGTTCTTCCTCAGGCGTCATGCAGTGGCCTCCCGGGCCTCGACGCCGGCGCGCGCGATGCGCAGGCGGGGGGCGATGGTGACGATGCCGGCCCCGCCACCGATCATCGGCGGGGCGGGCGCGGCGATGGCGGCACGGTCGCCGCGTTGCGCGTGCAACGCAAGGCCGCGGGCGCGGCCATTGCGGCTTGCCGCACGGCCGGCGCGCACCCATGCTCAACCGGTGCGCATCGAGGTATCGCCATGACCACCGCCATCGCCGGCCGGATCGAAATCGTCTCCGACGCCATCTGCCCCTGGTGCTGGATCGGCAAGGCGCATCTCGACGGGGCGCTGGAACTGCTCGCCGCCGAGGGCCTGGCCTTCGGCCTGGGCTGGCTGCCCTTCCAGTTGAACCCGGACATGCCGGAGGGTGGGGTCGACCGCCGCGCCTACCGTACCGAGAAGTTCGGGTCGTGGGAGCGTTCGCAGCAGATGGACGCGCAGGTAGCCGATGCCGGGCGCGTCGCCGGGGTGGAGTTCCGGCACGACCGGATGGCGCGCACGCCCAACACGGTCGAGGCGCATCGCCTGATCCGCCTGGCCGGTGTGGATGGCGTGCAGCACGCCACCATGGACCGGGTGTTCCGCGCCTATTTCAACGAAGGCCAGGACATCGGCGACCGCGCCGTGCTCGGTGCGCTGGGGCGCGAGGCCGGCATGGCGGCGCCGACGCTCGAGGCCTTCGCGGCAGGCGATGCGGCGCGCGCCGAGGTGGTGGCGGAATCCCGCGCGCTCGCGCAGGCGGGAATCAACGGCGTACCGTCCGTGCTGCTCGACCGTCATTTGCTGTTCTCGGGCGCGATGCCGGCTGAACGCATGGCCGATGGCATCCGCCGCGCGGTGGCCATCCTGCGCGACCGGGCGGCCTGAGGGCCAAGCGACCGCAGGCGCGCCCCGGTCCGGGGCGCCGTACCGTCCCGTCAGGCGGCGATCAGGCCCCGCCCGCCCAGAGCGCGATCTCGGCTGCCGCCCAGGCGAGCACCAGGAATCCCGTGAAGTCCCGCAGCGCGCGCCGGGCGATGCGGGCTGGCGGCGCGGCCGGCACGAAGCGGACCACGACAGGGCGGGGCGGGATGATCAGCGAGGGGTCGATGGCGGTGCGCGGGCTCATGCGATGATAAGAACAAAACCAGAACATGAATGCAAGCCCCCTGAAACGCTTCCCGGCGCGGCCCGCATTGCACCGCCGCGGCCCCCTTCGCGCTTGTGCCGCGGGCCGCCCGGTGCCGAGAATGCGCCGACGCCCTCCGACCGGAGCAACGGCCAGATGCCCGATTCTCCCGACCATCCCCTGGCGCGACGCCTTCTCGTCGTGCGCCTGGCCGCTGCCGGCGGCGCCGCGGCGGTGCCCGGCGCTGGCTTCACGCAAGGCGTCAAGGGCGAGGGCGGCGGCAGCCCCGCACCTTCGCCCGGCCCCATTCCCACGCCCGGCCCCATCCCCGCGCCGCCCACGCCGCGCAACGCGCCCTCCGGCGTCTCCGACGCCGATCCGGGTGACCCGGCCGGCCAGGGCCGCGGCAGCGGTGCCGCGCCGAACCAGCGCCAGCAGCAGACCGGGTTGACCGACGCCGACCCGGGCGACCCACCCAATGCCGGCCGTGGCCCGCAGGGCGGCGGTCGCCAGCGCACCGGCGTGAACGATTCCGACCCCGGTGACCCGCCGGGTGGTGGACGCGGCGGCGGCACGGCCCGCCCGCGCACCGGTGTCTCGGATGCGGACCCGGGTGACCCGGCCGGTGGCGGGCGTGGCGGCGGCACGGCACAGCCGCGCACCGGCGTGTCCGACAGCGACCCCAGCGATCCACCCGGCGGCGGGCGCGGTGGCGGCACGGCACGGCCGCGCACCGGTGTGTCCGACAGCGACCCCGGCGATCCGCCGGGCGGCGGACGCGGTGGCGGCACCGCACGGCCGCGCACTGGCGTGTCCGATACCGACCCAGGCGATCCGCCGGGCGGCGGACGAGGCGGCGGTGGGGCACGGCCGCCCAGCGGGCCGACCGACACGGATCCGGGCGATCCGCCAGGTGGCGGGCGCGGCAGCCAGGGTCCGATCAAGACCTGAAGCGGATTCCCGCCTTCTGTCTCGTGGTTAGAGAATTTTCTCGGAAATTCGTCTCCTTTTAAAGACAGGCAGGCATCCTGGCGGTGTCCGGCGCATCCCCGCGCCGGCTCCGACCCGGAGCCCCTGCCCTGTCTGTCGTCACGCTGTCCTCCTCGGCGCCGAATGCCCTGGCGCTGTCGGCCTTCTCGACGCTCATCGGCGGTACCTTTACCGATGATGTGACCGTCACCGGCGCGCTGACGAATGCGCTGGTCGACCTGCTGGGCGGCGCCGACCAGCTCACCCTCGCGAACGCGGCCAACACGCTCACCGTCGCCGGTGTCGAGGTGCTGAACGGCGGCAATCTCGGCGACACTGTCAGCCTGGCCGCCCCAGTCGCGGGCATGACGGTCGCGCTGCGCAACGGCAGCGATTGGCTGAACCTCGCCGACGGCGGCAACCTGATCCGCCTCAGCGGCGTCGAGACGGTGATCGGTGGCACCGGTGCCGACGACATCACCTCGACGACACGCTTCGTCGGCTACGTCTCGCTCGGCGCCGGCGCCGACCGCTTCATCGTCACTGCGGGCGGCGGCAGCGTCCTGCTCGCCGCCCCCGACATCGAAACCATCCTTGGGGGGTCAGGTGACGACGCCGTCACCTTCACCGGCGCGGTCGCGGGCGCGTGGGTCGACCTTGGCAACGGCAGGGATGCCGTCACGCTGGCGACGGGCGCGAACCAGGTGACGCTGCGCCGGGTCGAGACCCTCGTGGCCGGCGCGGGCGACGACACCATCGTGCTCGACGGCAGCTATGCCAGCGCCTACGACCTCGGCCTCGGCGAGGACTGGCTGCGGCTCGGCGATGGCGGCGGCACGCTGTCCGTCACGGGCGCGGAGAACCTGATCGGCGGCGCCGGGGCGGACCTGGTCACGCTCGGCGAGCCGGTCACCGACCGGCTGGTGGCGCTGGGCGAGGGTGCCGACCGGCTCATCCTGACCGATGGCGGCAACCTGCTGCGCACGGCGGGGGTCGAGAGCGTCATCGGCGGGGCCGGCGACGACACCCTCACGCTGGTCGACCCGCTGGCCGGCGGTGGGCTGGTCGACCTCGGCGGCGGCGCCGACAGCCTGGTGCTGGCCGATGGCGGGAACATCCTTGTCGTGCGGGGCATCGAGACCCTCGCCGGCGGCACGGGTGCGGACCGCATCACGCTGGAGGGCGGCGGCGCGGTGCTGGTCACGGGGATCGAGACCCTGCTGGGCGGCGCGGCGGACGAGACGGTCACCACCACCACGCGGATGCTGGACGGGCTCATCGACCTCGGGGCCGGCCGCGACCGGCTCGTGCTGGCCGATGGCGGCAACACGCTGCGCGCTGCGGGGACCGAGACGCTGCTCGGCGGCACCGGGGCCGACATGGTCACGCTGTCGGGCGCCATCGTCGATGGCTGGATCGACCTCGGCGACGGCGCGGACCGGCTGACCATCCGCGGTGGCCCTGTCACCGCACGCCTGATCGACGTCGAGACCATCGAGGGCGGCGGCGGCGACGAGGACCTGACGCTGAGCGCGCCCATGGTCGGCACCATCGCGCTGCTGGGTGGGCAGGACCGGCTGCGCCTCGCCGATGGCGACAACACCCTCGCGCTGAGCGGCGTCGAGACGCTGACCGGCGGCGCGGGCGCCGATGTGATCACGCTGACGCGCAGCGTGGAGGGCATGGTGGTCGATCTCGGCGCCGGTTCGGACCGGCTGGCGCTCGGCCCGGGTGGCAGCCGCCTGTCCATCTCGGGGGTCGAGGTGCTGAGCGGCAGCGGCGGCCATGACGAGGTGACGGTGGTGGGGCGCGCCGCGGACATGCTGGTCAGCCTGGGCGCGGGGCGCGATCGCCTGGTGCTGGCTGCCACCAACGACGTCGTTCGCCTGGATGGCGTGGAATTGCTGCAGGCCGGCGGCGGTGACGACCAGGCCACGCTGCTGGCGCCGCTCACGGGCGGCGTGCTGCACATGGGCGGCGGCCAGGATTCGGTCCTTCTCGCCGATGGCCGCAACGTGGTGGTGATCGCGCTGGCGGAGACCATCCAGGGGGGGGCCGGCGACGACCTGGTCGCGGTCGGCAGCGCGATGACGGGGCTGATCGACCTCGGCGCCGGGACCGACACGTTGCTGTTCAGGCGCGGGGGCAATGCCGTCACGCTGTCCGGGGCCGAACTCGTGATCGGCAGCGATGGGAACGACACGATCGACCTGGCCGGCGGCGCGCTGGACATGGTGCTGCGCCTGGGCACCGGGGACGACCTGCTGCGGCTCGGCGCGGGGAACAACCGTGTCGTCGTCGCCGATGCCGAGCGCATCGTTGCACTCGATGGCGACGATACGGTGGTGCTCTCGCGCGTGGCGGCGGGGGCGGAGATCGACCTGGGCGGCGGGACCGACCGGATCGCGCTCGGCCCGGGGTCGAACGCGGTGCGCCTCAAGGGTGTCGAGGGTATTTCGGGCAGCCGCGGCAACGACCAGATTGTCCTCGAGAGTGCCGACGGGCCGGTGGTCGCCGCGCTAGGCGATGGCTTCGACGTGCTGACGCTGGGCGATGGCGGCTTCCGGGTGCTGGTGTCGCAGACCGAGCGGGTGCGCGGCGGCGCCGGCGCGGACCTCATCACCGTCGCACCCGGCGGCGGGCCGAGCGGGCTCGAGGGTGGGGCGGGCGACGACACGCTGACCGGCGCGGCGGGCAACGACACGCTGTTCGGCGGGGCCGGGGCGGACCGCCTGGTGGGCGGCGGCGGGGCAGACCTGTTCCTGTATACGGCGGTGTCGCAATCCTCGGCCGCGGCGCCCGACACCATCGTGAACTTCAACCCGCTGGAGGGCGATGTCTTCGGCTTCGCAGGCATCGGGTCGGGCGCGCCGTTCCGCTGGCGCGGCGCCTTCTCCTTCACCGGGGAGGGCGGCATGGAAGGTCGCTTCGACGAGGCGACGAAGCAGCTGCGCATCGACCTGGATGGCGACGGCGGCACGGACATGGCGTTCTGGTTGCCGGGCTTCCCGCCGGAGGGCTTCGACGGGAATTCGGTGCTCTGGGCGTGAAGGCGGGCGCCGGGGCTGGCGCGGCGCCCGCGCGCGATATCAAGGCGCTTGTGCCGAGCCGGCCGGGACGATGGCGGCTGTCACCGCGCGGGCAGCATGCTCCGCGCCACGATCATCCGCATGATCTCGTTGGTGCCTTCCAGGATGCGGTGGACGCGCAGGTCACGGACGATCTTCTCGATCCCGTAGTCGGCCAGGTAGCCATAGCCGCCCAGCAGCTGCAGCGCTTCGTCCGCCACGCGCGAACAGGTGTCGGTGACGAAGCGCTTGGCCATGGCGCAGAAGGCGGTGGCGTCGGGCGCGCCGGCATCGAGCTTGGCGCAGGCGCGCCATAGCAGCGATCGCGCGGCTTCCAGTTCGATGCGCATGTCGGCCAGGCGGAACTGGGTGTTCTGGAAGTCGCTGATCGCCTTGCCGAAGGCGCGCCGGCCCTTCACGTAGTCGAGCGCGATCGCCAGCGCGGCCTCGGCCCCGCCCAGCGAACAGGCGGCGATGTTGAGCCGCCCGCCATCGAGCCCGGCCATGGCGAAGCGAAACCCCTGCCCTTCCGCGCCCAGCAGGGCGGAGGCCGGCACGCGCGCATCCTCCAGGATCACCTGGCGCGTCGGCTGCGCATTCCAGCCCATCTTGCGTTCATTGGCACCGAAGGACAGGCCGGGCGTCTCCTTGTCGATCAGCATCGCGGAGATGCCGGATGGCCCCTCGCCCCCCGTGCGCACCATGGTGAGATAGAGGTCCGACACGCCAGCACCCGAGATGAACTGCTTGGTGCCGTTCAGCACGTAGCCCTCGTTGTCGCGCGCAGCGCGGGTGCGCAGCGCGGCCGCATCGCTGCCCGAACCCGGTTCGGTCAGGGCGTAGGAGGCGATCCGGTCCATGGCGATCAGCGCGGGCAGGTGTTCGGCGCGCTGCGCGTCGTTCCCGAAGCGGTCGATCATCCAGGCGACCATGTTGTGGATCGACAGGTAGGCCGAGACGGTCGGGCAGCCGGTTGCGAGGGCTTCGAACACCACGGCGGCGTCGAGGCGCGTGAGGCCCGCGCCGCCGGAGTCTTCGCGGACATACAGCGCGGCCATGCCAAGCGCGGCGGCCTGGCGCATTTCCTCCACCGGAAAATGCCGCTGTTCGTCCCAGCGCAACGCGTTGGGGGCGAGCACGTCGCGGGCGAAGTCGCGGGCGACGGACTGCAGGTCGCGCGTGGCTTCAGGCAGGTCGAAGATGGCGGTCATCGGCTTCCCCCGTTTCGGGCAGCATAGCGCGGGGCGCCGGCGAATCCTGCCCCTGCCGCATCATTGGCCCCCTGAGACGAGCGGCGCTTGCAGCGGCGCGCGGGACGGCAGGCAGGGACAGGTGAGCCGCCGCGCCCTTGGCCCGACCGCCGATGTGGCGACAGCCCGCATAGGGCGGCGGCGATGGTGAAGGGTGACAGCGCCGGTGCGTCGCCATGGCCCAGGCCGCGCGCTGGCGCCAGCGCCGCAACCGCCGCAAGCTGCGCGCAGCCGCGCCAGGACATCAGGCGGAAGACCGCGCCAGGGATGCGATGCGCGGCCCAAGGTGACGCGGCAAGACACGGAGGAAAGCCCCCATGAACTTCACCGGAAAGGCAGCGGTGGTCACCGGCGGCGGCAACGGGATCGGTCGGGCCGTATGCCTCGCCTTCGCCGCGCATGGCGCGAAGGTGCTGGTGGTGGACCGTGACGGCGACGCGGCGGTGGCGGTGGCTGCCGAGATCGGCGGCCAGGCGCTGGCCTGCGCGGCCGATGTGACCCGCGCGGACGATGTCGCGGCGTATGTCGCACGCGCGCTGGACGCTTTCGGCCGCATCGACTGCTTCCACAACAATGCCGGCATCGAGGGCCGCGTCGGCCCCATCGTCGACTATGCGGAGGCCGATTTCGACGCCGTGATGGCGGTGAACGTGAAGGGCGTCTTCCTCGGCCTGAAGCATGTGCTGCCGGTGATGATCCGCCAGGGCGCGGGCGCGGTGGTGAACACGGCGTCCACCGCCGGGCTGGTCGGCACGGCGAAGATGCCCGCCTATGTCGCGTCGAAGCACGCCGTGCTGGGGCTGACGAAATCGGCGGCGGGCGAGGTCGGGCCGCTCGGCATCCGCGTCAATGCCGTCTGCCCGGGGCCGATCGACACGCGCATGATCCGCGACCTGGAACGGCAGATCTCCCCCAACCGGCCCGAAAGCGTGGAGCAGGCCTATACCGCCGGCATCCCGCTGCGCCGCTACGGCACGGTCGAGGAAGTGGCGAATGTCGTGCTGTTCCTGTGCTCGGACCTGGCGGGCAACGTGACCGGCGCGCAATACGTGATCGATGGCGGACGCACCGCGGCGCCGGCGGGCGTGTCGCAGACGATGCAGGGCTGAGCGCGGCGCGTCATTCGGCCGCGATCGCCGGCACCTCGATCGCAGCGAGGCGCGCACGCGTCGCCGCCAGGTTGCGCGCCTTCACGTGCCCGAAGCCCTTCACGCCGGCCCAGGCCTCGGCCCAGTCGCAGGCTGCCGCGTGGGACGCCGGCAGGGTGGCGAGGAAGTGTTCGACACCCGCGCGGAATTCGCCGGGCAGCGCGCGTTCCATGCGCCGTTCCTCGGTACGGCCGAAGGGGTCAAGCGCGGTGCCGCGCAACGCCTTGCCGTGGCGCAGAAGCGACATCGCGCGCAGCATCCAGGGGCCGAAGGCGCGCTTGGCCGGCACACCGGTGACGGGATCGGTCTTGGCCAGGATCGGCGGCGCGAGGTTGAGTTCGACGCGCTGCGTACCGGTGAAGCTACGCGCCAGTGTAGCCTGCCAGGCCGGGTCGGCATGCAGGCGGGCGACCTCGTATTCGTCCTTGTAGGCCATCAGGCGGTGCAGCTGCGTCGCGACAGCGCGGGTCAGGCGTTCCTCGCCGGGCAGCGCGGCGGCTTCGGCTTCGCGCACCCGCGCGACGAAGCCGGCATAGTCGCGGGCGTAGCGCGCGGACTGGTAGGCGGTGAGGTCCGCGACGCGGCGCGCGATGAGCGCGTCCAGCGTCTCGGCCGCATCGGCCGGCGGCGCGAGGTCCTCCAGCGCCGCCGCGCGGCCGCGGGCGAAGGCTTCCTTGTTCAGCGCCACCTGCGCGCCGTTGAGTTCCAGCGCGCGGCCGATCGCCTCGCTGCTGAGTGGCACCAGCCCGCGCTGGTAGGCGATGCCGAGGAGGAAGACGTTCAGCATCACCGCATCGCCGAGTTCGGCCGTGACGCGCGAGGTGCCACCCAACGCCACCGTCTCGCGGCAGGCGCTGCGGATGCTCGCCAGCATCTCAGCCGCGCGATAGCGCGTGCCGGTATCCTTCACGAACTGTGCGGTGGGCGCGAGGTCCGCATTCACCACCGCGACGGTGCGCGCGGGACCGAGCAGCGGGCGTGCCGTGGTGCCATGCGCCACAACCATGTCGGCGGCAATCAGCAGGTCGGCAGACCCGGCGCCGATGCGCGCGCCGGCGATCGCATCGGGTGCTGCGCCCACCGCGCCGATCCGCAGCTGCGCATAGACGCCGCCGCCCTTCTGCGCGAGGCCGAGGAAATCCAGGCTGCGCACGGGCCGCCCTTCCAGATGCGCCGCCTGCGCGAGGATGGCCGCGAGCGAGGACACCCCCTGCCCGCCCACGCCCGCCATCAGCAGGTTCCACGGTTCCGCGCCGATCACCGGGCGCGTGGGTTCCGGCGGCTCGGCGCCGGCGGCGGCCACGACGTGCTCCGCCGGCTTCGCGCCGACCAGCGTGACGAAGGACGGGCAGAAGCCCTGCACGCAGGACAGGTCCTGGTTGCAGGCGGATTGGTCGATGGCGCGCTTGCGGCCGAAGGGGGTCTCGATGGGTTCCACCGCCAGGCAATTCGAGGCGCGCGAGCAATCGCCGCAATCCTCGCAGACCCGCGGGTTGATCATCACCCGGCGCTCGGCCTTGGGTGCCAGGTCGCGCTTGCGCTTGCGGCGGCGTTCCGTCGCGCATTCCTGGTCGTAGATGATGGCGGTGACGCCGGGGGTCTCGCGCAGTGAACGCTGCACCGCGTCCAGCTCCGAACGATGATGGAAGCCCGTGCCCGGCGGGATCAGCGGATTGCCGCGGTGGCGATCCTCGTCGTCGGCGACGATCTCGATGCGCTGCACGCCCTCGGCGCGGAGTGCGGCGGCGATGTGCGGGACGTCGATCTCGCCCTCGGGCGTCTGGCCGCCGGTCATGGCGACCGCGCCATTGACCAGGATCTTGAAGGTCATGTTGGCCTTGGCGGCCACCGCGAAACGCACGGTCAGGCTGCCGGAATGGCCCCAGGTGCCGTCGCCGATATTCGCGAAGACGTGCTTTTCGGAGGTGAACGGCGCCTGGCCGATCCAGGGCATGCCCTCGCCGCCCATCTGGGTGAACAGGTCGGAATTCCGGTCCATGTTCTTGGCCAGGTAGTGGCAGCCGATGCCCGCCAAAGCGCGCGAGCCCTCGGGGATTTTCGTCGAGGAATTGTGCGGGCAGCCCGGGCAGAAATACGGGTCGCGCGCATGCAGCGGCGCGGCCTGCGCGGCGGCCAGCGCATCGAGTTCCGCGATGCGGTCCAGCAGGCGGTTGGTGCGCAGGGCTTCGGGCAGGCGCACCGCCAGCGCGCGCAACATCTGCCCGGTGTCGAGCTCGGTCAGGTCGGACAGCAGCGGCCGGCCGTGCTCGTCCTTCTTGCCGGTCACGCGCGGGCGCTGGGCCGCATGGAACAGCGCGTCGCGCAGCTGCCATTCCAGCATGGGGCGGCGGTCCTCGATGACCAGCACTTCCTCCAGGCCATCGGCGAAGGCGCGCGCGGCCTCGGTGTCCATCGGCCAGGCCAGGCCGACCTTCCAGATTCGCAGCCCGGCGTCGCGCGCCATGGCGTCGGTGATGCCGGCCTCCTCCAGCGCCTGGCGGAACACCGCATAGGCCTTGCCGCGCACGGCGATGCCGAAGCGGGCGTTCAGGCTGTCCAGCACGATGCGGTCGAAGCCATTGGCGCGCGCGAAGGCCACGGCATGCGGCAGCTTGAAGTGGCGCAGCCGCGCCTCCTGCGCGATCGGCGTATCACGCAGCCGGATGTGCAGGCCATCGGGCGACGCATCGAGCCCGACGGGATTGCGCGTGGCATAGCGCGCGGGGTCGAGCAGCACCGTCATCGACGCATCCATCGTGTCGGCCACGCATTTCATGCCGGCCCACACGCCCGCGAAACGCGACAGCGCGATGGCCTTCAGGCCGAATTCCAGCACCTCGCCGACATCCGCGGGGTCGAGCACCGGGATCTCGGCATCCATGAAGGCGTACTCGCAGCCGGAGGTGATGGTCGAGGACTTGCTCGACGGATCGTCGCCCGCCAGCGCCAGCACGCCGCCGCGCGGCATGGTGCCCGCGCTGTTCGCGTGGCGCAGCACGTCGCCCGAACGGTCGATGCCCGGCCCCTTGCCGTACCAGATGGCAAACACGCCCTCGACCGTCGCGCCCGGCGTCAGGCCGACCTGCTGGGAGCCCCAGACGGCCGTGGCCGCAAGGTCCTCGTTGAGCCCCGGCTGAAACACCACGCCGTGCGCGCCCAGCCGCTTCTGCTGGCGCGCCAGTTCCCGGTCGAAGCCGCCCAGCGGCGACCCGCGATAGCCAGAGATGAACCCACCGGTCTTCCACCCCAGCGCGGCATCCATCTCCTGCCGCAGCAGCGGCAGGCGCACCAGCGCCTGGGTGCCGGTGAGCAGCACGGGGCCGCCCACGGCGTCCCAGCGTTCCTCGAGCGTCGCGTCGGGTCGGATGATGCTGCCCATGACGGTCATGTTGGGGGTCCCGGACCAGTCTGCCAATGGCAGGATGATGCGCCCGGTCAGGCAGCGGTTTTTTCCGATTCCTGTTGTGCGGCGCCGAACAGGCGGAACATCCTGCCGGGATGGACGCCATCGACCGCAAGATCCTCCGTGCCCTCGCTCGCAAAGCGCGGCTGACCAATGCCGAACTGGCGGAGGAGGTGGGGCTCTCGCCCTCCCCCTGCTGGACACGGGTGAAGCGGCTGGAGCAGGCCGGCGTGATCCAGGGCTACCACGCGGCTCTGGACCAGGCCGCGCTCGGCCTGCCCGACACGGTGTTCCTGGAGGTGATGATGGAACGCCACGACGACACGCACTTGGCGCGCTTCGAGGAAGCCGTGCTGGCGATTCCCGACGTGCTGGAATGCTGGCTGGTAACGGGCGAATACGACTACGTGCTGAAGGCGGCCGTCGGCGGCACGGCAGGCTACGAGGCGCTGCTGCGCGAGAAGATCTACCGCCTGCCTGGCGTGCGCCATACGCGCACCGCCTTCACGCTGCGCTGCCTGAAGCGGACGCTCTCCCCGGTGCCGTGATCAGTGACGCCTGGCCTCGCCGTAATGCACGCCGATGGTGCGGTAGGCGTTCAACACGCCGAACAGCACCAGGCCCCATGCGAAGATGGTGATGCCGGCATCCTTCGCCGCGGCAGCGAGGAACAGCCCCACCAGCGCCAGCAGGCCGTAGAAAATCAGGAAGAAGGCACGGGCACCGGTCATTTCGGGGTCTCCTTGCGAGGATCGTCGTCGAACAGGATGCGAGCGGCCGCACCCTCCAGGTCTTCGTATTGGCGCGACCGCAGCGCCCAGAGGAATCCAACCAGGCCGAGCAACCCCAGCACCAGCGAGACGGGGATCAAGTAGACCAGGATATCCATGCGTCAGTCTTTCCCCGCGCGCAGCGCGTTCAGCACCACGATGATTGACGACGACGCCATGACCACCGCCGCGACCAGCGGCGTGACGACGCCCGCCACCGCGAGCGGCACAGCCAGCACGTTGTAGCCCACCGAGAAGCCGATGTTCTGCCGCGCGACCGCCTGCGCGCGCCGGGCGATGCGTACCGTCGCCGGCAGCATCGCCAGGCCATCGCGCTGCAGCACCAGGTCGGCGGCGGTCTGCGCGAGGTCGGTCGCGCCGGCCGGGCTGGCCGAGACATGTGCGGCGGCCAGCGCCGCGGCATCGTTGATGCCATCGCCCACCATGAGCGGATGGCGGCCCTGCGCCATCAGCGCGGCGATGCGCGCCTGCTTCGCGACCGGGTCGGCGCCAGCGCGCCACTCGGCGATGCCCGCCTGCCAGGCGAGCGCCGCGACCGCGCCCTCGCCATCGCCCGAGAGCAGTTCCGCCGGCAGGCCGAGCGCGGCGAGCGACGCGACCGCCGCCGGCGCATCATCGCGCATGCGGTCGGCGAAGCGGAACAGCACGGGTGCGCGGTCGCCATCGCGGAAGGCCAGCGTCATGCCGTCGCTCGACGGCGGCAGGCCAACGAAGCCGGGCGAGCCAAGCCGCGCATCACCCGCTTCCAGACCCTGCCCGGCGACTTCGTGCACGCCCTCGGCCAGCGGCGCGTCGGGGCATGCGCGCGCCAGCGACTGCGCCAGCGGGTGGCGCGATGCCCGCGCCAGCCCCGCCGCGCGCGCCAGCACGGCGTCATCCTGGCCTTCCGGCAGCAGCACGGGGCGGCCTTCGGTCAGTGTGCCGGTCTTGTCCAGCACCGCATGGTCGGCGGTGGCCAGGCGTTCCAGCGCGGTCGCCGATGTCACCAGCACGCCACGGCGGAACAGCGCGCCGACCGCCACCACCTGCACCGCGGGCACCGCGAGGGCCAGCGCGCAGGGGCAGGTGATCAGCAGCACGCAGACGGCGTTGACCAGCGCGACCTGCCAGGGCGCGTCGAGCACGCCCCACCACAGCGCGAAGGTCGCTGCGGCCACCGCATGCACCACGGGCACATAAAGGCGCGAAGCACGGTCGGCGATGGCGACGAAGCGGCCCTTCGCCTGCTCGGCGCGTTCCAGGAGCCGCGCCATGGCGGCCAGCGAGCCGTCCTTGGCCGCCGCGCTGACCACCATGGTGAAGGCGGCGCCCATGTTGACCGCGCCGGCGGGCAGCGCATCGCCGGCGGCAAAGGCGCGCGGCACGCTCTCCCCGGTGGTGGCGGCGGCGTCGAGCAGCGTGGCGGCTTTGCTGCTGCCATCCAGGCGCAGCCGCTCGCCCGCCGCGACCAGCACGCGATCCCCGGCGGCGATGGCTTCGGCGGGCACGGCCTCGCTGCGGCCATTGGCCAGCAGGCGCGTGACCAGGCCTTCCTGCAGCGCCAGCAGTTCGGCCACCGATTGCCGCGCGCGCCGGCGCGCCGCGCGGTCGAAGACCCGCCCCGCCAGCAGCAGCGCCAGCAGCATGGTGGCGCCGTCGAACCAGGTGTAGGGGCCGTTGCGGATGGTCTCGGACAGCGACATCGCCGCGGTGGCGAGAACGCCCAGCGACACCGCCATGTCCATCGACGGCCGCCCCGCGCGCAGCGCCGCCCAGGCCGAGGCGTAGAACGGCATCCCCGCCACCAGCACCACCGGCAGGCCGATCATCGCCGCCAGCCAGTGCAGCCCGTGGCGCAGCGACGGCCCCATGTCCCCGCCGACCCAGACGGCCACCGAGATCAGCATGATGTTCATCGCGCCGAAGCCGGCGATGCCGAGCGCGCGGGCCAGGGCGCGGCCTTCCGCATCCTCGGTGGCGCGCAGGCAGGCAGGGGACCAGGGTGCCGCGCGGAAGCCGAGCCGCGCCAGCAGGCGCACGAGGTCGTTGGCGCGCCCCGCATCGCCCCGCCAGGTGACCGACAGTCGCCGCGTCGCGAGCGATGCGCGCGCCGAGAGCACGTCCGCTTCCAACGCCAGCGCTTGTTCGACCAACCAGACGCAGGCGCCGCAGGTCAGGCCCGACACCACCAGGTCGAGCCGCTGCACGCCATCGCGCTCCGCCGCCACGAAGGGCGCGAGGTCGAGCGCCAGCGCCGCTGTTTCGGGGCGCAGCGTGCCGGCCTCGGTCTCCTGCCGGCGGTAGAAGGCATCGAGGCCAAGGCCCGCCACCAGCCCATGCGCGCCCTCGCAGCCGCTGCAGCAGAAACGCACCTGGCCGGGCGCGAGCCGCGCGCCGCAATGCGCGCAGGCCGCGGCCGAGATCGCGTTGGGCACGACAGGACGGGTACGGCCGACCAGGCTCACGGGACGATCACCCGCGCGCGGATGTCGAAGGGTGTCTCGTTCGGGCCATACAGCGTCAGGCGCGCTTCCCACTGGCCGCGCTGCGGCGGGGATGCATCCGCCGCCCAGCGCCCGGAACCGCGGGGGGCGAAGGCGAGCGGGATCTCGACACCCTCGAGCGGGCGCAGGAGCACGCCCTCGATGCGACCCGGGACGGGGTGGCCCGCGCGGTCGGTTGCGGCGACGGACAGCGCGCCGCCGGCGAGCATAACCTCGGCGCGCCAGCCCAGCGCATCCTGCCGCGCCGCTTCGGCCAGCACCGTGTCGTAGCCGCGGCCGCGCTCATAGGCGCGCGGCACCGTCACACCGGTGAAGGTCGATACCGCGTAGTAGACCAGCACCAGGTTCACCGCGACGACCAGGGCCATGCCGCCGACGAAGACCCAGGGGATCCAGCGGCCGCGCCGCGGGTCGTGGGTGGTGGCGCTCATGGCCGTGGTCCCGCAAAGGTGGAGGAGGTGCTGGCGACCGCGCGACCGCCCGCATCGAGCAGACGGAAGGTGACCGGCGTCGATTCCGCGACGCGCTGCCCGCCCGGCACCGTCACCAGCACGCGGTACTGGGCGATACCGTCGGCGCGGCGCGCGAGCAGCGGGCGGCCCTGCGCATCCGCCTCGACATCCTGCACCACCATGCGGAAGCCCTGGGGGGCCTGCAGAACAAGGGCGAGCGGCGCTTCCTCGCGCGTCTTGTTCACGATCTTGACCGTATAGGCGTTGCGGATGCCGCCGTCTGACAGGCGCACGAACAGCGGCGCGCGATCGCGGATGACGGTGACATCCAGCGTCGATCGCAACAGGAAGGCGCCGAGCATGACCACCGAGACGGCCGTGAGCGCGCCGGCATACAGGATGGTGCGCGGGCGGATGAAGCGCGGCAGGTGGCGTGCCGCCATGCCGGCCTTCTGGCGCGCCGCGCCCGGCGCCATGCCGGCGGTGGCGGCAGCGCTCGCCGAGAGATTCTTCAGCGTCTCGAAGGCCACGAGGCCCTTCGGCCGGCCGAGCTTGCCCATGACGCTGTCGCAGGCATCCACGCACAGGCCGCAGCCGATGCATTCGAGCTGCTGCCCGTCGCGGATGTCGATGCCGGTCGGGCAGACATGCACGCAGGCGAAGCAGTCCACGCAGTCGCCGGTGGCGTCGTCACGCGGCTTGCCGCGCGGCTCCCCGCGCCAGTCGCGATAGGTCACGACGAGCGAATTCTCGTCCAGCATCGCCGCCTGGAAGCGCGGCCAGGGGCACATGTAGGTGCAGACCTGCTCGCGCGCCCAACCCGCCAGCAGGTAGGTGAAGCCGGCGAACAGCGCGAAGAAGAAATAGACCTGCGTGGAGGCCGCGCCGGTCAGGATCTCGCGCGTCACGGTCGGAGCGTCGTTGAAGTACATCACCCAGGCACCGCCGGTCGCCGCCGCGATCAGCACCCAGACCCCGTGCGTGAGCGACTTGCGTGTCCAGTAGTTCGCGTCGCGCGGCCCCTGGTCGAGCTTCATGCGCGCGTTGCGGTCGCCCTGGATCCAGCGCTCGACGAACATGAACAGGTCGGTCCAGACCGTCTGCGGGCAGGTGAAGCCGCACCACAGCCGGCCGAACAGCGAGGAGACAGCGAACAACGCGAAGGCGCCGAGGATCAGCGCGCCCGCGAGGAAGTAGATCTCCTGCGGCCACAGCTCGACCCAGAAGAAGAAGATGCGGGCGTTGAAGATGTCGACCAGGACCGCCTGGTCGGGCACGCCCTCCCCGCGGTCCCAGCGCAGCCACGGCACGACGTAATAGAGCGCGAGGCAGGCGATCAGCACCGCCCATTTCACCGAGCGGACCTTCCCGAAGACGCGCTTCGGATAGACCTTGGTGCGCGACGCATAGAGCGGCTGGTCGGCGGCCGGCGTGACGGCCGGCCGGTCGGCCTTCGCGCGCTGCGGTGCCTCGATGGTGCTCATGGCGGTGGCGCTATTCGCCCCCGCCCAAGGAGTGCACATAGACGGTCAGCATGTTGACGATGGCGGGATCGAGACGCCCCTGCCAGGCCGGCATGACGCCGGCGCGCGGGTTGCTGATCATCGCCACGATGTCTCGCTTGCTGCTGCCATAGAGCCAGACCTGGTCGGCCAGGCGCGGGGCGCCGACCTCGCGGTTGCCTTCGCCGCGATCGCCGTGGCAGGCGACGCATTGCTCGGCGTAGATCGCCGCACCGCGCGTCGCGGCCGCCTGGTCGGTGGCGCGGTTGGTCAGCGAGAGTACGTGCTCGGCCACGTCGTCGATCTGCGCACGCGTGAGCAGCCCGTCCGCGCCGAAGCGCGGCATGATGCTCTGGCGCTGGTCATCGCTTTCGTTCGCGCGGATGCCGTGGCGGATGGTGTGCTGGATGGCCTCCAGGCTGCCGCCCCAGATCCAGTCGTCATCCGCCAGAGAGGGGAAGCCGCCGACCGCGCCCTGGCCGCCCGCGCCGTGGCAGGATGCGCAGTTGTTTGCGAAGGCGCCGCGCCCGCCAGCGATGGCGAAGGCGCGCAGTTCGGGGTCGGCGATGATCTGCGCGGGCGTCGCTTCCCGCAGGCGCGCCATCATGGGTGCGTTGCGCGCCTGGGCGGCGGCGACATCGGCTACCACGGCCTCGCGCGCCACCCAGCCGGAGGTGCCCTTCCAGCCCGGCAGCGACGGGTAGATCACCATCCAGACCACGCCGAACGCGATGCAGGCATAGAAGGTGTAGAGCCACCACTTCGGCAGCGGGGTGTTCAGCTCGCGCAGCCCGTCCCACTCGTGGCCGGTGGTGTCGGTGCCGGTCAGGCTGTCCTTCTCGATCTTCGTCGGCATCCTCGGATGCTCCTCAGCGAGTGCCATGTGCGGGGGGATCGTCCCGCAGGGGAATATCGGCCTGGGATTCGAAGTGGCGCTTCTTCGACGGGCGCAGCACGAACCACAGCATCCCGAGGAAGAGGACGAAGAACCACACGACCCACAGGGCGCGCAGTGTCGGCAGATGGTCGATCAGCGTGTCCATGGCGCGCTCTCCTCAGGGCTGGCGCAGCTGCGCGGGTGTCACGTCGCGGAAGTCGACGAGCGTGCCGAGCATCTGCAGGTACGCGACCAGCGCATCCATCTCGGTGACCACGCCGGGGTTGCCGTCGAAGGGACCCTGGCGGGCACGGGCGTAGCGGCCCTGGAAGCCGGCGGGGTCGGCATCTGGCGTCGCCTGCGCACGCAGGTCGGCCGCCGCATTGGCGATCATGTCGTCGGTATAGGGCACGCCCGCCACGCGCAGCGCGCGCATCCGCGCCTGGACATCCGAGACATCGAGCGGCCGGTCCAGGAAGGCGTAGGGCGGCATGATCGACGCCGGCACCAGGTCGCGCGGGGAGCGCAGATGCGCTGCCTGCCAGTCATCCGAATACCGCCCGCCGACGCGCGCGAGATCCGGGCCGGTGCGCTTGCTGCCCCACTGGAAGGGGTGGTCGTACATGCTCTCGGCCGCCAGCGAGTAGTGGCCGTAGCGTTCCAGCTCGTCACGGAACGGGCGGATCATCTGGGAATGGCAGTTGTAGCAGCCTTCCCGGACATAGATGTCGCGCCCGCGCAGTTCGAGCGGCGTGTAGGGGCGCACCCCCGCCACGCGCTCGATCGTGGTCTCGACAGCGAACAGGGGCACGATCTGCACCAGCCCGCCGATCGAGATCGTGATCAGGGTGAGCACCGCCATCAGCACCACGTTGCGCTCGATGATGCCGTGGTCGCGAAGCCATCCGAACATCTGCGTGCTCCCCTTATTCCGCCGCGACGGCGATGGCGGAAGCGGGCGCACGGGCGGGGGCCGGCGCGGCCTCCTCCCCGCTGGTCACCGTCTTCCACAGGTTGAAGGCCATGATCAGCGCGCCGGTCAGGTACAGCACGCCACCGAGCAGGCGGATCACGTAGTAGGGGTGCATCGCCTCCACGGTCTCCACGAAGGAGTATTGGAGGAAGCCGAGCTCGTCATAGGCCCGCCACATGAGGCCCTGCATGATGCCCGAGACCCACATCGCGGTGATGTAGAAGACGATGCCGAGCGTGGCCAACCAGAAGTGCCAGGCGATCAGCTTCTCGCTCCAGACGCCCTTCTTCCGCCACAGCACCGGGAACAGGTAGTACAGCGCGCCGAAGGTGATGAAGCCGACCCAGCCCATGGCCCCGGAATGTACGTGCCCGATGGTCCAATCGGTGTAGTGCGACAGCCCGTTCACCGCGCGGATCGACATGACCGGCCCTTCGAAGGTGGACATGCCGTAGAAGCCGACCGCGGTGACGGAGAAGCGCAGCGCCGGGTCGGTCCGCAGCTTGTCCCACGCACCTGACAGCGTCATCAGCCCGTTGATCATGCCGCCCCAGGAGGGCATCCAGAGCACGATCGAGAACACCATGCCCAGCACCTGCGCCCAGTCGGGCAGCGCGGTGTAGTGCAGGTGATGCGGGCCCGCCCAGATGTACAGGAAGATCAGCGTCCAGAAGTGCACGATGGACAGCCGGTAGGAATAGACCGGCCGGTCCGCCTGCTTCGGGATGAAGTAGTACATGATACCGAGGAAGCCGGCGGTCAGGAAGAAGCCCACCGCATTGTGCCCGTACCACCACTGGATCATCGCCCCTTGCACGCCAGGCGGCGCCGCATAGGACCACGACGACCCGACATCCACCGGGATCGAGATGTTGTTGCCGATATGCAGCACGGCGACGGTGATGATGAAGGCCAGGAAGAACCAGTTCGCCACGTAGATGTGCGGTTCCTCGCGCTTCATGATCGTGCCGGCGAAGACGACCAGGTAGGCCACCCAAACGACCGTCAGCCACAGGTCCACGTACCATTCGGGCTCGGCGTATTCCTTGCCCTGCGTGATGCCGAGCACGTACCCCAGTGCCGCCATGACGATCACGAACTGGTAGCCCCAGAACAGGAACCACCCGGCATCGTCGCCGCCCAACAGGCGCGCCCTGCAGGTCCGCTGCACCACGAACAATGACGTGCACAGCAGCGCATTGCCGCCGAAGGCGAAGATCACCGCGCTGGTGTGCAGCGGGCGCAGCCGCCCGAAAGTCGTCCATTCCAGGTCGAGGTTCAGCAGCGGGAAGGCCAGCTGCGAGGCGATGACCACGCCCACCAGGAATCCCACCACCCCCCAGAAGGCGGTGGCGATCGCGAAGGCACGGATCGGCGCCTCCACATACGTCACCTCTCCCGCCCGCATCGCCTGCCCCGGCGCCAGGGCGGCGCTTGCCGTTGCTGCTGCCACGACCGATCTCTCCCACTCGGGCGCCGTCGCGGAGTCGCGATGCACGCCATGGGTCGGAGGGAACGCCCGGCGGCTCCCCGCGTCCTTGATCCGGATCAAGTTTCTTGCGCTGCAGCAGGATTACGCTGCGTCATCAGTCGGGGCGCGCGTGACGCCCCGCCCGCAGGGAAGAAGCCGCCATGCCGAGCGACGCGGAGACCATCGCCCGCCGCCCCGCCATCATTCGCACCGTCGCCCCCGACCGGCCCTGGGCCTGGCTGACCGCCGGCTGGCGCGACCTGATGGCGAACCCGCAGATCGGCTTCTTCTATGGCGGCGCGCTGACGCTCGCGGGCTGGGTGTTGGCGCTCCTGCTGCTCTGGGCGCGCACCGCCTGGGCGATCCTGCCGGCCTCGGCGGGGTTCTTCATGGTGGCGCCGATCCTCGCCGCGGGCCTCTATGAAGCGTCCCGCCTGCGCGAGGAGGGCAAACCCGTCACCTTCGCCGCCTGCATGGCCGGCTTCACGCGCAATGGCGGGCAGCTGGCCTTCATGGGCGTGGTGCTGGTGGTGCTGCACCTGTTCTGGGTGCGCGTGGCCGCGCTGATCTTCATGCTGATGTTCGGCATCAACTTCGCGCCGTCGCTGGAGTCACTGCCGATGGCGATGCTGCGCTCCGACATGCTGCTGCCCTTTCTGATCGTGGGCACGGGCGCGGGCGCTGTGCTGGCGGGGGCGGCGTTTGCGATCTCGGCGGTGTCGATCCCGATGCTGGTGGACAAGCCCGAGATCACGGCGATGGAGGCGATCGCCGTGTCGGTGCGCACGGTGATCGCCAATCCCGGCGCGATGCTGTTCTGGGCCGGGCTGATCGTGGTGTTCACGGCGATGGCGATGGTGCCGTTCTTCCTGGGCCTCGCGCTGGTGATCCCGCTGGTGGGGCATGCGACGTGGCATGCGTATCGGGATCTGGTGAAATAACGGCGCCCCTGGGCGATCCCGCCTAGACACTCCCGCTCGGCATCGTCTGCCCCGCGACCCGGAGGCAGGCACCAGAGGCATCACTGAAGACACGCGGCGATTGACGGCAGGCGCGCACCTCACGCCCATCGACCCGGAACGCAGCGTCGATCAGGACGGCACCGACGGCGACGCGGGGTCCACCAGCCTGACGGCACGTCCCGCCATCCGCCATCGGGTGAACAAGGACCTGCGCCCGATTGCGTCAGGCCACCACCCGCACCGCCATGGCCGCCAGCATCACGCCGTTCAGCGCGAATAGCGCCGCACCCGCCAGACGCATCCCCGGCCCAGCGCGCCGCCCGAAGAACCGCCCGAGCAGCGCGACGCCCATCAGCGCCGGCACCGTGCCGGCCACGAAGGCCGCCATGACCAGCGCGCCGCCCAACGCCGAGCCCGTCGCCGCCGCCCCCGCCAGCGCGCCGTAGAGCAGGCCGCACGGCAGCGCCGACAGCATCAGCCCGAGCGCCACGCCGCGCAGACCCGTGGGCGCGGCCAGCAACGCGCCCATGCGCCGTTCCAGCAGCGCGGGTAGCCGCGGCGCCGGCAGCCGCGGCAGCAGCGCCGCGATCCGCGCGCTGGCCTGCGCGAACATCAGCACCGCCGCGACGCCGAGCAGAGCCGCCAGCACGAATCGGAACCCCGTGCCCAGTGCCACGATTCCCGCGAAGCCTCCGGCGGCCGCGCCCAGCAGCCCGTACCCCAGCATCCGCCCCGCATGATATGGCACCAGCGCCGCGCCCGAGACGCGCGCGAGCACGCCGCCCGCCACCGTGCGATCGGCTACCGCCGCGGCCTGCGCGATCACGAAGGGCCCGCACATGCCCGCGCAATGCGTCGCACCGCCCGCCAGCCCCGCCAGGAACAGCGCCACCATCACCGCCGGCACCCCACCAGGGCCGAGCGCCGTCAGGTCGTGCAGGCAATTCGCCAGGAACTCCATGGTCACTTCTACCATGCGTCGCGCGCCGCGCCTTGCGCCGCCGCAAGCCCTCGCCATGTCGCGCGCCAGGACGTAAAGCGATGGCCATGCGCCCCCTCGTGCTCACCATGGGAGAACCCGCCGGCATCGGCGCCGAGATCGCCGCGGGCGCCTGGCGTGCCCTGCACGCGACCGGCCCGGCCTTCCTGCTGGTCGACGACGCCACGCGCGACTTCGGCGTGCCGGTGCGCGCGATCGAGGCCCCGGAACAGGCCGCCGCGGTCTTCGCACGGGCGCTGCCGGTGCTGCATCGCCCCCTCCCCGCCACGCCGGTTCCCGGAACGCCCAACACCGCGAACGCGCCCGCCGTGATCGCCGCCATCAGCGAGGCGGTAGCGCTGTGCCGGGCCGGGCGTGCCGCCGGCGTGGTGACCAACCCGATCCAGAAGGCCACGCTCACCGCCGCGGGCTTCAAGCATCCGGGCCACACGGAATACCTGGGCGAGATCGCCGGCACGGGCGTGCCGCCGGTGATGATGCTGGCCAGCCACGACCTGCGCGTGGTGCCTGTCACGGTGCATGAAGCGCTGGCGCGTGCCATCGCGCGGCTGACGCCGGACCTGATCGCCGAGACCGCCCGCATCACCGCCCGTTCGCTGCGCGAGGAATTCGCCATCGCCGCCCCGCGCCTGGCCATCGCGGGCCTGAACCCGCATGCCGGCGAGGCCGGCACCATGGGGCGCGAGGACATCGACATCGTCGCGCCGGCTGTGGCGATGCTGCGCGCCGAGGGCATCGATGCGCGCGGCCCGATGCCGCCCGACACGATGTTCACCGCGCTGGCGCGCCCGACCTACGATGCCGCGATCTGCCTGTACCACGACCAGGCGCTCATCCCGATCAAGACGCTCGACATGGCGGGTGGGGTGAACGTGACGCTCGGGCTGTCCATCGTGCGCACCAGCCCGGACCATGGGACGGCGCTCGATATCGCCGGCACGGGGCGGGCCGATCCGTCGTCGTTGATCGCGGCGATCCGCCTGGCGGCGGAGCTGGCGCGCGCAAGGGGGTTCGCATGAAGCATCTCGATTTCTCGGTGAACGTCGATCACGTCGCCACGCTGCGCAACGCCCGCGGCGGCAGCTTCCCCTGCCCGGTCGAGGCCGCGCGCATCGTGGTGGACGCCGGCGCCGACGGCGTCACGATGCATCTGCGCGAGGACCGCCGCCACATCCGTGACCGCGATGTGGAACGCGTGCGTGCCGAGATCGCGACCCCGCTGAACTTCGAGATGGCCGCGACCGAGGAGATGGTCGCCTTCGCCGAACGTATCCGCCCGCCCTATTGCTGCCTGGTGCCCGAGAAGCGCGCGGAACTCACCACCGAGGGCGGCCTGGATGTGCTGCGCGCCGGCCCGTTCCTGCACGAGGCCGTCCAGCGCCTGCGCGCCGCTGATATCCGCGTGTCGATCTTCATCGAGGCCGATCCCGCGCAGATCGAGGCCGCCGCGCGCATCGGCGCGCAGGCGATCGAACTGCACACCGGCACCTATGCCGAAGGCCCCGTCGCGAACCGCGAAGCGCAGCTCGCGCGCCTGAGGGCCGGTGCGCAGGCCGCGAAGGCGGCGGGGCTGCTCTGCCACGCCGGCCACGGCCTGTCCTACGACACTGTCGGCCCGATCGCCGCGATGCCGGAGGTGACCGAAGTCTCGATCGGACACTTCCTGATTTCGCAATCCGTCTTTGAGGGCCTCGCCACGACGGTGCGCCACTTCCGGACCATCATGGACGCAGCGCGCGCCGCCTGACCGCGGGGGCTTTGCGGGCGCGCCGCGCCGTGCCTCCATGGCGGGACCGGAGGACGCGCCCATGCCCAGCATTTCCATCGACGGCTACCCCATCGCCTATGCCGAGGCCGGCTCCGGCCCGCCGCTGCTGATGATCCATGGCACGCTGGGCGACCAGCGCTCCTGGGCCGGGCAGATGGCGGCCTTAGGCGCCGCGCACCACGCCATCGCCGTCAGCCTGCGCCATTGCTGGCCGGGCGAATGGACCGACGGCGGCGACTTCACCATCGCGCGCCATACCGCCGACATCGCCGGCTTCATCCGCGCGCTGGGCGAAGGCCCGGTGCGCCTGGTCGGCCATTCGCGCGGCGGGCACATCGCCTTCCGCGTCGCGCAGCATCACCCGGAGCTGATCCAGTCCCTGGTGCTTCTGGAGCCCGGCGGCGAGCTAGACGAGACGCTCGGCGGTGCGCCAGCGGCGGGCAAGCAGGGCGCCGCCTTCGCGCGCGGCGCCGCGCTGATCGGCGAAGGCCAAATCGAGGAAGGCCTGACGGTCATCGCCGAACACACCGGGGGCCCCGGCGCCTGGGCGAAGCGCTCGGACGCCCGCAAGGCGGTGAACCGCGACAACGCGCGCACGCTGCTCGGCCAAGTCAACGAGCAGCGCAAGCCCTACAGCCGCGCCGAGGCCGCGTGCATCGCCATCCGCACGCTGCTTGTGGGCGGCGACCAGTCGCAGCCGCAATTCGGCGTCATCCTCGATGCGCTGGAAGGGGCCATGCCCAATGCCACGCGCGTGACCATCCCGCGCGCCGCGCACAGCGTGCAGGCCGACAACCCCGCCGCCTTCAACGCCGCAGTGCTGGCCTTCCTGGAAAAGCATTGACTGCGCGCAGCATCATCGCGAGCATCTCCCCGATGTCCGCGCGCACCGCCACCACCGTCACCCGACGCCGTCGCCCGACGACGCAGCGGCGGCGCGCGCCTGACCCGACGACCCGAGGCTAGCGGCCCCACCCGCATCCTCCGTCGCCCCGGCGCCCCGCCCACCGCAAGGTTGGCGGGGTTTTTCGTGTTCATGTTGCAAAGGGCCCTGCCATGGCACCGCTGCCGCCCACCGCATTGCGCCGCGCCACGCCCGCCGACGCCACGGCGATCCGCGACGTCACCCGCGCCGCCTACGCGCGATGGGTGCCGGTGGTCGGGCGCGAGCCGATGCCGATGCGCGCGGACTACGACGCTGCCGTGCTGTCGCATCGCTTCGACCTTTTGGTGCGCGGAGTGTCCCTCATGGCGCTGATCGAAACCGACCTGCGTGACGACCACCTCTGGATCGAGAATATCGCCGTGCACCCGGATCATCAGCGCCAGGGTCTCGGCCGCCGCCTTCTCGCGATCGCGGATGCGCTGGCGCGCGAGGCCGGGCGCGATGAACTGCGCCTGCTGACCAATGCGGCATTCGCCGGCAATGTCGCGCTGTACGAATCGCATGGCTATGCGGTGACGCTGCGCGAACCCTTCATGGGCGGCACGACCGTCTACATGGCCCGACGCATTGCGTGATCAGGCATCGGTGAATTGCAGCGACGCGAGGCGAGCATAGAGTCCGCCTTGCGCCAACAGCGCCTCGTGCGTGCCGGTGGCGGCGATGCGCCCGGCCTCCATCACCACGATGCGGTCGGCCGCGCGCACGGTGGCGAGGCGATGCGCCACCACGATGGTTGTGCGCCCCCGCGACAGCCGCGCCAGCGCGTCCTGCACGGCGCGCTCGCTCTCGGCATCCAGCGCGCTGGTGGCTTCGTCCAGCAAGAGCACCGGCGCGTCACGCAGGATGGCGCGCGCGATGGCGATGCGCTGGCGCTGCCCGCCCGACAGCGTGACGCCGCGCGCGCCCAGGTGTGCCCCGTAGCCGTCGGGCAGCGCGGCGATGAAGCCGGCGGCGGATGCGGCCTCGGCCGCGGCACGAACCTCGGCATCGGTCGCGTCGGGCCTGCCGTAGCGGATGTTGTCCGCCACGGTCGCGCTGAAGATCGACGGGTCCTGCGGCACCAGGCCGATGCGCGCGCGCACATCCTGCGGCGCGGCCTGCGCGATCTCGATGCCATCCAGAAGGATCGCGCCCGCTTGCGGGTCGTAAAAGCGCAGCAGCAGTGCCAGGACCGTGGTCTTGCCCGCGCCCGAAGGACCGACCAGCGCCACGGTTTCCCCCGGCGCGACATCCAGCGAGAAGCCATCCAGCGCCGGAGTCTCGGGGCGCGAGGGATAGTGGAAGGTGACGTCCCGGAACACCACTGCGCCGCGCGGCGCCGGCAGCGCGAGCGGCATGGCGGGCGCGGCAATGGTCGGTTCGACCGCCAGGATCTCCGCCAGCCTGTCCGCGGCGGCGCCGGCGCGCTGGATCTCGCCCCACAATTCGCTGACCGTGGCCCCCGCGCTCGCGAGCAGCACGGCATAGAACACGAAGGCGGTCAGGTCCCCACCGGTCATGCGCCCGGCGATCACATCCTGCCCGCCCACCCACAGCGAGAAGGTGATGGCGCCGAAGCCCAGCAGGATCACGGTCAGGATCAGCGCCGTGCGCGTCGCCACGCGCCGCAGCGCCGCCTGCACCGAACGTTCGGATTCGGCGCCATAGCGCGCCCGTTCCGCCGGTTCGTGCGTGAACGCCTGCACGGTGCGCATGCCATTGATCGCTTCCTCGGCGGTCGCCGCCAGGTCCGCCACGCGTTCCTGTGCCGCCTTGGACAGCCGGCGTTCGCGCCGGCCGAACACGATCATCGGCAGCACCACCAGCGGCACCACCACCGCCATCAACCCGGCGAGCTTGGTGCTGGTCAGCACCAGCATCGCGAAGGCGCCGATGCCGGTCAGCGCATTGCGCAGCCCCATGGAGATGGCGGAGCCGATCAGCGACTGCAGCAGCGCGACATCGGCGGTCAGGCGCGACATCAGGTCCCCGGTGCGCGCCGTTTCGTAGAAGCGCGCATCGAGCCGCGTCAGGTGGTCGAACACCGCGCGGCGCAGGTCGGCCGCGACCCGCTCGCCGAGCCAGGTGACCAGGTAGTAGCGCAACGACGTGGCGATCCCGAGCGCGGCCACGATCAGCCCCATCACGCCGGCCGCCTGGTTCAGCGCGCCGGGCCCGCCCGAGAAGCCGTCATCGATGATGCGTCGTAGCCCCTGGCCGATCGCGAGCGTGAGGCCCGCCGCGGCCAGCAGCGCGACGGCGGCGCCCAGCGCGCGCCACAGATACGGCCGCAGGAAGGGCAGCAGCAGTCGCAGCGACGCGACACCGCGCATGCGCGCCCCCTCACCCGACATGCCGAACACTCCGGCGTTCAAGGCAGTGGTGCGAATTGCGCCCGCGATGCGGGAGCGCGCGGCGCGACCGCACCCGGCCCATCAGCCGCGCCGGGAGCATCAGTGCGTTGCGCGAAGGCAAGCCGGCCCATGCCGGCGCCCGCCGTTCGAGCGCATGCTAAACGTGCTGCCCGCCATTGATGTGGATCTCGGCGCCGTTCACGTAGGACGATGCCTCGGTGCAGAGGAAGTAGATCGCCTGCGCGACCTCCTCCGGCCGGCCGAGCCGGCGCATCGGGATCTGTTCCTGCACGATCTTCTCGGTCCCCGGCGAGAGGATCGAGGTATCGATCTCGCCTGGGCTGATGGCGTTCACGCGGATGCCGAGCGGCGCGAAATCCGCCGCCATCTCGCGCGTCAGGCCCGCCAGCGCCGCCTTCGAGGTGGAATATGCGACACCGGCGAAGGGATGCACGCGTCCGCCCGCGATGGATGTCACGTTCACCACCGCGCCATTGGCCTTCTTGAGCGGTTCGACCAGGCCGCGTGCCAGCAGCACCGGGGCAAAGAAATTCACCCGGAACACCTTGAGCCAGCCCTCGAGGTCCATCTCGAGCGACCCCAGGCGCGACCCACCCGGCCCCTTCGGCGAAATGGCGGCGTTGTTCACCAGCGCATCCAGCCGCCCGTCCTCGGGCTTCAGCCGTTCCTTGATCTCGGCGATCGCGGTCTCGGTCGCGGCCGGGTCGGTCAGGTCGAGTTGGATGTGGTCCTCGGGGCCCATCTCCCACGGGCATTGCTCGGGGAAGGGCTGGCGGGAGACGGTGATGACGCGCCATCCCGCGGCGGAGAACCGCTTGACGGTCGCATGCCCGATCCCACGCGAGGCGCCGGTGAGCAGCAGGACGCGCCGCGGGCCGTTGGCCGACTTGCTCCGGGGAGCGCCGCTCGATGCCATCATAGGTATTCCGTGCTGCGAAGACGGGCGGGTATAGCGCCTATCGGGCAGCGAGGCACCCGGCGCGGCGGCACCGGGTGCGCCATGGCGTCAGGCAGCCTGACGCCAGGACCCCGGCGCGAAGGCGGCGGCCCAGCTCGGGGCAGCGCGCAGCAGGCGTTCCAGGGCGGCGACGGGCAGGCCCTCGGCATATTCGAGCGCGGTCACCGCCGTGTCGTCCCAGTGCCGCGCGATCTCGGTCACCGCCTGCACGGCGGGGTCCGTCGCGGGCAGCGCCAGCGCTCCGGCGGCGGCGAGATGCGAGGCGCGACGCGCGGCCACGATCACGCGCGCAGCCTGTTCAAGGCGCATACGGTGGGCGAGGCCGCCCTCGGCGATGTCGGCTAGCGAGCGTGCCAGGATGGCGGTGGCGCGCGTGGAGTCGGTCATGTCTGTCCCCTTGCGGATCAACGTCGCGGCCTCCCTTGGTCTAACGACTTGGACCTGAGATGGTGCCGCGGTCGGGCAGCGGCAAGCCGCGATGACTGCATGGGGCGGTTGTCCCGCGTGCATGTGGCGGCAATGTGACCCATGCGCGCCCGCAGCGGGGCGCTATTCTGGCTCGATCCCGGCGGCGCGCGCCTGTTCGCCCCAGAAGCCGATCTGCTCGCGTATGAAGGTACCGAATTCGGCGGGCGTCGAGGTGACGCGCTCGATCCCGAATTCGCCGAGGCGCCGTTCGGTCTCCGGCCGTTCCCAGACGCGGCGGATCGCGCCGTTCCACGCCATCACCACCTCCTCGGGCATGCGGGCGGGGCCGACTGCGCCCATGAAGGACAGCAGTTCGAAGCCCGGCAGGCCCGATTCCGCGAGGGTCGGCCATTCCGGAAACAGCGGCGTGCGCCGCGCCGAGGTGATGCCGAGCGGGCGCAGCTTCCCCTCGGCCAGGAAGGCGCGCGACGCGGCGACATCGGCGAACATCGAACTGACGCGCCCGGCGATCACGTCGGTCATGGCCGGCGGCGAGGACCGGTAGGGCACATGCGTCACCTCGACCCCGCCCAGGCGGTTGAGCATCGCTGCCCCGACCACGCCGGTGGTATTGCCTGACGCGCAGGTCAGCCGCCCCGGCTGCGCCTTTGCGAGGGCCAAGAATTCCGCCAGCGTGCGCACCGGCACCTGGTCGTTCACAGCGAGCACGAAGATGTAGGTGCCCATGCGCGACAGCGCCGTGAAGTCGGCCACCGCGTCATAGGTCGGCCGACGCATCAGCGCGGGGGTCGCGCCGTGCGGGCTGTTTGTGGTGATCATCACGGTCTGGCCGTCGGGCGCAGACCGTGCGGTGGCGACGGCGGCGATCGCGCCATTGGCGCCGGGGCGGTTCTCGACGACCACCTGGATGCCCCAGTCGGCCTCGAGCAACGAGGCGAGCAGGCGGGAGACGGTATCGGTGCCCGACCCCGCGGCAAAGGGTACGATCATGTTGACCGGCCGCGCGGGCTTCCACGCGCCCTGCGCGCGGACCAGGCCAGGGGCGGCGAGCGGGGCGGCCAGCAACGCGCGGCGCGCGAGGGCGAGGCTCATGACGTTTCCTCCGGTTAGCAGCCCGTAGCGCGGGGGCTCTGTTGGAGACAGCGTCGCAGCGGGGCCGGACGCTGTCCATCCGTGCGCGACGTGCCACGTGGCTTGCAGCGCCGGCCGTCAGCTTGCGCGGCCGATGCCGGTCGGCGCACGGAATGGTTCGGACGTGACGTGTGGCGCGACGTCCGGCCTGATGTCGCCATGTCTGGCCGCGGTGCGCGTCGTCTCGTGCCCTACCTGGTCGTGCTGGCGGTCTCTGCCGTCGGGCTTGCGGTGGGGGCCATCCTGCCCGCGCTTCGCCACCCGATTTATCCGCTCGGGCTTGCCGTGCGGCACCAGGTCGCGGGCTGGCATTGCGCAGCGGCGCGCCTGGTCGGGCTGGCGCCATCCTATCGCGGTGGCCCCGGCTACTGGCCGGCACGCGACGCTGACCTCGACGGCATCGCGTGCGAGGCCTGGCCGCGTCGCTGAGGCTGCACTCTGGCGGGCGCGCCCGGTCCGGGCTATGCGGCCGCCGCCCATGTCCTTCGCCGACCTCCTGCCGCCGCCCGTGCTGTTCTTCGCGCTCGGCTTCGCCGCCGCGGCGCTGCGTTCGGACCTCGCGGTACCGGATGCGCTGGCGAAGGCGTTGTCGCTCTACCTGATGATGGCGATCGGGCTGAAGGGCGGCATCGCGGTGGCACAGCCAGGGGCGGCTGCGGCCATGCTGCCCGCCCTGGCGCTCGGTGTCGCGCTGTCGGCTCTGATGCCCGTGCCGGCCTATGCGCTGCTGCGGGCGGGCACCAGGCTTGACCGCGCCACGGCGGCCGCGGTCTCGGCGCATTACGGGTCGGTCAGCGTGGTGACCTTCGCCGCCGCGGCGGGCCAGCTCACGGCGGCCGGCGTGCCGTACGAGGGCTTCATGCCGGCGGTGCTCGCGGCGATGGAGACCCCCGCCATCCTGACCGCCCTGCTGCTGGCCCGGCGCGGTGGCGAGCAGACCACCGGCGGCGGGCGCGAACTGGCGCGCGAAGTGCTGCTGAACGGATCGGTGGTGCTGCTGCTGGGCGCCTTCCTGATCGGCTGGCTCGGCGCGGCGGGGGCGGAACGGCAGCTCTCGCCCTTCATCACCGCGCTGTTTCCCGGCGCGCTGTGTCTGTTCCTGCTCGAGATGGGCCTGACCGCTGCACGGCGCCTGCGCGACCGCGGGCGGGGGCTTGATGTGCGCCTGGTCGGCTTCGCGGTGCTCATGCCGCTGCTGGGCGGTGCGCTTGGCCTGGGGGCTGGGCTGCTGGCGGGGCTCTCGCCGGGCGGGGTGGGGCTGATGGCGGTGCTGGGGGCCTCGGCCTCCTACATCGCGGTGCCGGCGGCGATGCGCATGGCGCTGCCGGCGGCGGATGCGGGCATTTATGTCACGCTCTCGCTCGCGGTGACCTTTCCCTTCAACATCCTGGCCGGCATCCCGCTGTGGCTCTGGGCGGCGCGGGCGGCGACGGGGGCGGGCTGATGCATCCACGCAAGCGGATCGAAATCGTGGTCGAGGCGGTGCGCGCCGAGGCCGTCACCGACCTGCTGGACCGGCTGGGCGCCACCGGCTGGACTGTGCTGCCGGTGCTGGCCGGGCGCGGGCGGCAGGGGATCCGTCGCGCGGGCGACCCGGGCGGCGTGGATGACAATGTGGTGGTGCTGTGCATCGCCTCGGCCGAGATCGCGGACCGTGTGATGGCTGCGCAGGCGGAACTGCTTGGTGCGCGCCCGGCCATCGTGTCGATCACCGATTGCGTCGTGCTGCGGGCGGATCATTTCTGATCGCGGCCGGGCGGCCCGGCTGACCCGTCGCGACATCTTCACCCCCCAGGTGCTTGACCCGGCAGGCCCCTGTGGTCCATGACGCGCCCATGCCTGCGCAAGGACCCCGCGCCGCGACGGCGCTGTTCGGCCTGATGCTGGCGGTTGCGCCGGCCTTGGCCGTCGCGCCGACGCCCGCCATGGCGAACACCGCGCAGCCCCAGGCGGCCGCCCGCACCCAGCCGCGCGCACCTGCTGCCACCCGCACCGCCGCCAGGCCCCCAGCCCCGCCGCGCGCGGCGCCGGCGCCCACCTTCTCGGACAGTCCCTGGGATGCCTGCGCCCAGGCCATTGCCGCCGCCGAGGCGAATTCCGGCCTGCCGCCGGGGCTGCTCGGCGCCATCGCCCGCGTCGAGACCGGGCGCCGGACGCCGACCGGCGGCGTGCAGCCCTGGCCCTGGTCCTTCAACGCCGCCGGCGAGGGTCGCTACATGGCGACCCGGACCGAGGCCGTGGCCGAAGTCCAGGCGCGCCTGGCCGCCGGCACGCGGTCGATCGACATCGGCTGCATGCAGATCAACCTGCTGCACCACCCCGATGCCTTCCCGAGCGTCGAGGCCGGCTTCGAGCCCGCGGCGAATGTCGCCTACGCCGTGCGCTTCCTGCGCCAGTTGCATGCCCAGACCGGCGATTGGGCGGCTGCCACCGCCCGCTACCATTCCGCCACGCCGGAACGCGGCCTGATCTACCACCAGCGCGTCATGGCCGCGATGACCGGCCAGGGCTTCGTGCCCGGCCCGGCGCCAGGCGTGATCCCGCTGCCGGGGCCGGCCATGGCGGGGCTTTGCGCCTCGGGCCGCGGCGCGGTGCTGCTGCTGGGGTCATCGGCGCCGAACCTGACGCCGGTGGTAGCGGTGCCCAATGTCGAATTGCGGCTGCGCGGTCGGCCCCCGGCTGCGGCCGGGCCGAACCGGCCGCGCATCATGTGCCTGCGGACGGCGAGCCGATCCGCGCCGGGCTGACGCGCGCGGCGCGGTCGCGGCGCCAGGCGCAGGCCAGGATGATGAGCCAGGCGGCCGGTGCCCATGCTGAGGACTGTCCTAACACCACCGCAGCCTGGGTCAGCACGCAGGCCAGTACCAGCAGTGGGCGCTCGGCGGGCAGGAAGCCCTCGCGCATCGCCGCCCTCACCAGGAACAACGCCGCCAGCGCAAGCGCGGGCGTATCGTAGACCCAGGTGAAAGGTGTCACCAGGAATACCGCGGCAAAGGCGGCCGCGGCCCTCACTTCCTCAAGTGCCTCCGGCCGGCGGAGCCAAAGGCGCAGGACGACTCCGACGACGGCAGCGGCCATGGCGCCGTGCAGCATCCAGGCCGCCGCCCGCGGTGCGCCCAGGCCATAGGCCAGGGCGAAAACCGACTGAATCCGTGGCAGCACGTCGGTGCGCTCGGCGAGGTAGAGCTCCTCGTTGCGCGTGAGCGCGCCGAAGAACCCCCACCAAGGATCGGGGCCATAGGTCACCAGCGCCGCACCCATCACGAACAGCGCCGTTGCGGTGGCTGCGGCGAAAACGCGCCACCGCCCGGTGGCCACGAGCAGCACCGGCAGGATAACGCCGAACTGCGGCTTGATCGTGAGAAGGCCGAGCGCAATCCCCGCCGCCCACGGCCGCCGGTCCATCCAGGCGAAGGTCCAGCCGAGCAATGCGCCCACCAACAGCCCATTCTGGCCGACCACAGCGACAAACAGCACACCGGGCGTCGCCAATGCGACGAGGCTTGGCGCCATCCCTGCCCCGGGCAGCACGGCACGCGCGGCCAGCCCGAAGAGCGTCGCCGTGGCCACCACCCAGGCCGCCCAACCCGGGCCGTAATCGCCAGCCGCGAAGGGTTGTACGAAAAACAGGAAGTGCGGTGGATTCACCCAACCCAGGAAGGCCGCCACCTGCTCGGGCGGAACCCCCAGGATGTCGGCCTGCAGCAATTGGACCCGGGCCCAGTCATAGGCCACCGCGGCCTGACCCTCGAGCGCCAAGCGGCCCGCGGCGTAGAACGCCATGAAGTCGACACGCCGCGGCGTGGCCTGCAACGTTCCGAGCGCAAGAAGGGCGAGGTAGAAAGCGCAGAGCGGGATCGCGATCGCCATGGCGCGGTCGCGATTCAGCCACTCCAGATCGAGTATCCTCAGGATACGCGCCACGACGCCGGGGAGCCGCGTGTCCTCAGGGGTGCATCGTGGCGGCGGTCGCATCGGCGAAACGTCCTTCCGCGCGCGCCCGGTCGGCGCGCCGGCACTGAGCTGCTGCGGCGCCGTCAGCTGCGGCCGCCGGCGGGCGTTACCTCGATGACCTGGCGGTTCACGCGCAGCACCTCGGCCACACCGCGCAGGTCGACATCCTCGCTGCCGAGCACGTTCCGTGCGGCGGCTTCGTCGCCGGTGGCGGCAAGGGAGATGGCGTAGTTTGCGGTCACGCGCTGGTTCGCATCCGACCGGCGCGCCAGCGGTTCGAGCACCGCGCGGGCCTCGTCTGCCCGGCCGTCGAGCAGAAGCGACAGGCCAAGATTGTTGGCGACCGACACGGAATCCGGCGAGACGGCCTGGGCGCGGCGGTAGGAGTCCTGCGCCTCTGGGTGGCGTCCCATGAGGTCGAGCGCGACGCCGCGCCCGTCCAGCGCGGCGACATTGCGGGAATCGCCCGCCAGGACGCGGTCGAACAGGCCGAGCGCCTCGCCAGCTTGGCCACTGCGCAGGCGCATCTTGGCCAGCTCCAGGATGAGGCGGCGGTCGTTGGGCCGGCGTTCCACTGCCGCCGCCAGCACCTGCTCCGCCTGGGTGCGGTTGCCCGCGCGCATCAGGGCCGCGGCGAAGCGGGCCTGTGCCTCGCCATTGTTGGGGTCGCGCGCGGCGGCCGCGCCGTACATGGACAGCGCGACATCGGTCTGCCCGCCGGCCTCGGCCGTCGCAGCGACGCGCATGCGCGAGGCGGCATCGGGCTCGCGCACGCCGTCAGGCGAGGCGCAGGCCGCGAGCGTGGCGGCGGCGCAAAGCAGGACGGCGAAGCGCGCGGAATGATGGATCATCATTGCCTGGCATTTTCCCCTGCGCCCTGGAGAAGGCCGCCGCGCAGCTGCAGCACGGACGGCCCGACCAGGGAAATGAATACCGCCGGCATGATGAACAGAATGAGGGGAATCACCAAGACCGCGGGTAGGCGGATCGCCTTTTCCTCGATGCGCAGCATGCGATCCTGGCGCATTTCCGCGGCCAGCACGCGCAACGCCTGGGCCAGCGGCGTGCCGTATTTCAGGGTCTGGGAGAGCGTGCCGCCGAGTCGCTTGAAGCCCTCGAAGTCCGAGCGCTGTGCGAATCGCTCCAGCGCCTGGCGCCGGTCGGGCAGCATCCGCAGTTCCTGCACCAGCACCAGGAAGGAGATCGCCAGCGGACGGTTGTTGTTCTCGATCTCACGCGCGACGCGGTCGAGCGCGGTCTCGATGCCCATGCCGGCCTCGGCGGTGACGACCAGCAGGTCGAGCGCGTCCGGCAGGCCCTTGCGCAGCTTCTCCTGGTGCTTCCGCTTCAGGTAGGTGAGGAACATGTTCGGACCGAACATGCCGAAGAGGATGGCGCCGAACACGATGATCACGATGCGCAACGGGTCGACCGTGTTGAAGTAGCAATACAGCCCCGCAACCAGCGGCAGGCCCAGCATCAGCACCGCCTTCACGCCGATGAAGGTCGGCACGGCGGCGCGCGGGTTGAGCCCAGCGGCGGCAACCGCCAGCTGGAATTCCTCGAGGTCCTTTTCCGAGACGAGCGTCGTGTTGCGCAGCCTCTCGCCGATGCGGCGGAACGGGGCTGCCGCCGCGTTCAGGCCGGCATCGGCGCCCGCCCGGTCGACTTCCGCCGGTCGCAACACGCTCTGCACGCGGCCGGCGATGTCACGGTCTTCGGCGCCGCGGGCGAGCACGATCGCGGCAATGATGGCCATGCACACGGCGACCGCGACGGCGAGGATCGGCAACAGGCCCGCCTCAGCAATGGAGTCCAGCATGGCGATCAGTCCTGTCCCGCGCGCTTGATCAGCCAGCGGATAATGAGAAAGCCCGTGAGCGAGAAGCCGAGCCCGACCAGTGCCAGCTTCTGGCCCGCAGGGCTGCTGAACTGTTCGATGTAGAAGGGTTGGATCTGCGACATCGCCAGTGCGGCGATGAAGGGCAGCGCCATCAGGATGCCGGCCTGCATCCGCGCCTCGGCCGCCAGGGCCTTGGCACGCTTGGACAGCGCCACGCGCTTGCGCACGATGTCCGCCAGGTTGTCGAGCGTCTCGGCGAGATTGCCGCCGGTCTGCGACTGCATGCCGAGCGTGACCGCGAGGAAGGAGAATTCCGGCAGTTCCGTGCGCTTGTACAGCCGCATCAGCGCCTGGTCGACCGGCCGGCCGATCGCGACATCGCCCAGCATGCGGGAGAATTCATCGCGCAGCGGGGACGACAATTCGGCCGCGACCGAGCGCATCGCTTCGCCGACCGGCAAGCCGGCGCGGATCGCACGCACCATTAGGCCGATCGCATCCGGGATCTGCTTGAAAATCTTGTCGACATAGGAGTTGTACTGAAACGCGAAGATGGACCGCACCAAGAAGAAGCCGGTCAGCACGCCCGACAGGATCGACCGCGGCAGGCCGAGCGGACCAGAAAGGAACCGCGCGATCAGCACGGCCACCAGCACGCCGAACACCACAACGACATACCACGGGATGGTGTGCGCCTGCGGCACGTCTGGGTGATAGCGCAGGAAGCGCAGCACGCGTTCCAGCAACGGGCGGGATTCGTTGGTCTGCAGCCGGATGCTCGGCAGCCCGGTCGCCTGGAGCGATGTGGTCTCGAGCGCACTCGCGCTGGCAATGCGCGCCTTCAGGCGCCGCGCCTGGCCGGATTTCAGCAGCGTCAGCACGCCGGTCACCAGCGCGATGGTGAGCATCGCCGCCGTGCCGAGGAGAAGGGTGCGGTCCATGGTCAGGCTTCCTGGAGCGCGCGCATCCAGGGGTCGAGCATGCCGAAGTAGTTGAGGCGTTCGACGAAGGCCGGGCGCATGCCGGGCGACACCCAGGACCCGCGCAGCTTGCCCTCCGCAGTCTCGCCTTCGTACTGGTAGGTGAAGATGTCGTTCATGGTGATGACATCGCCTTCCAGGCCGCAGATCTCGGCCACCTGGGAGACGCGGCGGCCACCGTCGCGCATGCGCTCGATCTGCACGATCAGGTCCACCGCAGCCGCGATCTGGGTACGGATGGCGCGCGACGGCAGCGTGGACTGCGCCATCATCACCATGTTCTCGATGCGGGTCAGCGCATCGCGGGCCGTGTTTGCGTGGACGGTACAGAATGATCCGTCATGGCCGGTGTTCATGGCCTGCAGCATGTCGAAGGCCTCGCCGCCGCGGACTTCGCCGACGATGATACGGTCGGGGCGCATGCGCAGCGCGTTGCGAACCAAGTCGCGGGCGGTGACCTCGCCGCGGCCTTCGAGGTTCGCGTGGCGGGTTTCGAGCCTGACGACATGCGGCTGCTGCAGCTGCAGTTCCGCCGCGTCCTCGATGGTGACAACACGTTCGCCATGGTCGATCAGCCGAGACATCGCGTTCAGCATGGTCGTCTTGCCCGACCCCGTGCCGCCGGAGACCACCACGTTCAGCCGGCACCGCGCCGCAATTTCCAGGATGCGCTGCACCGAGGGCGACATCGCCCCGTTCTGCGCCAGCGCCGGCAGGTCGAACCGCTTCTTGGCGAATTTGCGGATCGAGATGCAGGGGCCGTCCAGCGCCAGCGGCGGGAAGACGATGTTGACGCGCGAACCATCGAGCAGGCGCGCGTCGCATAGCGGCGAGGATTCATCGACACGCCGGCCGACGGTCGCGGCGATCTTCTGCGCGATCGCCGCGATCTGCGCGGCCGAGCGGAAGCGGACATTGGTGCGGATCAGCTTGCCCCGCACTTCCACGAAGACGTGGTCGGGCCCGTTCACCATGATGTCGTTGATCGTGTCGTCGGCCAGCAGCGGCTCGAGCGGGCCGTAGCCCACCATATCGCGGGCGATTTCCTCGGCGATACGCGACTGGTCGCGCGCCGAGATCTCCATCCGCTCGCGCGAGGCAAGTTCATGGACCAGCGCATCGAGCTGTTGGCGCAAAGCCGCCGGCGGCAGTTCGCCGGCCACCACCGGGTCGATCCGTTCCAGCACCAACGTGCGCAGCCGCGCAAGCTCGGCGCTATCGGACAGCGCGATCGCCTCGGCCGAGATGTTGACGGAGCGGAACTCCGGTTCCGCGGCGAGCGGCACCGGCAGATGTGGCGAGCCGTCGCTGCGCCGGCCGAACGGACGCATCAGCCGCCTCCCTTGCCCAGCAGCCGCGCGAAGAACGAGGCCCCTGCCCCGCCCGAGCGCACCGCCGCGATTTCCTGCGTGAGCTGGCCGAGCGCGCGGCGCAACGGTGCGCAGTCCTGGCGCGCCGGGCGGCCCAGGTTCGCCGCGCGGGGCAATTGCCTCGACAGGTCGCCGATCGTCACGTCGGGCGCCGCACCGATGCCTTCCTCGACCAGCTTGACCGGCAAGTAGCCGCGCCGGCCCACCCCGTTCAGCACCGTGATCACGCGCCCCGATCCGCCGGTCAGTGCGACGAGTTTCTTGAGCGCCACCGTGTCGCGGATGCTCGCGACATCCGGACCAAGCACCAGCACGACGTGTCGCGCCTTCTGCAGCACCGCGACCTCGCTCGGGCCAGGCGGCATGGGCAGGTCGACGACGACGTGGTTGAAGCGCTGGCGCAGCATGTCGACCACGCGGCGCACGCCTTCCTCGGTCGGCTTGATCTGGGCCTCCATGGGCTCCTCGGCGGCGATCAGCCGCACGCGGTCGCCGATCGGCACGCCAACGCGGTCGAGGAACAGCGCGTCGACTCGCTCGGGTTCCTCGATGGCGATGCGCAGGCCGGAGGTCACGCGCGCGCCCAGCATCATCGCCGCCGCGCCGCCGCGCAGGTGCAGGTCGAGCAACGCGACGTGGCTGCGCGTCGCTTCCTCAAGCTCAAGTGCGAGGTTCACCGCGATGGTCGTGGCCCCGACGCCGCCGCGCACGCCACAAACCACCGTGACCTGGCCGCCGCGGTCCTGTCCGGCCTCACCGCCGCCCTGGATATGCGGGGCGAACAGCCGCGCCACGTTGTCGCGCGTTAGCGGTTTGTGCAGGTATTCATGCACGCCGACGTTGCGGGTGATGTCGCGATAGAAGCCGATCTCGGTGCGTTCGCCCACCACCAGCACGCGCACATCGGGCGTGCAGACGGATGCCAGGGCGTCGAGTGCCGCGAAGGGGTCGTCCACACCGCTGATATCGACGATCAGCACGCGCGGGGTGCTTTCCTTCTCGAGCGCCTTGACGGCCGTGCGCACCGTGCCGCGGCGCATCTGCGCGCCGAGCACGTCGCCGATCCCGCCACGAATAGCGCCCTCGCTCGCCTCGTCGGCCACGAAGACCATGAGGGCGGGCCGGTCGGCGGAGATAATCGCTCCGCCGCGCGTCGCGTCCGGGATTTCGCGGACCGCCATGCGGTCAGTTGCCGCCACCGCCACCGCCACCTCCGCTGCTGACGCCGGCCCCACCCCCGCCCTGCGTGCCTACATCCGAGATTCCGGTCGGCAGGGGCGGGCGGCGTCCGGCATTGAATGCGTTGATCGCGCGCGAGGCCTGGTCACCGCGGTCGGTCGCCGCACCGGCGCCGCGCGTCAGGTGCGCGGGGTCCGCGACCTGCAGGCGCAGGTTCCGGTCATTGATGCCTTCCGCCTGCCAGGTCCCGCGCCGATCGATGTCCTGGGCAGGGAAGTAATTGTCGGAGCCGCAGGCGCCAAGCGCGAGAACCAGGCCCAGGGCCGCGGGAATGTGCCGTGCCATGGTGCTCACTCCACGATGAAGCCAGCGGCCGCCGGCGGCCTGATCTGACGATAGGGGGCGCCCGAGCCGGTCTGTCGCCGCAGCAGGATGCGCTCGAGGTCCGTCGATGGGCGGAAGGTGTCGAGCGGCGTCGCGAGCGCCGAGGGGTCGGAGACCGGCCGCACCAGGTAGGGTGTGATGATGATCACGAGTTCCGTCTCATTGCGACGGAACCGGTCGGAGCGGAACAGCGCGCCCAGCACCGGAATCTCGCCGAGCCCCGCCAGCCCACTGTTGTTGATCGAGGAGTTGCGGCTCAGCAGCCCCGCGATCGCGAAGCTCTGGCCGGAACCGACCTCAATGGTGGTCTCGGCGCGGCGCACGCTCAGGCCCGGGATGCGGACTGTGCCGCCGGCCACCGGGAAGATCACCGAATTCGCTTCCGAGAGTTCGCTCACCTCGGGGCGGACGCGCATGTTCAGGCGTTCCGGCGAAAGCACCGTCGGCACGAAGGCGAGGCTCACGCCGAACTGCTTGAACTCCACCGTGATGGCATTGTCGTTGTTCGACGCGGCGACCGGGATCGGGAATTCGCCGCCCGCCAGGAACGACGCGACCTCGCCCGACTGCGCGGTCAGATTGGGCTCCGCCAGGATGGTCACCAGGCGGTCCTGAGCGAGCGCATCGATGATGCCGTTGATATCGAAATTGCCGCCACTGTAGCCGAGCCCGACCAGGCCGCCGGTCGCCGTCGCGCCCGTCAGCGCCCCGATCAGCGATCCCACCACGCCGCTGCCGGTACGCAGCCCGACCGTCCAGGTCCCGTCATTGAACGCGCCGAGCCAGTTGAAGCCCAGGTCGCGGGTGATCTCGCGCGAGATCTCGGCAACTCGCACGCGCAGGTTCACCTGGATGCCCGACAGCAGAGTCAGGTTGTTGATGACCTCGCGCGCTTCGCCGGCCATCGCCTTGGCCACCGCTTCGGCGCGCTGCGCGTCGACCGCGGCGGGCACCATGCCCGACAGCGTGATCGGGCCGCGGCTGGTCATGGCGACGCGCACATTCTGCCCGCCGCGCACGGTACGGCGGATCATGCTCTGGATCTGGCCGGCGGTGACCGGCGGCGGCCCCGCCGCGGCCTGCGGCAGGCCGGTCCCCGGCGTCGCGACGGTCGAGGCAACGGTGATGTCGAACTCGGCGACCAGCGAACCATCCTCGCGCGTCGCGATGAGGTTCGTGCGGCCCGCATTCACACCCATGATGAACAGGCTGGTGGGCGAAGCCGGCTGCACCCGCGCGATGCGCGGGTCGGCTACCAGCACCGTCAGCGCGGCGGCGGGAAGTTCAACCAGCCGGCCAGAACCCTGTTCGAGCACCAGCGGGCGCGTGAGCGTGGCACCCGGGGCCGGCGCAATCACCTGCGGCGTGCCAGGCATCTGCGGCTGCGCCTGGGCCTGGGCCTGCGGCACCAGCGGGATGCCAAAGGGCGCGCTCTGCACCGGCACCGTCATCGGCGCCCCGGTGCGCGGACCGGATGGCGGCAGGGCCTGCGCCATGCGGATCGTGGCCGGCGCGGGCGTGGCGGGCAGCGGCGCGTCGGTGATCGTCGCGGCGGTCATGCCGGGCGCAGTCGGCGTGGCGCTCGCGAGCATCGGCACGTCGGCTGCACTGCGGACCGGCGCGCGGAGGCGTGTCGCGGCGGCAAGGTCCGCCATCACAGCATCGGCGCTCGGTGCCGACGCCGCGGGGCGCGCCTCGGCCACGTCCGAGCCGGGGTCGAGCACGTCGATCACCAGCTTCGGGCCATGGTGGAAATGGCGGAAGCGGGACCCGGCCCGCGCCTCGATCCGGACCGACTGGCCATCGCCCGACAGCGCGACCACGTTGCGCGGCACCGCGGCACCCAGCGCGATGCGCACCGGCTCGGCGAAGCGGATCATCAGGCCGTCGGCCGTGGCCTCGGCCTGGTATTCGGTGCGCGCGGGCCAGTCGAAGACGATCCGACCATAGCCCGGATGCGTGCCGGTGCGCACCGGAATGCGCGGCGCGCTTGCGGCCGCGGCGGCAGCCAAGGTCACGTCATCGGCGGCGACAGGCGGAACCGAGACGCCGGCGAGAAGGACAAAAGCGAGGGGAAGTGCCATGGGCGCGGCGCGGAACATTCGCGCCCTCCCGATCGCCTTCCAGGCCGGATGGGATGGATTGTCTCCGGCCCGGTGCCCTTGATTCATCGGAACGTAACCTCCTGCTGCGAGCCGCCCTGAATAATACGCATGCGCGTCGAAGGGGAAGGTGCCTGAGGACCGGTAAGCGCAGAGGAAACGTCGGAACCAAAAACAAGCGAGGGACGCGGACCCGAGGCCTCGGGCACACCCTCGATCGAACGAACCACCAGTGAGATACGACCGAGTTGCATCGCAACCGCCAGTCGCTCCGCCTGCTCCGGATTCACTTCCAGAGTAACGGTGCGGGCAACGACACGCGCCGCCGTGGCATCGGTTCCGCTGTGACTGATCTGCTGGTCCACCGCGATCACCCTGACGGCCGACAGGATGGTCTCGCCGACCACGCGGCGTCCAGGCGATTCCCCACCCTGGCTGCCCTGCAGGTTCTGCGTCAGGATCAGGTCGACCTCGTCGCCTGGCCAGATCAGGCCCGACGCCCCGGTCACCACGTCGACGCCGATCGAGATGGCGCGGGTGCCGGGCCGCAGCACCGCGGCCAGGAAGCCACGGTCACGCGGACGCAGCACGTCGGTCGCGATCACCGGCTGATTCGGGTCGATGAAGCGGCGCAGCAGTGCGCCGCGCAGCTCCGCCAGCGACGCCGTGCCGCCGGTGAAGGCGCCTTCCGGCACCGCATCCGCGGAGACCTCGCTCTCGCGGAAATCCTCGTCCTTGAGCAGCGTACCGATCGACAGCGGGCGCGCCGCGACAAGCATGCGCACGCGCGCCGGAGGGGCCACCACCGGCGGCGCCTCGACCCGCGCGACCTGCTGGGGGACGCCGCCGGGCTGGATCAGCTGCAGCGCGAGGATCCCGAGGCCGGTGGCGCTCAGGACAAGGGAGACGACGACAAGAAGCCGCAGGATCATGTGTCAGGCCCTCGGCAAGGAGATCAGGAGGAGGAGGCCGCCACCGGCGATGGCGACGGCATAGGGAAGCGGGCCGCGGCGGCGCATCCGCCAGGCCTCGACGGCGAGCACGCGGCGCAGCAGCGTTGCACCGCCCGCGACGCGGGTCTCGGGCGCCAGCCGGCGGCCCAGGATATAGGCCACGCCCAGCGCGCCGCCGACAAAGACGGTCGCGACAACGAAGTCCCAGGTGTAGCCGGGCGAAAGGCCGACCGCCATCGCGCTCAGCAGCTTCACATCGCCGCCACCAAGCCAGCCGCGCGCCGCGATCGGCACCAGCAGAATAAAGACGGCGGCGGCCAACAGCAGCGAGGTGCCGGCCGCAGCCCAGCCTTCGACCAGGCGCGTCGCCACGCCGATGACACCGATGGCAATAGGGATGGGGTCCGGGATCAGGCGCGTCGCGACATCCCGTGCCGCCGCGAAGAAGAGCAGAGGGACCGCCAGCGCCAGGAACACAACGATCGGACTCACGGCGCGGTCACCTCATATGGAAGGTCAGCGGGTGGTGCTCAGGTTCGCGATCATGTCGGCCTGTGTCTCGGACACCGTGTTGCCAAGAACCACGAAAGCCGAATTATTGGGGTCACCAAGAAGGACGACCGCGGCACCAACAACGATCACAATGCCCACCGCCATAATGGCGTACTCCGCGGAGGCCACGCCGCGGCGCTCACGCAGAAGATGCAGCACGCCGCGCACCATCCTTGTCATCGAATTCGCCCCCGACGGAAGGCCCATCCGGACATCTCAGTCTCCGGCTAGGCGTTTTGCCTGCAGTCCTCGTAGTTTCCTGGCGCCACCCCGCCACAATATCGTACGAGCACGCGTCGGGGCAGACAACTGACACCGCTATTCTTGGCTGGAAAGTCGGCAAGGACCGAAGGACGGCGCCCTTCGGCCAGTCTCTCCGCGCGATGGAGTGCCGTCGGCGGATGATCCGAATGACCATCCGCCGAAGCTTTGCCAGATCAGCGGGCGGCCGACGCGGCGACGCGGTCCTGCTGCGACCCGATCTGCACGCCGACCTCGGAGAAGGCGTCGCGCAGCTGCGGGGCGAACACCGCCACGGCCGAACCCACGATGATGACCACGCCCACCGCGAGGATGGCGTATTCGGCAGCGGTCACGCCCTTGCGGTCGGAAGCCGTGCCACGGATGGAAGCCAGGAACTTGCGAATCATGTCGATCCCCTTCGGTTAATCTCAATAACGAGCCGCACGATGTGAGGCCAACCGCTCCCGCTCGTCTGGGTGACAGCGTCTGGCCCGCGAAGGGGATCAACCGAGCCCGATTGGACCCCCGCGACACCGCAACCAAACCACAGGCATTAACCAACGGTCAACGAAAAAAAACACGTCATTGTCTGTTTTTTAAGACGATCTTTGAAAAAGGCGCAAAATCCAGGCGTTTCCGGGGTCGCAACGCCTGTCACAAAAGCGCGAAGTCGCGCCAACCATCGCCCCACGCGACAGCACAAGGCCCATCTCCCGCCGAAAAGGTCCAATTTTCCGGACAAGACCCCATTTCCGACCAGCAGCGGCCGAAGCCTCTGCCATGCGTAGCATCAAGTCTTCGTGATGCGCCCGGCCGGCACAACCGCCGTCCCCGCCTGCAACCGGCCCCGCCCGCCCCGATTGCCGCAGGCGCAGGTTCAGGCATGATCCCGCCAGCATCGAACCAAGGACTCTCGCCATGCGCCTCGGCCAAGGCAGCCCCACTCGCCCGACCACGCGGCTTCGCGCGCTGATCGAGACGCATCGTCCGCTGGTCGTTCCCGGCTGCTTCAACGCCATGTCCGCCCGCATCCTCGAGGATGCCGGTTTCCCCGCGCTCTACATGTCGGGCTACGGTACCTCGTTGAACCTTCTGGGCCTGCCCGATGCCGGGCTCGCCACCCTCACCGAGATGGCGCTGAACGCGAAGCTGATCGCCGCGGCCGTGAAGGTGCCCCTGATCGCCGATGCCGATACCGGGTTCGGCAACGCCATCAACGTGGTCCGCACGGTCGAGGAATACATCCGCGCCGGCGTGGCCGGCCTGCACCTCGAGGACCAGGTGGCGCCCAAGCGCTGCGGCCATGTCGCAGGACGCGAGGTGATCGCGCGCGAGGAAGCCGTGCTCAAGGTCCGCGCCGCGGCGCGCACGCGCGACTCTCTCGACCCCGATTTCGTGGTGATCGCCCGCACCGACGGCCGCGGCGCGCATGGGGGTTCGCTCGATGAGGCGATCGACCGCGCCAATGCGTTCCTCGATGCCGGCGCCGACCTGGCCTTCGTGGAAGGCCCCAAGGATGTCGCCGAGGTCGCGCGCATCGGGGCCGAGGTGCGCGGCCCGGTCTTCTACAACATGACCGGCATCTCGCCCCGCCTGTCGGCCGAGCAGATGGCCGAGCTCGGCATCCGCGTGTGCATCCTGCCCGGGGCCGCGATGCGCGCGACCATCATGGCGATCCACGATTTCGCGCATGCGCTCAAGACCGAGGGGCCGATGGCCGAGGCCGCCTACGACGCACGCTTCAAGCAGCACCCGATGGGCAACCTGCACGGCTTCTCGGGCTTCGACCGCATCCGGGACATGGAGGCGGAGTTCCTCCCCGAGGATGCCGGGCGGAAGTATGAAGGCGGGCTCGGCTATGCGCCGAAGGCGGCGGAGTGAAACGCCGCCGCTGAGTCACCTTCGTGGTCGGGCCGCCGGCCTTCGCACCGGGCGCGGCCGATGGCCGGTGCACGGCCGCGCGATGAAGGATCCGGCTGGGCGCTGGCACGCTACCCCACCCGCAATCCTGTCGCCGCGACGATGCGCCGTGCCGTCTCGCGGTCCCGCCGGATGACCTCCGCGAAGGCCACCGGGTCGGATTCCACCGGATCTGCACCCGTCGCATCGAGCCGCCGGCGCACATCCGCATCGGCCAGCGCCGCGCCGATCGCCTGCGCGAAACGGCGCGTCGCCGCATCCGGCGTGCCGGCGGGCGCGAACACACCGGTCCAGGACGACATGTCGTAGCCCGGGAACGTCTCCGCGATGACCGGGATCTGCGGCAGCGAGGCCTGGCGCCGGCCGGCCGTGCTCGCGATCAGCGTCGCACCCCGCTCCACCGCCGGGCGCAGGCTGGAATAGGAGATGATGCCCGCGTCGATCCGCCCGGCCGCGAGTTCGCGCGCGACATCCGCGCCGCCCCGGAAGGGCACGTGTTCCAGGCGGATGCCGGCGGCCATCTGCAGCGCCTCGCCCATGAAATGGCCGATATGCGCGACGCCCGGCGTGCCGTAGGTGACCTCGCCCGGGCGGCGCTTCGCCTCCGCCACGAAGCCAGCCAGGTCGGTGGCAGGGAAGCCGGCGCGGATGCCCAGGATGTACGGCTGCGTCGTCACCTGCACGACCGGGATGAAGGCGGCGGCATAGTCGAAGGGCAGGTCGCGGCGCACTTCGGGCAGCGTTGCGAAGGTCGCGCCCTCGAACAGCAGCGTGGTGCCGTCGGCCGGCGCGGCATGGACAGCCGCCGCGCCGATCGCCCCGGAGGCGCCGGTACGGTTCTCGATGATGAAGGACTGCCCGAGATGTTCCGCCACGCGGACCTGCAGGATGCGCGCGATGGTGTCGGCCACGCCGCCGGCGCTGTAGGGCACCACGAAGCGCACCGGCCGGTCGGGCCAGGCGGTCTGCGCGCGCGCGGCGCCAGGGGCCGCCAGCGCAACAAGGCCAAGCGAGCGCCGCGTGATGCGTGCCATGCCAACATTCCTCCGGAACCGCGGGCGCTTGACCACGCCCGTCGCGCGCGGCGTGATGCCGCCGCGCCGCGCGACCGTCCCTTGGCCGTCCGCGAGCGTCAAGCACTGCGGGAGCAACGCGCCATGCCGGCCACATTGTTCGACAAGATCTGGGATCCGCACGTGGTGGCGGACCTCGGCGGCGGCTGGTCGCTGCTGCATTGCGACCGTGTGCTGGTGCACGACCTGTCGGGCGGGCGCGCGCTGCAGGAAGTGGGCGAGGCCGGCTACGCGGTCGCGCGGCCCGACTTGGTCTTTGCCACGCCCGACCACGCGGTGTCCTCCGCACCAGGCCGAACGTCCGAGACCTTCCCAACCGGCGCACGGTTGCTGGCGGGTCTGCGGAAGCGCGCCGCCGAGACCGGCGTACGGCTGTTCGACCTCGGCCAGGATGGCAACGGCATCGTGCATGTGATGGGGCCGGAACTGGGCATCGTGCTGCCCGGCACCGTGTTGGTCTGCGGTGACAGCCACACTTGCACGAATGGTGGCGTGGGATCCCTCGCCTTTGGCATAGGCGCGTCTGAGTTGCGGCATGTGCTGGCGACGCAATGCCTGCCGCAGAAGAAGCCGCGCACGATGCGCATCCGCTTCGAGGGCGAGGCGCCGCCCGGCGTCACGCCGAAGGACATGATTCTGGCGGCGATCGGCCGCTTCGGCGCCGCGGCCGGCACCGGCTACGCGGTCGAATACGCCGGCTCCGCGGTGCGCGCGCTGTCGGTCGAAGGGCGGCTGACGCTGTGCAACCTGTCGATCGAGATGGGCGCGAAGATCGGCATGGTGGCCCCCGACGAGACCACCTTCGCCTGGCTGAAGGGCCGCGACTTCGCACCCAAGGGCGCGTCGTGGGAGTCCGCGTTGGCCGATTGGCGCGCCCTGCCCTCGGATGACGACGCGGTGTTCGACCGCGACCTGGTGATCGACATGCGCGACATCGCCCCGCAGATCACCTGGGGCACGAGCCCCGAGCAGGTACTGCCCGTCACCGGCCGCATCCCCGACCCGGCCGATGCGCCCGATGCCGAGAAGCGCGCCGACTGGGAAAAGGCCCTCGCCTATATGGGCCTGACCGCCGGCGCGCCGATCGCGGGCACCAAGGTCGACTGGGTCTTCATCGGGTCCTGCACCAATTCGCGCATCGAGGATCTGCGCGCCGCCGCCGCCGTGCTGCGCGGCCGGAAGGTGGCGCCGCACGTCACTGCCTGGGTGGTGCCGGGCAGCGAGCGCGTGAAGCACGCCGCGGAAGCCGAAGGGCTGCACGACGCGTTCCGCGCGGCTGGCTTCGAATGGCGCGAACCGGGCTGCGCGCTGTGCGTCGCGGCGAATGGCGAGTCCGTGCCGGCGGGCGCGCGCTGCGTGTCCACATCCAACCGCAACTTCGTGGGGCGGCAGGGCACGGGGGCGCGCACGCACCTCGCCTCGCCGGCCATGGCGGCGGCGGCGGCAGTGGCCGGCACCATCGCCGATGTCCGGTCCTTCGCAGCGTAAGGGGCAGAATCGATGGACAAGTTCATCACCGTCAGCGGCCCCGCCGCACCGATGCTCGGCGCCAATATCGACACCGACGTCATCATCCCGATCCAGCGCCTGGTGGGTACGGGCCGCACCGGCCTCGGCCCCTATGCCTTCGAACGCATGCGCTACGCCAAGGACGGCTCCGACAACCCCGACTTCGTGCTGAACCGTCCGCAATACCGCGACAGCCCCATCCTGCTGGCGGGGCCGAACTTCGGCTGCGGCTCCTCGCGCGAGGGTGCGGTCTGGGCCTTGATGGGCATGGGTTTCCGCGCCGTCATTGCGCCGTCCTTCGGCGACATCTTCTTCAACAACTGCTTCCAGAACGGCTTGCTGCCGGTGCGCCTGCCGGAGGACGTGATCCGCCGGATCGCGGACGAGACGGAGGCCGCGCAGGGCGCGCGTCACACGGTGGTGGACCTCGCGCGCCAGGTGGTGGTGACCCCCGACGGCGCGGAGATTCCCTTCACGGTCGATGCGCGCAAGCGTGACGCGCTGCTGGAGGGCCTGGACGACATCGCGCTCACGCTCAAGCAGAAGGACGCGATCCTGGCCTGGCAGACGGCCGACCGCGCGAAGCGCGCCTGGGCCTGGGACAGCGTCGAGCGATGACACCTGAGTCCGCCGCCGCACCGCGGCCGACGCTCGACATCGTCGTTCTGCCCGGCGACGGCATCGGTCCGGAAGTGACCGACGAGGCGGTGCGCGTGCTCGACTGGTTCGTCACGCACCGCGCCGTGCCGCTGCGCATGACGCGCCATCTGTTCGGCTCCGCCGCCTGGGCCGCCGAGCGCACCGCGATGCCCGACCGCACCTGGGCCGCGATCATGGCCGGCGATGCGATCCTGTTCGGCGCGACCGGCAGCCTCGACCAGACGCATATTCCGCCCGAGGAACGCCGCAAGGGCGCGCTGCTCACCATGCGCCGCGCGCTCGATGTGTTTGCCAACCTGCGGCCGGTGAAGGCGCAGCCGGCGCTGGCGGAAGCCTCCCCCTTCAAGGCGCGCACGGTGGCGGGCGCCGACCTGGTGTTCGTGCGCGAACTCACCGCCGGCGTGTATTTCGGCACGCCGCGCGGCATCGAAACGCTGCCCGACGGCACCCGCCGCGGCGTCAACACCCACGCCTACACGGACGCCGAGATCGCCCGCGCCGCGCGCTTCGCCTTCCAACTGGCGCGCACGCGCCGCAACCACGTGACCTCTGTCGACAAGGCCAATGTCATGGAGGCCGGGCGGCTGTGGCGCGACGTGGTCAGCCAGGTGCACGCCGCCGAATTCCCCGACGTCACGCTCGAACACATGCTGGCCGACAATTGCGCGCTGCAACTCGGTCGCGCGCCGACGCGCTTCGACGTGATCGTCACCGACAACCTGTTCGGCGACCTGCTGTCGGATTGCGCGGGCGCGATCAATGGCAGCCTCGGGATGCTGCCCTCGGCCGCGCTGTCCGCGCCGGACGCCGATGGCAGGCGCCGCGCACTGTACGAACCGATCCATGGGTCGGCGCCCGACATCGCGGGCAAGGGCATCGCGAACCCGCTGGGTGCGATCCTGTCGGCGGCGATGCTGCTGCGCTGGACGGCACGGCTGCCGGCGGAAGCGGATCGGCTGGAAGCCGCCGTCGCCAGCGCGCTCGATGCCGGCGCGCGCACGGCGGACATCGCGATGCCGGGGGAAGCCGTGCTGTCCACCCGCGCCATGGCCGATGCGGTGATCGCCGCGCTCGACGCGGGCTGACTCGCCTTTCGTGGCAGTTCCAGCCTAGCCTTTCCCCAACGACAAGGGAGGAAGGTTCATGCGACGCATCCTGCTCGCCGCCGTCGCGGCGTTCATCGCGTTCCCGGCCATGGCGCAGGATCGCACCGTGCGCGTCATCTCCGGCTTCGCCGCCGGCGGCGCGGGGGACCTGATGGCGCGCCTGATCGCCGAATACGTCCCGCCCCTGATGGGCGCGCGCGGCGTGGTCGAGAACCGCACCGGCGCCAATGGCCTGATCGGCGCCGAGGTCGTCGCGCGCTCGGCGCCCGACGGCAACACCGTGCTGCAATGCCCGATGGGCAGCATGACCATCACGCCGAACCTCCCCGGCGCGGCGATGCCGATCGACCCCCGTACCGAGCTGACCGGCGTGGCGAATGTCGCGCTATCCACCTACGCGCTGATCGTCGCCGCGCGCGGCCCGCACCAGGACGTTCCGGGGCTGCTGGCCGCCGCCCGCGCGCGTCCGGGCGGGCTGTCCTATGCCTCGGCCGGCGTCGGTTCGGCGCAGCATCTCTCGGCCGAGTTGCTGAAGGCGCGCGCGGGGGTCGACATCGTGCACGTCCCCTATCGGGGCGCGACGCCGGCTGTCGTCGATATCCTGGGCGGGCGCATCGACTTCATGATCACCAACCTTGGTGACGTGATGCGCCAGATCACCGGCGGCGAGTTGCGCCTGCTGGCGCTGGGCGACGATGCGGGGTCGCCGCTGTTTCCGAATGCGCGGCCGATCTCGGCCTTCGTGCCGGGACTGCAGATGGCCGGCTGGTTCGGCATCTGCGGGCCGCGCGCGATGTCGGCGGAAAGCCTGGCGCAATGGTCCGATGGCACGCGCCGTGCGCTCGAGAATCCGCAACTCCGCGAACGCCTGCTCGCCAATGGCCTGACCGCGCAATTCGAAGCCACCGCCCCCTTCAACGCCCGCATCGCGCGCGATCTGCAATCCTGGGGCGAGGTGATCCGCGCCGCCGGCGTGCGCGGTGACTGATGCGCCTGGCCGCCTTCACCAAGAACGGGGTCAATCCCAACTACCAGGCCTTCCTGCGCGGCGTGGAGCGCGCAGCCGCGCAGGACGGCGCCACCGCCACGCGGCACTTCCCGGCAACGCCCGACGACCCCGCGCAGCAGGTTGCGCTGCTGGAGGCCGTTGTCGCGCAACGCCCCGACGCCATCATCTTCGCCCCCGCCGATGATGCTCTGCTGGAAGCGCCGGTGGCGCGCGCCATCGCGCAGGGCATCCCCTTCATCGGCTTCGTCAACCGCATGGCGGGCGACTTCGTCACCTTCATCGGCGCCGACGACGTGGCGATGGGCCGCACCATCGCGGCCGTGATGGTGGACGCCCTGGGCGGTGGCGGCGATATCGTGCTGGTCGAAGGCCCGGACAGCGCACCCACCAGCCGCGACCGCGGCCGCGGCTTCCGCGAGACATTCGCGCGCCATCCCAGCATCCGCGTGCTGGGCAGCGCGCCCGGGCGCTACCTGCGCGAACCCGGGCGCGCCGCGATGGAGACGCTGCTGGCGCGCCACCCGCGCATCGACGGCGTGGTCTGCACCAACGACCTGATGGCGCTGGGGGCGCTGGATGCGCTGCAGGCCGCGGGCCGCACCGCCCTGGTGGTCGGCAACAACGGCACCATCGAGGCGGCGGAGCAGATCGCCGCCGGCCGCCTGCTCGCGAGCATGGACTACGACGGGCAGCGCATGGGTGCCGCCGCCGCCATGGCCGCTCTGCGCCACCTGCGCGGCGAACCCGTCCCGCGCGAGATCCTGCTGCCCGCCATTCCGATCACGCGTGCCAACCACGCCGCCTGGCTGGTGCCGATCGAGGACCGTCCCCTGCCCCGCTGGGCTGACATCGTCCGGGAGTGACACCCATGCCCCTTACCCGCCGCGTCTTCGCCGCCGCGATCACCGGCACGCTCGCCACGCCCGCGCTGGCGCAGCCTGCCTGGCCAACACGCCCGGTGCGCCTGATCAGCCCCTTCGCCCCGGGCGGGCCGCAGGACGTGCCGGCGCGCTACTTTGTCGACTACCTGACGCCGAGGCTTGGCCAACCGGTGATCTACGACAGCCGCGCGGGCGCGGGCGGCCAGGTGGGCATGCAGCATGTCGCCACCGCGACCGATGGCCACACCTTCCTGATCACGTCGAACTCCGTCGCCACGCTGCCCGCGCTACGGCGCGAACTCGGCTTCGACCCCTTCACCGACCTGCTGCCGGTGACGATGGTGACCGAGGCGCCGCTGGTCTACTGCGTGCGCGCCAATGGCCCGACCGACCTCGCGGCCTACATCGCGCGCGCCAAGGAAGCGCCGGGGCGCGTGTCGGTCGGCAGTTCGGGCGTGGGGTCCGCCACCCACCTGGCCTCGGCCTTCCTGATGCAGAAGGCCGGCATCGAATTGCTGCACGTGCCCTACCGCGGTGCGGGGCTCATCATGACCGCGCTGCTGGGCGGCGAGATCGACACCTTCGTGGGCGACCTCTCGCTGGCGCTGGAACACATCCGCGCCGGCACCATCCGCCCGATCGGCGTGACCACGGCGACCCGCGCGCCACTGCTGCCGCAAACCCCCGCCATCGGCGAAAGCATCGCCGGCTACGCGGTGCCCTTCTGGTTCGGGCTGTTTGCAGCGAAGCAGACGGCGCCGGAAGCGATCGCACGCATGAACACGGAACTCGCGCCGCTCGCGGCAGCGGACAGCGAACTCTCGCGCCGCATGGCGGATCGGGGGTCGAAGCTGCTGCTGGACGGGCCGGCGCCGCTGGCAGCACGGCTGCGTGGCGAAGTGCCACAGTGGCGGCAGGTGGTCGCGGCGGCCGGGATCACGCCCGAGTAAAGCCGGGGGCTCCGCCCCCGAGACCCCCGCCGGGGTGACAGTGTCACCCCGGACCCCGCCGTCAGGGGCGCATCGTGAAACCCGCCACGCCGGGGGCGCGCAGTGGGTCGGCCAGCCGCGCGAATTCGCACAACAAGCCACGCGTCGAACGCGGGTCGATGATTTCCTCGACCCAGAACGCCTCCGCGGTGCGGAAGGGCGAGCGCAACTTCTGCAAGCGCGCCTCGATCTCCGCCACCTTCGCATCGCGATCCTCGGCGGCCGCGACCTCCGCGGCATAGGCCGCCTCCACGCCACCCTCGAGCGGCAGTGACCCCCACCGCGCGGACGGCCACGCATAGCGCATCGAATACCGCCCCGCCGGCTGGTGCACCACGCCGGCCACGCCAAACGCATTGCGCATGATGACGGTGCACCACGGCTGGCGGCACTGGTTCACCGCCGCCATCGCCCGCACACCCCAGCGGATCGTCGCCCGCTGCTCGGCATCCAGCCCCACCGCGAAACCCGGGCAATCCATCAGGTAGACCACTGGCAGATGGAAGGTCTCGGCCAGGTCCACGAAGCGGATGACCTTCTGGCAGGCATCCGCCGTCCAGGACCCGCCCTGAAAGACCGGATCGCTCGCCAGCACCGCGACTGCCCGCCCATCCAGCCGCGCGAAGCCTGTGATCACCGGCCGGCCGAACCAGCGCCCCATCTCGAAGAACGACCCCTTGTCGACCAGCGTCTCGATGATCGGACGCACCTTGTAGGCCTGGCGCGGATCGCGCGGGATCGCGCTCAGCAACGCCTCGTCGCGCCGGCCCGCATCGTCGCGCGATCGCACAGCCGGCGGCAGTTCGAACACCGATGACGGCAAGTACGAAAGGAAGCGCCGCGCGCGCTCGAAGGCCTCGGCCTCGGTCTCCACCGCGTCATCCACTCCGCCGGCGCGGGTCTGGATCTCCCAGCCGCCGAGCTCGCGCTTGTCCAGCGCCTCGCCCAGCCGTGCGACCACCGGTGGCCCCGCCACGAACATCGCCGACGTCTTCGTCATCACCGAGTAATGCGCAGCCGCCAGTCGCGCCGCGCCCAGGCCCGCGACCGACCCGAGCCCCAGCGTCACCACCGGCACCAGCCCCATGTTGGCCGTGGTCTGGTAATACAACTGCGTCCCGCCCACGCCGCCGGGCAGGTTGGCGCGGCCCGTCGTCTCGATGGTCTTGACCGACCCGCCGCCGCCCGAGCCTTCGATCATGCGGATGATCGGCAGGCGCAGGTCGGCGGCCATGCGCTCGGCCATGATCGGCTTGTCGCGGATGGTGGCGTCCGCGCTGCCGCCGCGCACGGTGAAGTCGTCGCCCACCACCACCACCGGGCGGCCATCGACCAGCGCACGGCCCATCACGCAGTTGGACGGGGTGAAGGCGGCAAGGTCCCCCTGCGCATCATATTCCGCGCGCCCGGCGATGGCGCCGACCTCGTGGAAACTCCCGCGATCGGCCATCGCCTCGACGCGTTCGCGCACGGTCAGGCGGCCGCCATCGTGCTGGCGCTTCACCTTGTCGGGGCCGCCCATCTCACGGGCCAGCGCCTCGCGCCGGTGCAATTCGTCGAGTTCCGGCTGCCAACTCATGCGTGGATCGCTTTCCTGCCCGTCCGGCATCCTCACGCCGTGCAGGCCGGTCGTCCAGCCGGGGTCAGGGCGCGACCAGGTCCACGCGCAGGAACCACAGCGTCAGCGCGTCGCCGTTCAGCAGGCGCAGGCGCACCATGTCACCCTCGGAGGCTTCCTGGGCCCAGGCATTGACGCGGAAGGTGGTCCGACAGCCGCCGGATGCCCGCGCTTCCGCGAGCAGACGTGGCGGCGTGTCGGCGCCTTGGCGCAGCAAGCGCAGCGGCGCCGGGTCGGCGCAGCCGAGCGTGCCATCGCGCGCAACCCGCCACGCCGGCGCCGGGGCTGGCGCCAATGGCGCGGGTGCGGGCTCCGGCGCCGTGGCTTCGGCGGGTGCGGCGGGCGGTGCCTCGGCATCGCTGCCGCGCGGCCTGGCTGGCGTGGCCGGCTGGCGGCCCGACTGGATGCGGGTTGGCGGCTCCGGCGGCAACGGAAGATCGTCGGGCGGCGGCTCCTCGGCCGCGCATCCCGCCAGCAGGAGTACGGCCACGATTGCGCATACGGCGCGCGCGCCGCGCCTTCCCCTGCCTTGGCTTCGCATCCGAACCATCCTGTGACGCTAACACCTGCCCGCGGCGCTGGCAGCATCGTGAACGAAGATTTCTGTCAGTCGACCGTTAAATGCTTGCAATCCAACAACCTTCAGTTGAACCTTGGCGCCAGGGGCGGATCTGGGGCCGCGCCAGGAGCAGATTGGGTAGCGGATGGGGCAGAGCTCGGGCCAGGTTGGGACCCGCGGCGCAGCGCTGGGCGCGCGCCTGCTGCTGCTCGTGGCCGCGGCCATGGTGCCTTTGCTCGCTGGCGGCTTTATCCTTGCCATCCTGAATGCCCGGACCGACGCCGCCGCCGCCGACGCGCGGCTGGTCGCCGCCGCGCAGGCCGCCGCCCGCAGCATCGACAGCGAGATCGAGGCGCGGCGCCTCGCTTTGCTCGCCTTCGGCAGCAGCATCGACGCGGCGCGCGTCGCCTCGGACCTTTCCGCCGCCGATGCAGCCGCCCGGCGCCTCGCGGAGGCGCTGGGCACGCCGGTCGGCCTGCTCGACCGCGGCCTCGGCATGCTGGTGGACACCAGCAAGCCCTTCGGCACGCCGCTCGCCTCAACGCCTGCCATCTCGGCCGGCCTCTGGGCGGTCGAGACGGGCCGCCCGCGCGTCAGCGACCTGCTCGGCGGTCCGGGCGCCGCCGCGCTGCCCCCCATGCTGATGGTGCCGCTGATGCGCGAAGGCCGCACCGAGGCGGTGCTGAGCCTGCCGCTGCGGGCCGACCGCCTCGCTGCCGCGCTGGGCCCCGGCCCCGCAGTGCTGCTCGACAGCCGCGGGCGCGCCCTGGCGTCGGTCGGCGCGCCGCCGGCGGACCTGCCGGACTGGCCAAGGCTCATGACCCTGCCGCGCGGTGTCGCGACCACCGTCGCGACACCCGCGGGCGGGCCGATCGCCGTTGCGGTCGCGCCGCTCCAGGAAGCCCCGGACTGGCGGCTGGTCGCCTGGGCCGTGCCGACGCCTGCCGGGTCGGGGCTGCTGCCCTGGGCCGCCGGGCTGGTCGCGCTGGCGGTGCTCGCCGCGATCGTGACGATGCGCGTCACGCTGCGAGGCCTGCGCGCGCCGCTTTCGGGCCTGGCGCGGCATGCCGCCGCCTCGGCCGAGGCCCTGCGCAGCGACAGCCCCGCGCCCGAACCGCCCGCGCCGTCCGGCCCGGCCGAGATCGCCAGCCTCGGCGCCGCACTGGCCGAGGCCGAGGCCGCCGCGCGCGACCAGACGCGCCGCCTGCGCGCGCTGGCCGAAGCCGGCGCGCTGGTGCTCTGGCGCGCCGATGCTGCCGGCGGATGGATCGAGGCTGCCGGCTGGGCCGGCCTGACCGGGCAGACCGCCCCTGCCTTCCGCAAGGATGGTTGGGTGGAAATGCTGCACCCCGACGACCGCGCGCCGACACTGGCCGAATGGGGCCGCTGCCTGGTGGCGCGCCAGACCATCGGTGTGGAGTTCCGCCTGCGCACGGCGGGCGACGCCGCCGCCTGGCGCTGGGTGCGCGCCACGGGTGTTCCCGTGGCGACCGAGGATGGGCAGCTCATCGAATGGGTCGGCGCCATCCATGACGTGGCCGATGCGCGCGGGGCCGGCACCGCACACCGCTTCAACGAGGCGCAGGTGCGCCAGACCGTGGCGGAACTGCGCGCCGTCTATGACAACGTGCCGGTCGGCCTTGCACTGGTCGACGCGACGCTGCGCTTCGTCAACGTCAATGCCCGCTTCGCCGCGATCAGCGGCCTGCCACCCGAGGCGCATGTCGCACGCGTGCCGCACGAGGTGATGCCCGAGGGCCTCGCCGCCCCGCTCGAGGCCGCCCAGCAGGAGGTGCTGCGCACCGGCCGCCCGGTGCTGGACGTGACCTGCACCGGCCAGGCTCCGGGCGCGGTGCAGCACCTGCGCCACTGGCTGGCCTCGTGCCATCCGGTGAAGGACCCTGCCGGCGTCGTGACCGGTGTCTCGGCCGTGCTGCAGGACGTGACCGAGCGCGTGCGCGCCGAGCGGTCGCGCGAATTGCTGGTGACCGAACTGAACCACCGGGTGAAGAACACGCTCTCGACCGTGCAGTCGCTCGCAGCGCAGTCGCTGCGCCGGGCGGGCGGCGATTCGACCGGCTTCGGGCGCGACTTCGTGGGCCGGCTACAGGCGCTCACGCGCAGCCACGACCTGCTGGCGGAGGGCGGCTGGGAGCCGGTGGACTTGGCGCGCGTGGTGCAGGCGGCGCTGGCGCCGTGGCTCGGCAGCGGGCGCGCCATCCGCATCTCAGGGTCGGGGCGCATCCAGGTGGAGGCGCCACAGGCGCAGGCGCTGGTGCTGGCGCTGCACGAACTCGCCACCAATGCCGTGCGGCACGGCGCGCTGTCGCGCCCGGGCGGCGAGGTGGACGCGACCTGGTCGCTCGGCGAGGACGGCATCGCACGCTTCGGCTGGCGCGAAAGCGGCGGCCCGCCCGTCACGCCGCCGACCGCCGATAAGCGCGGCTTCGGCGTGCGCCTGCTGGAACGCGGCCTGGTCCACGACCTTGGCCCCGGGACCGAGGTGGACCTGCGCTTCGCCGAGGACGGGCTGCGCGCCACGCTGCAGTTCCGCGTGGGCCTGCCCAGCCTGACCCGCGCGGCTGCCGACTGACCCGCAGCGTCGCGGCGGCGGCGCGTGACCCACGCAACACAGCACGGCGGCTGCCGCCGGTGCTTCCTGGCGGGAATGGCCATGTCCGGGTAGGTTCCTGCCCGCTGGCAGACACGGGTGGGACAGGCTCAGGACATGGCGCGTGCATTGATAACCGGTGTGACCGGCCAGGACGGCGCCTACCTGGCCGCCCTGCTGATCGAGAAGGGCTACGAGGTCTACGGGCTGCTGCACCGCCATGGCGGGTCCGAGGCCGTGCAGGACAGGCTGCGGCGGCTGAACTGCACCGGGTCGGTGCGCATGGTGGACGGTAACCTGATCGACCTGTCTTCGTTGATCCGCCTGCTGCAGAAGGTCCAGCCGGACGAGATCTACAACCTCGCGGCGCAGTCCTTCGTGCGCATGTCGTGGGACCAGCCTCTGCTGACCACGCAGGTCACCGCGATCGGCACCGCCAACATGCTGGAGGCGGTGCGCATCGCCTCCCCCACCGCGCGCTATTTCCAGGCGAGTTCGTCCGAGATGTTCGGTCGCGCCGAGACCCAGGCGCAGAACGAGGACACGCTGTTCCACCCGCGCAGTCCCTATGCCTCGGCCAAGGTCTTCGCGCATTGCCTGGTGCAGAACTACCGCGACGCCTTCGGCCTGTTCGGCTGCAACGGCATCATGTTCAACCACGACAGCCCGCTGCGCGGGATCGAGTTCGTGCTGCGCAAGATCACCGACGGCGCGGCGCGCATCAGCCTCGGCCTCGCGAGCGAACTCCCGATGGGCAATCTCGATGCGCGGCGCGACTTCGGCCATGCGCGCGACTACGTGCGCGCCATGTGGCTGATGCTGCAGCAGGACAAGGCGGACGACTACGTGGTCGCGACCGGGCGTGCCGCGTCGATCCGCGACCTGTGCCGGATCGCCTTCGCGCATGTGAAGCTGGACTGGGAAGCCTTCGTGAAGGTGGATGCGGCCTTCCTGCGCCCGGCCGACGTGGATGTGACGGTGGGCGACGCGACGCGCGCACGCACGCGGCTCGGGTGGGTGCCGCAGACCAGCCTCGAGGACATGATCGCCGAGATGGTCGAGGCCGATCTGAAGCGCTGGCGCGCCAACGCCTGAGCTCGGCCGCCGGCCTGGCCCGTGTTGGGCGCGCGGCCGCCACGCCGCGTCGCGTTGCAGCAGGCTTCGATGCGCGCGCGCCAACCCGGCGCGGATGCGCCCGGCGCAGCGGGCAGACGTATCAGTTCGGGAAGCGGAAGCTGTTGCCGTCGTTGAACGAGATCGACGTCCCGTTGAACAGGAAGATCTGCCGGATCACCTGGTCGACGAAGCGGCCGACGCGCGCGACCTGCGTCGGTGGCACCCAGACCGTGGCATAGGGCGGCACCACCATGTCCTTCTCGACCGCCAGGTCCCGCATAACGCGGTCGAGGTTGACCAGCCGCACGCGCGGCCGTCCTGCCGGGTCGAAGTACAGCATGCGCACCTGGTCCATCGCGCCCGTCGGCATCGGCCCGCCGGCCGCCGCGACCAGTTGCAGCAGCGTACGTGGCGTGGGCGCGGGGATGGCGCGGGCCTGGCGCACCTCCCCGAAGACGAAGATCTGGTTGGCGCCGATCTGGGTGAGCCGCGCGGTCACGCTCACGCCGCCGACCTCGCGCGCGTAGCGGGCATTCAGCGCGCCGGTCAGCTCGGTCAGCGTCATTCCGGCGGCCGGCACGCCCTGCGCCCGCGGCAGGTCGAGCACGCCGTCGGGGCGCGCCAGCGCGGTGCGGGCACGGCCCTCCGCCCCGCTGCGCACCACGTCGGCCAGGTCCTCGGTGGGCATGGTGAAGCGGCGCATGATGACGGTCACGACCGGCGTGCGCGCCACGTCGGTATAGCGCCGCGCGACCCCAGCCGAGAGTTCGGCCGGCGTCAGGCTGATCGCGCGCACCTCGCCCTTGCAGGGCAGCGGGATCATGCCGTCCGGGCGCACGACCATCTGGCCATGGAGGTCGCGGTTGAAGTCGAAATCGAGGTCCAGCGCGTCGCCGATGCCAAGCCGGTACGGCCGCAGCCGCTGGTTGTCGGCGTGGTAGAAGACCTCGACCCGGTCGCCCGGCTGCAGGCGGTAGGTGCCGGTGCCACGCACCAGCCCCTCGCCCGCCAGGCGCGCGGCGGCGTCGCGCTGTTCGGGCGTGGCATCGTCGAAATAGACCGGCTCCTCGCCCAGGCCGCGGTCGAAGCCACGCGGGCTCTCGCAGGCCGCCAGGCCGACCGCCAGTAGGCCAGGCAACAGGCAGCGCATCGACCGAAGCGCGCAACTGCCGATTCGGCTGATCACCATGCGCCACCCAGACCGCAGTTGTTTCGGATCAGCGCGTCGCATCCAGGCTCGATGACCGCAGCCGAGAACGCCATCGCCCGCGCGCGGCACTTCGCCGGCGTCGCCGGGTCCGCCGCCAGTGATGCGCCCTGCAGCAGTGCCTCGGCCAGGCCGCCAGCATTGGTCGCCGCGCCGCGGACACTCCCGGGCGCGCAGAGGACGCCGATGGCGTCATCGCTGATGATGTCGGGAATGCCGGCGTGGTCGCAGCCGATGACGGGGGTCCCGGTGGCGAGTGCCTCCACCAGCACCACGCCCAGCGCCTCCCATATGGCGGGGTTCACGACCATGCAGGCCGACGCGAGGACGCCGGGCAGTTCGTCCAGACCCCGGACGCCGTGCAGTTCGACCTCCGCGTGCAGCGGTGTGGGCAGTTCCGCCAGCACGCAGTCGCGCGCATGCGCCGACATTCGCCCGACATAGCCGAGCCGCGCATGGGCGCCGAGCCGTGCGCGCGCGATCGCGTAGGCCCGGGCCAGCAGAACGGCGCCCTTGCGCGAAGGAGACCTGCCCGCTGCACACCAGCAGCCCTGGCGGATCAGGTGGACCACGAACATCCACCTCGGCATCGAGGCCTTCGCCCTGGCCCGGCGCGACCTGCCAGGCTGGAGGCTTGTCGTCGCCGGCATGGTGGACGACAAGAGCCGCATCTACGCCGAGGAGCTGATGGCACGGGGCCGCGAGATCGGGGATGTCGAGTTCCGCACGCAGAACACGGACGCGCAGATGCGCGCGCTGCAGGACGGCTGCACGGCGCTGCTGTTCACCGCCTTCAACGAGGACTGGGGCCTGACGCCATTCGAGGCGATGGCCGCCGGGCGCCCCGTCGTGGCCGTGGACCGCGGCGGCCCCCGCGAGAGCGTGCAGGACGGCGTGACCGGCTTCCTCGCCCCCGACGACCCCGCCGCCTTCGCCCGGCGCATGGTGAAGCTGGCGCAGGACCCGGACCTGGTGGCGCGCATGGGCGCGGCCGGCGCCGAACGGGCGCGGCTTTTCACCTGGGATGCATTCGTGGAAAACCTCGACGGTGCCGTCGAGCGCATGGTCGAACGCCGCCAGGGCGGCAACAGGGAGACGATGACGAGATGATGTCGCGCAAGCGCGTGCTGGTGACCGGAGGGGCTGGCTTCATCGGATCCCATTTGTGCGAGCGGCTGCTGGCCCAGGGCCACCAGGTGCTCTGCGTTGACAACTACTTCACCGGGACACGGGACAATATCGCGCACCTGCTCACGCACCCGCAATTCGAGGCGATGCGCCACGACGTCACCTTCCCGCTGTATGTGGAGGTGGACGAGATCTACAACTTGGCCTGCCCGGCATCCCCGGTGCATTACCAGTTCGACCCGGTGCAGACGACCAAGACCTCGATCTCGGGCGCGCTCAACATGCTGGGCCTGGCGAAGCGGCTGAAGGCCAAGGTGCTGCAGGCCTCGACCAGCGAGGTCTATGGCGACCCCGAGGTGCATCCGCAGACCGAGGACTACCGCGGCAGCGTGAACCCGCTCGGTCCGCGCGCCTGCTACGACGAGGGCAAGCGCTGCGCCGAGACGCTGTTCTTCGACTACAAGCGCCAGCATGGCGTGCGCATCAAGGTGGCGCGCATCTTCAACACCTACGGCCCGCGCATGCACCCCCAGGACGGGCGCGTGGTGTCGAACTTCATCGTGCAGGCGCTGCAGGGCCAGCCGGTGACGATCTATGGCGAGGGCACACAGACGCGGTCCTTCTGCTTCGTGGACGACCTGGTCGAGGGCCTGATGCGCCTGATGGACACGCCCGATGAGGTGACCGGTCCGGTCAACCTGGGCAACCCGCACGAGATCACCGTGCGCGAACTGGCCGACCGCGTCATCGCGCTGTGCGGTGCCGGCGCCACGCTCGAGAAGCGCCCGCTGCCGCAGGACGACCCGACGCGGCGGTGCCCGGATATCGGCCTGGCGCGCCGGCTGCTGTCCTGGGAACCCACGGTGCCGCTCGAAGCGGGCCTGGCGCGGACGGTCGCCTATTTCGAGGCGCGGCTGCGCACCAACATGCCCGCGGCCTGAGAAAACACTGACGAAGGCACCGGTTGGTGCATTCCATCGTCCGGTGCCGGCAGTCCTGAACGGCCGCCGACCGCCCGTCAGCAGGCCGGCACGCGCCAGGCCTCGATCCTGAGCGCGCCGACCGGCAGTTGCGCCACCAGCGCGCGGCCCGTCGCGCGCAGCGTATCGCGCAGCATCGGCAATGACGAATAATGCGGGTGGTCCGCCACCACATCCGGTGGTGGGCGCGTCACGATCCAGGCCGTGCCCGCACCGCGCAGGCGGGCGCATAGCCCCGCCGCGTCGGTCGTCGCCGCGGGCGCCACCAGCAGCGCCGCGCGCGCTTCGAGCCGCGAGGTGGCCGGCAGCACCAGCGCCTCAAGCCCCTCCCCGCCCGCGAGGCGCAGCGAGACCAGCGCAAAGACGCTGTCGGTCACCACCACGCGGTCGCCGGGTGCGGCGCGCGCCCGCAGTTCGGCGACCATCTCGCGCCAGGGTTCCTTCTCCGCCCGCCAGTGGCGCAGCGCCAGGGCGCCACGCGCATGCAACCCCGCCAGCAGCAACGCCGCTGCGGCGAAGCCCGCGCGCGGCAACAGCGCGATACGCGCCGCAATGCCGGCCGCGAGCGGAGCCACCAGGAACAGCACGGTGCGCTCCATCATCATCGGCCAGGCTTGGCTGAGCAGCGGGAACAGCACGCCGCAGACGCCGAGCAGCACGCACAGCGCCGCCCGCCCAGGCCAGCCAGGGCGCCGCCAGGCCAGCACGCCGGCCAGCAGCGCCGCCGCGCTCGCGAGGATCGTCAGCAGCGAAACCGGCGCGTGGAACGGCGTCACGACGCCATGGACGTAGATCAACGCCGCGCCGGCGAGGCTCGGCGGTTGCAGCCAGCCCATCACGAACTCGCCGCCCGCCGCGTGGCGCAGCGCCGAGAGGATCGCCGCGCCGCCCACCAGCACGCCCAGCACGTCGGCGCCCGCCAGCAGCACCACGCCGCGCGCGCCCCCCGCGCGCCCCGCCAGCAACGCCGCCAGCACGAAGGCATTCAGGCCGAGATTGCCGATCGCCGCCGTGCGGTGAAGCCACAGCATGGCACCCTGGGCCACGCCCAGGCCCATGACCGCGACCGGCCCCGTGCGCCCGTCCCGCGCCGCTTCGACCAGCCGCCAGGCGGCCAGCAGCGCGCAGCAGAACAGCAGGAACAGCACCGCATAGGCGCGCCCGTCCTGCGACAGGCGCAGCAGGGCGGCGTTCAGCGTGACCAGCACTGCGGCGAGCCAAGCCGCGCGCAGCCCGAAGGCCGAACGGCAGAACAACCAGACCGGCACGACCGCGACCGACGCCGCCAGCGTCGAGACCAGCCACAGCGGCACTGGCCCCGGGCCCGCGATGTCGCCGAGGATCTTCGCTATGGCGTGGTAGCCGGGCGGGCTTGCCTCGATGCGCGCCATCTCGCCCAGCACGACGGACCACGGCAAGCGCCCGACGCCGATGCTCGCGGATTCGTCGATTCAGGCCGCCGGCCAGAACAGGTCCGGCAAGCGGATGACGAAGGCCGGGACGACGAGCGCCGCGAGCCACCATCCCTGGCGCCCGGGCCCGCTCCCCGGCACGGCGCTGCCCTGGCCTGTCATGGGCCCAGCGCAGCATGGGTGCGCCGCGCCGGAAAAGGGCGCGGATCACACCGCGCGCGGTCAGCGCAGCGGGAAACCCAGCGCGATCAGCGCATCTTTCAGTCGGTCGCGTCCGCTCAGCGCCTTCATGGTGCCAAGCCGCGCGATCACCCGCTGCGTCCAGGTGGTCGCGCCCATTTCGTGCCGGGCCGAGAAATCGGCCATCCGCGGGTCGTAGGCGGCGCGGTGGGCGGCATCGTTCACGTCGTAGCGGCCGCGATGCAGCACGGCCTCCTGCGGCAGGCGGGGCTTCACCGCGCCCTCCCGGCCTGGCAGCGCATGGCCGACGCACAGGCCGAACACGGGCGTCGCGCCGGCCGGCAGGCCGAGCAGTGCCGCCACGCGCTGCACGTCGTTGCGCAGGGCGCCGATATACACGTTGGACAGGCCGAGGCTCTCGGCCGCCACCACCGCGTTCTGCGCCGCGAGCGCGGCGTCGATCGCCGCCACCAGGAAGGATTCGAGGAAGGGCATGCCCGCGAGTTCAGTCCCGGCTTCTGCCGACAGGCGCTGGTTGCGCGACACGTCCGCCAGGAACACCAGGAAGATCGGGCATTGCTCGATGTGCTTCTGCCCACCGGCAATGGTGGCGAGTTCGGCACGCACCGCCGGGTCGTCCACCGCCACCACCGACCAGGTCTGCAGGTTCGACGATGTCGCAGCGGATTGCGCGGCGGCGACCAGCGTCTCGAGGGTGCCGGGAGGCAGCGGGTCGGTGCTGAAGCCGCGCACCGAGCGGTGCGAGAGCAGCAGCGAGATGGTGTCGTTCCACGGCCCGGCCTTGGGCTCGGCGCCGGCGCCGTAGCGCGCCGTGAGGGCGGCCATCGCCGCCGGCATCTGGGTTCCGTCCATGTCGATCGGGTCCTTCCGGTGTTGTGCCGGAACGTAGCGCGGTTGCGCCGCGCGGCAAGCCAGCGCGCGCCGATACCCCAGCGCGCGCCGCCAAGTCAGCGCGCGACGGCCGCCGCCGGGTGCGGGGCGGCCAGGCGCGGGCCGGCACCGAACAGCTTTTCCCTGTAGGTGCCGGGCGCGTAGCCGCGCTTGTAGCGCCCGCGTTCCTGCAGCACGGGCACCAGCAGGTCCACCACGTCCTCGATGCACTCCGGCATCACGGTGCGCGAGAGGTTGAAACCGTCCACATCCGCGTCATCGACCCAGGCCAGCAGCGCGTCGGCCACCTCCTCCGCGCTGCCGACAATGGGCGGCTGGCGGCTGCCCAGGATCATGCGGTCCACCAGCGCACGCTTGGTGGCGCGCGGGGCGGCGGCGCGTAACGCCGTCACGTTGGATTGGATGGCGTTGCCCGGCGCAGCCGGCAATTCGTCATCCAGGTCGAGTGCCGCCAGGTCGATGCCGAGCGAGGCGGAGGCGTGCACGAGCGCCGCCTCCACGCTGGCGCAGCGGCGGTAATCCTCGAGCTTGTCGCGCGCCTCGGCCGCGGTGCGCCCGATCACCAGCGTGGCCCCGAGGAATGCCTTGATCGGCCGGGGCGCGGCGCGCGCGCGCAGATCCGCCACCAGCGCGGCGACATGCGGCTTCGGGCCACCGTTCAGGAAAACGCATTCCGCATGCAGCGCCGCAAAGGCGCGCCCGCGATCCGAGGCACCCGCCTGGTACAGCACCGGCGTGCGCTGCGGCGATGGCTCCACAAGGTGCGGTGCATCCAGCCGGTATTGCCGGCCTTCGTGCCGGATGCGTGAAACGCGCGACGGGTCGGCATAGACGCCCGATGCACGGTCGCGCTTCACCGCATCCACCGCCCAGGATTCCTCCCACAGGCGATACACCACGGCCATGAACTCATCCGCCATGTCGTAGCGGTCGTCATGCGCCATCTGGCGATCGAGCCCCATCGCGCGCGCCGCGCTGTCGAGGTAGCCGGTGACGATGTTCCACCCGATCCGGCCCTCGGTCAGGTGGTCCAGCGTCGAGAAGCGCCGCGCCAGCAGCGCCGGCGGTTCCCAGGCCAGGTTCACGGTCACGCCGAAGCCCAGGTTCTGCGTCGCCGCAGCCATCGCCGGGACCAGCAGCATCGGGTCCAGCAGCGGGATCTGCACGCCGTGTCGCACCGCCGCATCCTGGCTGCCGCCATGCACGTCATAGACGCCGAGCACATCCGCCAGGAACAGCCCGTCGAACAAGCCGCGTTCGAGCGTCCGCGCCAGCCCGGTCCAGTACGGCAGCGAGAGGTAATCCGTCGCGCGGTCCCGCGGATGGGTCCACATCCCCTGCTGGATGTGGCCCAGGCACGCCATGTCGAAGGCGTTGAGGCGGATCTCGCGCGGCGTCGCGTTCATTTGAACGCGCTCATGCAAGTACGGTCATTCAGGCGTGAAGCCGCTCTCGCGCACCACGTCGCGCCACATGTCGCGCTCGCGCCGGATCTGGTCGGCGAAGGCCTGCGGCGTGGCGGAGGTCGCGTTGGTGAATTCCAGCCGCTCCAGCGCCGCGATCATGTCCGGCTCGCGCGAGGCACTGACGATCGCCGCGTGCAGCCCCGTCACCACCGGTGCGGGCGTCGCTGCCGGCACGAAGGCACCGAACCATTCCTCCGCGGTGCGTTCCGGGTGGCCCAGTTCCGCCAGCGTCGGCACGGTCGGCAGCTTGGCGAAGCGCGCGGCGGAGGTCACCGCGAGGATGCGCACCCCCGTGCCTTCATGCGGCAGCATCTCGCTCAGCACGCCGATGAACAGCGGCAGGCGGCCGGCAATCACGTCGGCCACCGCCGGCGCGCCGCCGCGATAGGGCACATGCGTCAGGCGCAGGTTCAGCTTCCGCCCCAGCATGATGCCGGTGAAATGCGGCACCGACCCAGCAGCCGGAGAGGCCCAGGGCGTCTCGTTGGGCTGCGCGCGCGACCAGGCGACCCATTCCTCCAGCGTGCGTGCCGGGTGGTTCATCGGCACGCCCAGGCCGAAGGGGAAGGAGCATACCGTGCTGACCGGGACGAAGTCGGTCAGCGCGTCGTAGCGCACCTCGCGCGGGAAGACATGCGGCTGCACCGTCATCATCGAGGCCGGGGTCTGCAGGAAGGTGGTGCCGTCGGCCTCGGCCGCCTTCACCGCCTCCACCGCGATGCGCCCGGCGGCACCGGGGCGGCCATCGACGATCACCTGCGGCGCGTAGCGCCCGCGCAGCTTCTCGGCGTACAGCCGCGCCACCACGTCCGAGGAGCCGCCCGGCGGGAAGCCGATGACCAGGCGCGCGGTGCGGCTGACGGTCTGGGCGCGCGCGGTCCCGGCGGCGATAGCGGTGCCGGCCAGCGCGAGCGCGGCGCGGCGGGCGATGGTGAAGGTCATGGCGTGTCTCCTCCCTGGCCCGCTGCGGGGCCTGCGGGCGCTTTTGTAGGGGGTGGGCACGGGCTTCGCCAGCCTGCCGTGCGGGGACTGCGCAGCGGCCCGCGCCCGCAGGATGATCGCGCCGCGCCGGAGGAACCCCGCATGCGAAGAATGCACGGCCTGCTTGCCGCGACGGCCCTCTCGGGCCTTGCCGGATGCGGCGCGACGCCCGAACCGCCGCCGCCCGCGCCGCTCATTCGCTGCATCGAGATCCCGAACGGCCTCGCGGAATGCAGCGAAATGCCCGGCCCCACCCTGCCGGAACGCCCCGCCCGCGAAAGCCCGAGGCCCGGCACCAGCAGCGCCTCCAGCGCCGTGCGGCGTTCCGCCGGGATCGCCACCGCCTTGCGCGCCTTGAGGTCGAAGGCGATGCCGACCGCCTCGGCCGCCGCGACAACCGCGCCGGTCTCGCCGTCATGCACCAGGTGGGTCCAGGTGGTGGTTTTCTCGCCCAGCGCCTTCAGGCCGCTGCACACGGTCAGCAACTGCCCGGCGCGCAGCGGGCGGAGCTGCGCCACGCGGTATTCCAGCGCGGCCGAGCCCATCCCTTCCTCCTTGATGCCAAGCCCGGTGCCGCGGTTGCGCAGGTTCGGCACGCCATCCCAGATGCGCGCGATGATGACGTCGGGGCGCATCACGCCGTCGGTGTCGCATTCATGCGGGCGGATGGCGCCGCGATAGCCCTCGTTCAGCCCCATGGCGCGGGCGGCGTCGCGGTCGGGCAGCGCCGGCGGCGGGTCGAAGCCGAGGCCGCGCGGACCGGCATGCGGCGGCATCGCGACGACCAGGGCCTCGGCGCCGGGCAATTCCGGCAGTGGTGCGCCCCACAAGCCGAGGTCGGTCACCAGCGTCGCCGCCGGCGCATCGGTCGCGCTGTTGCGGATCTCGATCACCGTCCGCAGCCGCTCGGCGCCGGTGGCGATGACGCCGCCCAGGATGGTGAAGGGTGTGCCGGGCGACATCTCGCGCAGGAAGCGCAGATGCTGGTCCATCACCGCCAGGCGCTGGCGCGACGGCGGCAGCCCGGCCTCCAGCATCAGCCAATCGAGCGCATCCGCCGCGCGGGCGACGTAGTGGCGCACATTCATGTGCCCCATCACGTCGCATTCCTCCTGCTGCACGCTGCCGCGTCCGATGATGATCAACGCCATGCTCCTGCCCGGTGCGCCAGGGTGGAGCGGCGGCGCGATGCTGGAAAGGGGGCGCCGCTTCAGTCCAGCGCAACCCCCGCATAGCCCTGCCGCGCGATGTCATCCGCCCAGGCGCGATAGGTCGGCGCGCTGCCGGTGTAGCGCGCCACGTGCCGCACCTGCTTGCCGGCGACATTGCTGTTCACGCCGGTCATCCAGGAATCGACCTCCATGGACAGCAGGCCGCGCGCCACCTCGGCGACGTGGTCCATCCAGGCCGCGACGGCCTCTGGCTTGGGTTCGGCGCGGGTGATGCCGTTGGCCTGAAGATGGCGCAGCATCGCCGTCACCCAATCCACGTTGAACTCGATGGAGCGCGGGATATTGCCCAGCGCTGTGTGCGGGCCGAGCAGCGTGAACAGGTTCGGGAACCCCTCCTGCAGCATGCCGACAAGCGACGTCGCGCCGTGTTCCCACTTCTCTTTCAGGCTGATACCGCCCGCGCCGAGGAAGTCGATGCGGTCGAAGGCGCCGCGCAGCGCGTCGAAGCCGGTGGCGTAGACGATGATGTCGACGTCGTATTCCGCGTCGGATGTCTTGATCCCGGTCGGGGTGATGCGTTCGATCGGCGTCGCGCGGCTGTCCACCAGCAGGACGTTGGGCTGGTTGTAGACCTCGTAGTAGCGCGTCTCGAGCGGGACGCGGCGCGTGCCGAAACCGTGGGTCTTCGGGATCAGCATCTCCGCCACGCGCTGGTCCTTCACGCGGCCGCGGATCTTGTTCGCGATGAATTCCGAGACGACCTCATTCGCCGCGCGGTTGGTCAGCAGATCCTTGAAGTTGCCGACCCAGATGCCGAAGCCGCGTTCGGAGTACAGCTTCTCCAGGAAGGCCTCTCGCTCCTCAGGCGTCACGTCGAAGGTGTTGCGCGGGTCGGCGGTGTGCAGGAAGCAGGCGAAGGTCTCCCGGCAGCGCGCGAAGATCTCGTCGTAGCGGTTGCGGATCTCGGCCATGTCCTCCGGCGAGATCGTCCCGTTGTGCAGCGGCGCGCACCAGTTCGGCGTGCGCTGGAAGACCGTGAGCTGCGCGGCGGTCTTCGCCACTTCCTGGATGGTCTGCACGCCAGACGCACCGGTGCCGATCACCGCCACGCGCTTGCCAGCGAAATCCACCGGCTCCTTGGGCCAGAGGCCCGTATGGAAGGACTGCCCCTCGAATTCGTCCATGCCGGGAAAGGCCGGCATGGTGGGCGATGACAGCGCGCCGATCGCGGTGATGAGGAAGCGGCTGGCGAAGCGGGTGCCGTCCTCCAGCGCCACGCTCCAGCTGCGCGACGCCTCATCCCAGCGCGCCGCCGTCACGCGCGAGCTGAAGCGGATGTCGCGCCGCAGGTCGTACTTGTCCGCCACGCGGTTCAGGTAGCGTTCGGTCTCGGGCTGCGGCGCGAAATGCTCCGTCCAGTCCCACTCCGCCAGCAGCTCCTTGTCGAAGGAATAGCCGTAGGAATAGCTCTCGGAATCGAAGCGGCAGCCGGGATAGCGGTTCCAGTACCAGGTCCCGCCCACCCCGGTGCCCGCCTCCAGCACCAGCGCCCGCATCCCCAACTCGCGCAAGCGGATCAGCTGGTACAGCCCGGACATGCCGGCGCCGATGACGATGGCGTCGAACATGCCGGTGACGTCGGCGGGCTGCCCGACGGGGGATGCTGTCATGGGCGGCGGTTCCTCTGTTCCGGACGCGGCGGCATCGCCAGGGTCGCCGCTCGATCGGGCGTCGGCAAGCGCGCGGCCTGGTCGCGGCGACGCCGCCGGTGCAGCGCTGTCGCGACGATCCTACCCCGCTGGCCGAGCAGCTTGAAGGCTTCGCCGGGCCCGACGGCGCAGCGCGCAGACGGCCGGGCTTGAGCCCGGCGCCGTCCTGCGGGACCATCCGAGCAACACAGGGGGAAACGCACCATGGATGTCGGCCTGTTCTGCCTGATGGGCTATCGCACGCCCGGCACCTCGACCGCGGCGATCTATGACGATGCGGTGGCCCAGGTGAAAGCGGCGGAGCAGGCGGGCTTCGCGATCGCCTGGTTTGCTGAACATCACTTCTCCAACTACTGCGTCTGCCCCTCCCCGCTCATGATGGTGGCGCGGATGGCCGGCGAGACCAGTCGCATCCGCCTCGCCTCGGGCGTGGTGATCGTGCCGCTGTACCACCCCGCCCGGCTGATCGCGGAGGTCGGTATGGTCGATGCGATGACGCATGGGCGGCTCGTGCTCGGCATCGGCAGCGGCTACCAGCCCTACGAATTCGAACGCTTCGGCCAGGACCTGGCGGAATCGACGCCGCGGCTGTTGGAAGCCATGTCCATGATGGAACAGGCCTTCGCCGCCGAGACCTTCGCGCATGAGGGCGCCCATTACCGCATGCCGCAGGCGCACATCGCCCCGCGCCCGGTGCGTGGCATGCCCGAGGTCTGGGTGGCCGGCGACAACCCCGACCTGCACCGCTACGCCGCCGAGCGTGACTGCGTGGTCATGGTCACGCCGCGCCACTTCACCCCCGCGATGCTGGCGGCGGCGCGGGCACGCTTCGAGGGCATCCGCCGCGCCGCCGGCAAACCCGGCGATTCCCTGCGCTTCGGCGCCATGCGCCCGTTCTGCGTGACCGACGACGCGAACGAGGCGGCCCGCTTCCTCGAGAACACCCGCTGGCAGATCCGCCTGTCGCAATCGCTGCGCCGACGCGAACAGGAAATGGACGGCGGCATGCTGGTCGAGAAGCCTTGGGAGGGCGAACCGAGCCTCGACGAGATGGGCGCGCACATGATGGTGGGCGATGCAGCGACCGTGGCCGCGCGCATGGCCGCCGAGATCCGCGCCGCATCGCCCTGCCACTACCTGCTCCAGATGCAGGTGGGGGACATGGACCCCGGCGTCGCACAGCGCTCGATCGCCGCCTGGCAGCGCCAGGTGCGCCCACTGCTCGAACGCGAATTCGGCCCGCTCGAGCGCATCGGCCATACGACATCCGCCGCCGCGTGAGACGCGGCGGCGGACCGCGTCAGCGGATCAGAACGGGTGGATCCGGGGCCAGTTCATGTTGGCCTTGGTGATGTTGCCGGGAATGTCGCGCACCCACATCGCCTGCGCCTGCTCGTGGACCTTGAGATACAGGCGGTCGTCGACGACGCGCCAGAAGTCCGGGTTGCCCGGAGCCTTGTAGCCCTGGGACGCCGCCCAGGCGCAGTAGCCGTCGTATTGCGGTGCGAAGCGCGCGGGGCTTGCGCGGAACTGGTCGCGCGCGGCCTCGGTGGTGAAGTACCAGATCGCGCCGTTGTGGGTGGCGTTGAAGCGCGGAACGCCCGGACGCGGCGTGCCGGTGAAGAAGCTGGTCGCATCGTAGCCGCTGATCGCCACGGCAAGCTGGTTGCCCGCCGCCGCGGGGCGCGCGGCGACAAGCGCGGCTGCGCCGATCAGGCCGGCGCCGAGCGTGCCCTTGGCCAGGGCGCGGCGCGAAGCGAAGTTGGACATGCGATCTCTCCCGATGGGTTGATTCCCAACAGCGAGTTCGGAGCCGCCCGCCCGGCGGTTACGCCTCGGCAACCAAAGTTTCAGCGCAGGCGCGCACGCGCCGGGCGCGCACAGGCCCCTTGACCGCCAAGCGACGGATTTGCCACGCTTCCCTTCGTGGGGATCCTGGTCAGCGTCCGCGCCGGCGATGACGACACGCTCTGGGCCGTGGTTGCCACGGTCGGGCGGAAAAGCCGCGTGGCGGAGGTGTTTCGCTCCCGCGCCCAGGCGCTCGATGACCGCGCCTGGCGCGACCAGCAGGTCAAGGCCTATGCCGACTGGCTGGTGCGCGCGAAGCAGCCCGTGCCGCATTATTCCGTGGCGCCGATCCGCCGGTCCGACCTGCCACGCAAATGGACGCCGCTGCCCGCCCTCGGCTTCCTGCGGGGCCAGATGATCTGACCGCGCGGCCCGCCGCCGCCCGCATGCAACCTTTTCGCGAGGCGCGCGTCGTCAATGGGCAAGGTTGCCGGTGGCGCCGATGCGGGGTTTAGTCACGCCAGACGCCGGTCGTCGGAGGAATCGCTCGATGAATGGACAGCGCAGCACCGCAGCGCGTCGCCATGCACGGCTAGCGCCCGCCCTGGCCGCTGTGCTGTTGCTCAGCGCCTGTGCCGAGGGCGCGGGCGGCGCCGCCGATGGGCCCGATGCGTGCAGCGCCCAAACGGCCGAACTCGACCGCTCCGGCGCCTTCTTCGCAGCACCCATCGTGGCCGGCGGCGTGGCCGTGATCGGCGCCGGCGGCGTGCTCGGCACCCGCCCCGGCGTGATCGGCGCGCTGGTCTGGGGCGCCACCTCCGCCGCCGCGGCGGTCACTGCGGTCGCTTATGTCGATCAGCGCCGGCGTGAGGCCGCCGGCAACGAAGCCGCCCTGGCCACCGCCGTGGGCAACGATATCGACCGCGAGAATGCCGGCCTGGCGCAGTCCCAGACCGCCGTCGACAGGGTTCTCGATTGCCGCCTGCAGGAGGCCGCCCGCGTGCGTGCGGCCGCGCGCGCCGGCGAGATCCAGCGCCAGCAGGCGCAGGCGCAACTCGCCGCGATCCGGGCCCAGGCGGAACGCGACCTGGCACTGAGCCGCACCATCGAACAACGTGTGCAGGCGCGCGCGGCGGACCTCGATGCCGGGGTCCAGGCCGTGGTGGCCGAGGCGCGCCCGGCGCCGCCGCCGCGCCCGGCCGTCACGGTCCGCCCGACGCGCCCGGTGCCGCTGCAGACCGCACCCGTCGCCGCTGCCCCGCCGGCCGCCGCGGCCCCCGCCGTCGCGGCGCGGCAGGAGGTGCGCATCCGGCCCGCCCGCAACCCCGATTTCGTCGCGGTCGAGACCCCAGCCGGCCAGCCGCTCGGCTATGCACCTGTCGCGGTGTTTGCGATCCCGGCGGCGCAGACGCGCGCCATCGCCATGCCCGCGGTCGCGACCGGGGCCGATGCAGCGCCGGCCGGGCGGCTGCGAACCCTGGCCTCCACCAACATCGTCCGACGCGACAATTTCCGCGAGGCGGTGGGCGACCTGCAGCGCGCCGTGGCCTCGGGCGGCTTCGAACTGGGGACCTGAGAGGCCGTTCGCCCAAGCCGGCAGCGGCCCCCACCCCCCGCCCGGGAACGCGCCGAACGGCGCATGCCCAAGCGATCTGCGACCCACCCATGCGTGATCGCGCCGCGGGGCAGACGTGGCGTCGTGAACGGTTCCGCGCCGCGTCGGCCACGCCCGATTGCGCCGCTGCGCGAAGCGGCCCAGCGTGCCCCACGCCCTCGCGCGAAGGATCCCGGCCTTGCCGCCTGCCAACCCTGTCCGCCTAGCCCCGCATGCGGCACTCGCCGCCATGCTGCTGGCGGCGGGCTGCGCGCCGGCGCCGGCACCGCCCGGCCACGCCGCCATCACGGCCGACCCGAACGATGCCTGCGCGGCGCAGCAGCAGAACTTGGCGAATGCGCGCTCCCTGTTCGCGGCCTCTGTCATCACGGGCGCGGCAGTGGGCGCGGTGGCGGGCAGCGCCGTGCGCCTGCGCATTGGCGGCGTCGGCGTGGTACCGGGTTCGGCCATGGCGCTGGGCGGGCTCGCGGCCGGGGCGCTGGCGGGGGCCGCGGTCGGGTCGTATCTCGACCAGCGGCGGCGCGAGGCGGGCGACGAGGCCGCGCTCGCCGCCGCGGTGGCCGGCGACGTCGCGCGCGAGAACGACAACCTCGACCTCGCGCGCAATGCCGCGGAGTTCCTGCTGGATTGTCGGCTGCGCCGCGCCGCCGACATCCGCGAGGCCGTGCGCGAGGGCCGGCTACCCGCCGCCCAGGCGCAGGCACAGCTCGACACCTTGCGCGCCCAGTCGGCGCGCGACCTGGCCCTGGCGCGCGAGGTCGAGGCGCGCATCGCCGCGCGCGACGGCGAGCTGGCCCCGGCGATGGACGCCCTGGCCCCCGGTGCGCGGGCCGAGGGCGCTGCCGAATCGCCCGCCGCCGGCGCGGGCGTCGCGGCCACCGCGCCGCTCGCGCTGCCGCTGCGCGCGCGGCCCGAGGCAACGGCGGTGACAGTCGCGACCGTGCCGGCGGGCGGCGCCGTTCTGCTGCGCCCGACGCGCGAGCCGGATTTCGTCGCGGTCGAGACGCCGGCCGGGCAGCGGCTCGGCTACGTGCCGGCGGCGAGCTTCCCGTCCGCGCCGGTGGCGCGCACCGCCGCGCCGCCGCCACCAGGCGCGCCGCTACGCGTGCTGGCCGCGAGCAACGTGGTCCGCCGCGACAATTTCCGCGAGACGGTCGGCGACCTGTCGCGCGCCGCCGCCGGCCAGGGCTTCGAACCGGGGATCTGACTCGGCAGGCGTCGGTACAGGTCCAGCGGCACGAGGTTCTGACGCGTGCCGAGGCCGCGCATGCGGCTCACCGGCAAATCCGGCGAAAGCCAAGCGAGCCGGAGGTTTGCGCCCGGCGTCTGAGGGTCGCAACATGCTCAGACCAGCAGTCGACGAATGCGGCCGCTGGCATCAGACCGGCTGCGCCATCGCGCGCATGAAGCTCTCGCGGAAGCGGATCGGGTCGCGGTCGGTCTGGTTGCGGCCTGGTTCGTTGTCGATCTTCACGCCGATCACGTGCGGGCCGTCGGTGGACAGCGCGCGCGCGACCAGCACGTCGAATTCCGCCTCGTCCGCGGCCCAGGCGGCACTGGCGATGCCACTCGCGCGCGCGATCGCGACCATGTCGGTGCGCGCGGCCGCCGCCGGCGTGCCCTGCCCGCCCGTGATCTGGTAGATGCCGTTGTCCCAGATCACGACCGTGAGGTTCTTCACCGCCTGCGCGGCGATGGTGGACAGGCAGCCCAACTGCATCAGCAGCGACCCGTCGCCCTCCAGCGCGATCACGCGCCGCGCCGGCTGCGCCAGCGCCACGCCCATCGCGATCGGCGCGGCCAGGCCCATGCTACCCAGCATGTAGAAATTCTCGGCCCGCGTGCGGTCCGCGCCCCAGAGGTCCCAGTTCGAATTGCCGATGCCGCCGACCACGGCTTCGCGCTTCGTCAGCCCTGCCACCAGGCGCTTCGTGAGCGCCGCCCGGTTCATCACATGCAGGTTGTCGGTGGTGTCAGTCATGACCGCTTCCCCGTCAGCAGCGGCGAGAGAATGAGGCAGGCCGGCCAGCGCGTGGCGAAGGCCTGCCGGATGGTGCGGTCGGCCATGAACGCGGCCTCGTCGAGCCGCGTCATGGTGTGGTGCTCGATCCCCATGCTGTCGAGGATCGGGCGCATGGTGCGGCAGACGATCGCCTGGCCGGGGTTGAATTCGCCCATCGTGCCGCGTTCGCTCACCACCATCACCACCGGCACCTGGAACGCCACGGGCAGCGATGCCAGCACATTTGGCAGCGTCGCGAAGCCGGAGGTCTGCATCAGCACCGCGGCCCGACGGCCGGCCATGATAGCGCCGGTGGCGATGCCGATCGCCTCCTCCTCACGCGCGCAGGGGAAGGCGGTGAAGAAGGGGTCGGCGTGGATGCCATCGAGCAGCGGCCGCAGCACGTTGTCGGGCACGTAGGGGACCAGGCTGATGCCCTGGTCCTTGAAGACCTGGCGCAGGATGTCGTGCCAGGTGGGGGGCGCTTCGGCGGCGCTCGTCATGCTCGGGCGTTCTCCGGATTCCGTGGGCGGTATCGCATCGGGCGCCGCGCGCGCCAAGCGGGTGCGGCGGCCCCCTTGCGCCCACCCGCCGGCGGCGCCAAAGCGGGGCATGGACCTTCCCGCCCGGCCGCGCCTGCTGGTCGATGCCGATGCCTGCCCCGTCCGCGACGAAGCCGCGCGCGTCGCCGCACGGCTGGGGCTCGAACTGATTCTGGTGACCAACGGCTCGCGCCCGGTGCGCCCGCCCGGCACGCCGCTGGCGCGCCTGGTGGTGGTCAGCGAGGGTGCCGACAAGGCCGATGACTGGATCGCACACGCGGCGGGACCGCTGGACATCTGCCTGACGGCCGACATCCCGCTGGCGGCGCGCTGCCTCGCGGCCGGCGCCTTCGCACTGTCGTTCAAGGGGCATGCCTGGACGCCGGACAATATCGGCGCGGCGCTGGCGGGGCGCGAATTGGCGCGGCACCTGCGCGAAAGCGGTGTTGCGGGCGGCGGCCAGGCGCCGATGGGCGCACAGGACCGGTCGCGCTTCCTGAATGCGCTCGATGCGATGTGCCAGGCGGCGCTGCGGCGCGCCGGAGCGCGCGGGTAGAGACGGTCGCGCCCGGCCCGCACGCCGTGGCGCTCAAAAACAGCGCGGCCGGGAGCCTCGCGACCCCCGGCCTTGCCGGTCGAGCCGGGTCGCACACAGGTGCGGCCCGGTGGCGTTCCGGCGCGGCCACCGGGCTTTCGCCCCGGGGCCGCGTGCGCGTCAGATGAAGATGAAGTCGGTCTGCGACAGCTCCCCGGCACCGACGCCGGTCAGCGTGACCGTCATGTTCGACGCGCCGTTTCCGTCGATGTCGACCTGCAGGATGTTGCCCACCATGCGCGCCTGGCTGCCGGCGCCGGCCACGAAGGCATCGCCGCCCAGGTAGCCGAACTCGCCGTTCAGTCCGGTGAACAGGAAGCGGTCGCCCTGCGCCACGCTGAAGTCGGCGATCACGTCGTTGCCGTCGAGACCGGTGAAGATGAAGAGGTCAGCACCGGCACCGCCGGTCATGACGTCATCGCCCCACGCCGCCTCGGATCTGGTCGCCGCCACCGCCACCCACGATGGTGTCGGCGCCCGTGACGGTCACGTTGTTGGCGCCGACAAAAAGGGTCAGGCGGTCGCCGCCGCCGGTCGCGTTGGTGACCGAGCCGATGATCGTCAATGTATCGGCGCCGGAACCGCCGGTTTTCACGCTGTTCGGTGCCGCGCCCAGGACCACGCGGTCGGTCCAGCCGCCAGGTTGACGAATGCCCCCGTTAGGATGCCACCAAAGCTGATGGTAACGGCACGGACAGAGCCGACGAAAGCGTCAGAACTGGAGCACACTGGCGACGGTCTGCGCTTCGCCTAGACTGATGGTCGCCACGGAATCCCTCCTATGGCCCTTGACCGTGAGAGGGTGCTCGAACTGTTTGTTTGCGGTAATTACCGTCAACATAAAAATTCCTTCAGATTTTATGGATAGACGCACTGCAGCGAACAGGCGACCTGATTCGCAAGATGCACCTTAATATAACTTATAGAATTGTCATTTTTCGTACTTATTGTGCCATGCATCTGACTGTGGCGGTGCACCAGCGTCAACTCGATTGCGGGCTGGACATCAAGGTTGTGCTCACCTGCGGGGGAGTGAATGCTCGCGCGACGCAGCACGCCACTGCGACGCGCCAGTTGCGGTCGGTCCAACAGCGAAGACATAGCGGCGGCCCATATACCAGTTGGGTATCGAACAGCGGTGCGCCCCAGCGCGCCAGCGTAGAGTCCTCGGGACGCCTCCCATCGCGGCGCTTCAGCGGCCCTATCGTCGCGGCGCTTCCGCGGCCCTATCGTCGCGGCGCTTCCGCGCCTTCGGCAACCTGTGTTCCATCACTGTTGCAAGCGGTGCGGGTCAGCCACGGCCAGGGGTCGACCGGGCGGCCGAAGCGGCGCAGTTCGACATGCAGATGCGCCCCGGTGGTGCGCCCGGTGCGCCCGACCGCGCCGATCAACTGCCCAGGCAGCACCTGCGCACCGGGGCGCACCTCGGCCGCGATGCGCGACAGGTGTGCATAGCGCGCCACCGTCCCGTCGCGGTGTTCGATGTCGATGATGGTGCCGTAGGCGTACCAGCGTCCCGTGAACACCACCGTGCCGCCGACCGCAGCACGCACCGGCGAACCATGCGGCGCGCGCAGGTCCACCCCAGGGTGGAAGCCGCGCCCCCGCGGCCCAAAGCCCGAGGAATACTCCCCCGCCACCGGCAGCGCGATCGGGCAGGGCGCAGCCTGCACCGCGCCGGGCAGCAGCGCGGCAGCAAGCACCAGGCCGGCCACGGTGGGCATGGAGGTCAGGCGCGTCGTCGGGCGCGTCTGGCGCATGCGGGATGTCTCCGTTCGTTCGTGAAGCCCTGAAGCTGCGCGAAGCCCGGACCTCTCGGACCGCGCGCATCACCCGTGGTGCAATGGCCATCACGCCGGCATGCGTCAACCCGCACAAGGTTGATGAACAATCTATAATTACAACCTATGCGTTATTTTCGGACCCCAGGGTGCGCGGTCAGCCGGCCCCCAGTGTCCAGGCCATGCCGCGGGCCGGGACCGGCGCGTCGGCACCCACCGATCGCACCACAGCGCCGATCATGTCGGTCTGTCCGGCGGCGCCGAGCCGCGCGCGCCCCGTCATGGCCTCGGCCGCGCGGGCGGCCATGTCGGCATCCTGGCCGAAGGCCACGGCGGCGCCGGCGACATCGGCGGCCAGGATCGCCGCCTGGTGCGCCACCTCGAGCATGATCTCGCGCCGTTGGGACGGCCGCGCGGTCGCGAGCGCCGCCGCGGTGGCGGAGGCGAGGTCCGCACGCTCCGCCAGGCCGAGCAGTTCGGCCTTGCGGGCCTCCCCCGCCCGCTGGGTCGCCGGCAGTTCGGCCAAAGTGACCGCAAGCGGGCGCAGGCGCTGCTTGATCGCGGAGACATCGAGCGTGTCCACCATGCGCGCCAGGTCGTCGACCGTCGCGGCATGCTGCAGCAGCGCCGCGGCCACCGCCTTGCCGGTCAGCGCATCCTTGGCGGCGAGTTCGATCGACTTGCGAAGATCTACCGAAAAGGCGTCGAGTTCCGACGCGAAGGCCGCCTCCGCGTCGTCGCCGCCGGTGCCGTAGGCGAGCCGGCGGGCATTCGCCGCGATCGCCTCGGCCCGCACCGCAAGGCTCGCGACACCAGCCGCGGCCTGCTGCTGCTGCACCAGGCGCTGCGCCAGCGCATCGAGCGCCCCGCTGATGTCGGCCAGCATCCTGCGACCGGCGGCGTTGGCCGGTGCATCCGACAGGACCGCGGGCGAAAGACCGCCGGGCTCGCTCCGGTCCATGCTCATGCAGCCAGACTGCCACCCCGGGGTTAAGGCATCCTGACCGCGGCCATCACATGCGCGCGGGGTTACGTCTCCGCGCACCGCGTGTCAGTTGCGCGATCGCGCGCGCCAGTCCCAGGGCGGGTCGAAGCGGCCCTCCCACAGGCCACGACGGGCTGCGCGTGCCTCGGCCTCCTGGCGGAGGTAGTCGGTCGAGAAGCGCGTGAAGGCGAGCGCCCAGCCTTGGCGCACCAGCTCCGCGCCGATATCGCGACCGGCCTCGTCGTGGCAGCGCACGATGCGCCGGCGATACTGGTCGGTGTCGAGCTGCGCACAGGTGACCACGCCGCGGCCGAGGATGCCGGCCATAGCGTCGCGCGCGGCATCCCCGCAGGCATAGGGCCGGCCGGCGCGTTCGCAGGGCTGCGCCATCTCAGGCGCGTCGATGCCATGGATGCGCAGGCGCTCGTGGCCCACGGACAGCGTATCGCCATCCACCACGCCAACGCGGGCGGTGAAGCGGGCCAAAGGAGCCGGCGTGCCCTCCGGGATGCCATGGACCACGCGCGGGATCGGCGCGACGGGGCGGATCAGCCCGGCCTGCCAGCCGATCGCGACAGCCAGGCCCGCGAGGCCCAGGGCCGCGCCCCAGCGCAACCACCATGGCGGCCGCAGCCGATCGCGCAGGCGCTGCCAGGCGTCGCGGCGGTCCGCCGCGCGGAGGGCATCATGCAGGTCGGGCGGCAGTCGGCGGCGGCGGAAGATCACGCGTGTCCCCGGGGGCAGGCCGGACGGGAGGATGGTAGCGGCGAGCGGACTTGAACCGCTGACCCCGGCATTATGAGTGCCGTGCTCTAACCAGCTGAGCTACGCCGCCATCCACGCGAGGGCCGCGAGTTAGGCCGCGGCCCGTGCGCTGTCAACCGATCCGCGTGCGCGCAGGAAGCCCCCGCCCAGCACGCGGTCCCCATCATACATCACGCAGGCCTGGCCGGGGGCGACGATTCCCGGTGCATCGAGCGTGATGCGCAGCAGTCCGGTGGCGGCATCCCAGGCCACCGTCGCATCGCGCGGGGCCTCGCGCGCGCGCAGCTTCACCTGGCAGCGCAGCGGTGCGTCCGGCGCGTCAACCAGCCAGTTCACCTCGGCCGCGATGGCCTGGGTGGACTCGATCGCGCCGCGCGGCGCGACGATGACGCGCCGGGCCGGTGCATCCACCCCCGCGACGAACAGCTTGTCCGCCCCATCCCACGACGCGGTGCCAAGGCCCCTGCCCTGCCCGACCGTGTAGCGCGCGATCCCCTCATGCGTGCCGAGCACGCGGCCATCGCTGGTGGCGATCTCCCCGGCCGCCAGCGCCTCGGGGCGCAGCCGGCCCACCAGCGTGTCGTAGCGGCCCTCGGGCACGAAGCAGATGTCCTGGCTGTCGGGCTTGTCGGCAACCGCCAGGCCGAAGCGCGCGGCGAGCGCGCGCACCGATGCCTTGTCCGGCATGTCGCCCAGTGGGAACCGCGCGAGGGTGAGTTGTGTGCGCGTGGTGGCGGCGAGGAAGTAGGACTGGTCGCGCGCCGCATCCGCCGCGCGGTGCAGTTCGGCGCCGTGCACGCCATCCACGCGCCGCGCGTAATGGCCGGTGGCCAGCGCCTCGCAGCCCAGGTCGGCGGCGAGCGCGGCCAGGTCGCGGAACTTGACGGTCTGGTTGCAGCGGATGCAGGGGATGGGCGTCTCGCCGCGGGCGTAGGTGTCGGCGAAGTCGCCGATCACCTCGCGCCGGAACACCTGCTCGCGGTCCAGCACGTAGTGCGCGATGCCGAGGCGATCGGCCACGTCGCGGGCGTCATGGATGTCCTGTCCGGCGCAGCACGCGCCCTTCTTCCGGATGGCGGCGCCGTGGTCATAGAGTTGCAGGGTGGCGCCCACCACCTCGTGCCCCTGTTCGACCAGCAGCGCGGCGACAACGGAACTGTCGACGCCGCCGGACATGGCGACCAGCACGCGCATCAGGCGTGGCCGTGGGAGCGCAGGGTGGTGCGGCCCGGACGGAGGAAAGCGTTCATGCGGCGAGGCCCTGCTGCCAGAAGCGCTGCTCGAGCCGCGCGGCCTCGGCGAAGTCGGCCGCCAGGCGGGCGAAGCGGGCTTCCCCGCCATGGCTCACGCCCAGCGCATCGATGCGCGCGGCGGCGGCGCGGGCCATGGCCTGGTAGTCCTCGGCGGCGTAGGTGTCGATCCAGGACTGGTAGGGGTTGTCCTGCACGCGGCGCGCCGGGTCGGCCAGGATGCGCAGCGCGACCTCGCCATAGCCGACCGTGCAGGGCACCAGCGCGACTTCCAGGTCCAGGATGTCGCCCGCAAGCCCGCGGTCGAGCACCCAGCGGGTGTAGGAGACGGTCTCGGCGGTCTCGGGCGTCGCGACCACGTCGGACTCGCTGAGGCCCCAGCCGGCGCAGTACTTCAGGTGCAGCTTCGTCTCGTCCAGGATCGCGAGCACCGCGGCGGCCTTGTCGCGCATGGCCGCCAGGCTCTCGCCCTTCACCACGGCCAGCGCCTTGGCGCGGGCGAAATGGATCAGGAACAGGTAGTCCTGGATCAGGTAGTGCCGGAAGGCCGGCAGGGGCAGCGTGCCGTCCGACAGGCGCTGCACGAAGGGATGCCAGGTGTAGCCGGCCCAGTCGTTGGCGGCCGCGGCGCGCAGGCGACGGAACAGGCCGCCCTCGGCGCCGAAGTCGGTCTCCCAGCGCGGCGCGGCCATGGCGTTCAGCCGCCGGCGTTGCGGCTGCCGGCCGGCAGCTTGACGGTCAGGCCGTCCAGCGCATCGGTCATGATGAGCTGGCAGCCCAGGCGCGAGGTCTCCTGCAGGTCGAAGGCGAGGTCGAGCATGTCTTCCTCGTCCTCCGTCGCCTTGGCGAGCTTGCCGTACCAGGACGGGTCCACGATGACATGGCAGGTGGAGCAGGCGAGCGAGCCTTCGCAGGCCCCTTCGATGTCCACGCCGTGGCGGTGCGCGATCTCGAGCACCGAGAGCCCGAGCGGCGCATCCACTTCCTTGCGCGTGCCATCGCGCTGAACGAAGACCATCTTCGGCATTGCTACTCCGCCGCCCTGCTTGTTCCGGATGTCGCTTGCGCCCACGCCTGCCCCAGCATGGCGGCGGCGCGGTCCACATCGGCGGGCGAGGTAAAGCGTCCGATGCCGATCCGCAAGGTGGCGCGGGCGCGGGCTTCGTCCAGGCCGATGGCGCGCAGCACGTAGGAGGGTTCGACCTCGGCCGAGGAACAGGCGGAACCGGTCGAGACGCAAAGGCCGGGCGCGGCCTCCATGATGGCCTGGGCGGTGGCGCCACCGGGGAAGACGACGGAGGCATTGCCGGCGACGCGCGGGGCGTCCGGTGCGTTCAGTTCGATGCCGGGGATGGCGGCGCGCAGAGCATTGAGGAACCGGTCGCGCTGGCCGGCAATGCGGCCCGTGTCGAGCATGCCCTCGATGGCGGCGATGCGGGCGGCCTCGCCAAAGCCGACGACCAGCGGCGCGGGCAGTGTGCCCGAACGCAGGCCGCGTTCCTGGCCGCCGCCGGAGAACAGGGGTGCCAGGCGCACGCGCGGGCGGCGGCGGACATACAGGGCACCGATGCCCTTGGGGCCGTACATCTTGTGGGCGGAGAGGGAGAGCAGGTCGGCCTGGATCGCCTGCACATCGAGCGGGATGCGCCCGGCGGCCTGCGCGGCATCGGTGTGGAACAGGGCGCCGTGCTGCTTGGCCACCGCGCCGAGGGCGGCCAGGTCCTGGATCACGCCGATCTCGTTGTTCACGGCCATGATGCTGACCAGCAGGGTGCGGTCGTCGACTGCCTCGCGCAGGGCGTCGGGGCGCAGCAGGCCGTTGGCATCGACGGGGAGGATGACGGGTTCGAACCCCTCGGCGGCCAGGTCGCGGACGGATTCGAGGACGCATTTGTGCTCGGTGGCGGCCGTGATGATGCGGCGGCGGTCGGTGCCCTGGCTGGCGGCGAAGCGTAGATCGGGATTGGCGCGCGCGAAGCGCGCGACGCCCTTGATGGCGAGGTTGTTCGCCTCGGTGGCGCCGGAGGTCAGCACGATCTCGCGGGCCTCGGCGCCGATCAGCTCGGCGATGTGGGCGCGGGCCTGTTCGACGGCTTCCTCGGCAGCGCGGCCGAGGGTGTGTTCGATGCTGGCAGGGTTGGCGAAGTTCTCCTCCCACCAGGGGCGCATGGCGGCGAGGACGCGCGGGTCCGGCGGGGTGGTGGCGTGGTGGTCGAGGTAGAGGGGGCGGTTGGGGGCGGGCATTTTCGGCACTTGGGGTGCGGGTGGGGCGGGTGCGAGGCGGGGGCGGTGGATGGCGGAATTGCGGGTTTCGGACAAATGGGTGGGGTGCGCGAAAAGGTGTCGATTTCGGACAAATCGAGGGTGGCGGGGGTGCGGGGCTTGGACCAAGCTTCCGGGGCAGCGGGGGCACTTTCGGACTTTAGGGCTTTAGCGGCTCCGGGCGGCGTAGGCGGGCGGCCGGACGGTGGCGGCGGCGGCGGCGGGCACGGTCCCACGCAGCAGTGCGGCTGGGCGGAGGGGGCGGATGCGGCTGTGAAAGAGCGGCGTGGCGGTGTCCGCCACGGGCACGAACTTTACTAGGAAAATTTCCCTCATGCAAGCACGTCGCGGCTCCGACAGTCGACGCCATCACGGCAAGGCGGCGAGGCGGCGTTCAAACTCGGGGATCAGCCAGGCATCGACGGGGGCGAGGCGACCTGTATCGGCCAGGGCGCGGGCGATGGCGAGGGCGCGCGTCAGATGCGCGCGGGCGGCGGGCGGGTCGGTCCGGGCCAGCCGGTCGAGGCCGACGATCAGGTCGCGCTGCCACTCCGCATGCCCGGGATCGCTCGCCGCCAAGCGCTCAGTGATTTCCATGCCCTTGCGACATTCGGCCAGAGCCGCAACAGCATTGCCCTGGCGCCAGAGGGTCGCGCCGATCCTTTGGTAGCTAATCGCGAGATCCCGTTGCCATTCGGCGTTACTGGGGTCAGTGGCGACCAAACGCTCGGCGATCGCCATGGACTTGCGATACTCCGCCAGTGCCGCAGCTGTATCGCGCTGTTCCTGCAGCGCGTCGCCGATCCTCTGGTGGCTGACCATGAGGCTTCGCTGCCACTCCGGCTGCAAAGGGTCAGTCGCCGCAAGGCGCTTGGCGATGGCCATGCCCTTGCGGTATTCAGCCAACGCTGCGCGCGGATGACCCGTGTCCGTCAGCACGAGGCCGACCTTGTTGTGCGCGATTGATAGATCGTCTTGCCATAGCGACGTCGAGGGGTCGATCGCCACCAGCCACTCCGCGATTGCCATGGCCTTTCGGTATTCGGCCAGCGCCGCCGACGCATCGCTCTGGGTTCGTAGCACATCTCCGACTCTTATGTAGTTGTATCCAAGATGCCGCTGCCATTCAGTGTGCTCGCTGTCGGTCGTTACTAGGCGCGCAGCGATCGCTATCGCCTTACTATACTCGGCCAGTGCGGCCGCAGTCTCGCCCCGGATGACCAGCACGTCACCCAACCTAGTGTAGTTTAGCGAGAGGTCATATTGCCATTCCACTCGCCCGGGGTTGATCGCCGCGAGATGCTCGCGGATCACCATGCCCTTGCGGTAGTGGAGCTGCGCCCCAAGCGCCTCGCCCCGGCGATGCAGCACACTTCCGATCCTCAAATGGCTTACTGAGAGGTCTCGCTGCCAGTCCGCCTGCCCGGGGTCACTGGCTGCAAGCCGCGCGGCGATGATTAACGCCTTGCCGTATTCGGCCAGTGCCGCCGTGGTATCGCCTTGGTCTTCTAGCACGTCAGCTACCTTGTTGTGGCTCGCCCATAGATCCCACTGCCATTTGGCCTCCCCTGCGTCTCTGGCGACCAACCGCTCGGCGATCGCCATGGCCTTGCGATACTCGTCAAGCGCCGCCGTCGCTTGCCCCTGCCTCAGGAGCACATCGCCAAGGCGATTGGACGCCACGAGCACGTCGCGCCCAACGGGATCGATACGCCGCGCGGCATCGAGTGCATGTGCGAAGGCCTCACGCGCCAGCATGGCCGCGCCCGTGTCGCGGTGTAGATCGCCTAGCGCGATCCAATCCCAGACCTGCCCGCCATCGAGGGCGATGATGCTGCGCAAGGTGGCCTTCGCTGCGCCGTGGTCGCAGGCGAGGCGCTCGATCGACAGTTTCTCCCGCAGGAGCGGCACGACGCGCCGACGCTGTGCCTCCTCCTCCTGAGCAAGTTTCGCTTCCAGCACCGCCCGGGCTCCGGCGGCGTCGAGGCGCTGGACCTTGTCGCGCGCGGCGCCGATGGCGGCGTCGATGTCGGCGCCCTCGTTGCTCGGCACAACGGGCGCTGCGCCCTGAGCCCGCGCGACGGCGATGTAGTCGCGCAGGCGAGCAGGGATTTCGCGCACCGGCGCATCGGCGGTGCCGAGGTCGCGCAGGATGTTCGCGAGGTCGGCCGGGTCGATCCCCTCGGCCTGCGCCACGGGCGCTGCAGCGAGGCGGATCGCGTAGCGGCGGATCAAGGTTCCCGGAATGACGAAGGCTTCGTGCCGGCCGCTGCCGTCCTCGTCAGCCCCCAGTTCCGACAGGGACAGGATCGCGGCGAGTTGCTGGCCTCCGTCCTTGAACAGCGGCGAACCGCTGGAGCCGCGCGCAAACCAGTAGCCGTTCGGCGCCTGTCCGCTGAACTGGCGGCGCCCCTCGGGGTCGAGCGCGGGGTCCAGCGTGCCGCGGATGGTCACTTCGGCCCATTGCGGGCCGCTTCGCCGCAGTCGCGCCCGGCAGGCCGCCGACCCGGTCTCCAGCAGATCGTGCATCGCCAGCTGCAGGACCGGCGTCCCCGAAGGCAGTTCCCTGGGGCGCAGCAGCACCAGGTCGGGCGGCCGGGTCTCCTGGTCGCAGGCATCCGCCAGGGTCAGCGTCTGGCGCCTATCCGCGTCGGCGCGCGGGAAGTCGGCGAAAGGCAGGGCGCCCTTGTCCGCGCCTAGCACGGCATCCCGCCACACATGCCGGCAGGTGGCTATCAACCCACCCTCGATCACCGCGCCGCAGCCGATGAAGGCGTGCGGCGCCGTTGCGGACAGGATGTGAACCAGGGCACCCTCGATCATTGCGCGAGGAGACAGGCATGCCCGCAACCCTGCAAGTGGAATTGGCCGATGGCCGCACGGTGTATTTCGGCGGTACCGGGAAGGACGCCGCCGGCCTGAGGGAGGTCAGCGTCGGCGAGTCCGTGGCCGAAGCCAGCGCGGCGGCGCTGGAGCGTGGCCTCGCAGGGCTGAGGGACGTGGTCGCGATGCTAGACCGCTCCGTCGCTGGGTTGGTGAAGAAGCCCGAGAAAGTCGAGGTCGAGTTCGCCGCCAAGCTGACAGGCAAGGCGAATCTGTGGGTGGTGTCGGGCGATGCCTCGGCCGAGTTCAAGGTGAAGCTGACCTGGGGGAAGTAGCGCGGAGCCGTGCTTGCCCGGCTCGCTTGCGGGCGTCCCGCATCCGCGTAACGTGCCGTCCCGCACCACCCAGGACGCCCCATGCCCCGCATCCTCATGATGGAGAGCCCCCTCTCCGACATCCCGACCGCGCGCGAGATCGCGCCCCCCGGCATGGAGCTGATCGTCGCCCCCTTCGGCTCCGACGCCTTCAAGGCCGCGCTGCCCGGGGCCGATTTCCTGGTCGGCTTCGGCAACAAGGCGATCGATGCCGGCTTCTACGCGACCGCGCCGAAGCTCAAGCTGTTCCAGCTGCTGTCCGCCGGCTACGACACCGTGGATATCGAGGCCGCGCGCGGTGCGGGCATCCCGGTCTGCAACAATGGCGGGGCCAATTCCACGGCCGTGTCGGAGCACGCCATGATGCTCATGATGGCCGTCTGCCGCCGCCTGGTCTGGCAGCATGAGAGCGTGGTGACTGGCCGCTGGCGGGGCAACGACCCCGGCTCGGTGAAACTGTTCGAATTGCGCGACAAGGTGCTCGGCCTGGTGGGCCTGGGCGCGATCGGCAAGAAGGTCGCGCGCCTTGCCAACGCCTTCGGCATGCGGGTGCAGTACTACGACATCAAGCGTGTGTCGGAGGCCGAGGAGGATGCGCTGAGCGTCCGCTTCCGGCTGCTGAACGAGATCCTGCGCACGTCGGACATCGTCTCGCTGCATGTGCCACTCACGCCGGCGTCGAAGCACATGATCGGCGCGGAGGCGCTCGCGATGATGAAGCCCAGCGCCTACCTGGTGAACACCTGCCGCGGCCCGGTCATCGACGAAGCCGCGCTGATCGCGGCCCTCGATGGCGGCGTGATCGCCGGTGCGGGCCTCGATGTCTTCGACCAGGAACCGCCGCCGGCCGACAATCCGCTGTTCAGGATGAAGAACGTGATCCTGACGCCGCACTATGCCGGCCCAACCTGGGACAACCAGCCCGCGCGCTTCCGCAATGCCTTCGACAATTGCCAGCGCGTGGCGCGCGGCGAGCGGCCGCTGTGGATCATCCCCGAACTGCAGTAGCGCGCGCGTCACGCGCGGGGCCGTCGCCGATCAGGCCGCGCGCCGCGCGAGGCGGGCGTGCATGGCAGCCCAGGCCTGGGTGAAGCGCTCGGCGGTGTCCGCGCCCGCGTTCCAGGGCAACGAGACACGGACCGCGCAGGCGGCGTCCGCCCCCAGCCCCATCGCCGCCAGGACGTGGCTCGCGCCGACCTTCCCCGAGGAACAGGCCGCGCCAGCCGACACCCGCACCCCCGCGAGGTCCAGCGCGATCACCTGGGTTTCGGCTGGCACGCCGGGCAGCAGGATCGAGGTGGTGTTCGGCAGGCGCGGCGCGGCGCGGCCAGGGAAACGGGCCTCGGGCGCCAGGGCCGTCACCGAGGCCTCGATGGTGTCGCGCAGGGCGGCGAGTCGCGCGGGCGTTCCGATATCGGCATGGGCCGCGGCGAGCGCGGCGGCCAGGCCGGCGATGGCGGGCAGCGGCTCGGTGCCGCCGCGCCGCCCGCGTTCCTGCCCGCCGCCGGCGACCAGCGGGGTGACATCGACCCCCGCGCGGAGCACCAGCGCCCCGGCGCCCTTGGGCCCGCCGATCTTGTGGCCGGAGATCGCCAGGCTGTCGGCACCGTCGAGCGCGACCGGCACGCGCCCCGCGGCCTGCACGGCGTCGACATGCAGTAGCGCGCCATGGGCGTGGCAGATCGCGGCGGCTGGCGCGATCGGGTGCAGCACGCCGGTCTCGTTGTTCGCCGCCATCAGGCAGACCAGTGCGGGGCCGCCGGTGGCCAGCGCCGACTCGAGCGCCGCGAGGTCGAGCGTGCCGTCGGCCAGCACGGGCAGCAGCGTCGCGTCCGGGGCGGCGCGGAGCACGGCGGGGTGTTCGGTGGCCCCGGCCAGCACGCGGCGGCCGGGCGCCAGGCCGCGGATCGCCAGCGCATTGGCCTCGGTGCCACCGGCGGTGAAGACCACGTCCTGCGGCCGGGCGCCGCAGGCCTGCGCGAGGGTGGCGCGCGCCTGCTCCAGCACGCGCCGCGCGGCGCGGCCTTCGGCATGGACGGAGGACGGGTTGCCGACCAGGTCGAGCGCGGCCAGCACCGCCGCGCGCGCTTCCGGCCGCAACGGCTCGGTGGCGTTGGCATCGAGGTAGACCGGCGCGGGGTGCATCACCGGGCCGGCTGTCATGGTGCGCGGGCGCGGGCGGCGGGACGGGCCATCATTCGGCCGCGCGCTGCACCGGCTGGGGCGGGCGGGCGCGGCCGGTGACGCGGCCCTCGACCACGTCGGCCAGGGTCATGCCGCCGAGGAACAGGCGGATCTGGTCGCCGAGCTCGGCCCAGAGGTCGTGGGTCAGGCAGCGCTCGCCGGCCAGGCAGCCCGGTGATCCGTCCTCGCAGCGGGTGGCGATGATGGGTTCGTCGGCGGCCTCGACCACATCGGCAATCGGGATGTCGTGGGGCGCGCGGGCCAGGCGGTATCCGCCGCCGGGGCCGCGGGCGGAGGCGACCAGGCCGGCGCGGCGCAGTCGGGCGAACAATTGTTCGAGATACGCGACGGACAGATGCTGCGCGGCGGCGATTTCGGCAAGGGTCACGGGGCGGCCCTCGGCGCAGGCGGTACCGGCCTGGGTGCGGGCAGCCATGTCGACCATGGCCATGACCGCGTATCGGCCCCTGGTGGACAAGCGCATCGGCTACTCCGCTCCCCTCGCAACCCTGCCCTGCCGCAAGACATGGGGTGCCTGTCGTGATTCTGTTATGAAAATCCGGGGGGTCTCATGTATGGTGCCGGCGCACCGGGAGACGGGGACCTCCCCCGGCGCGCCATGGGATGCTTTGAAACCTTGATGAAAGAGCATCATTTGTCCTGCGCAGCCGCGCTTCGAGATGAATGATGTGATTGTCCGACCGCCTTAGTCAAGAATTCGACGATATGCGGCACATCCCGTGACCGGTGCCCTGGCACCGGATCGAGAGAGGTTCCCGAAACTTGCGGCAGGTTGCCGCGACCGCTGGCCCACCCCCCGGGCCCAGCCGTGTCGCGACACCCGCGGCAGAGCGCATTGGACTGTACGCACGATGCCCGAGGTCATGTTCGCCGGGCCGGATGGCCGGCTCGAAGGACGCTACCACCATTCGAAGCGCCCCAATGCCCCGGTGGCTCTCATCCTGCACCCCCACCCGCTGCATGGCGGGACCATGAACAACCGGGTCACCTACAGCCTGTACCAGCGTTTCCAGGCGATGGGCTTCTCGGTGCTGCGCTTCAACTATCGCGGCGTGGGCCGCAGCCAGGGCCGCTACGATGGCGGCATCGGCGAGGTCTCGGACGCCTGTTCGGGCCTGGATTTCCTGCAGGCGGTGAACCCCAACGCGTCGATGCTGTGGGTCGCGGGCTATTCCTTCGGGTCCTATGTCGGCATGCAGGTGCTGATGCGCCGCCCGGAGATGGGCGGCTTCATCTCCATCAGCGCGCCGGCCTCGCACTACGATTTCGGCTTCCTCGCGCCGTGCCCCTGCAACGGGCTGATCTTCCATGGCGCGGACGACGAACTCGTGCCCGAACCCTCGGTGCGCAAGCTGGTCGACAAGCTGAACACCCAGAAGGGCATCACCATCGACTACCGCGTGATGCCCGGTGCCGGGCACGTCTATACGCCCGAGCAGACCGAGAAGGTGGTGGACGCGGCCGAGGACCACGTGATGGGCGTGCTGAACCGCAGCCGGATGGCGCTCGCCGCCGACTGAGCCGCGCGCCGCGCGCCGGGTTTCGAGGGCCGCCGGGCAGACCGGCGGCCCTTTTCTTTTTCGAGGCAGCGCATCGCTGACCTCAACCTTGCCCTGGGCGCGGGGACAACGCCGCGGGTGGTGTGGAGGCTGCGCGGCGCAGCGCGGCGTGTCGGTGACCGGGATCACACGGCGATCGCCGGCCTGGCGCCGCGCAGGCGCCTGCGCGAGCGGGCTTCCGGGGCGCCGCGCGAGCAGGCATCCTGCCGCCGACCAGCCGGAGGAAACGAATCATGGTGCACAGCCCAACCCGCCGCGGCCTGATCGCCGCGACGCTCGCCACGCCTGCCGTCGCGCGCGCGCAGGGGAGCGGCTGGCGGCCGGACCGGCAGATCACCATGATCGTTGCCTTTGCGCCCGGCGGCGGGACCGACGCCGCGGCGCGCACCATCGCCCGCTTCATGGAGCGCGACCTGGGCCAGCCCGTGGTGGTGCTGAACCGCCCCGGCGCGGGCGGCGAGATCGGCTTCAGCGAACTGGCCCGCGCGCGGCCCGATGGCTACACGATCGGCTTCATCAACACGCCCACCATCGTGACCATCCCGATCGAGCGGCGCGCGCGGTTCAGCCTGGCGGATTTCGCGCTGATCGCGAATATCGTGGACGATCCGGGCGGCATCTGGGTGCTCAACGACAACCCGATCCGTGACTTCGCGGGGCTGCTGGCGGCGGCGCGGGCGCAGCCGGAGGCGATCGGCTACGGCACCACCGGAATCGGGTCGGACGACCACCTGGCGATCCTCGCGATCCAGCGCGCGACGAATACGCGCTTCCTGCACATCCCCTTCGCGGGGTCGTCGCAGGTGAAGCAGAACCTGATGTCGCGCGCGATTCCTCTGGCCGTGATGAACATGGCCGAGGGCATGAACGAATGGCGCCAGGGCGTGCTGCGCCCGATCGTGCAGATGGGCGCCACGCGCTGGGAACCGGCCGCCAGCGTGCCGACGCTCAAGGAACTCGGACTCGACATCGTCGAGGGGTCCATGCGCGGCATGGCGGCGCCCGCGGGGATGCCGCCCGAGGTCCTGGAGCGCCTGGCGCTGTCGGTCCGGCGCACGGTGGAGAACGAGGAATTCAAGGCGCTGGCGGTGCAACAGAACCTGCCGCTGCGCTTCCTGGCCCCGCCGGAGTACCTGGCCGAACTGCAGGCGCTGAAGGCGCGCTACGAGGCGCTGTGGGCGCAGCATCCGTGGCGTGAGTGACGGGCGGGCGCCCGCGCTGGACCTAGCCGCGCGCAGGACTTGGGCGCGGCAGGCCAAACGCATGTCGGCGAGGGCCGCGCGCGACCCGAGTCACGCGCATCCGCCGCCGGCCTGAGGCCTACAGCAACGACCCCACGATCCGCCCACCCGTGAGCGGCCGCCGCACCCCGGTCGTGCCGGGGAAGGTGATCGGCAGCCCGCGCGCCACGCGCGCCGCCAGCAGCCCGAAGGCCTGCGCCTCCAGCGCATCGCCGTCCCAGCCGGCCACTTCCACCGGGCGCACCGGTTCCTCGAGCGCCCCTGCCAGCGCCTTCATGATCGCCGGGTTGCGCCGCCCGCCGCCGGCCACCAGCCATTGCAGCGGCGGTTCCGGAAACAGCCGCGCCGCGGCCGCCACGCAGACCGCACAGAAGGCGCAGAGCGTCGCCGCCCCATCGGCGGCCGACAGTTCCGCCGCACCCGCGTCCTTCAATGCGCGGTCGAAATCCAGCCGGTCGAGCGATTTCGGTGGCGGTGCGGACAGATACGGATGCGCCATCAGCCGCCCCAGCACCGCGCCATCCGCCTGGCCGGCCAGCGCGAGCCGCCCCGCCGCGTCGTAGTCCTTGCCGGTGTGCTGGCGCGCCCAGTCATCGAGCGGGCCGTTCGCGGGACCGGTGTCGAAGGCCAGCATCTCGCCATCCGGGCCGAGCCAGGTGACGTTCGCCACGCCGCCCAGGTTCAGGATCGCGAGCGGCTTGGGCAGTGGGGCCGACAGCGCGCGATGGAACACCGGCACCAGCGGCGCCCCCTGCCCGCCGGCCGCCACGTCCGCGCTGCGGAAATCGTAGGCCACCGTCATGCCGGTGCGCTTCGCCAGCGCCGCGGCATCGCCGACCTGCCAGGTGAAGGGCGTGATGTTGCGCCCGGCCACCGGCGGGCGGTGCAGGATGGTCTGGCCATGGAAGCCGACCAGGTCGGCCTCGAGGCCGATCGCCTCGACCGCCTCGGCATGGCGGTCGGTGATGCGGCGGATGGCGTCGAGCAATTCGGGGTCGGTCTCGCTCAGTGTCTCGGCACGGTCGAGCAGCCCGCGCAGGGCGCGGCGCAGCTTCGGGTCGTAGGGCAGCGTGAGGCGCGGGCCGATCCGCTGGATCGTCTCGCCATCCGTCTCGAGGTAGGCGGCGTCCACCCCGTCCAGCGAGGTGCCGCTCATGAGCCCGATGGTTCTCAGCATGCCTTTTGCCGTGATGCCTGTGCCGTGCTAGAGCCGCCTCCGCTCGCATCGGCTCGCTGCAACGCCTCTAGCCTGTTGTTTTCGCGAGCATCTTCACCCGATCAGATGATCCCATCTGACCGGGATCTGCTCTAGCCCCCCTGCCCGTCCGGCGAAAGCCCCCGGAGCATCCAGGACACCACGATGAGCGGCCCGACCAGCGACTTCCTGCGCATTGCCCGCGAACGCGGCTACATCCACCAGACCTCGGACGAAGCGGAGCTGGACGCCGCGCTGAACAAGGGCGGGCTGGTCGCCTATATCGGCTACGACTGCACGGCCGACAGCCTGCACGTCGGCCACCTGCTGCCGACCATGCTGCTGCGCCTGCTGCAGAAGACCGGCGGGCGGCCGATCGCGCTGATCGGCGGCGGCACCACCAAGGTGGGCGACCCCTCCGGCAAGGACGAGGCACGCCAGCTGCTGACCGAGGAGATCATCGAGGCGAACAAGGTCGGCATCCGCCGCACCTTCGATGCGCTGCTCGATTTCGACGCCGGCGCGATGATGCTCGACAACGCCGCCTGGCTGGATGAGCTGCGCTACATCCCGTTCCTGCGGGACGTCGGCCGGCACTTCAGCGTGAACCGCATGCTGACCATGGACAGCGTGAAGCTGCGGCTGGAGCGCGAGCATTCGCTGAGCTTCCTCGAATTCAACTACATGCTGCTGCAGTCCTACGACTTCCTGGAACTGCACCGCCGCCACGGCGCGGTGCTGCAGATGGGCGGGTCGGACCAGTGGGGCAACATCGTCATGGGCGCGGAACTGATCCGCCGCATGGCCGGCGGGCATGCGCATGTGCTCACCACGCCGCTGCTGACCACCGCGTCGGGTGCGAAGATGGGCAAGACCGCGGCGGGGGCGGTGTGGCTGAACCCGGACCGCCTCGGCCCGTATGACTACTGGCAGTTCTGGCGCAACACCGAGGACGCCGATGTCGGCCGCTTCCTCGCGCTGTTCACCGAATTGCCGATGGACGAGGTACGGCGGCTGGGCGCGCTGGCGGGTGCGGAGGTCAACGAGGCCAAGAAGGTGCTGGCGACCGAGGCGACCGCGCTGCTGCACGGCCGCGCGGCGGCCGAGGCCGCGGCCGAGACGGCGCGGCGCGCCTTCGAGGAAGGCGCGGCGGCGGACACGCTGCCCGCCATCACGGCCACGCTGCCCGCGCCCTTCGTCGACCTGGCAGTGGCGGCCGGGCTCGCCGCGAGCAAGGGCGAGGCGCGGCGCCTGATCGCCCAGGCCGGGCTGCGCCTGAACGACGCGGTGGTAGGCGATGCCACGCTGAGCGTGACCGCGGCCGACCTGCGCGACGGCGCGGCGAAGCTCTCCGCCGGGCGCAAGCGCCATGTGCTCGTACGGGCACTGTGAAACCGATCACAGACTAGGATCAGGCGTCTTCACGGACGCTTGAACACGCAATTTCGCCCTCGTTATCATTGCTCCGCGGCCATCATGGCCGGGGAGACCCTCGACATGAGCATCAAGGACGACCTGGTCGACTTCCTGCGCAACGGGCGCGAGATCCGCTACCTCAACTTCGAGGCCTTCGGCTACCGCTTCAGCCCCGGGCAATACGCCATCATTGCCACGGAGGTCGAGAAGGGGCGGATCGCGGTGCCGGACACGACGCTGCTGCCGATGTCGAGTGGCGCGGCGGCATCCTGGAAATACGGCCTGAACGAGTTCTGGTTCCCATCCGACGCCGACATCCCCAACAACGACGCGTGGCGCGCCTTCACGGCGCATGAGGCGACGCACGCGGTCCACGACATGCTCAGGCCGGGCATCATCGCGCGGCCGGTCGCCGAGGCGATCGGCTACCTGGCGGAGGCGATCGCGCGCAAGGTGCAGAAGAAAGGGGCGCTCACGGACAAGAAGGGCGCGGTCGACCCGATCCGCGCCGAAGCGATGCGCGTGGCCAACGCCATCTGGGACCCGACCGGGCTGCACCAGATGAAGGTGTCGGATGCGGATGCCGAGGCGTTCCAGACCATCGTCGGGAACCACCCCCATTATGTGGCGCAGGGGCCGAGCGTGGAGTACCACGGGTTGGAGGACTAGAGCGGACCCCGACCCGGTCGACGCATCGGATCCGGCGGAGATCCTCGCGCAAACAAAACAGTCGGCCGGCAGCGGTTGGGCGCGCGGCGGCGGGTCGGGGCACCTGACCCGCGGCGGCGGGCGACGGCGATGGACAGCCGCGCGCCCGTTGGTGCACCATCGCCACGCCCCGCAAGCGCAACAACCATCAAGGCGCGGAGCACCCAACCCCGGAATCCCTTTCCAGGCAGGAGTGCCCCATGTCCGCTTTGCTTCGCCCGCATCGTCTCTCGCCCCGGCTCGCGCTGGGGTATCTGCGCCGCCGCAGGGTGGTCGGTGCCTCGCTTGCCATGGCGGCGGCACACCGCGCCGTGGCGCAGACGCCCTGGCCCGAACGCCCGGTGCGACTGGTCGTCGGGCTGCCGCCGGGCGGCCAGGCGGACCTGATCGCCCGCGCGCTGGTGCCGCACCTGGCCAGCGCCTTCGGCCAGACCTTCGTGGTCGAGAATCGGCCTGGCGCCGGCGGCACGCTCGCCGCCGCGGCTGTGGCGCAGGCGCGCGACCTGCATGCGCTGGGCTTCGTGCTCGGCGGGCCGACGACCACGGCGCGGGCGCTGAACCCGGCGCTGTCCTACGATCCGGCGCGGGACTTCACGCCGGTCTCGCTGCTGGTGCGCGTGCCCTTCGTACTGGCGGTACACCCGTCGCTGCCGGTGCACGACTGGGCGGGGTTCGTCGCGCATGTGCGGGCGAATCCCGGTGCCGTGTCCTATGCGTCGATCGGCGCGGGCACGCTGACGCATCTGGCGATGGAGGAATTGAAGGCGCGCCTCGGTCTCGATATCGCGCACGTGCCCTATCGCGGCTTTCCGCAGGCGACGCTGGACCTGGTGGCGGGGCGGGTGCAGGCGATGTTCAACGTGCCCTCGGCGACCCTGGCGCATCTGTCGGATGGCAGCCTGCGCGCGGTGGTGCAGACCGGCGATGCGCGCCTGTTCACCCTGCCTGATGTCCCGACCTTCGAGGAGGCGGGCCTGTCCGACACGTCCTTCTTCGGCTGGACGGGGGTGGTGGCGCCGGCCGGCTTTCCACGCGATGTCGCCGATCGGCTGTCCCGCGTGATCCGCGCGGCCTACGACACCGACCCGGCCGCGCGCGCCGGCCTGGACCGGACCGGCACCGAGTTCCTTGGCACCTCGCCGGCGGTCTTCGCCGCCTTCCAGGCGCGCGAGGCGGCGCGCTGGACTGCGGTGATCGCCCGGCTGGGGCTGCGCGCGACGGACTGACGGCCCGCGTGCGACCCAGCGCCCGCGGTCCGCGGCGCCCGCAGGTTCAGGCGATCGCGCCGGGGGGCAGCGGCCGCAGGCTGGTGTGGCGCGATCGTCCTTCCTGGACCGGGCCGCCGAGCGCGGGGTCGTCGCGCCGCGTGGGCGGGTCGCCGCGCAGCACCTCCGCCAGGTCGGCGCGGGCACTCAGGTCGTTGCGGTAGTATTGGTGGTACACCGTGTCCCAGGTGGTTGCGCTGCCGACCTGCAGGTGGGGCTTCTCGGCTTCGGTCTGCAGGCCCGCCACGAAATCCACCACGCGGATGCGGCCCGGCAGTCCCGCCAGGTCGTTCGGCCCAAAATGGCCGAGGCGGCGCTTGTGCTCGTTCGCCGCGGGGCTGGCGAAGGCCAGCATGCCGTCCTTCGCGATGACGACCGTGACGCCGGCGGCCAGCAGTGCGATCCCGCGCAACGGCTGGCGGTGATCGAGCGCGGTGTCGGGAACGTCGGAGGCGACCAGCAGCGCGTGGTCGAAGGTGGCATCGAGCGCCTGGGTGAGCATGCCGTTCTGCATCGCCTCCAGCGCGCAGGCGAGTGCCAGGTTGCCCATGCTGTGCGCCAGCAGCACCACGCGCACCGGTCGCCTGGCCTTGCGCGCCCGGTCGGCCGCACGGCGGATCTCGACGATCAGGCGCGCCAGCGCCGGGCCGGAGAGTTCGGCATCCCGCTGGTCCGCCTGGTACTGCCGCACCACGCCGCCCAGGCCGAGCACCAGCAATTGCGGGTCGATGACGCGCCCGTCCGACGGCCAGGAGAAGGCGAGCGGGACCAGCCGCACGCCGGCGCCGTCGTAGAATTCGGCGATCTGCGCCGCGCGGCCAACCGCCGAGTTGAAGCTGTTCGAGAAGCCATGGATGAAGAACAGCGCGATGGCATCCTGCGCATGCGCGTCGCGCAGCCAGGCGTCGAGCGCACGCGCGGCGGAGCCCTTGGCGGGATCGGCGAAATCATCCTCGCCGATGATGTCGGGCGGGGCGAGCGGATGGCGCGTCGTCTCGGTATCCCCCGGCGCGGCGAGCGACTGCATCGCGATCTGGCCGAGCCAGAGTTGCCGGCCATCCGGCGGCGCCGGGCTGAAGGCGTCGAAGCCGACCGACAGCCGCGCGCGGTTGGTGGCGAAGTGGACGGTGCGGCTGGCGGCTGGATGGGATGCGGACATGGTCGCCTCCTTCCCTTTCCGGAAGGATGCGGGCGCCGGATGCGCCGGCGCAAGCGCGTTCCGCGCGGCGTGGCGCGGCTCGTGACCAGGCTCACGCGGCGGCGGTCGCCGCGCCCGCCGCGCGCACCGTCAGCCTTGCGTCGGCAACTGCATCCCGTGCCCGTCAGGCGTGGTGTCCCGTACCTGGCCGATGGTCGAGGCCGGCCAGTGCTGCTGGATGATGCCCATCATCCCCTGGCCGTAGGGGCCGGCAAAGTCGGTGCCCAGTTCGGTCAGCGTGTTGAGCCACCCGCTGACCACCGCGCCGGCATCGCGCAGCCGGTCGATCGCGGTCGCTTCGGCCAGCGCGCTGTTGCTGCCCGAGACATCCGCGACGACCTGCACGTTGTAGCCCGCGCGCAGCAGGTCGAGCGCGGTATGCAGCGTGCAGTTGTCGATCGAGATGCCGCCGATGATGACGTCGCGACGACCGGTGGAGGCCAGCCAGGTCATGAAGGCGCTGGTGCAGCCGCTCGGGGTCGTGCGCGGGAAGGTCGAGGCCCCCGCGTCGATGAGCGTGCGGATCTCGGGGAGGAAGGTGCCGTAGTACTGGTTCTCCTCGCCGAACACCGCGGTCGGCAGGGCAAAGAGCGGCGACATCTTCGCGAAGGCCTGGATGTTGTTGCGGAACACCTTGCCGGGGATGGTGGTGATCAGGTTGTCGAGGCCGGTGACGTAGTCGACATAGGCGATCACCGCGCTGTCGGGTGTCATGCGCCGCAGGGCTGCTGTCGTCATTGGGGGTGCCTCGATGTCGTTGAATGTTGCGAGTGTCGGGCGCGGGCGCCTTCCATGCCGCGACATGGGTTGCCCCGGTCCGATGCGGCAGGCGCGAAAGCGGGACGGCGCGTTCCGGTCCGGGAACGGGGCGCGCGCTTGAACAGCGACGACCTGCGCATCTTCGTCGCGGTCGCGGAGGCGAAGGGCGTCTCACGCGCAGCGGCACGGCTCGGCCTGCCGAAATCCTCCGTCAGCCGGCAGGTGACGCGGCTGGAGGCGGAGGCCGGCGCGATCCTGTTCGAACGCGGCCGCGGCGGCGTGCGGCTGACCGATGCCGGACATGCGCTGTTCGACCAGGCTGTGCGCGTGGGGCAGTTGATCGAGGGCGCGGCGGCTTCCGTGCAGGCGGCGCTGGCAGCACCGCGCGGCGTGCTGCGGGTGAACGTGCCGCACCTTTTCGCCACGCAGTTCCTCGCACCACGCCTGCCTGACTTCCTGCGCGACTGCCCGGAGGTCGAGCTGGTGATCGACGTGTCCCACGCGCCGGCCGGGGCCATGGCGCCGGAGACGGATGTGGTGGTCCGCGTCGGGCCGCTCGAGGACAGCGCGCTGATTGCGCGCAAGCTGGGGGTGAGCGAGTTGCGGCTCTATGCGGCGCCGCAGGCGCTGGGGAGGCTCTCGCCGCGCCGCGCCGGCGCGCTGCTGGCCGAGGCCGGGCTGGTGGAGGCGGTGGCGCTCGGGCAGTACCGCAGCGTCGTAGGCTTCGCCGGGGGACGCGCGTCGCGCCGCGTGCAGGTCCAGGAACCGCTCGCGCGGATGGCGCTGGTGCTGGCGGGCGCCGGTGCCGCCTGGCTGCCCGCCTTCCTGTGCCGCGACGCGGTGGCACAGGGGCGGCTGGTCGACCTCGCACCCGGTGACGCGCGCGGGCCGATCGACCTGCACGCGCTGTTCCCGGCGCACCTTGCCGCCAGTCCCAAGGTGCGTGCCTTCATCGGATTCCTTGCCGGGGCGATGGGGCCGCTGCGCGGATAGCGCGCGCTATTCGAACCGGTTGCCGCGGGGGAAGCCGTTCGGCGGCGCCTTGCCCGCGCCGGCGCGGTTGCCGAGCCAGGGCCGCAGGTCGGCTTCGGTTCGGGTGCGTTCGCCGAGCGTCCAGGACAGGCCATCGGCGCGGTTGAACACCTTCGCATCCGACAGCCCGCCATCGCGATAGGCCTGCAGCTGCACGCCGCGGCCGCGCGACATCTCGGGCACCTGGTCGATCGGGAAGACCAGCAGCTTCCGGTTCTCGCCGATCACGGCGACGGTGTCGCCATCGGCAGGCACGCAGAGCGCGGCTTCGGTCGGCGGGTCGATGTTCATCACCTGCTTGCCGGTGCGCTTTTCGGCCAGCAGGTCCTCGCCCTTCACGATGAAGCCCTTGCCGTCGGAGGCGGCGACCAGGAAACGCTGGCCGTCACGATGGACGAACATGGCGACGACCGCGTCCTCGTTCGTGAGGTCCACGATCAGGCGCACCGGCTGGCCGTCCCCGCGCCCGCGCGGCAGGCTGTCGGCCTTGATGGTGTAGGCCTTGCCGTTGGTGGCGAAGACCACGATGCGGTCGGTCGTTTCTGTGTGCAGGGCGACCAGCAGGCTGTCGCCTTCCTTGAAGCGGATCTCGCCGTCCAGCGGGATGTGGCCCTTCTGGGCCCGGATCCAGCCTTTCTCGGACAGGATAACGGTGATGGGTTCGCGTTCGACGAAGGCGGCCTCGTCGACCAGCACGGCGGGCAGGATACGGCCGGTTTCGGTACGCCGCTTGCCGAGCGGACCGTCGCCGAAGGCCGCGCGCGTCGCGGCGATTTCCTCGGCGATCGCGGCCCAGCGCTTGGCGTCCGAGCCCATCAGCCCCTGCAGCTTCTTCTGTTCGGCGCTGAGCTTCTTGTGCTCCTTCCTGATCTCCATTTCCTCGAGCTTGCGCAGGGAGCGCAGGCGCATGTTGAGGATGGAATCGGCCTGGAGTTCGCTCAGCGAGAAGGTCGCCATCAGGACCGGCCTGGGCTCGTCCTCGGCGCGGATGATGCGGATCACCTCATCGAGGTTGAGATAGGCGATCAGGTAGCCGTCGAGGATTTCGAGCCGCCGCGCGATGGCCGCGAGGCGATGTTCCGTGCGGCGCACCAGCACGACATGGCGGTGGTCGAGCCAGGCGCGCAGTACCTCGCGCAATGACATCACGCGCGGCGTGCGCTCGGCATCCAGCACGTTCATGTTGAGCGGGAAGCGCGATTCCAGGCTGGTCGCGCGGAACATGGTCTCCATCAGCACGGCGGGTTCCACCGTGCGGGACTTGGGTTCCAGCACCAGGCGCACCACGTCGGTGCTCTCGTCCCGCACGTCACCCAGCAGCGGGAGCTTCTTTTCTTCCAGCAGCTGAGCGATCTGCTCGATCAGCTTCGCCTTCTGCACCTGGTACGGAATCTCCGTGACCACGATCTGCCAGGTGCCGTTCTTGAGCGCCTCGCGCTCCCAGCGGGCGCGCACGCGGAAGCCACCGCGGCCGGTCTCGTAGGCCTCGCGCACCGCTTCGGCGGGTTCGACCAGCACGCCGCCGGTGGGGAAATCCGGGCCCTTGATGTGGGCGAGCAGGTCGGCGTTCGGGTCCTGGATCAGCGCCAGGGCGGCGTCGCAGAGTTCACCGGCATTGTGCGGCGGGATCGACGTCGCCATGCCCACCGCGATGCCCGCCGCGCCATTGGCCAGCAGGTTCGGGAAGGCGGCGGGCAGGACGATCGGTTCGCGTTCCTCGCCATCGTAGGTGGCGCGGAAATCGACGGCGTTTTCCTCGATGCCATCCAGCATCGATTGCGCGACCTGGGTGAGGCGCGCCTCGGTGTAGCGCATGGCCGCGGCGTTATCGCCGTCGATATTGCCGAAATTGCCCTGGCCCTCGACCAGCGGATAACGCGCGGCGAAATCCTGCGCCTGGCGCACCAGCGCTTCGTAGATGCTGCTGTCGCCATGCGGGTGATACTTGCCCATCACGTCGCCGACGATGCGCGCGCATTTCTTGAACCCGGCCTCGGGATCCAGGCGCAGCTGGTGCATCGCCCACAGCAGCCGGCGATGGACCGGCTTCAGGCCATCGCGCACATCCGGCAGCGACCGGGCGGTGATCGTGGACAGCGCGTAGGCGAGGTAGCGCTCGGACAGCGCCTCGGCGAGCTTCGTCTCGCGCATGGCGCCGCCCTCGTCCGGCGGGGATTTCACGTCATCGGGCATGGGTGATTCGCGCTTTGTTCGTGCGGCGGGGGCTTACACCGCCAGCCCGGCCGGGGCCAGCCCGGCACGGGGGATCAGCTGGCGCCGGCCAGCGCCGCCACGCGGTCGGCCAAACGGTGGCGCGCCTCGGGCACCGGGCGATGGCGGGCGCCGAAGGCGTCGCGTTCCAGAAAATGCCCGGTCAGGCGCAGCCCGGCATCCCATGCGGCCGCGTCGCCGGGGCTGTCGCCGTCGCGCAGGAAGGCGGGCAGCGGCAGCAGCCGGCCGGTGTAGGGCGCGGCGGCGCCGGCGCTGACCGCGCGGCCAGTGCGCGGGGAGACATGCGTCAGGCCCTCGGTGGTGCCGGTGACCGCGCAGGTGTCGAGGTTCAGCCCGTAGCCGAGTTCGGTCAGCACCAGGGCTTCCCAGCGGATGTAGTCGGCCAGCACGGTCTCGGCGCCACCCGCGAGGTGGGCGATGAGCGAGACCAGCGCGTGGAAGGCGCGCGGATGCGCCTCGCGTTCGGGCAGTGCATCGGCGGCGATGGCGCAGGCCGAGGAGAGCAGCGCCAGCGCCAGCGGGTCGTCCATGGCCAGCGCGGCGGCGGGGTGGACCATCTCGCCGGTCAGGGCGCCGAGCTGGTCCGGCAGGCGGGCGATCCAGCGGGCTTCGATCAGGTTGCCGGGCAGCCAGAGACCGGCTTGGGCGCGCGATGACCCGCCCTTCGCGAGACCGGCGTGGCGGCCGTGTTCCTCGGTGAGCAGCGAGACGACGGCGCCGCCTTCGCCATGCGGGCGGACCTCCAGCACCACGGCCGGGGCGGTCCACTCCACGCTCATCCCGCGTCGTCCAGCCCGATCGCGCGGATGCGCGCACGTTCCTCGTCCCAGCCGGTGCGTTCCTTCACGTTGAGGAACAGGTGCACCGGGCGGTCCAGCAGCTTGGTCAGTTCGATCCGCGCCGACTGCCCGATGGTGCGGATGCGGCTGCCCTTCTCGCCGATGATGATGGCCTTCTGCGTGGCGCGCGAGACGTAAATGGTGCAGTCCACGCGCACGGAGCCGTCCTCGTTCTCGGTCCATTGTTCGGTTTCCACCGAGGCATGGTGCGGCACTTCCTGGTGAGTCTGGCGCAGGATCTGCTCGCGCACGATCTCGGCCGCCAGCATGCGGTTGGGCAGGTCGGTGAGTTCGTCCTCGGGGAACAGGTAGGGGCCCGGCGGCATCGCCTTGGCCAGGTAGTCCTGCAGGCGGTCCACCCCGTCGCCCTTCTCGGCCGAGACCATGAAGGTCTCGGCAAAGGGCAGGATGGCGTTCAGCTCCGCGATCAGCGGCAGCAGCCGTGGCCCGGGGATCAGGTCGGTCTTGTTCAGCGCCAGCCAGACCGGGCGGCGGGACTTCGCCAGGCCCTCGGCGATCTTCCGCACTGCATCGGTCAGCCCGGCGCGCGCATCGACCACCAGCAACGCGATGTCGGCATCCTGCGCCCCACCCCAGGCCGCCGCCACCATGGCGCGGTCCAGCCGCCGGCGCGGCGCGAAGATGCCCGGCGTATCCACCAGGATCATCTGCGCCCCGCCATGCATGACGATGGCGCGGATGCGAAAGCGCGTGGTCTGCGGCTTGGGCGAGACGATCGTCACCTTGGTGCCCGCCATGCGGTTCACCAGCGTGGATTTCCCGGCGTTCGGCGCGCCGACGATGGCGACCAGGCCGCAGCGTGTCGTCGTGGCGCTCATGTTCCTACCCCTGCCAGCCAGGCCTCGGCGGCGGCGAGTTCCGCCGCACGCTTCGTGTCGCCCCTGCCCTGCGCCTCGCGCCCCGCGGCATGCACCGCGACCACGAAGACCGGCGCATGCGACGGTCCCTCGGACGAGACCAGCGTATAGACCGGCAGCGCATGCCCGCGCCCCTGCAGCCATTCCTGCAGGCGGGACTTGGCGGGCAGCGGCGGGCGGGCGGGCTCGGCTTCGACCAGCGGGGCGAAGACGCGGCGCAGGAAGGGCCGCGCGGCATCCAGCCCGCCATCGCGGTACAGTGCGCCCAGCAGTGCCTCGAAGGCATCGGCCAACACGTTGGGGCGCGTCTGGATGCCGGGCCCGCCTGGGTCGGCCGCAACCAGCAGGTCGTCGCCCAGGCCCAGGCGCTGCGCGAGGCCGGCCAGCGTATCGGCCGCCACCAGCGTACCGAAGCGGCGCATCAGCAGGCCTTCGCGTTCGGCAGGGAAGCGTTCGATCAGCCATTCGGCCATCAGCAGCGCGAGCACCCGGTCGCCGAGGAACTCCAGGCGTTCGTTCGATGGCAGCGCGGCGCCAAGCCCGGTGGCGGAGGAATGGGTCAGCGCCTCGGCCAGCAGGCCCGGGTCGCGGAAGGACAGGCCCAGGCGCTGCGCCACCGCCGCCACGTCACGCGGCGGCGGGGCGGCGGACTCACGCGCGCGGCGCGCCACGGGGGATCAGAGACCGTTCGTGAATGCGCCGTTCGGCGCATTCTGACGTCCGGCGCTGGCCCGCTCCCCCACCCGGCCACCCATCAAGGATTCTGACATGGGTGGCCGGGTGGAGGAGCGGGCCGGCGCCGGCATTCTCCAACGGTCTCTCATCGCACCGCCGAGAACAGGCGGGTCCAGCGGATCGCGAAGGGCCAGGCCCAGACCTCGTACCAGGCGGCGGAACCGTCGACCGAGAAGAAGATGAATTCGGCGCGGCCCACCAGGTTCTCGATCGGGATGAAGCCGACCGCGTTCATCGCGCGGCTGTCGAGGCTGTTGTCGCGGTTGTCGCCCATCGCGAAGACATGGCCGTCGGGCACGCGGAATTCGGTGGTGTTGTCGAAGGGGCCGTCGTCGGTGGCTTCCAGGATCTGGTGCGTGACGCCGGCCGCGGTGCCGGCGGCGGGCAGCGTCTCGCGGTACAGGCGCACGGTGATGCGCGGGCCGTCCCCCTCGACCGTATAGGGGCCGACGAATTCGCGGCGCACCGCCTCCCCGTTGATGTACAGCAGGCCGGCGCGGACCTGGATGCGGTCCCCGGGCAGGCCGATGATGCGCTTGATGTAGTCGGTGGACCCGTCGCGCGGCAGCTTGAACACCGCGACATCGCCGCGCCGCGGCAGCGAACCGAAGATGCGGCCGTCGAACAGGTTCGGGCTGAACGGCATCGAGTGCCGCGAATAGCCGTAGGAGAATTTCGACACGAACAGGTAGTCGCCCACCAGGAGCGTCGGGATCATCGACCCCGAGGGGATGTTGAAGGGCTCGAAGGCCACGGTTCGGATGCCGACCGCGATCAGCGCGGCATAGACGATGGTCTTGATGCTCTCGAGCCAGCCGCCGGACTTCTTCTTCGCCATGGGGGGTGTGTTTCGACGGCCTGGTCAGGGGTGGAGGCGCCGACCGGTCCGGCCGGGCGGCGCAGGGAAGCCAGCGCGCGCGGCGCCTGTCAAGGAAGCGGGACGGAAAGGGGGACGGCGGTGATGACGACCATGGCCTGCGCGTAGGGGAATTCGTCGGTCATGGTCAGCGCGATCTCGGCCCGGTGGCCGGGTGGCGTGATGGCGGCGAGGCGTTCGGCCGCGCCGCCGGTCAGGCGCAGCGTGGGCTGGCCGGAGGGCAGGTTGACCACGCCGAGGTCGCGCCAGAACACCCCGGCGCGGAAGCCGGTGCCGAGCGCTTTCGAAGCGGCTTCCTTGGCGGCGAAGCGCTTGGCGTAGGTCGCGGTGCGGATTCGTTCGGTGCGCTTCTGCGCCTTGGCACGTTCGGCCGGCGTGAAGATGCGATCGAGGAAGCGGTCGCCGTGCTTCTCGATGGTCTTCTCGATGCGGCGGATATCGAGGATGTCGGAGCCGATGCCGATGATCATGGGGAGTGTCTGCGCATCCGATTCACGCCTCCGGTGGGCCGCCGGGCCCGCCGGCGACCGGGCGCCGGCGGTCAGCCTTTCGCACGGTCGACCTGCGTCACGCCGGGGCAGGCGCGCAGCGCGGCCAGGATGGCGGCCAGGTGGCCGGTGTCGCGCACTTCGACGTCGACCAGTACCTCGCACCACTCGCCCGACCGGTTCACGATGCGCAGGTTGTTCACCGCGCCGTCCTGGCGCGCGATGGCGGTGGTCAGGCCGGCCAGCGCGTTCGATGTGTTCTCGGCGGTCAGTTCGATGCGCCCGACATGGCCGCCCTTGGCACCGCCATCATATTCCCAGTCCACGTCGATGAAGCGTTCGGGCGTGGCGGCGAAGGCCTCCAGCCCGTGGCAGTCGTGCTTGTGGATGGTCACGCCGCGGCCGGTGGTGACGATGCCAACGATGCGGTCGCCCGGCAGCGGATGGCAGCAGCCGGCGAAATGCACCGCCATGCCGGACACCAGGCCGGTGATGCCCATGGCGGTGTCGCCGCGCCGCGCCGAGGGCGGGCGGTCCGCCTTGCCGGGGGCAAGCGTCGGCCCGGCGCCGAGCCGCCCGCGCGGGCGCGCGAGCGGCATCTGGTCGATGCTGCGCGCGGGCGTGCGCAGTTCCGGCACGGCGGCGGTCAGCACATCGCGCGGGGAGTGGTTGCCGGTGGCGACGGCGATGCACAGCGCCTCGAAATCCGGCAGCTTCAGCACCTTCAGCGCGGGCTCGACCTGCTTTTCCGAGAAGTCGAGACCGGCGGCGCGGAACACCTTGGCGATCGCCGCGCGCCCTTCCTCCTTCTGCGTCGCACGCTGGCGGGCATGCACGAAGCGACGGATGCGCGCACGCGCCTTGCCGGTGACGACGAAGCGTTCCCAGGCCGGGTTGGGCGACCCGCCGCGGGCGGTGATGATCTCGACCTGGTCGCCGTTCTCGAGCGTGTGGCGCAGCGGCACGATCTTGCCGTTGACTTTCGCACCCACCGTGTTGTCGCCGACCTGGGAGTGCACCTGGTAGGCGAAGTCGACAGGCGTGGCGCCGCGCGGCAATTCGATCAGGTCGCCCTTGGGCGTGAAGCAGAAGACCTGGTCGCGATGCAGTTCGAGCTTCGTGTGGTCGAGGAAATCCTGCGGATCCGCGGCGGATTCCAGAATCTCCAGCAGGTCGCGCACCCAGGGGTAGCGCTTGCGCGTCGTGGCCGACCCCTCGCCCTGCTTGTAGACCCAGTGCGCGGCCACGCCGTACTCGGCGATGTCGTGCATCTCGCGCGTGCGGATCTGCACCTCGATCTTGGCGTTGCGCCGTTCGGGCACGGTCACGCCGGTGTGCACCGACTGGTAGCCGTTGGTCTTGGGCGTGCTGATCCAGTCCTTGAAGCGGCCGGGCACCACGCGATACGACGAATGGATGGCGCCGAGCGCCGCGTAGCAATCGCCCTTGTCGGCCACGATGACGCGAAAGGCCATGATGTCGGACAGCTGCTCGAACGCCACGTTCTTGCGCTGCATCTTGAGCCAGATGGAATAGGGCGACTTCTCGCGGCCGAGGATTTCCAGCACCTCGACGCCGGCCTCGCGCAGCACGCGGCGGATGTCCTGCTCGATCTCCTCGATCAGGTCGGCGCCCTGGCCGCGCAGGTAGGTCAGGCGCGCGGCGATGGTCTGCCAGGCATCCGGGTTCATCTCGCGGAAGGACAGCGTCTCGATCTCGGTCTTGAGCGCGTCCATGCCGATGCGTTCGGCGAGCGGGGCGTAGATCTCGAGCGTCTCGCGCGCCGTGCGCACGCGCTTCTCGGCCTTGGTGACGGCGGCGAGCCTGCGCATGTTGTGGAGCCGGTCGGCGAGCTTGACGATGAGGACGCGGATGTCCTCGCTCATGGCCAGCACCAGCTTGCGGAAATTCTCCGCCTGCTTGGTGCGTTCTGATTGCAGTTCGAGGCGCGTCAGCTTGGTCACGCCATCGACGAGGCGCGCGACTTCCTTGCCGAAGCGCTTTTCCAGTTCCGCCAGGGTGACGCCGGTATCCTCGACCGTGTCGTGCAGCAGGGCGGTTGCGACGGTCGCCGCATCGAGCCGGTAGTCGGCCAGGATGCCGGCAACGGCGAGCGGATGCACGATATAGGGCTGGCCGTCCTCGCGCTTCTGCGGCGCATGCGCCTCGGCGGCCAGCGCATAGGCGGCTTCGATCAGCGCGCCATCGGCGCGGGGGTCGTAGGCGAGGACCTGGCGGGCGAGTTCGGCGCCGGGATTGACCGCGGTGTCGGTGCGCAGGCCCTCGGGCGCGCGCGCCGGGCCGGTTCGTCGGGTGCCGCCGGCGCCCCCGGCCATCAGCGGCGCCCGCGCACGGGGGCGGTTCGGCCCGCGCGTGCATCCCGGCAGGTCAGCCGGGCGGCAGGGCGGGCCGATGCCGTCATGCGCGCGGGGCCGGCTAGCGCTTGCCGCCCAGCTCGGCGGCGATCGCGGCCTCGATGTCGTCGGGCGAGAGGTCCTCGGCGCCGGCGTCGGGCAGCGGCTCCTCGTTCACGTCCATGATACCGAAGATGTTCTCGTCGGTGGCGATGATGTCCATCACCTCCTCCTCGGCGGGCTCGGGCTCCGGCGCGCGGGACAGCGACTTGATCAGGTCGCCTTCCAGGGCGGCGAGCTCGACGCGTTCCTCGGCGATCTCGCGCAGGGCGACGACGGGGTTCTTGTCGTTGTCGCGGTCGACCTCGATCTCCTCGCCGCGGGCGATGTTGCGCGCGCGCTGGGCGGCGAGCAGCACCAGCTCAAAGCGGTTCGGGATCTTCTCGATGCAGTCTTCGACGGTGACGCGCGCCATGAGGTGGCTCCAGGCTGTTCGGCGGGCGCGCGGCGGGGGGCGCGCACCCGGGATATGCGGTAAACGATCCACATAGACAGTGGCGTGCTGCGGTGCAAGGCGGATGGCGGGTCAGGCGGGGCCGATGCGCCGGATCGCTTGGTCCGCGACGCCCGGAAGCAGCGCCGCCACCCCCTGCCCCAGCACCGGATGGACCCAGCCTGGCGCCACCTCCGCCAAAGGCCGCAGCACGAAGGCGCGTTGATGCGCCCGCGGATGCGGCAACACCGGCGGCCCGGCCTGAACTCGCCCGCCCAGGTCGATGAGGTCCAGGTCCAGCACGCGCGGCGCGTTGGGGTAGGGCCGGGCGCGCCCGGCCGCGTCCTCGATGGCATGCAGCGCGGCCAGCAGCGCGGCGGGCGCAGCCTCGCCGTGCAGCAGCGCCACCCCGTTCACGAAGGGGGGCGATGCCGGGTCGGGCGGGATCGGCGCGCTCTCCCACCAGGAGGAGACCGCGACGACCCGCATCCCCGGGATGGCACAGAGGCGGCCGACAGCCCAGGCGCAGGTCTCTCGCGCGCTGGTTCCATCCGGGCGCGGAAGGTTCGCGCCGATCGCCACCAGCGCCGCCTCAACGGCCATGACAGCACCGCCCGAAGCGTGTAGCGGTCCGTATCCCGCCGATTTGCGGGGGACTCGCGGTGCATTTCAGAAGGAATTTGAAGGTGAGCAGTGGCATGAGGCGGGGCGGTGGCGCCGAGCGGGTCGGGTTGTTCGTGGATGGCGCGAACCTCTACCACACATCCCGCGCGCTGGGCTTCGAGATCGATTTCGCGGCGATGCTGGGCTTCTTCCGCGGCGGGACCTACCTGGTGCGCGCCTTCTACTACACCGCGCTGATCGAGACCGAGGACTATTCCCCGCTGAGGCCGCTGACCGACTGGCTGGCCTATAATGGCTGGCAGGTGGTGACCAAGCCGGCCAAGCAGCAGGCCGATCCGAACGGGCGCATGCGCATCAAGGGCAACATGGATGTCGAGCTCGCGGTCGATATGCTCGAGATGGCGCCGCAGCTGGACCACGTCGTGCTGTTCTCGGGCGATGGGGATTTCCGCCGGCTGGTCGAGGCGGTGCAGCGGATGGGCGTGCGGGTGACCGTGGTCTCGACCGTGCGGTCCCAGCCGCCGATGATCGCCGACGAATTGCGCCGCCAGGCGGATGCCTTCATCGACCTCGAGGAGATCGCGCCGGACATCACGCGCCGCCAGGTGGAACCGCGCGGGCGGCCTGCCCCGGCGGCCGCTGCCGCGACACCCGCACCCGCGCCGGCACGCCCCACCCGCGCCACGCCGGCCGACCCCTTCGCCGACACCACGCTGGACCCCGAAGTGTGAGCCAGGCGGCCTTGCCGGCCGGCGCGGCGCCCGGCCATGACTGCCCGTTATGCCCGCGCCTGGTGGCCTATCGCGCGGCCAACCGCGCGGCGAACCCTGGCTGGCACAACGGGCCGGTGCCGTCCTGGGGCCCGCACGACGCGCCGCTGCTGGTGCTGGGCCTGGCACCCGGCGTGCGCGGGGCGAACCGCACCGGGCGGCCCTTCACCGGGGATTACGCCGGGCGGCTGCTCTACGGAACGCTGTTGAAATTCGGCGTGGCGCGGGGCGAATTCCTCGAGGACCCGACGGACGGGATGGAATTGCTCGGCTGCCGCATTGCGAACGCGGTGCGCTGCGTGCCGCCCGAGAACCTGCCCACCCCGGCCGAGATCAGGACCTGCAACGGCTTCGTGCAGGCTGAAGTCGCGGCGATGCCGCGGCTGCGCGCGGTGTTGGCGCTGGGCGTGGTGGCGCATGGCGCGCTGCTGCGCGCGAAGGGGATCCCGGCGAGCCGCTATGCCTTCGCGCATGGCGCGGTGCACACCCTGCCGGACGGGCTGTGGCTGGCGGATTCCTACCATGTCAGCCGGTACAACACGTCCACCAAGCGGCTGACGGCGGAGATGTTCGAAGGCGTGGTGCAGGCGCTGCTGGCGCGGCTCGCCTCAGGCTGAAGGGGCGGCGAGCGCCGCCTCGATCGCCTGAACCATGGCCGGGCTGTCCGGCGCGACCGAGGTCGCGAAGCCGCGCACGCTGCGCCCGTCCCGCGCCACCAGGTATTTGTGGAAGTTCCAGCGCGGCTCGCCGCCCGCGCGCTGCGCCGCCCAGCGGAAGAAGGGGTGCGCCTGCACGCCGCGCACGCGCGTCAGCCCCGCCATCGGGAAGTCGATGCCGAACTGCGCGTCGCAGAATTCGCGCACCTGCTGGTTGGTGCCGGCTTCCTGGTTGAAGTCGTTCGACGGCACGCCCAGCACCACCAGGCCGCGCGCGGCGTAGCGTTCATGCAGGCGCTGCAGGGCGGCGTATTGCGGGGTGAAGCCGCAGAAGGACGCTGTGTTCACCACCAGCAGCACGCGGCCACGCCAGGCGGCGAAGTCGTGCTCGCCGCCCTCGATCGCGGGGATGCGGAAGGTGAAGGCGTTGGTGTCGGGGCCGGCCGCCATGATCAGCGGCGCGCCCAGCAGCAGCGCACGGCGCGGTGCGCGCAGCGCGGGGTACGGCATGTCAGCCATAGCGTTCCTCCATCCAGGGGTCGCCGCGATTGTGGTAGCCGCGAACTTCCCAGAAGCCAGGTCGGTCCTCGGCCAGCAGCTCGATCCGGGTGATCCATTTCGGGCTTTTCCAGAAATACAGCCGCGGCAGCACCAGGCGCACCGGGGCACCGTGCTGGCGTTCGAGCGGCTTGCCCTCGAAGGCATGCACCAGCATCACGTCATCGGCGGCGAAATCGGCCAGGGTGAGATTGGTGGTGTAGCCGTCGTAGCTGGTCATGGAGACGAAGCGCGCCTCGGGCTTCGGCTGCGCCAAGGCAAGCAGGTCGGCGGTCTTCACGCCGGCGAAGCGGTTGTCGTAGCGCGACCACTGGGTCACGCAGTGGATGTCGACCACCATCTCGCTCTGCGGCAGGGCCATGAAGCCATCCCAGTCGAGCGCGATGCGGTTCTCGACCAGGCCTTCCACGCGCAGGCGGAATTTTTCGCGCGCGACATCCGGCTGCACGCCGAGGTCGAGCACCGGCCAGTCGCGCACCAGGGTCTGGCCGGGCGGCAGGCGGTCGCGCTCGGGGTCGCCATGCGTGCCGGTCAGCAGCCGGCCTTCCTCGGCCCAGCGTTCCTTGGTGCGGATCAGCTTGTCCTTGATCGCGCCGGTCGTGGGGATGTCGTCCTCGGCCATCAGGGGTCTCCTGCCGGTGCTTACGTGCGGCGCGCGGCGATGGATGCAAGGGTTGCTATTCGCGGCCCTTGTTGCGCATCAGCCGGGCCTTGTCGCGCTGCCAGTCGCGCGCGGCGATGGCGGCACGCTTGTCGTGCTGCTTCTTGCCCTCGGCCACGCCGAGCAGAACCTTGGCGCGCCCGCGGTCGTTGAAGTGGATATCCAGCGGCACCAGCGTCGAGCCTTCGCGCGTGATGGCGCCGGTCAGGGTTTCCACCTGCTTGCGGTGCAGCAGCAGCTTGCGCGGCCGGCGCGGTTCGAAACGCGAGACGAAGGACCCGGCCTGCCATTCGGGGATATAGGCGTTGAACAGCCACATCTCGCCGTCGCGCTCGCCGGCCCAGGCCTCGGTCAGCGTGGCGCGGCCGGCGCGCAGCGACTTCACCTCGGGGCCCACCAGCGCGAGCCCGGCCTCGATCGTCTCGTTGATCTTGTAATCGAAGCGCGCCTTGCGGTTCTGCGCGGCAATGCCGTGCGAGATCAGGCCCGACTTCTTCTTCTCAGGTGACATGGTTCATGCCCTCAGACGGCGGGCGCCGGCATCCGCCGGCTTGCCTTTGCGCCATGAGCTGGCGTGTCGGGGGCGGCGGGCGGGTTGGGCGCGGTCGCGCTGTGCGCTCCCGGAGTCCGCATGTGCGGCCTCCGCAATAAGCGGGGGGTTGGTCGGTCGGGCTGCCGCGTTCAGTTCAGCAGCCCCACCGAGACCATCGCCTCGCGCACGCGGGCCTTGCTGGTGTCGGCGATCGGCGCCATCGGCAGGCGGCAATGCTCTGTGCTCTTGGCCAGCAGGCTCGCGGCGTACTTCACCGGACCGGGTGAGGTCTCGCAGAACAGCGCGTCATGCAGCGGGACCAGGCGGTCCTGGATCGCCATCGCCTCATCCGTGCGGCCGGCGCGCCAGGCCTTGTGCATCTCGGCGCACAGCCGCGGGGCGACATTGGCGGTGACGGAAATGCAGCCCACCCCGCCCGAGGCGTTGAAGGCCAGCGCCGTATGGTCCTCCCCGCTCAACTGGATGAAGTCGGGCCCGCAGCTGCGCTTGGTGTGCAGCGGGCGCGCCAGGTTCGCGGTCGCGTCCTTCACGCCCACGATGTTCTTGTGCCTGGCCAGCCGCGCCATGGTCTCGACCGAGATGTCGACCACGCTGCGCCCGGGGATGTTGTAGACGAACATCGGCAGGTCGACGGCATCCGCGATGGCGGTGAAATGCAGGAACAGCCCCTCCTGCGTCGGCTTGTTGTAGTAGGGCGTGACCACCAGCGTGGCATCCGCCCCGGCCTTCTTGGCGTGGTGCGCGAAGTCGATCGCCTCGGCGGTGGAATTGCTCCCCGCGCCGGCAATCACCGGCACGCGGCCGCGCGTGGCGTCCACGCACATCTCGACCACGCGCTTGTGCTCGGCGTGGGAGAGCGTGGGGCTCTCGCCGGTCGTGCCGACCGGGATCAGGCCTTCCGTACCCTCGGCGATCTGCCATTCCACCAGTTCCTGGAAGGCTTTCTCGTCCACGGACCCGTCCTGGCGCATCGGCGTGATGAGCGCGACCATCGAGCCCCTGAACATGGCGGTTTCCTCCGTGGCGAGAGGCGGAACCTAGGCGCGTCGCACCCCCGGGACAAGGCTGGGGCGGATCGGGTAGGTAGGATGCATGCGCCGCCTGATGATCCTGGGCCTGCTGGCCCTGCCGCTCCCTGCCCTCTCGCAGCCCTGGGCGCCCGACGGGGCGCGTGCCGCCGGGCGCCAGGCGCTGGCCGCCGCAGGCGTCGGGCGATATGCGGAGGCCGAGAGCTTCGCCGCCGCCGCCGATCCGCTCGCCGCGAAGATCGTGCTCTGGATGCGCCTGTCGAATCGCGCCGCGCCGGCCTCGGCCGCCGAGCTGGTGGCCTTCCTGGCCGAGAACCCCGACTGGCCGCTGCCCGATGCCATGACTCGCCGCGCCGAGGCCGCGCTGTCGGCCGACCCGGACGATGCGCTGGCGCTGCGCCACTTCGCCCGCAGCCCGGCGCGCACCCTGGCCGGCGCCTTGCGCCATGCCGAGGCGCTGGACCGCGCCGGGCGCGGTGCGGATGCCCGCGCCGTGATCCGCCGCGGCTGGGCGGAGACCGCCGGCGACGCCTTCGCGGAAGAAAACGCGCTGCTGCGCTTCACCGCGGCACTGACCGAGGACGATCACTGGACGCGCTTCGACCGGCTGGCCTTCGCGCGGGACCTGGGCGGCGCGTCGCGCGCGGCCGGGCGGCTGACCGGCGCGCGCGCGGCAGCGGCGAATGTCCGCCTGGCCCTGGCCCGCGACGACGACGCCGCGCTGGCCGCCCGCCCCACCGATATCGGCTGGGCCTACGAGCACGCCCGCCTGCTGCGCCGGCGCGACCGCGACGCCGAGGCCGCCGCCGCCTGGGCCGCCGCCGAACGCCTGCAGTCGGGCCTGGCCGGCGATGCCGCCCGCGCGGTCTGGGCGGAGCGCCAGGTGCTCGCGCGCAAGCTGCTGCGCCTGGGGCAGGAACGCGAGGCCTATCGCACCGCCGCCGCGCATGGCCAGGCGGCCCCCGGCGAGGCCCGGCAGGAGGGCGAGTTCCTCGCCGGCTTCATCGCGCTGCGCCGGCTGAACGACGCGACGGCGGCGGAACGGCATTTCGTGGCCCTCGCGCAGGACAGCCGGTCGGTCATCACCCGCGCGCGCGCGGGGTATTGGCAGGGGCGCGCGCTGGCGGCGCGGGGCGATGCCGCGGGCGCACGGGCGCGCTACGCGGCGGCGGCCGAATTGCCGGTGGCCTTCTATGGGCAGCTGGCGGCCCTCGCGATGGGGGAGAACGAGGCGCAGCTCTCCCAGCGCGTCGCGCGTGCCGCGACACCGCCGGTCACGCCACCGCGCGCGGCGGACTTCACCGCGCGGGAACTCACGCGCGCGGTGCTGACGCTGGCCGATCTGGGCGATACGCGGCGAGCCCGCGTGTTCCTGCTGCGGCTCGAGGATCTGGCGAATGATGGCACGGACCGGATGCTGGCCGCGCGGCTGGCGGCGCATATCGGCCGCCAGGACCATGCGGTGTGGGTGGCGCGTCGCGCCGGCGCGGCGGGGGACATGCTGCTGCCGATCGGCTGGCCCACGCCCTACACCCCGCCGGTCAGCCAGCCCGAGCCCGCCTTCATCCACGCCATCACGCGGCAGGAGAGCAACTTCGACACCGAGGCTGTCAGCGGCGCCAATGCGCGCGGGCTGATGCAGTTGCTGCCCTCGACCGCCACGCTGGTGGCGCGTCGGCTGGGCCAGCCCTTCAACGTCGCGCAGCTGACCGCGAGCCCGGAGGTGAACATGCGCCTGGGGGCCGCCTTCCTCGACGAAATGCTGAACCGCTATGGCGGCACGCTGCCGCTGGCGGCGGCGGCCTACAATGCCGGGCCGGGGCGCGTGGATCAGTGGCTGGGCACCTATGGCGATCCGCGCGGCGGCGATGTCGACATGATCGACTGGATGGAACAGATCCCCTTCACCGAGACGCGCAACTACGTCCAGCGGGTGATCGAGAACGTCATCGTCTATCGCGCGCGGGATGCCTCGGCGGCGGCGCGCGAGCATCCGCTTGCACCCTATCTGCGAGCCGCCCGGTGACGCCGCGGCGCGTCACGCTGTCTGCCCGCGATGGGCTTGCGGTCTCGGCCCTGGAATGGCCGGGGCCGGCGGATCGCGCGCCGGTGCTGGTGCTGTCGGGCATCTGCCGCACGGCGCTGGATGCGGTGACCATCGCGGCGCACCAGGCGGGCAAGCGGCGCGTGGTGGCACTCGACTACATCGGCCATGGCGAGAGCGCGCGCGCCACCGACCCCGCCCGCTACCGGCCCGAGGTCCTGATCCGCGACGTGATGGATGCCATGGCCGCACTGCACCTGCATGGCGTGGTGGTGGTCGGTACGTCCTTCGGCGGGCTGGCGGCGATGGCGATATCCGTCATGCGCCCGGCGGCGATCGCGGCGGTGGTGCTGAACGACATCGGCCCGCGCATCGAACCCGTGGGGCGCGAGGCGGTGGTCGATTTCATCGGCACCGACCCCGCCTGCGCCACCTTCAACGAAGCCCTGGCCTGGTTCCGCGCGCGGCATCCGCCCATGCCGTTGCTGGATGACGCGGGCTGGCGCGACTTCGCCGCGCGCACCTACGCGCAGGGCGAGGACGCGCACTGGCATCCGCGCTGGGATATCCGCATTGCGCAGCAGGCGGTGGGCGATGCGGCGGGGCCGCCGCCTGATCTCTGGCCCTTCTTCGGCGCGCTGGCCACACGTCCGCTGCTGCTGGTGTGGGGCGAGGAAAGCCGGCTGCTGAGCGGCGCGACGGTGGCGCAGATGCAGCGCGAGGCGCCGGCGATGCGGCTGGCGGTGCTGCCGGGCACCGGCCATGCGCCGACGCTGGGCGAGGCGCCGGCAGCGACGGCGATCGAGGCCTTCCTGGACGGGCTGCCGTGACGGGCGCACACGCGGTCGCGACGCTGGGCGGGATCGGCCGGCTGAAGCCCGCACCCGGCACCTGGGGGTCGCTGGTGGTCTTGCCCGCGGCGCTGCTCGGGCCGCTCGCCTGCGTCGTGCTGGCGGTCGCGGTCGCACTGGCGGGCTGGGCCGCGGTGCGCAGCGTGCTGGCCGAGGGCGGCGAGCAGGATCCTGGCTGGATCGTGGTGGACGAGGCGGCGGGGATGCTGCTGGCGCTCGTCGCCACGCCCGCAGGCTGGGGCTGGCTGGGCGTGGCGGCGGCCTTCGCGCTGTTCCGCTTCTTCGACATCGTGAAGCCCTGGCCGGTCTCCTGGGCGGATGGGCTGCATGGCGCGACCGGCGTGATGCTGGACGACGTGATCGCCGGTGCCATGGCCGGCGCGCTGCTGCTGCTGGCGGGAGGGTTGTGGTGATGCTGCCGGAGGCGACACTCGACCAGGCGCGCGCGGTGCTCGCGGCGCTCGAGGCACGGGGGCTGACCTTGGCCACGGCGGAATCCTGCACCGGCGGGCTGATCGCGGCCGCGCTGACCGCCATCGCCGGGTCGTCCTCGGTCGTGATGGCGGGATTCGTGACCTATTCCAACGCGGCCAAGATGCGCATGGTCGGCGTGGGCGAGGCGACGCTCGCCGCCCATGGCGCGGTGAGCGAAGCGGTGGCGCGCGAGATGGCCGAGGGCGCACTGCGCGAAGCGGGCGTGGACATCGCGCTGTCCTGCACCGGCATCGCCGGGCCGGGCGGGGCCACGCCGGGCAAGCCGGTCGGGTTGGTGTTCATCGGTTGCGCGCGGCGCGGCGAAACGACGGTGGTCGAACGCCACGTTTTCCCGGGCGACCGCACCAGCGTGCGCGCGTTGACCGTGGCGGCGGCGCTGCGCCTCGCGGCGGCGTAATCGCGGGCGCGCCCGCTGACGGCACCGACACCCGACCAGAGGTCCGGCCGCGCGGCTTGACACCCTGCCGCCGCGCGCGTTCGGTGGCAGGGATCGCGCCGGGCACATGGCGTGGCACATTGGGAAGGAAGCCGTTCCATGGACCGCCGCAGCCTTCTGCGCGCACTCGGCGCCGCGCCCCTTGTCCCCGCCCTGCCGGCGCGCGCCCAGGCACCCGCCTGGCGGCCCGACCGCCCCATCCGCTTCGTCGTGGGCTTCGCCGCGGGCGGCAGCACCGACACCTCGGCGCGGATCGTCGCGAACGCGATCAGCCCGCGGCTCGGCCAGCCGGTGGTGGTCGAGAACCGCGTCGGCGCGGCGGGCAACATCGGCAGCGAGCATGTCGCGCGCAGCGCGCCGGATGGGCATACCTTCGTGGTGGCGTCGGTCGGCACGCATGCGACCAACCAGTTCCTGTACCGCGCCCTGCCCTTCCATGTGGCGCGGGATTTTTCCCCCGTCTCGCTCGTGCTTGTGAGTGCCGCGGTGATCGTGGTGAAGCCATCCCTGCCGGTGAACTCCGTGGCCGAGCTGGTGGCCTATGCGCGCGCCAATCCGGGGCGGCTCAACATCGGCACCAGCGGCGTGGGCGGCACGCAGCATTTCGCGGCCGCGCTGTTCGAGCAGCGCGCGGGCGTGCAGTTCACCCACGTGCCCTATCGCGGCGGCGCGCCGGCCATGCAGGACCTGGTGGGCGGTCGGCTCGACCTGGTGTTCTCGCCTCTGGCGGAGACCATGTCCTTCATCCAGTCCGGCCAGGTCCGCGCACTGGGGGTGACGCGGACCGAACGCATGCCGGCGCTGCCCGACATCCCCGCGATTGCCGACACCGTGCCGGGCTACGCCTTCAATTCCTGGATCGGCATCTTCGGCCCCGCGCGGCTGCCCGCGCCCATCGTCAATGCCATGTCGCAGGCGATCGCCGAGGGTGTGCGCCAGCCCGATGTGAACCGGCGCATGACGGAGCTCGGATACCTGCCGGTCGGCGGCGATGCCGAGGCCATGGCCGACCTGCAGCGGCGCGACCTGGCGCTGATGGAGGAACTGGTGCGCCTGACCGGCGCCAGCGCGGACTGAGGCGCGCAGGCCACATCCGACGCACAGCCTGCGCGCGACTCGCCCGCCGGGTTGCTCGCGCCGCGGGCGGCGGCGCATGTTGCGCCCATGCGTGAACCGCCCGGCCCTGCGCGCCTGCGCCGCCGCCTGCTGCTGACGGCCCTGCCGGTCGCCGCGGCGGGCGCCGCACGCGCGGACCCTGCCCCCGCGGCCGAACCCGTCGCCCCGCAAGTGCTGGACATGCGCAGCTTCGCACAGCAGCCCCCGGTGCAGGACCGCCACCGCTGGATCTGGATCCAGAACGAGGCGCGCGAGGAAGTGGCGGTGGCCTACCGCACGGGGCAGGACTACGACATCCGCGCATTGGCGCGGCTGCAGCACCTGTTCCGCGACCTGCGGGCGAATATCGCGGGGCCGCTGCCGCCGCTGCTGCTCGACATGCTCTCGTTGATCCAGGAACGCTTCAACTATGCGCGGCCGATCCGGCTGATCTCGGGCTACCGCACGCCGGCGACGAATGCGTCATTGCCCTTCGCCGCGCCGAACAGCCTGCACATGCGCGGCATGGCGGCGGATATCGTGGTGCCGGGCTTGTCGCAGGCGGATGTCTGCAGCCTGGCGATGATGTATTCGCAGCACCTGGGATTCATGGGCGTGGGCTGGTACGGGTCCTTCACGCATGTGGATATCGGCCCCAAGGCATCCTGGAGCCGGATGCTGTAGCTCGGGCTACCCTGCCCTGCCTCGCTGCGACGCCGCCGGTCCTTGCCTTCGCACGCATCCGGTCGTGGCCGGCCCTGGCACGCGGCGACGGGCTATATTGGCGGCGGAAGCGGCAGGGAGCGAGTGCGGCCATGGATGACATCGTCGCCTCGGTGCAGGCCCATGAGGCGTGGCTCGATGAACGGCTCGCCGGCGCGACGCGGCGCGACGACCTCGACCGCAAGCATCTCAAGATGGCCGGCAGCGCCTTCGACTTCCTGCGCGCAACCTACTGGCGCTGGTGCGAGCACGCGCCCGGCCTGGCCGACACGCCGGTGGTGCTGTCGGTCGGCGACATCCATGTCGAGAATTTCGGCACCTGGCGCGATGTCGAGGGGCGCCTCGTCTTCGGCGTGAACGACTTCGATGAGGCGGCGCCGATGCCATGGCCGCAGGACCCGCTGCGGCTGCTGGCCAGCGCCGTGATGGGCGCGCGGGAGAAGGCGCCCTGGGCGCCGCGGCAATCCTTCGCCGCATTGCTGCTCGCGGGCTATCGGGACGGGATCGCCGCTCCCCGGCCGCTGATCCTGGACGGCACGGGCGGCCTGTCCGACAGCCTGGTCGCGACCACTGAGGAAGACCACCGGAGTTTCTGGGAGGAGGAGGAGGACGAGGCGAAGCAGCGCGCGGAGGATCCGCCAGCGCGGTTTCGGACTGTACTCGAACGCGCTTTCCCGCCTGATGCGGTGATCGAAGACTTCTATGCGCGCGAGGCGGGGCTCGGCAGCCTGGGGCGGCCCCGCTTCGCCGCGCTGGCGCGGTTCCATGGCGGGCGCGCGCTGCGCGAGGCGAAGGCGCTGGTGCCCTCGGCTTGGACGCTGCGGCCAGATGCCTCGGCGGAGGCGAACCACACCGCCGCCGCGGCCGCCGGCGCACATCGTTCGCCCGATGCCTGGTTCGCGGTGCAGGACGGAATTGCGCGGCGGCGCCTGTCGCCGAACAACCGCAAGATCGAATTTCCGAAGAAGATATCCGGGCACATGACGCCGCGGCCGCTGCACCCCGACATGCTGTACGCGATGGGCCACGACCTTGCGGCGATCCATGCGGGCACCGAGGGCGCCGCCGAGGCCATCGCGGCGGCGCTGGCCGGCAAGGGCGGCGACCCGGCCTGGCTGGAAGACGCGGCGATGCGTCTGGTGCAGCGGGTCGAGCAGGACCATGCGGCCTATGTCGCAGCCAACCCCGATTTGGCGGCGAAGGCCTCGGAAAAGAAGAAGAAGAAGAAATAGCGGCGCGCGCCGGCACCATCAGGGGCCGCTTGAGAAGACGCGCTTCGGCGCCGTCTCAAGGTCCGGCACGGGCCCGCACCCGACCCGGCCACCCGCATCGATATCCTGGGCTGGGGGGGCGGCTGGGGGTCGGAGTCGTCAAACCGGCACTCAGGCGGCGAGTGCGAGGCGGATCTCGGCCACCGCCTCATCGATCATCGGCGCCGTCACATCGAGATGCGTGCAGGCGCGCACGCGGCCGCCGAGGCCGCTGACCGCCACGCCGCGCATGGTCAGCTTCGCCTGCAGCTGCTCGACCGTCATGCCGGTGCCCTTGATGTCGAAGAACACCAGGTTGGTGTCGGGTTCCTCGACCACCACGCCCTCGATTTGGCGCAGGCCGCGGGCGAGTGCCTTGGCGTTCGCGTGGTCCTCCGCGAGGCGATCGACATGGTGATCCAGCGCGTAGATGCAGGCGGCCGCGCAGATGCCGGCCTGGCGCATGGAGCCACCCAGGCGCTGCTTCCAACGCCAGGCGCGACCAATGAATTCGGAATCGCCGCAGAGCACGGCGCCGAGTGGTGCGCCGAGGCCCTTGGTGAAGTCGAGCCACACGGAATCATAGCCGGCGACCATGTCCTTCGGCGCGATGCCCGCACCGACGCAGGCATTCATCAGCCGCGCGCCGTCCATGTGGGTGGCCCAGCCCTGTTCGTGCGCGACATCCGCCACGGCATTCAGCTGCGCGAGCGGCCAGATGGCGCCGCCGCCGATGTTGGCGGTCTGCTCGACTTCCAGCAGGCGCTGCGGGGGCGCGTAGCGGGTCTTGGGGCGGATCGCGGCGCGCACGTCGTCGGCGGTGAACATGCCGCGCGGGCCCTTCATGGGCATGATCTGCACGCCGGTGAGCGCGGCGTGGGTACCGCCCTCGGAATGCAGGATGTGGCTCGTCTCGTGCGCGATGACCTCGTCGCCCTTGCCGCAATGGGTGAGGATGGCGATGACGTTGCACATGGTGCCCGACGGCAGGTACATCGCCGCCTCCTTGCCCATCAGCGCGGCCATGCGGTCACACAGTTCGTGCACGGTGGGGTCGTCGCCGTGCTGCTCGTCGCCGACCTCGGCGCGCATCATGGCGTCCTTCATCGCGGGTGTGGGGCGCGTCTGCGTGTCGGAATACAGGTTGATGCGGGTCGGCGGCGCGCCGGCGGGCGGGCGGTTCGGGGCATGGACCATGGGCGTGTCGTCCTGGCTGGAGTTGCGCGCAGGATGCCCGCGGCGCGAGGATTGGGCCAGGGGGTGCCGTGATGGTCGCAATCCGCAAGATCGCGCTGCTGCGCGAGGAAGCGTTTTCCGAGATGGGCGAGGCCGGCGCGCGGCCGGTGGTGCGCGCGGTGGCGATGGTGGTGATCGCGAACCCCTTCGCCGGGCGGTTCGTCGCAGACCTGTCTGAACTGGTGGAGGCGGGCGGCGTGCTGGCCGCGCGCGTCGCATCCGACCTGGTACGGATGCTGGCAGGGCCGGCGGTGGCCTATGGCAAGGGCGCGATCGTGGGTGCGGCCGGGGAGATCGAGCACGGCCACGCGCTGCTGCATCCGAAGATGGGCGCGCCGCTGCGGGCTGCGATCGGCGGTGGGGCCGCGCTGATCCCTTCTGCGGCGAAGGTGGGCGCCGTGGGATCGGCGCTGGATCTCCCGCTCGGCCACAAGGACGATGCCTGGTCGCGCGGGCATTTCGACGCGATGACCGTCAGCCTGGGCGACGCACCGCGCCCCGACGAGATCCTGGTGGCGATGGCGCTGTGTGACGGCGGCCGCCTGCTGCCCCGAATCTGATCGCGGGGTCCGGGGGGCACGCATGCCCCCCGGTGGGGTGCAGGGGCAGCGCCCCTGCCCTTTTGGCTACCCCGCCAGCACGTACCCATACACCTTGTTGCTGCGATCCCCGCCCGTTGCGGCGTAATCGCGCTTCACGCGCGCGACGCCGTCATCCTCGAGCCCCGCGCGACGCCAGTCGTAATTGTACATGCGCGCCGAGGTGCCGCCGAAGATCGCTGTCTTGACCGGCCCGTCCGCGGGCCCGAGCGGTGCGAAGCCGTGCTGGCGCTGCATCGCCTCCGGGATTTCCAGCCGCCGAAGCGCCTCGATCTGCCATTGCGGGGAGCCGGTCCAGATCGCGTCCGTGCCCCAGACCACGTGGTCGGCACCGAGCCCGCGGATCAGCGTGCCCATCAGCGCGGCGCAGAGGCCTGGTTCGATCACCGTGGTCTGCGCGAAGATCTGGCCGAGGTCGCCATAGACGTTGGTGACGCCGTATTTCGCCGGGATCTCCGACAGTTCCGTGGTCCAGTCGACGCGGCCGGTGCGGTTGAACTGCTCGACGCCCATGCCGGCGCCGCCGCCGCCGGTCCAGCGATAGGCGGAGTGGTAGATAACGAAGTTGATCTGCGGCCAGTCCTTCGCGGCCTTGCCGACATCGTCCACGCCGGCATAGGGCAGGAGGTGGGGGAATTGCTGCGTCACCTGCTGCGGGAACAGCCCCTTGTGCACGCAGACGATGTTGGTGCCTGCGCGCAGGATGCGTTCGTAGAAAGGGTACATCAGGCGTTCGTCGTCCATCCGCCAGGGATGGATGGCCAGGTGCTTGTTGGTGTTGTCGCCGATCGTGTAGCCCTTCCAGGAGTCCGGGCGGAGTTGTTCGATGCAGCGCTCGACCTCGTCCATCCAGCCGGGCTGGCCCGGGGTAAAGATGGCGTGGGAAAGCACGCGGCGGCGCCCGGCGGCGTCGTTCACGCGCTTGCGGGCATCGAACTTCATGTCGTTGGTGAGGAACCAGTCGATCGGTTCCTCCGACGGGGCGCCGGAGATCAGCGCGACCTTGGTGTCGGAATCGAGGAAGACCTCCTTGAACCAATTGGCCTCCATCAGGTCCTGGATGGTCTGGTCACGGCCCACCAGGTCGGGGTTCCAGCCGGCCTGGCCGACGGCGCGGCGCGCGTTCACGAAGGTCATGATGCGCGTGTCGGGGCGCAGGAAATGCGTGTGCACGTCCATGATGAACTGGTCGCGCAGGGTTGCGAGGCGCGCATCCGCCGCACCGGGTGTCTGGGCTTCCGCGCGGGAGACGGCGTAGAGCGGGCCGTGCACCTCGTTCATGGCGACGAAGGCGGCGGCCATGCCGGCGGCGGTCTGGAGGAAGCGGCGGCGGCCCAGGCCCTGCGCGCCGCCGATCTCGTCGGCCATCTGCTTGATGCGCGCCTCGACCTGCTTCTGCTTGTCGGTCTGGGGCATCGGCCAGAATTCGTCGGAGGAAGCGACCTGGGTCGGGATCGGCGAGGGGAACATGGCGTTCTCCTCATCCGCGGCGCGCAGTTGCGCGAGGTCGTCGTCGGTGAGGAAACCGCCCATCGTCTTTCTCCCTGCCGCTGCGGCGGGGAAAGTCTCGACCGGGCGCCCCGTGGGTTGCAAGCGTGGCGTGCAGGGGCGGCGTCGGGATGCGATCACGCCAGCGTGCAGCATGGCGCCGCGTGGGAAGATGCGCACAGGCCCGGGGCATCGCGCAGGGCGGCGGCGAAGGTTGACGGCCCCATGTTTTGACCTGACCGTCCGCCGCGGCGCGGCGTGGCCGTGCAGACCGGGCATGCCCACTGCATCGTCCTGCCGCGGATACGCGCCAGCCCGCGACGGCGGGGCGACGCGCGAGCGCGACATGAATGGGGGAAGGCTGGGTGGAGCGAGCGCCGTTGATGATCGTGCCCGCCAATCGCGGCGGATCGGTCGAACACTTCTACCACTTCCTGTTCGGCTACCTGTTGCCGTTCCTCGATATCTGCCACCCGCTGCGCGAGCACCGGCGGTTCCTGCTGCGCGACTGCGGCCCGATGAACAGGCTATTGCGGGAGTTGGACGGCTTTGAGATCGCCCTGTTGCCGACGTGGCAGGTCCTGGGCAGCGTGCTGGCGAACAACCCGTCGCTCGGTGCGCTTCCGAAGCTGGTCGCACCGGGCTTCGACGCGCCAGCGGCCTACGATGCCGCGGTGCTGCGCCGGATACGCGCGCTGGTGCCGGAACTGTTCGCCGCACGCCTGGCGGCCGCGGCCGAGCGCCACCCGCAGGCCGCGTCGGATCGCCTGGTGCTGATGGTCGACCGCGCGCCGCAGGACCCATTCTATGCCTCGCCGCGGTCGGAAAAGCGCGGCGCAGGCGCGCAGGTTCGCAGTATCCCCAACATGGCCGAGATCCACGCCGCGGTCGCCGCGCGCTACGAAGTGCTGGTCGTGCGGCTGGAGACGCTGCCCTTCTTCGAACAAGTGTACCTGTTCTCGCGCGCCTGGCGCGTGGTGGGGCAGCACGGCGCGGGCCTCGCCCACATGATCTGGGCGCGCGAGGATGCCGCGCTGGTCGAAGCGATCCCAAGCCCCAATGGCGTCCCGATCGGCAAGGTCGCCTACGCGGCGATATTCCGCGGTGTCTGCAGCAAGATCGGGGTGCGCTGGCACGGCATTCTGCAGGAAGACAACCACGTGATGCTGCCGCCGGCGCGCGTGCTCAAGGGGCTGGCGGCGCTCGACTGAGGCGCCGGCCTTATCGGCTGGCGGAAGGGGCCGGCGTGCCCGGCGCGACAGGCGCCGTGGTGCGACCGTACAGCACCATGGCGCGGCGTTCGAAGGCGCGCACCATCAGGCGCACCGCCTCGTTGAACACCACACCGATCGCCATCTGCAGGATGCGCGACCTGAATTCGAAATCGACGAAGAAGTCGACCTCGGTGCCATCGGCTACCGGGCGGAAGCGCCAGTGGTTGTTCAGGTAGCGGAAGGGGCCGGTCTCGTACGCCACATGGATGTGGTCGGGGCGTTCGAGCGTGACTCGGGAGCGGAAAGTCTCGCGGAACATCTTGAAGCCGATGGTCAGGTCGGCGACCAGTTCGCCATCCGTGCGCGAGAGGATGCGCGCGCCCACGCACCAGGGCAGGAATTCCGGGTAGCGGCGCACATCGGCCACCATGTCGAACATCTGTTCAGGCGTGTAGCGCAGGACGCGCGTTTCGGCGTGCGTGGGCATGTCAGGCGCGCACCCCGAGCCGTGCGCTGCGCGCGTCGCGCAGGGCATCTTCCCGCGCGCTGCGCAGCGCAACGAAGTCGCGGTCGGCGTGATATGAACTGCGCGTCAGCGGCGTGGCCGAGACCAGCAGGAAGCCCTTGCCGCGCGCGGCCTTAGCGTAGTCGTCGAATTCGTCGGGTGTCACGAATCGATCCACAGCAGCGTGTTTCACGCTCGGCTGCAGATACTGCCCGATGGTGAGGAAATCGACATCCGCCGAGCGCAAATCGTCCATCACCTGCAGCACCTCGATCCGTTCCTCGCCCAGCCCGACCATGATGCCGGACTTGGTGAAGATGGAGGGGTCAAGCTGCTTCACGCGGTCGAGCAGGCGTAGCGAATGGTAGTAGCGCGCGCCGGGCCGGATCGTCGGGTACAGGCCGGGCACGGTTTCGAGGTTGTGGTTGAACACGTCGGGCCGCGCAGCAACGACGACTTCCAGCGCGCCGTCCTTGCGCAGGAAATCGGGCGTCAGGATTTCGATGGTGGTGGCCGGCGCGCAGGCGCGGATGGCACGGATGGTCTGCGCGAAGTGTTCCGCGCCGCCATCGGCCAGGTCGTCGCGGTCAACGCTGGTGATGACCACGTGGCGCAGGCCCAGCGTTGCCACCGCCTCACCCACGCGGCGGGGTTCGTCGGTGTCGAGCGGCTTCGGGATGCCGGTGGCGACGTTGCAGAAGGAACAGGCGCGGGTGCAGGTCTCGCCCATGATCATCATGGTGGCGTGGCGCTGCGACCAGCATTCGCCGATGTTCGGGCAGGCCGCTTCCTCGCAGACCGTGACCAGGTTCTTCTCGCGCATCAAAGCGCGGGTCTCGTGATACACCGGGTGCGTGGGCGCCTTCACCCGGATCCAGGCGGGCTTGCGCTGGATGGGGTTGTCCGGGCGATGCGCCTTTTCCGGGTGCCTTTCGGCACCCGTGCGGACGGCGCGGTGGTCGATCTCGATGCGGGTGGTCATGCTGAAGTTCCGGCCCGTCATATAGGGCCTTGCGCGCGTTTCCGCGAGGTTACGGCGAGTGATTCAGATGTGGATCACCCGACCATAGGCATCGAGGACGGATTCGTGCATCGCCTCGGACACCGTGGGGTGCGGGAAGACGGTGTGCATCAACTCGGCCTCGGTGGTCTCGAGCGTGCGGGCGATGGTGTAGCCCTGGATCATTTCGGTGACCTCCGGGCCGACCATGTGGGCGCCGAGCAGCGCTCCGGTCTTGGCGTCGAAGACCGTCTTCACGAAGCCCTCGGGCTCGCCCATGGCGATGGCCTTGCCGTTGCCGATGAAGGGGAAGCGGCCGACCTTGAGCTCGAAGCCCTTCGCCTTGGCCGCGGCTTCGGTGAGGCCGACGCTGGCCACCTGCGGGCGGCAATAGGTGCAGCCAGGGATGTTCAGCACGTCCATCGCGTGCGGGTGCATCCCGGCGATCGCCTCGACCGTGATGATGCCTTCGTGGGACGCCTTGTGGGCGAGCCAGGGCGGGCCGGTCAGGTCGCCGATGGCGTAGATGCCGGGTTCGCCGGTGCGACCCATGGCGTCGGTCACGACATGGGTGCGGTCCACCTGCACCTTGGTGCCTTCGAGTCCAAGGTCTTCCACGTTGCCGACGATGCCGACCGCGCTGATCAGGCGGTCGGCCTTGATCTCGCTGACCTTGCCGGCGACTTCCACGATGGCGGCGACACCGTCGCCCTCCTTGCGCACGCCCTGGACCTTGGCCCCCGTGATGACCTTCATCTTCTGCTTCTCGAAGGCCTTGTGGACGAAGGCGGAGACCTCGGCATCCTCGACCGGGAGGATGCGGTCCATGGCTTCGATCAGCGTCACCTCGCTGCCCATGTTCAGGTAGAAGGACGCGAATTCGCTGCCGATCGCGCCCGAGCCGATGACGATGAGCCGCTTGGGCAGCGCGGGCGCGACCATGGCTTCGCGATAGGACCAGATCAGCTTGCCGTCTGGCTCCATGCCCGGCAGGACGCGCGCGCGGGCGCCGGTGGCGAGGATGATGTGCTTCGCGGCCAGGTCGGCGACCGGCTTGCCGTCCTTGGTGACGCTTAGCTTGCCGGGGCCCGCCAGCTTCGCGTGCCCGTCGAAGACCGTGACCTTGTTCTTCTTGAGCAGGTGCTTCACGCCGCCGGAGAGCTGGCTTGCGACACCGCGGCTTCGCTTCACGACCTTGGCGAAGTCGAAGCGCACATTGTCGGCGGCGAAGCCATAGGCATCGAGGCTGTGCAGCAGGTGGTTGATCTCGCTGGCGCGCAGCAGCGCCTTGGTCGGGATGCAGCCCCAGTTGAGGCAGATGCCGCCGAGGTTCTCGCGCTCCACCAGCGCGACCTTCATCTTGAGCTGGGAGGCGCGGATGGCGGCGACGTAGCCGCCGGGGCCGCCGCCGACGACGATGAGGTCAAAGGTCTCGGCCATCACGCGGCCTCCTGCGCCAGGGTTGCAAGCGCGTCGCCGGCCAGGCGCCGCGTGATCCATTCCTTCAGCGCCTCGGCGCCCATCGCGTCGTAGGTGGCGATGGCGGGCGTGTTCCAGTCGAGCACGTTCCAGGCGAGGCGCCCGCCGCCCTCGGCCAGAGTGTCCTTCGCGAGCCGCGCAAACAGCGCCTTGGCGATGCCGCGCCGGCGGAAGGCCGGTTCCACCCAAAGGTCTTCCAGCCAACGCCCATGGCGGGCCAGGAAGGTGGAGAAGGTCCAGTGGTACAGCGCGATGCCGGCAGCTTCGCCGTTCACTTCCGCCACCAGGCACCCCGCGCGCTGCGGCGTGCCGAAGATCGCGGCGTGGAAGTCGGCGTCTGTGCCCTTCGCTTCGTGGGCGAGCTTCTCGTACTCGGCCAGCGCGCGCACGAAGCGCGCGATGGTCGGCACGTCGGCGGGCACCGCCTCGCGGATCGCGAGCGAGGTCACAGCATCAGGCTCAGCGGATCCTCGATGGTGCGCTTCAGCGCCTGCATGAATTCCGCCGCCAGCGCGCCATCGATCACGCGGTGGTCGACCGACAGCGTGCAGGTCATCACCGTCGCGATCGCCAGCGCGCCATCCTTCACCACCGGCTTCTGCAGCCCGGCCGAGACCGCCAGGATGCCGGCCTGCGGCGGGTTGATGATCGCGCTGAAATCGCTGACCCCATACATCCCCATGTTGGAGATGGAGAAGCCGCCGCCCTGGAATTCCTCCGGCTTCAGCTTGCCGGACTTGGCCCGCGCCGCGAGGTCCTTCATCTCCGCGCTGATCGCCGCCAGGCCCTTCGTGTCGGCGTGGCGCACGATCGGCGTGATCAGCCCCTCGGGGATGCTGACAGCCACCGAGATATCGACATCGTGGTACTGGATGATCGCGTCCTCGGTCCAGGACGCGTTGCAGGCGGGAAAGCGGCGCAGCGTCGCGGCCGTCGCCTTGATCACCAGGTCGTTGACCGACAGCTTGAAAGCCCCCGGCCCGTCCTTGGGCGACCGCGCATTGAGGTCGCCGCGCAGCTTCAGCAGCGCGTCGATCTCGATATCCATCGTCACGTAGAAATGCGGGATGGTCGCCTTGGATTCCGACAGGCGGCGCGCGATCACCTTGCGCATCGTGCTGTTCGGCACGGCGGTGTGCGGCGCGGTGGTCGAGAACGGCGTCGCGGCCGGCTTCGGCGCGGGCGCGGCGGCGGGCGCGGGTGCCGCGGCAGCCGGCGCGGCGGCAGGCCCACGCGACAGCGCCGCCTCGATATCCGCCTTCACGATGCGGCCATTCGGGCCGGAGCCCTTCACGCCAGCCAGGTCCACCCCGGCCTGCTGCGCCATGCGGCGCGCCAGCGGCGAGGCAAACACGCGATCGCCACCCGAAGGCGGGAGCGGCTGCGGGTTCAACGCGGCCGGCGCCGCAGCGGCGGGTGCAGGCGCCGCCGCGGGTGCAGCAGCCGCTGGCGCGGGTGCCGCAGCCGGCGCGCCCGAGGGCACCGCCTCCCCGGCATCCACCAGCACCGCGATCACGTCGTTCACCTTCACGCCCTGCGTGCCATCCGGCACGACGATCTTACCGAGGATTCCCTCATCCACGGCCTCCACTTCCATGGTCGCCTTGTCGGTCTCGATCTCGGCGATCACGTCGCCAGCCTTCACGCGGTCGCCTTCCTTCTTCAGCCAGCGCGCGAGGTTGCCCTCCGTCATGGTGGGGGAGAGCGCAGGCATCAGGATATTGGTTGCCATCTGCTGGTCCCCCTTACTTGTAGGTCACGCGTTTCGCGGCATCGACCACCTGTTCGAGGCGGGGCAGCGCGAGCTTCTCGAGGTTCGCCGCATAGGGCATCGGTATATCGAGCCCATGCACGCGCACCGGCGGCGCATCCAGGTGGTCGAAGCAGACTTCCATCATCTGCATCGCGACCTCGGCGCCGATGCCGGCGAAGGGCCAGCCTTCCTCCAGCGTGACCAGGCGGTTGGTCTTGCGGACGGAATTCGCGATGGTCTCGGTGTCCAGCGGGCGCAGCGAGCGCAGGTTGATGACCTCCGCGCTGATACCCTGCTCGGCCAGTTTCTCCGCCGCCTGCATCGCCATCCCGACCATGATGGAGAACGCCACGATGGTCACGTCGGTGCCCGGCCGCTCGATCTTCGCCTTGCCGATCGGCAGGATGAAGTTCTCGTCCGTCGGGCAGTCGAAGGACTGGCCGTAGAGGATTTCGTTCTCGAGGAAGATCACCGGGTTCGGATCGCGGATGGCTGCGCGCAGCAGCCCCTTCGCGTCGGCCGCGGACCACGGCGCGACAACCTTCAACCCCGGGCAATGCGCGTACCAGGACGCGTAGCACTGCGAATGCTGCGCGGCCACGCGCGACGCCGCGCCATTGGCACCGCGGAACACGATCGGGCACCCCAGCTGCCCGCCCGACATGTACAGCGTCTTGGCGGCCGAATTGATGATCTGGTCGATCGCCTGCATCGAGAAGTTGAAGGTCATGAACTCGACGATCGGCTTCAGGCCCGTGAAGGCCGCGCCCACCGCCATGCCGGTGAAGCCGTGCTCGGTGATGGGCATGTCCATCACGCGCTTCGGGCCGAATTCGTCCAGCAGGCCCTGGCTGATCTTGTAGGCGCCCTGGTACTGGCCGACCTCCTCGCCGATCAGGAACACATCCTTGTCGGCGCGCATCTCGGCAGCCATGGCATCGCGCAAAGCCTCGCGCACCGTGATGGACTTCACCGGGCCCCAATCGCGCTCGGGCTGCACTTCGGGGGTGCGGGGCGCGGCGGGGACGGAGGCGTCCACGCGCTGCGCGGTGCCGGCATCGGCGATCATCTTCTCGTTCTCGCGCTCGTTCTTGTTGGTGATGCCGTGCATGGTCTGCGCCGCCGCGCCGCCCGCACCGCCATCCAGCTCCGCGATCGGGCTGTTGACCTGAACGCCCTCGGTGCCCTCGGGCACGACGATCGACGTGATGGTCCCCTCGTCCACCGCCTCGACTTCCATCGTGGCCTTGTCGGTCTCGATCTCGGCGATCACGTCGCCGGACTTCACCGTGTCGCCTTCCTTCTTGAGCCAGCGCGCGAGCTTGCCCTCGGTCATGGTGGGCGACAGCGCCGGCATCAGGATCACGGCGCCCATGTCACTTCGCCTCCACGAGAACGTCGGTCCAGAGCTCGCTCTCCGGCGGTTCCGGCGATTGCTGCGCGAAATCGGCGCTGTCCTGCACGATCGCCTTCACCTCGTCGTCGATGACCTTCAGCTCGGCCTCGGTCACCGCGAACTGGTCGACCAGCAGCTTGCGCGCGGTCTCGATGCAGTCCGAGGTCTCGCGCATCTTCTGCACTTCCTCGCGCGTGCGGTACTTCGCGGGGTCGGACATGGAATGGCCGCGGTAGCGGTAGGTCTTCATCTCCAGCAGGTAGGGGCCCTTGCCGGCGCGGCAGTGCGCCACGGCACGCTCGGCCGCCTCGCGCACGGCGATCACGTCCATGCCGTTCACCTGCTCGCCCGGGATGCCCCAGGCCGCGCCGTTCTGCGACAGGTCACGCGAGGCGGATGCGCGCTCGACGCTGGTGCCCATGCCGTACTTGTTGTTCTCGATGACGAAGATGCAGGGCAGCTTGAACAGCGCCGCCAGGTTCAGGCTCTCGAAGACCTGGCCCTGGTTCGACGCGCCCTCGCCGAAATAGGTCACGGCGACGTTGTCGCTCTCGCGATACCAGTTCGAGAAGGCGAGCCCCGCGCCAAGCGACACCTGCGCACCGACGATGCCATGCCCGCCGTAGAAGCCCTTCTCGCGGGAGAACATGTGCATGCTCCCGCCCTTGCCCTTGGAATAGCCGCCGATGCGCCCGGTCAGTTCAGCCATGACGCCGCGCGCCTCCATGCCGGTCGCCAGCATGTGCCCGTGGTCGCGGTATGACGTGATGACCTGGTCGCCGGGCTTGAGGCACATCTGGATGCCGACCACGACCGCTTCCTGGCCGATGTACAGGTGGCAGAAGCCGCCGATCAGGCCCATGCCATAAAGCTGACCTGCCTTTTCCTCGAAGCGGCGGATCAGCAGCATGTCGCGATAGGCGCGCAGCATGTCGGGCCGGCTGATCGCCGGCTCCTTGCTGCGCCCGCGGCGCTTGGTGCTGGTCTCGGCGGCCTGTGCCATGGCGTGTTTCCTCCGGGTCGCTGTCGGGAAATAAAGCGCTGCGGGGTCGTCACGCAAGCAGCCGGTCAACGAAAAAGCGTTTTATCGCAATGCAATACGACGATTAACTTGAATTCCGTTAAGTGCTTGTCGGCGCTTTCGAAGCCGCTACCGACGGTCACAATGCTGCGCGGAAGGGGCACCGAACTTTCCGGATCATTCGCTCCGGCAGCGCCGAACGACGCCACGAGACGATGCGGCAATGTGCTCCTTGGTGCTGTCCGCGGCGCGCGCCGGCCGGGACGCCCGATCCGGTCCCGCCGGTCCGTATCCTGACATGCGTGACGGGGCGGGCCGGCGCCGGCAGTCCCAGAATGTGTCCGATTGGCCAGGCGGAGCCAGGCGTCAGTAGAGGCGACGGTCCTGCGGGTACGGCACGACGATCTCGTCGCGCCCGGCCATGTTCAGCAGCGCGCGGGCGCGTTCGTCGAGCTGGTCGCGGTCGATGCGATCGCTGCGCAGCCCGGTAACGCGGCGTTCGATTGCGTCGCGATCGGCCTCGGCACGGGCGAGTTCGGCGCGCGCGGCGGCGATGTCGGCGATGCGCTGCTCACGCGCGATCAGCCCACGCTCGCCATGCATGGCGTGCCACACGAAATACCCCGACACGGTCAGGAAGATGACCGGCAGCGCCAGGGCGTTGATGACGCGCTTGATGAACCGCAACAGAGGGATCCGGGGTGAGACGACGCCTGAATCTAAGCGCGCGCGCGACTCGGTGTCACCTGCTTCGTCCAGGAAATCGCGCAGGCGACGGGATTTTTCACGCCCGCAGCGGCAAGAAAGACTCACCCCTGGTCACACGCCGGCTCCGGAGCGGGCAAAATGCCCGGCACCGGCGCAAAGGTGAACGCGGCGTAAGGGAGCTTCGAGCCACGCGGCACCGCCCGTGGTGCCGATCCGCTGCGGCGCCGCAGCTACCGCCGCAGCACGCCGCGTCCGGCATAGCGCGCCGCCGGCCCCAGCCCCTGCTCGATGCGGATCAGCTGGTTGTACTTGGCCAGGCGATCCGATCGCGACAGCGACCCGGTCTTGATCTGCCCGCAATTGGTTGCGACCGCCAGGTCGGCGATGGTCGCGTCCTCGGTCTCGCCCGACCGGTGCGACATCACGGCGCGATAGCCGGCGCGGTGCGCGGTCTCGACCGCCTCCAGCGTTTCGGTGAGCGTGCCGATCTGGTTGACCTTGACCAGGATGGCATTGGCGGTCGCGCGCTCGATGCCCAGGCGCAGGCGTTCGGGGTTGGTCACGAACAAATCGTCGCCGACCAGCTGGACCTTCGCACCCAGGCGGTCGGTCAGCGCCTTCCAGCCGGCCCAGTCATCCTCGCTCATGCCGTCCTCGATCGACACGATCGGCCACTTGGCACATAGCGCGGCGAGGTAATCCACCATGCCGCCCTGGTCGAGCGTCTTGCCCTCGCCTTCCAGCTTGTAGGCGCCGTCGTGGAAGAATTCGGTCGCGGCGCAATCGAGCGCGAAGACCACGTCCTCGCCCACCCGATGACCGGCTGCCTCGCAGGCCTTGGCAATGAAGCCGAGTGCCTCGTCCGCTGAGCCGATATTGGGGGCGAAGCCGCCTTCATCGCCGACATTGGTGGAATGCCCCGCGTCGTGCAGCGCCTTCTTCAGCGCCATGAACACCTCGGAGCCCACGCGCACCGCATCCGCGATGGTGCCGGCACCCACCGGCATGATCATGAATTCCTGGATGTCGATCGGATTGTCGGCGTGCTTGCCGCCATTGATGATGTTCATCATCGGCACCGGCAACGTACGGGCAAACACGCCGCCGACATGGCGGTAGAGCGGGATCTCGAGGTTCGCCGCCGCCGCCTTCGCCACAGCGAGGCTCACCGCCAGCATCGCGTTCGCGCCGAGGCGCGCCTTGTTGGGCGTGCCGTCCAGTTCGATGAGCACCTCGTCGATGCGAACCTGGTCCTGCGCATCCATGCCGGAGATGGCGTCGAAGATCTCGCCCTCGACATTGGCGACCGCCTTGAGCACGCCCTTGCCGCCGTAGCGCTTCTTGTCGCCGTCGCGGAGTTCGACCGCCTCATGCGCGCCGGTCGACGCACCCGAGGGGACGATGGCATGGCCGCGCGCGCCGGTCTCGAGCACCACCTCGGCCTCGACCGTCGGGTTGCCGCGGGAATCGAGGACCTCGCGGGCGATGATGTCGGCGATGGCGGACATGCGGGAACTCCAGGGGGGGATGCTGCGGGCGTGGCTACACGAGCCGGCGCGACGGGGGAAGGCCGGGGCCAGCACTGCGGGTTCGCCCCCGAGGGTGCGGCCCGCGCGCTGCCCCTTCGCGATGCGCGCGCGGGGCGCGGCGCCCGGGCCGCGTCCGACGGGTGGGCGCGTCGCGACCTGTGGCGCGCTGGCGGGCCGCGCCGCGCGCGCGGCCTGCGGAACGCACTTCGGAAGGCCTGCCGCGTCCTGTCGTCACATGCGCCATCGGCCGCCGCGCCGGCGGGCCGCTCAGCGCGCCTGGCCGAGCACCGCCTGGAAGCGGTCCACCGCCGCCTGGAACGCCGCGACGCCTGCGGCATCCCCCGCCCCAGCAGCGGCCTGGGCGGGCACCAGCGCGCCCAGAAGGCTGACCACCTCGGCGGCCGGCACGTCGAAGCCATCGGCGGCGAGTGCGGCCTGCACGCGATTCCACAGCGCCATGCGCTGGGCGGGGTCCATGCGCTGGCCGGTGGCGAGCAGGCCGCGCTGCGCCTCGCGCCAGGCCTCGTGACGCTGTGCCAGCACGCCGCGCAGGCCCGACCGCGCATCGATGCCCATCACGGCCTGCAGCAGGGCGACGCCGGCGGCCAGCCCGCCCTGGCGCGCGGCGGCGAGCGTGGCGGGATCGGCACCGGCAGGCACCGGCGCGGCGAGCGTGCGGAACCCGTCGAGGCCGCGCCGGCGCAGCGTATCGGAGGGCCAGCGCCCCGGCACGCCACGCAGGGCGCCCAGCGCCACGTCCAGCCGCGCCAGCGCGGCGGCGGCCTCGGCATCGCCGCCGGCCGGCGCGCCGCCAGCCAGCACGGCCAGGCGCTGCGCCGCGATCACCACCAGGTCCATGCCGGGGTCGAGCACCGCGCCAACGGCCGGGGTGGCAGGGGCAGGCAGGGTGCGCGTCACGCTGGCGGCGGCGGCGAAACGCAGGGAGGCGGCCTGATCCAGTTCGATCCGCTCGCGCGCCGCGAGGTGGTCGATCATCTGGCCGAGGGCGAGGTCGGCGGCCCCGACCAGCCGGGCATGCTGCGCCGCGGGGCCGGACGAGGCGCCCGGCGGCACGGCGCAGCCAAGCAAGGGCAGCAGGGCAAGCAGGGCGAGGCAGCCTCGACGCATCGTGCGACTCCGGTTCGGTCGAGCAAGGGTAGGCGCTTCCCTACAGCCGCGCGCGTCAGCGCCCGTTTGACAAGTCCGGCACCGGCCCGCGCCCCACCCATCCACACACTCCAGGATACCGGTATCGCGCGACGCACGCGCCCAGGGCCCGACGGTGCCCGGGTGGGGTGCGGGCCGGTGCCGGGCATCGAGACTGCATCACGGGGCGCATTCTCAAGCGAAACTCAGCCCCGGCGGCGCGCCTGGCGCAGGTCCCGTTGCAGGTCGACACGCAGGCCCTGCCGGTCACAGGGGGCGAGCATGCTGGGCGGCAGCCCCGTGGCGACCGGCAGTTCGGCGGTGCGCGGGCGGGAATGGCCGGCCAGGCGCACGTCGATCCCGCCGGTGCCGCGGTTGCGCACCACCATGCCCCATTCACCGGCATGGGCGGTGACGAGTTCACCCGGTTCGTCGCGCAGCAGGCGCACGAGGTCGCCCGGTTCGTAGACCGGAACCGCCGTTCCATCCTGCAAATAGGTGATCCGCATCCCGCCCCCGCATGCGCGGCGCGCAGAGTGCCGGGACCGGGTGAAGGAAGGCTTCACGCGCCGCGGCCCCAGCGCTGGCATGGCCGATGCCCGGCCCGTGATGGCGCATGGATGGCAGGACCACGTTGCGGCAGGCGCCTCGGCGGTGGTGCCGCGGGGTTCGTCAGCCGCCATCGCCGGGGCGGCGCGCCGCCCAGAACAGCCACGCGATCCAGCCGAAGCCGCCCAGCAGCATGGCATGGGCGCCGAGCACCACGACCAGTGTCTCGGCATGCCAGTCGGACAGGCGCAGGGCGGTGAACGCGGCGGGGATGGACCACCAGAGCACGACCGCCAGAGCCGCCAGGATCAGCAGGGCGGGGACCGGGCGGCGCGGTTCCGGCGGCAGGCCGGGCGGACGTCGGAACAGCGACATGGCGCCGCGCACCCTATTTGCCACCGCCGCCATCGCCGCCGCCGGCATCGCCATCGCCAGCATCCGTGACGGCAAGCGTCACACCGAGGCTGACCGCGACCCGCTTGACCATGACCATGCCGACGACACCCAAGGTCACCACGCCAATGCCGACCAGCAGCGGGAAACCGAGCACCAGCAAAAGAGCCCCAACAAGAGTGACGGCACCGCAGATCCGCCAGAGTCGTCGGAGGGCTGTCGGGCCCAGCGTCATGGTCGCACTATCTCGCGCGGCCGTGGCGCGCGCAATCGCCGCGTGACTATCCGGCCTTGGCGAGCGCGTCGAAGGCCTTGAGGCGCGCGATCAGCGCCGGCATGTCGCGCAGCGGGATCATGTTCGGCCCGTCGGACGGCGCGTGGTCGGGGTCGGGGTGGGTCTCGATGAAGACCGCGGCGACGCCCACGGCCACGGCGGCGCGCGCCAGCACCGGGGCGAATTCCCGCTGCCCACCCGAGGACGTCCCCTGCCCGCCTGGCTGCTGCACCGCGTGGGTCGCGTCCATCACGACCGGGTAGCCGGTGGCCGCCATGATCGGCAGGGAGCGCATGTCGGCGACCAGCGTATTGTATCCGAAGGAGGCACCACGCTCGCACAGCAGGATGTTGCGGTTGCCCGTGCTGGCGATCTTGGCAGCGACGTTCTTCATGTCCCACGGCGCGAGGAACTGGCCCTTCTTCACGTTGATTGCGCGCCCCGTTTCCCCCGCCGCGACCAGCAGGTCGGTCTGGCGGGAGAGGAAGGCCGGGATCTGCAGCACGTCCACGGCCTCGGCCGCCGGGGCGCATTGCTCGGGGGCGTGGACGTCGGTCAGCGTGGGCAGGCCGGTGGTGGCGCGGACCTGCGCGAGGATGTCGAGGCCTTCCGCCATGCCGATGCCGCGCGCGGCGGAGACGGAGGTGCGGTTGGCCTTGTCGTAGGACGACTTGTAGACCAGCGGCACGCCCGCGGCGGTCGAGATCTCCTTCAGCGCGGCGGCCATTTCCAGCGCATGGGCGCGGGATTCGATCTGGCAGGGGCCGCAGAGGAAGACCAGCGGCAGGTCGTTGCCGAAGGTGACGGGGCCGACGGGGACGTGGTGCATGGCAGGATGGACCTTCGGCACTTTAGGACTTTAGGATTTTGAGACGTCAGGGCTGTGGGGCCGGGGATTAGCGGAACGGCGCGGCCGGAGCGACATCTAAGACATATTTCCTATATCACTACGGCGCCTCCGCTGGCAAGCCCGGGCGTGCCGCCAGGCACTGCGGCCGGCCCATGCACCAGCCAGCACCAGACCGGTTTGCGGACCGCTCACCGAGAACTTCTTGTCGCATGGCCGCGCGTTCTGGCCCAAGACTACGGCCCAGCATGCCGCGAGGCAGAGTATGACGGGCAGCGACGACATCCTCGCTCCCCCCGGGAACACACTGCGGTTTCGCTTCGACCGATTCGTGCTCGACCTGGAACGCGGGAGCCTTGTCGACGACAGCGCGGAGGTCATGCTCCGGCCGAAGGCCTTCGCCGTGCTGCGTCACCTCGTCACGCACTCGCACCGCCTCGTCTCCAAGGACGAACTGTTTGCCGTGGCCTGGCCCGATGTGCTGGTCACGGACGACGCGCTGGTGCAGGTCATGGGTGAATTGCGTCGCGCACTGGGCGATGACGGGCCGCGGCTCATCAGGACCGTTCCGCGCCGCGGCTATCGGCTCGAGGCTGATGTCATCGCGGAGGGGCCGGCCCCGGCACCCACCGCGGCCCCGGCCTTTCCGCGGCCTTCGCAGGCCGCCGCGGCCGCTCCGGACCAGGCAGCACCCCGGCAGTCGCGCCGCGCCCTGGTGGCGGGCGCGCTTCCAGCGGGCCTCGCCTTCGCCGCGGCCTGGGCGCTATGGCCGCCGTCCCCGGGCCGATCCCCCGGCACCACGCATCACGACGCGGCGCGGCCGGTCGTCGCGATCCTCCCCTTTACCGGGCAGGGCGAGGACGGCGCGCCGATCCACCTGAGCGACGGCATCACCCAGGACCTGATCGCGGCGCTGGGCCGCTTCTCGGCGCTGACCGTCATGTCATGGAACGCCGTTCTGCCATGGCACGGCCGGCCGGCCCCACCGGCCGACGTCGCGACGCGCCTTGGCGTCCGCTACCAGGTGGAAGGCAGCGTGCGGATCGCCGCCGGGCGCGTACGGATCGCCGCGCGCCTGGTCAATGCGGGCGGCCGCGTGCTCTGGGCGGGCCAGTTCGATGACGCCATGGCGGGATTGTTCGCGCTGGAGGATCGCGTCACCACGGAGATCGCCGGAGCGCTCGCGATCCGCGTGACCCAGGCCGAGCAGCGCAGGGTGAACGCCAAGCCACCCGAGAGCCTCGACGCCTACGACCATGTCCTGCGCGCGCGGCCCGCCCTGCAGAACCCATCGCGCGCCGGGCTGGCGGAGGCGCGCACCCTGCTGCGGCGCGCGACCGAGGCCGACCCCGGCTACCCGGCCGCCTATGCCGCGCTGGCCGAAGCCGACTACGTCGCCGTCTCCTGGGGATGGGCCGAGATGCCCGCGGCCGCACTGGCCCGCGCGGAGGCGCTGGCCGCGCGGGCCTTGCGGCTCAACGACACCGAGTTGCGGGCACGTGTCGTGCTCGGGCGCATTCACCTCGCGCAGGACCGCTACGAGCAGGCGCGCGCCGAAATGGAACGGGCCGTCGCGAGCAATCCCAGCGATGCCCACGGCCTGGGCGGGCTCGGCAATGCGTTGATGTGGCTCGGCCAGCCCGAGGCCGCCATCGAGGCGCTGGAGCGCGCGCAGCGCATCGATCCCGATCTCAGCGCGATGGACCGCTTCGCCCTGGGCCTCGCCTATTACCTGGTGCGCCGCTACGACGCGGCGATCGACCAGGGTGTTGCGAATATCCGCTCATCGCCTGATTCCGTGTTCAACCACGTCCTGCTCGCCGCGGCCTATCGTCAGGCCGGGCGGGAGCCCGACGCGGCGCAGGCCGAACTCGCCATCCGGCGCGTCTATCCGGCCTTCGACGCCGAGGTCTTCGGCAGCAAGCTGCGTCGTGCCGAGGACCTCGAGCATCTCCAGGCCGGGCTGCGCCGCCCGGCCCGGTAGGACCCGCGGCGCATGGCGCCCGCATACTCGCAGGCGCCGCGACACATCCAGCATGCCGGACACCGACGATGCGCGGGCCGGACGCCCGGCTGCGCCCGATGGCGGGTTCCTGGGTCTCAGCGCAGCCGCAGCGAGGCGCGATGGCGCTCGGCGCGTTCCACATTGTCGGTCAGCGCGGCCTGGAACAGGGCGGGTCCGATCGGCTTGCCGAACAGATAGAGCCGGCCGTCGCTGACCAGCCAGTATTCCGGGTTCGGCTCGTCGATCTCGCCGCGGGTGAGCGCCATGGCGCAGTAATTCGCGAAGTACGGCGCGTAGCGCGCGGGTTCGGCGCGAAAGAGGTCGAGATGCGCGGCGGTGGCGAACTGGTAGCGATGCTCGTCCCAGTCGAAGGCATGCGCCGGCAGCCCCGGCGTCGGCCGTGCGAGCGTGAAATAGGCCACGGTATCGTAGCCCCTGATGGCGAGCGGCATCGCCTGGGCGCGCAAGCGATCGGGCCGGCCGCACATCAGGGCGACGGCGCCCTGGCATAGGCGCCGCCGCGCCAGCGAACCCACGGTGCCGCGCGCCCGCGCCGGCGTCGTGCCCGAGACCGAACCCCTCGCACGCATGGCCATGTCTGCCGCCCTCGGCTGCCGGAGGCGCGAACCTAACATCCCAGCCGTCGGCATCGCCAGAATTGCGGCGCCTTTCGGCAATTTCTCGGCGTTCGCTCGTGACCCAGCGGCGGCCGCGCTGCTCGGCTGGCAGGGCCGAATGGCTGCCGCACGACCTCCGCGCGGTTCGCGCTGCCGGCGCTCATGGATCCCGAGGAGGACAGGATGACATCGACTGCTTTGGCCCTCGCCGCGCGCAAAGGCGGCCAGGTGCGCCGGAAGGCCCTCGCGATGCTGCTGGGCGGCGTGCTGTTGGTGGCGGCGGGCCCATCCGCGGCGCAGACCGCGCCCGGCCAGGACCCCGATGCCGGCGCCTGGCGGACCTGGGTGCTCGGGTCGGGCCGCGATTACCGCCTGCCGCCGCCACCCGGCACCGCAGACACGCGGGCCGAACTGGCCATGGTCCGCGACCAGGCCGCGTTCCGCGACGCCGCGATGCGGCAGCGCATCGGCTGGTGGGATGCCGCCGCGCCGTCCTACCGGTGGAACCAGATCGCGGTGGAGGCCGCGATCGCCGCAGGGCTCAATGCCAACATGGCGTCACGCCACCTGGCGGTGCTGCATACCGCGCTCGCCGACGCGATGGTGGCGGCCTGGGACAGCAAGTACGCCTACAACCGGCCGCGGCCGGCCTCGGTCGACCCATCGGTCGAGACGCTGGTGGCCACGCCGTCCAGCCCGTCCTACCCGGATGAACATGCGGTCGCCGGCGCCGTCGCCGCCACGTTGCTCGGCCGGATGTTCCCGGCGCGCGCCGACCACTTCGCCCGCCTGGCGGAGGAGGCAGGCCGCAGCCGGCTGGTGGCCGGGGTCAGCTTCCCGAGCGATGTCGCGAGCGGGATGATCCTGGGCCACCGCGTTGCGGCCGCGGCGCTGGAACGCGCCGCGCGCGACCGATCCGACCTGCCCTGGACCGGCAGCGTACCGACCACGCCGGGGCTGTGGAATGGCACGAACCCGATCATGCCCCAGGCGGCGACCTGGGTGCCCTGGCTGCTCGCCTCGCCCGACGAGTTCCGCCCGCCGCCCCCACCGGCGCATGATTCGCCGGAGCGCGCGGCCGAGATGGCGGTGGTGCGCAACTTCCAGCGCACGCCCTGGACGAATGCGCAGGCGCTGTTCTGGGACATCGCGGTCGGCGGGCTGCGCAACTACGAATACTGGAACCTGGAGGCCGGCCGGCTGCTGATGGAACACGGCGAGGCGCGCAATGCCCCGCGCGCCGCACGGGCGCTCGCCCTGCTGAACGTCGCCTTCTACGACGCCGGCGTGTCGTGCTGGGATGCCAAGTACGCCTTCTGGACGATCCGGCCGTTCCAGCTCGATCCGAGCTTCCGCACCGTCTTCCCGACGGCGAACCACCCCGCCTACCCGGCGGCGCATTCGTGCTTTTCGATGACCTCGGCGCTGGTGCTGTCGCACCTGTATCCGCGCGAGGAGGAACGGCTGCGCGGTCTGGGTAGGATCTCGGGCGATTCCCGCGTCTGGGCCGGCATCCACTATCCGAGCGACGTCACCGTCGGGCAGGAGATCGCGGCCCGTGTCGCGGCGCGGGTGGTCGAGCGCGCGGTGGCGGACGGGTCCGCGCCGGCCGTCCGGTAGACCGCGCAGCGCGTCGGAGAGGGCGGCCCTCTCCGACGCGGTGCATCACACCAGCCGCGCCTGCTTCACCGCCGCGCCCACGAAGCCCGCGAACAGCGGGTGCGGTTCGAAGGGCTTGGACTTCAATTCCGGGTGGTACTGCACGCCGATGAACCACGGGTGGTCGGGGTATTCCACGATCTCGGGCAGCACGCCGTCGGGCGACATGCCGGAGAACCGCAGGCCCGCGCCTTCCAGCCGGTCCTTGTAGGCCACGTTCACCTCGAAGCGGTGGCGGTGGCGTTCCTCGATCACCGGCGCACCGGCATAGACCTCGCGCACCAGGGAGCCCTCGGCCAGCGCGGCGGGATAGGCGCCCAGACGCATCGTGCCGCCGAGGTCGGCGCGGGCATCGCGCTTTTCGACCTCGTTGCCGCGCAGCCATTCCGTCAGCAGGCCCACCACCGGCTCGCTGCAGGGGCCGAATTCGGTGCTCGACGCGCCCTTGATGCCGAGCAGGTTCCGCGCCGCCTCGATCACCGCCATCTGCATGCCGAAGCAGATGCCGAAGAAGGGGATGCGCCGTTCGCGGGCGAAGCGCACGGCTTCGATCTTGCCCTCGGTGCCGCGCTCGCCGAAGCCGCCAGGCACCAGGATGCCGTTGACCTTCTCGAGCCGCGCGACCGCCTCCGCGTCGTTCTCGAAGATCTGGCTGTCGACCCAATCCAGGTTCACGCGCACGTTGTGCGCCATGCCGCCATGGGCCAGCGCCTCGGACAGCGACTTATAGGCGTCGAGCAGGTTGGTGTACTTGCCGACCACCGCGATGGTGACCTCGCCCTCGGGCTGCTTCACCGACTGCACGATGCGCGCCCAGCGCGACATGTCGGGCTCGCCATAGGCGGACAGGCCGAACAGGCGCAGCACTTCCTGGTCGAGCCCTTCCTCGTGGTACTTCAGCGGCACCTCGTAGATGGTCCCGGCATCGAGCGCGGGGATCACGGATTCCGGGCGCACGTTGCAGAACAGCGCGATCTTGCGGCGTTCGTTCTCCGGGATCGGCCGGTCGCAGCGGCACAGCAGGATCTGCGGCTGGATGCCCAGGCCCAGCAGTTCCTTGACGCTGTGCTGGGTCGGCTTGGTCTTGAGTTCGCCGGCGGACGGAATGTAGGGCACCAGCGTCAGGTGCATGAACAGGCTGCGCTGCGGGCCCAGTTCGTTCGCCAATTGGCGGATGGCTTCCAGGAAGGGCAGCGATTCGATGTCGCCGACCGTGCCGCCGATCTCAACCAGGACGAAGTCGTAGGGGTCGGTCTCGGCCTGGATGACTTCCTTGATCTTGTCGGTGATGTGCGGAATCACCTGCACGGTCCCGCCGAGGTAATCGCCGCGCCGTTCGGCCGCGATCACGTCGGAATAGATGCGCCCGGTGGTCCAATTGTCCGGCTTGCGGGCCGCGACGCCGGTGAAGCGTTCGTAATGACCGAGGTCGAGGTCGGTCTCGGCCCCGTCGTCGGTCACGTAGACCTCACCGTGCTGGTAGGGCGACATCGTGCCGGGGTCGTAGTTCAGGTAGGGGTCGAGCTTGCGCAGCCGGACCTTGTATCCGCGTGCCTGGAGCAACGCGCCGAGGGAGGCGGAAGCGATGCCCTTGCCGAGGGAGGAGACCACGCCGCCGGTGATGAAGACGAACCGCGCCATGGGCGCTCTCCTTAGACCCGCGCGCGCGATGGCGCCACCCGCGCCGTGGGCGGGGCGGCCGTGCGGCGGCAAGTGGTTGAAAAGCGACTAGTTGGTCGGGACGGCAGGCAGGGTCGGCGCGGCCGGCGCGGTCGCCGCCGGCGGCGAATCGAGAATGGAGCGGTTCTGCTGCGACGCGCCGCGGTTGAGCAGCGCCAGCGTCAGCGCCAGGGCGAAGAACAGCGTCCCCAAGATGGCGGTGCCGCGCGTCAGCAGGTTGGCCGTGCCGCGCCCGCCCATGAAGGACCCCATGCCCCCGGAGGAGCCGATGCCCAAGCCCCCACCTTCGCTGCGCTGGAGCAGCACGAGGCCGATCAGCGCCAGGGTGACGAACAGGTGGATGACGAGCAGGACGGTGGTCATGGCGGCCCGTATCTAGCGAGGCGCGGGCCCCGGGGCTAGACCCGTTCGCCGCGATGATCGCGCCAGGGCGGCTCCAGCGCCGTGGTCGCCGGGGCGTGACGCCGGTCCGCCCGGCGCCGGAATGCTCAGGCGGCCGCGGCGGCGATGGCCAGGAAATCCTCCGCGACCAGGGACGCGCCCCCCACCAGCGCCCCGTCCACATTGGCCAGCGCCATGATGCCCGCCGCGTTGGAGGGCTTCACCGACCCGCCATACAGGATCCGAAGGCCCGCCCCCTCGGCCGGGAATGCGGCGACCAGGCGGGCGCGGATCATGGCATGCATGGCAGCGATGTCGGCCTCGGTGGGCGTGCGCCCGGTGCCGATCGCCCAGACGGGTTCATAGGCCACGACGCCCCCGGCGGCGCCGAAGCCCGGCGGCAGGCTGCCGCCGATCTGGTCGGCCACCACCTCCTCCGCCCGGCCGAGCAGGCGGTCATCCTCGGGTTCGCCCACGCAGACGATGGGGGTGAGGCCGGCCGCGATGGCGGCCTCGGCCTTGGCGCGCACGGTGGGGTCGGTCTCGCGGTAGGCGGCCCGGCGTTCGGAATGGCCCAGGATCACGAAGCGCGCCCCGGCATCGGCCAGCATGGCGGCCGCGATATCCCCGGTATGGGCACCCTTGGCCGCGGCGTGGCAGTCCTGCCCGCCGGTCGCGACCGGCGTGCCGGCCAGGGCGGCGGCCACCGCGGCGACCAGCGTGGCGGGCGGGCAGACCACCAGGTCTGCCCCGGCCGTCGCCCCGGCCGCCACGGCCCGGGCGAGCGCCAGGCCATCGGCCGCCAGCCCGTGCATCTTCCAATTGCCGGCGATCAGCGGGCGGATTCCGGGGGTCATCGGCGCGTCTCCATCGGGGCGTGCCGGAGTATCGGAAATGCGCGCCGGCTCCAAGCCGCGCTGGCCTCAGGGCGGCGGCAGCACGGTCACCTCGACCCGGATGCGGCCGGAGATGGGGTTGCCCCGCACCGTGCCACTGGCCGCCACCTCGAACAGGTCGGGGCCGCGATAGCCGGGGTTGGGCCGATAGGCGACGCCCTCGGGCAGGATCGTCACGCTGCCCTGGGTCGGCGGCCGCGTCAGGGTGACGCTGGCGAAGGGCTGGCGCGCCTCGACATCCGCCCATAGGCGTATGCGGCAGGACCCGCCGGTATTCGACACGCTCATGCGCGCGTCGGCCCCGCCTGGCTGCGTCATGCCGCGGAAGGGCGGCACTTCGCAGGTCGGGCCGGGGGTGGCGGGCGACTGCCCGACGGCGGGGGCGCCACCCAGCAGGGCCATCGCCACCGCCCCAATCGCGCCGCGCATCCACATGGTCCGACGCCCCGTGTTCAACGCCTGATCATTCCGCATTTGCCGCGATCGGGCAAAGGGCCGCAGCGCACCCCTTCCGCCGCCCCGCCCCGGCGGGTAAGCACGCGCCATGCTTACCGCGCTGCGCCGCCTCGCCGGCACCTGGGTCGCCAAGATCCTCTTCGTCCTGCTCATCCTGTCCTTCGCCGTCTGGGGGATCGAGGACGTGGTGCGCAACCTCGGCCGCGATACCGCCGTCGCGCGGGTGGGCGGGGAGCCGATCGAACTGGCGGAAGCCCAGGCGAATGCACGGCGCGAGATGGCGCGCATCGCCCGGCAGCTCGGCAACCGGTTCGAGCCGGACGACAATATCCGCCGCGCGGTGGCCGCGCAGGCGCTGGAACAACTCATCTCTGACCGCGCGCTGCGGGCCGAGGCGCGGCGCCTGGGCATCGGCGCGCCGACCGATGCGGTGCGCGATTCGGTCTTCGCCATCCCCGGGCTGCGCGGGGCGGATGGCACGTTCTCCCGCCCGGTGCTGGACGGCTTCCTGCGGCAGAACGAGCTGACCGAGCAGCAGTTCCTGCAGGTGGTGGCGGGCGACCTGCTGCGCCAGCAACTGGCCGGCGCGGTGCGTTCGGGCGCTTCCG